>URZX01000004.1 GCA_900552455.1 uncultured Peptococcaceae bacterium | reverse complement strand
CGTTTGAAACAATATTTTTGTTATTTACCCTATCTACTTGACAGGGGGCGGTTCAAAATGCGAGGATTTTCTGCGGCCTTTTGTTTTTGGAAAATGGTACGAATGAGAAAATGGTTTTGTGTAAGTGAGACGGTGGAGTCAATACATAGTGTGTGACATGAAACATTGGGGATGATTTTAAGGTAAAACAATTAAGGGAGATACTCAGTTTTCTTCTTTTTGGTCCTTGATTTCTTTTACGACAATGTTATGAGATTCGTTGTCGACATCGTCTGGGCAGACCATGCGCAGACCGCCAGTCAGTAGAACGGCGTCGCGTGCTTCTTCGCAGCTGACAGGCTTGGACTCTTTTTTCTTGGATTTTTTCTTTGAAAAGAACATGTGATCAACTCCTTTTCTGAAGATGGTTCAAGTATACGCGAAAACCGATGAAAAAATAGAGAAGCGTTAGTCTTTTGGGGTGTAAGTCTGGAAGTGTTACAACCAATTATTGTGTAACTCCTGGAAAAAGTATGATAAAATAAATGGTATTGATGGAAAACATGATCAAATTCTTTCTGACCGCATTGGGGGTATAGTATGCAATTTGAACAGTTGGAATATTTTATTGAAGTTGTGAAAGCTGGTTCTATAAATGCGGCCAGCAAAAATGTTTATATTTCCCAGCAGAATCTGAACAAATCTCTGCACAGTCTGGAAAATGAGCTGGGGTTTGAGATTTTGAACCGTACGCACCGTGGCGTCAGCCTTACCGAGGAAGGCGAAGTTTTTTTCAACGCTGCTCAATCTATCGTGGCACGTTTCGAACAAATGCGTGAACAGGTTCGACGGATGAAAACCGCGAAAGATGAGGCACTTCGTGGCCGTATGAACATTCATATTTCGCCAATGCTGAGCATTTCTTTGTTGCCAATGGTATATGTGGATTATATGAATGCTTTTCCGGAGGTGCAGGTGTATTGCCAGGAAAAATATCGCGACGATATCATCCGAGAAGTCTCGGCAAATTCGGGCGATGTTGGCTTTATTCTTGTGCCAAATACGATCGACGTTTTCTTTGAAAATATTCCAGAGAATGTTCACATGGAGCTTTTGAATACCTATCCGATTTATATGGCGATGTCTCCGCGCCATCCGCTGGCCAGCCAACGCTCTTTGTCGTTGCAATCGGTGTCAAAATATCCTTTGATCGTGTATGAAGCGGGAGGTTTCAAAGGGATCCATGCTTTTCAGAAAATGGAAGATATGCGCGTGGCGCTGTCGACGAATAATTATTTTATCTGCGAGGATTTACTGCGCGAAGGCGAGTCGTTGATGTACTCCTATCCGAAATACGTTGGCAAGCGTGTTTTTTCAGATTTTGTGCATTTACCAGTCAATGCGAAAAATGTGCATTTTGAAATGTATATGGTCTACAACGACAACGCGAATAATCATGAACGGCAGTTGATCAACAGTTTCAGCATGATTTTCCAGCAGTATTTATAAATTGATGCTGAAATATAATGAAGAGCGCATTTTATAATGTGACTAATAGAATACATAAAACGCCAGTTCGTAATAATGTATACATAGCTTTTTTGTAGGGAGCAGTCGATTATATCCATTGGTTGTAATCGACTGCTTTTTTTGTGCGCAAAAATTTGTTATTTTAGTCTTGTCATTAATGAAATTTATCGAATGGATTTGAGCTCGAATTATTTATGCGATAAAACGGAGGTGTCGTGAACGAGAATTCTGGACTAGTAAATCGAACTTGATAAAAAGGAGTGACTACTGTGAAAAACAAAACCTTAGCAATTGTTCTTGCATTTATCATTCCGATCGCAATGTCGTTTGCGATCTTGACGTTATCTGCCAGCGGTCAATCTGCCAGCGATGGCGACGATACCCTGGTGCTGAGAATTGCAAATCCACAGGCAACTGGTGACTGCGTCACCGTTGGTTATGAAAAATTAGCGGAACTCGTTGATGAACGTTCTGATGGCAAAATGCGCATCGATCTGTACTCCAATGCGGTGTTGGGCAGTGACCGTCCAACGACTGAATCTGTACAGGAAAACGCTTTGGATATGGCAAGCTGCTCATCGCCAAACTTCGCCAGCTTTATTCCGGAGTTTATGGCTTTTGACTTGCCATACATCACCGATCCACAATATCAGGAAAACCTTTACAATGCGCTTGATTATGGTGAGCTTGGCGATTATTATCGCGAAGTTGCACGTACAAAGGGTTTTGAGATCATCATGTTCAGTGAATTCGGCTACAGAAACTTTGCAACGTCTGAAATTCCTGTAAAAACGGTGGATGATTTCAAAGGGCTGAAGCTGAGAACCACCGACAGCCCAGTCGAAGTTGCTGTGGCACGTTCCATCGGTGCGCAGGCGATGCCAGTCGCTTGGGGCGAAACCTATACAGCACTTTCTCAGGGCGCGATCGATGGTGAAGGGAACACTTGGTCTTTGCTCTACAGCGCAAAGCATTATGAAGGTCTGAAATATGGCGTCGATTCCCGTCACAATTATTCGATGCACATTCTCGTCATGAACAAAGAACGTTACGATGCGATGGATCCGGAACAGCGTGAGATTCTTGTGGAATGTGCGCGCGAAGCGCTGGATTGGCAGCGTGACAATGCCGCTGTTCTTGCTGACGAAGCGCGACAGGAAATGGTCGATTTTGGTGTAGATATTTATACGCCAACTGACGAAGAAATGGAAGCTTTCAAAGAAGCGACCGCTCCAGTTTATGATCAATTTGTCGGCGATCGTGTTCCGGAAGAAGCTGTGAAACTGATCCAGGCTACGCAGACCGACGATTATCAGATGCTCGGAGAGGAGGAAAGTAAATGAGTACGATGACTGTAAACTCAAATAATAGCTCGAAGGGAATTCTTCACTGGTTGGACACCAATATTGAGCGCGTGCTCCTGATGGTCACGCTGGTCATCACCATTTTGTTGATGTCTTATCAGACGTTGGGTCGCTATATATTGGTCGATGTAATGGGACTCAATTTGAATCTGGCCTGGACGGAAGAAACTTCACGTTTCCTCTTCGTCTGGATGACGTATCTGGCGATCCCTATCTCGATCCGCAATCGCAATATGATCCGTGTGACGGCGCTTGTTGATCAATTCTCAAAACGTTGGCAGGATGCCCTCTGGGTGATGGCGGATGTGCTGTTCTTTATCCTTGGCGGCAGTATTTTCTACTATGGTGTGCACCACATCAACATGCTCATGACTTTCCCACAGACCACGGCTGTTTTGGGCATTCAGTATTCGATCGTTTACATGATCCTGCCGATCGGTTTTGGTCTGATCCTGCTGCGTCTTGGTCAGGATCTCTATCGCATGATCAACGAGAGCGGCGTGCGACCATTTATCGAAGGCGCTGTCATTGCAGCGATCGTCATGGTGCCATCTCTGATCGGGCTGGATCTTCCTGCTGCTGCCTGGCTCTTTGGTTATTTTGTTGTTTTCGTTGCGCTCGGTGTGCCAGTCGCAATTTGTCTCGGGCTTTCTGCCTTTGTGACGATGTACGCAGCTGCGACGCTGCCAGTCAACTATATCGCGACACAAAGCTTCACCGCCGTTGACAACGTTACGCTTTTGGCGATTCCATTCTTCATTGCTGCGGGTACGTTTATGGGCGAAGGTGGCCTCTCGGAACGTCTGCTCAAACTTGCTGACAATCTGCTCGGTCGTCTGCACGGTGGTTTTGGGATGGCGACGGTCCTCACCTGCATGCTCTTTGCTGCGATGAGTGGTTCTGGTCCGGCAACGGTTGCAGCGATCGGGAGCTTGACCATTCCTGCCATGGTTGCCCGTGGTTATGACAAGCATTTTGCAGCTGCGCTCGTTGCTGCTGCCGGTTCCATCGGCGTTATGATTCCGCCATCCAATCCGTTCGTTGTTTACGGGGTTTCCTCCAACAGTTCGATCGGTGACCTCTTCATGGCTGGTATCGTTCCAGGTATCATGGTCGGTATCGTGCTCATGCTTTACACTTTCTATCTTGCAAAGAAAAACGACTGGCACGGCGACAAGCTGGAAAATCCTGGCAAAGAAATTGCAGCATCTTTTTGGGATGCAAAATGGGCGCTGCTTGTTCCAGTCATCATTCTCGGTGGTATCTACAGCGGCCTGATGACTCCGACTGAATCTGCAGCTGTTGCTGCTCTGTACGGCCTTCTCGTCGGTATCTTCCTTTATAAAGGGCTGAATCGCGACAACCTCGGCAACTGTCTGGTTGACTCTGCAGATACCTCTGCAACTGTTATCTTGCTGATGGCAATGGCCACCATCTTTGGGAACATTCTTACCCTCGAAAATATCCCTGCAACGATCGCAACCTTTATCCTTGGTATTTCCTCGAGCAAGATCCTCATTCTGTTGATCATCAACATCCTGCTTTTGATCGTCGGGATGTTCATGGAAACGCTGGCTGCCATCGTTATTCTCACACCGATCCTTCTGCCAATCGTTACGCAGCTGGGTGTTGATCCTGTGCACTTCGGTGTTATCATGGTCGTCACCCTGGCAATCGGATTCATCACGCCTCCTGTCGGCGTCAACCTTTTCGTTGCCAGTGGGATCGCGAACCTCAAGCTGGAAAACATCGCCAAGGCGGCTATGCCGATGCTTGCACTGATGATCCTGCTCCTGCTGATCCTGACGTATGTTCCAGATATCTGCCTGTGGCTGCCAAATATGGCCAACTGATCAGACGCGCGCGGATAACTGTAGCTAAAAATGTCGGCAGCTGCATCTTGTGGGTGTAGCTGTCGGCAGGATGAGTCTGAGAGTAGTGGCTTTCCTATTGTATTCTTTTGATGATCAGCGATAATAGAAGCAGATAAAGGAATCTGATAGAATAAATAAACCTTGAAAGGATGATATTAAAATGACAACTGAAACCATTCCGTTCAAAAATGCAGAAGCAGCCGACGCACCAGATGCATGCTGCCATGTTATGTCCCCACACGAACAGAAGCTGGCAGACGACAGAGCCGGCCGCAAAGGATATCGCGAAGGCCGCGAACGTATCTACAGCATTCTCGACGGTGTCAGCGGTGTAACGCCAAAGATCGACGTTGAACGTGGGAAATATTTCACCGAATCCATGAAGGAAACCGAAGGTGAAATGCTCTGCCTGCGTTGGGCAAAAGCGCTGAAGCACATTGCAGAAAACATCGATGTTTATATCGATGACCACAACCTTCTGGTCGGTCGTGCTGGTGCAAAACCAGGCCGCTATGGGATCCTGTTCCCAGAACTGGACGGCAATATCTACGCAGCAGCTTTGAAAGGTCTGAAGGATCGCGCAGAATCTCCATTCGATTATGATGAAGAAGACGCGCGCGTAATGACCGAAGAAATCGCTCCGTACTGGGAAGGCAAAACCTTCTTCGAAGATCTGACCAAGGCACTGCCAGAAGATACCTATAAACTGACCTACGACAAAGAAGATCCAATGAAGTCCACCTACATTGTTAATGAAACGGCGTCCTTCCGTTCTTCCATCCAGTGGGTGCACGACTATGAAAAGATCCTGAAAGTCGGTTTCAAAGGTGTTAAGGAAGAAGCGCAGGCTATGCTCGATGAGCTCAATCCACTGAGCCCAACCGACAATACTGAAAAACGTCCATTCCTCGAAGCCATCATCACTGTTTCCGATGCCATTGTTCTCTGGGCACATCGCTACGGCGACAAAGCCCGCGAAATGGCAACGACTACGCAGGATCCTGTCCGCAAGAAAGAACTGGAAGAGATCGCTGGACGTTGCTATCGCGTTCCTGAATTCCCAGCCACCAACTTCCGCGACGCTGTTCAGAGCCAGTGGTTCACTCAGATGTTCTCCCGCATTGAACAGAAAACAGGGACCATTATTTCCAACGGCCGTATGGATCAGTATTTCTATCCATACTTCAAAGCTGATAAAGAAGCTGGCATCCTGACAGACGAACAGGCTATGGAACTTTTGGAATGCATGTGGGTTGCCATGGCAGAATTCGTTGACCTTTACATCTCCCCGACCGGCGGCGCTTTTAATGAAGGCTATGCACACTGGGAAGCTGTTACCATTGGCGGGCAGACGCCATACGGCGAAGATGCGACCAACGAGCTGACCTATCTCTTCCTGCGTTCCAAGCAGGAATTCCCACTGAACTATCCAGACCTGGCAGCGCGCATCCATTCCACTGCGCCTGAACGCTATCTCGTTGAAGTTGCCAAGACGATCAAAGAAGGGACAGGCTTCCCTAAACTGATCAACGACGAGGAAGTTGTTCCGCTGCTGCTTTCCAAGGGCGCTCAGTTTGAAGAAGCCTATGACTATGCCGTATCCGGCTGTGCTGAATGCCGTATGCCAAACTGCGATACCTACACTTCCAGCTGCGCGTATGTCAATTTTGCTTCCGCTGTGGAAATGGTGCTTTATAATGGTAAAACGCTGCACACTGGCGATGAAGTTCTGAGCATTGAAACTGGCGATCCAACAACGTTCAAGACTTTCGATGAATTCCTGGATGCTTACTACAAACAGGTTGACAATCTGCTTAAGCATGCGTTCATTCAGCAGTATCATATCATTCGTCTGCGCGCACAGCATTTTGCATCCCCACTCGGATCCTCGATGCACAAGCTCTGCATGAAGTACAACATTGACCTGCATCAGCCAGATATTCCAGAAGGCATCGACCTTGGTTATTTTGAACTGATGGGCTATGGTACTGTTGTCGACTCGCTGACAGCGATCAAGAAACTCGTTTTCGAAGATAAGGTGCTGACCATGCAGGAAGTCATCGATGCCTGCAAGAATAATTTCGAAGGCTACGAAGTGGTTCGTCAGTATATGCTGAACGCACCAAAATATGGCAACAACGACGAATACGCTGATGCGATCGCCAAAGATGTCGACAAGCATGCTGTTGAATTCACCCGTGCTTATACCAGCGAACTCGGCGTACAGCTTGACCTGCGTCTCGTTCCATTTACCAGCCACGTTCCATTTGGTAAGGTTGTTGGCGCAACGCCAAACGGTCGCTTTGATTCGATGCCTCTGTCTGACGGTTCTTCCCCAACGCAGGGCATGGATGTCAATGGTCCAACGGCTATCCTGCTGTCCAACTATCATTCCAAGAACTATGAATATCGCAACCGTGCGGCACGTCTGCTGAACATCAAGTTCTCGCCAAACTGCCTGGCAGGCGACGACGGTACCAAGAAGCTTGTTGATTTCATCCGAGCCTGGTGTGACCTGAAACTGTGGCATGTTCAGTTCAACGTTGTCAATAAAGAGACGCTCATCGAAGCGAAGAAACATCCAGATGATTATCGCGGCCTGATCGTTCGCGTTGCTGGTTACAGCGCATACTTCTGCGAACTGTCCCCAGATCTTCAGGACGACCTGATCGCTCGTACCACGCAAGAGGCCATCTAATTTCGTAGAAAAAGATGAACAGCCGTTGCCTGCTGGGCAACGGCTGTTTTTGGAAAGGAGAAAATAATGACCAAAGGTACTGTTTTTAATATGCAGCACTACTCTGTTCATGACGGTCCGGGGATTCGGACGATCGTTTTCCTCAAGGGATGTCCTCTGAACTGTCGCTGGTGCTCCAATCCGGAAAGTCACTACGCTGGGCCGGAAGTGGCATTTAATCCGGATAAATGCATCGGTGCTGCGTGCAAAATGTGTGAGAAAGAAGCACCAGAACACGTAGTCTGGGATTCTGCTAAGAATCTGCCGATCCTTGCGGATCACCGCGATCCAAAGATCGTTGCGGCTGCGCATCTTTGCCCGGCAAAAGCGATGACGGTTTATGGCAAAGAAATGACTGTCGATGAGGTGCTTCGGGAAATTGAAAAAGACGGCACGTTTTATGCGCGTTCTGGCGGCGGCGTAACTTTCAGCGGCGGAGAACCGTTGATGCAGCCGGAATTTTTGCTGGAACTTGTGACGGAATGTAAGAAACGGAGTCTTCATACTTCGATCGAGACAACGGTTTTCGCCAACTGGGAAGTTGTGCGACCAATTTTTGCTGCGCTGGATTATCTGTTGGTGGACCTCAAGCACATCGATCCAGTGAAACACGAAGAGTGGACTGGTGTGACAAATGCTGTGACGATGGAAAATCTCAATCACATCCACGCAGAATTTCCGAATAAACCGATCCGCGTGCGCACGCCGGTCATCCCCGGTTTTAACGACGATCCGATGACGCTGAAAGCGATTGCGAATTTTGTCAAAACAGAACTGCCGAACGCTGAATATGAACTGCTTAAATATCACCGTTTTGGGCTTAATAAGTATGAATTCATCGGCCAGGAATATCCGCTGGATCGTGAACTGGAATTGGAACAGGAACGTTTTGATGCGTTCAAAGAACTGGTTAAATAGGAGGAAATAACATGGCTATTATCGATTGCCGTTTTAGACCACATACGGAAAGCATTTTGCGTGGGCTCACAGAGAGTCCGATATTCAGAGATGGCCTGCTGGCGATGGGGCTGGATTTGGATGAATACGTTGCGCGTGCTGAGTCGGTGCCGAAGATCTGTGAAGACCTGCGTGCCTTTGGCATTGAAAAGGCGATCCTCGTTGGTCGTGATGCAGAAACGACCTATGGCTTCAAGCCAAATAACGACGAGCTGAAGAAATTTGTCGATCAAGATCCAGAATTGTTCTGTGCATTTGCCGGACTCGATCCTCACAAGGGCATGGAAGCTGTGCGCACATTGGACCATCTCGTTAAAGAAGAAGGCTTTGTCGGCGCTGCGACCGATCCGATCTACAATCAGATCCCGATCGATCATGCAAAATTCTATCCGATCTATGCGAAATGCTGTGAGCTGGACATTCCGATCGTCATCACCACCGGTCCGGCACGTTTCACCGTCGGCACAACGGCCAGCTTTGCGCATCCAGATCAGATCGACCGCGTTGCCAACGATTTTCCAGAACTGCGCATGATCATCAGTCACGGTGCATGGCCGTATATCAACGAAATGATCGGCGTTGCATTTCGCAACAAGAATGTCTATGTAGAATGCTCCGAGTATGAAAAATATCCAGGCAGCGATGCGTTTATCGAAGCGGCCAAAGGAATCCTGCAGGATCGCGTCGTTTTTGCGAGTGCACATCCATTTGTACATTACAAAGACGCTGTGGCGTTGTATAATGAATTTGGTTTCACTGATGAAGTGAAGGAAAAAATTCTTTACAAAAACGCTGCGCGCGTGCTGGGACTTTGAGCACATCGCGCAGTGTGAAAATTCGTTGGAATATGCCGCAGACTTGCTTGTGAAAAGGCTGTCACATGTGTGGCAGCCTTTTTCCGGCGGCTGAATGAGGAGCGATGAGTGGGAGGTGTGCGATGAGTGCAGAGATGTTGGCTTTGTTTGGCGGGATCGTTTTTCTGGCCTCGTTTGTGCAGGGCGTCAGTGGTTTTGCATTTGGCATGATCGTGCTGATCGTTTTGCCGTATCTCTTCAGCTATACGACAGCGTTGGCGCTGACGAGTATGATGACGGTCGTGCTGTTGCTTTACAATAGCTTTCTATATAGGAAGCATTGCGCCTGGAAATGGATCCCGCTGGGGCTGGCGGCATTTGCTGTCGGAGATATCTGTGGTGTTCTGGTGCTGCGTGTAGTGGGCGATGCTCCTGTGTGGTATATTCTGATGGGAATCATGCTTATTTTCATGGCAGCCTATCTTTGGTGGGGGCAGAAGCGTGTAACGTTTACGGCGACCAATCGCAACTGGGTGATCTTTGCCTGTACCAGCGGATTTGTCGTCGGTGCGTTCATTGTCGGCCTGCCAATTTTGGCGACGTTTTTTCTGCAGGCCACGAAGAGCAAGGAAGAATATCTTGGTACGATGCAGATGTTTTCGCTGTTCACTGTGGGCTTCGATACGATCGTGCGTGTGGCAAATGGAATGGTAACGGCGGAAGTGCTGACGTTCACTGCGATCAGCCTTGCTTTCATTATTGCTGGGCTGCTTGTTGCGCACTATCTGGTTCAGAAAATGAACGCTGACATGCTGCGCAAAGTTGTCTGTGTTGTGATGGCGGTCAACGGCGTCATTATGTTTTTTCACCAATAGAAGGATAGTGAGTGAATAGGGGGAGATTTGATGGTTGGAACGATTGTGGCGTTCTGTGCGATCGTTTTAGCGGCATCGGTGGTACAGGGGATCAGCGGTTTCGCGTTTAATATGGTGGTGCTGATGGTTTTTCCATATCTCTTCAGCTACACTGAATCGCTGGCCATGGGATCGCTGCTTGCTGTGGTGGCAAATTTTTACAATGTTTATCTTTACCACAAAGCGATCGACTGGACCTGGGTATTTCGCTGGCTGGGCGTGTATTTCGTTGCAGACATGATGGCGGTGTTTGTCCTGAAAAAAGTTGGCGATCATCCGATCTGGTATACACTGATGGCGATCATTTTTATTGTCATGGCGCTGTATTTATTGTGGGGGCAGAAGATCATTCGTGTGAATCCGAGCATGGTTACGCTGGTCATTATGGCGATTTTAAGCGGGATCATCATGGGGATGTTCGGTGTTGGCGGGCCGCTGATGGCGGCGTTTTTTCTGGAAGCGACGCGCAGTAAGGAAGATTATCTCGGCACATCGCAATTGGTTGGCGGCTGCACGTTGGCGATCGATTTTGTAATGCGTGTGATAAATGGGATGTTCAGCGTAGATCTTGTTGGCTATACGCTGCTTGGTGTTGTCAGCATGGGTGTTGGACTTTATATTGCGAAGCGATTGGTGAGTCATATGGACGCGCTGGCGCTGCGGCGTTTTATCTGTGTGGTGATGATCGTTGACGGTGTCTTCATGTTATTTCATAATGCTTAAAACAAAAACAACCCTGCCGGAGAACGGTGTTCGTTTTCTGGCAGGGTTGTTTTTATGCGGCGATTTTACAGTGCTGCTTCGTAGAAGGCTTTATAGGCGCGCATGGTGAAGTAGAGATCGGCTTTGCTGGCGAGTTCGACGGGTGCGTGCATGGAGAGCATTGGCACGCCGCAGTCGACGACTTCGGCGCCGCGTTCGGCGAGGATGTAGGCGATGGTGCCGCCGCCGCCTTCGTCAACTTTGCCGAGTTCGCTGATCTGCCATGGTACGCCGGCGGCTGAGAATGCCTGGCGGAGTTTGGCGAGAAATTCTGCGTTGGCGTCGTTGGAGCCGCTTTTGCCGCGGGAGCCTGTGTATTTGCAGAGTGCGACGCCGTGACCGAGAAGGGCGACGTTGCGCTTGTCATGTACGTCAGGGAAGGTTGGATCAAGGGCAGCGGTGACGTCGGCGGAAAGGACGCTGGAAGCGGCGAGGGCGCGGCGCACGGAAAGCTCGCTGTCTTTGCCGTCGAGGGCGAAAAGCTCTGCGAGGATGTTTTCGAAATAGCGCGCGCTCATGGAGGTGTTGCCGACGGAGCCGATCTCTTCTTTATCGACGAAGAGTCCGACGGCGGTGGTCTGTGGCGTTGCGAGATTCAGCAGCGCGTCGAAGGCGGCGTATGCACAGGAGCGGTCGTCGTGGCCGTGGGCGGCGATGAGTCCGCGATCGAGTCCGACGTCGACGGCGTTCTGTGCGGGAACGAGCTCGAGCTCGGCGAGGAGCAGATCTTCTTCGATGAGGCCGTATTTTTCGTGGAGCAATTTCAGCACGGCGGCTTTGATCGGTTCTTTTTCGTCAGCGTCGGCCAGCGGAATGTGGCCTGCGATGGCGTTCAGCTGTTCGCCGCTGATGGCTTCGGCAAGCTTGCTGTCGTTCTGGCGCTTGGAAAGATGAACGAGCAGATCGGTGATGTAGAGCACGGGATCGCCGGCTTCATCACCGATGCGCACATCGACTTTGCTGCCGTCGGCGCGATGGACGACGCCGTGCAGCGCGAGGGGCTGGCAGGTCCATTGATATTTTTTGATGCCGCCGTAGTAATGGGTCTTAAGCAGGGCGAGTTCGCCGTCTTCATAGAGCGGATGCGCTTTGAGATCGAGTCGTGGCGCATCGATGTGTGCGCCGACGATGTGCATGCCGGCTCCCAGCGGGCGCTCGCCGATGACGAAGAGGACGACGGCTTTGTTTTTGTGGTTGTAGACGATCTTTGTGCCGGCTTCTGGCATTTTTCCGGCAGCGAGCACGTCGGCAAGATCGATGAAGCCGCGGGCGTGCGCCTGACGGGTCATCTCGGCTGCACATTCGCGCTCGGTTTTGCCGGCGTCGAGAAATGCTTTGTAGCGTTCGCCGTAGGCGAAGAGGGCGTCGCGATCTTTTTCGGCAAGATCCTGCCAGAGGCTTGGGTTTTTGTATTCAAATTCCATGGAATGATCTCCTTTCACATACCAGCGGCTGGGCTGGCAATCAATGATAAAACATGGTACAATCAGTATAGCATGAAACGGGATCGGATGACAGCTCCCGTGCACAGAGGAAGGATGGATAATATTGAAGAAAACGATCAATCTCGTGACGGCCATCATCGATTTCTGCATGGCGGTCATCTTGATGATGATCGCGGTGAGCGGTCGCAGCGTGCTGGCGTTTGTCTTCGCTGTGATCTTTGTCGGCATGGGCGTGTATTTTCTGCGTTACTTCGAGCGCCAGCGCCGTCTCGACAATATGACGGAGGAGGAGCGCGCGCAGTTTTTCGCCAATGGCGGCGCCATTCTCATGCCGCACGAGGTCGAACGCCTGAACAGAGAGAAAGAGGAAAAAGAAGGCTTCGTAAAAAAAT
Source organism: uncultured Peptococcaceae bacterium (assembly GCA_900552455.1). Taxonomy (GTDB): domain Bacteria; phylum Bacillota; class Peptococcia; order Peptococcales; family Peptococcaceae; genus UMGS1590. The sequence goes on along the minus strand of URZX01000004.1, from coordinate 95,120 downwards.
CGGAGCATTGACAGGAGACGCCGTTCGGCTGGAACGGCGTCGTTTTGTCTGGACCATTGGCGAAAAAATTCGGCAAATTGCCGTAGAATATTTGCAACCAATTTGTCATCTATGGTATAATGGCAAAGAGCCTAAAGGAGGGAGATCCCGATGGTCCATTATTTATTATTAAGGTTCAAGGAAAACGCGTTGACGGAAAGCATCATCGACGTTTTCGCCGATAAATTTGAATCGCTGGAAAAACAGCACGAAGGCATCGTCAATCCACAGGTCTATCGCAATATTGTTTCGCGGGAAGGCAACATGGATCTGATGATCACCGTTGAGATGCGCAGCCTTGAAGATCTCAAAACCTATCTGGAAAGTCCGGAACATGCCGAGCTCCAGGAACGGTATAAGGACCTCGTTGAGTTGCAGATCTCATTCGACCACAATTAAATACAGAAAACAGGAAAGAGGCCGCATGGGCCTCTTTTTTCGTGCGCTTACATGCGCGTGGCGGCATCTTTGGCGAGAACGGAGCGCTCGCATTCCTCGCTCGTCATTGTCACCTGCCAGCAGTAGGGGCTGTTCTTCATTTTTTCGGCGGCGTAGCTGAGGCCGTTGGTGCGATCGTCAAGGAGCGGGTGATCGATCTGGTTTGGATCGCCGAGCAGGATGATCTTTGTGCCGACGCCGGCGCGGGTGATGATGCCTTTGGCCTGTTTCGGCGTGAGATTCTGCGCTTCGTCAATGATCAGGTATGTTTTTGTCACGGAGCGGCCGCGGATGAAATTGAGCGCCTGGGCGGAGACGATGTCGCGGGCGAAAAGCTCCTCGACTTTTCCGGCGAGGCTTTTTTCATCGCGGAAGCGCTCGCGCTCGTTCTGATCCACCAGAAGCTCCAGATTGTCGATCGCCGGGCGCAGGAGCGGCGCGATCTTTTCGCTCTCGTCGCCAGGCAGAAATCCGATGTCGTCGTCGAAATGCACATTCGGCCGGCTGATCAGAATGCGGCGATAGGCGGGCGCGTCCTGTTCCATGATCGCCCAGAGACCACAGGCCAGCGCATAGAAGGTTTTTGCCGTGCCGGCGATGCCCTTGACGATGACCAGCGGCGCTTCCTCTGCACTTGTCATCAGCGCTTCCTGCAGAAAAGTCTGCCCGACATTGCGCGGTGTCACGCCGTAAGGATGCTTTTTCTTAAACGCCAGCGGCACGATGCGCTGTCCGTCAAAACGTCCCAGCTGGGTTTTGCCGTGAGACTGATCGGCGTGCAGAATGAGAAATTGATTTGCAGTGAGCGCCACCGTCTGACGTTCGCCGTCCGCCGTCACCTGATAAATTTCCTGTGGTGCCAGTGGACGTTCCGGAAAAGCGTCGAAGAGCGTTTCATCGACATAAACCTCCGCTCGCCCTGTGTATTGTTTGTCGCGTTCCGGCGCTTGCTCCGTTATGTAATCCTCCGCTTCGATATTCAGCATCTGCGCTTTGATACGCACGAGAATGTCTTTCGTCACAAGGATCAACGGCGCTTCTCGTTCGGCGAGGCCGAGGCAGACCTTGAGAATGCGGTTGTCGTTTTTGTGGTCAGGAAACCCTTGCGGCAGCGCCACATCCACACAATTGACCTCCACGCGCAGCGAACCGCCGCCAGGGAGCGGCACGCCCTCCGTCAGACTGCCTTCCAGACGCAGCGCCTCCAGCATACGGATGCAGGCGCGCGCGTTTGCTCCGCGTTCGCCGTCTGCAGTTTTCAGCGCGTCCAATTCCTCCAGCACCGCCAACGGCAGCACGATGCGATTATCCTCAAAGGACAGCAGTGCCCGTGGGCTTTGGATCAGCACATTTGTATCCAATACATAGGTCTTTTGCATAGTAGATCGACTCCTTTTCGTCTCAAAAGAAAATGGCCCAGCACCGTCGTAACATGCAAAATGCACAGATTTCGACGAGCAACATGGCCATCACTCCTAGGGGAAGATTCTACGTTCAGTTTACAGAATGAATGTGTGATCGGCTAGCGGCGTGCTGTTAAGTGTCTGTAAAAGAGAAACGCTCCGCCAGCGCGTGCAGGCGGAGCGTTGTGTGTTTATAATGTGCCAAAGATGCGGTCGCCGGCATCGCCGAGTCCTGGGACGATGTAGGCGTCGTCGTTGAGAACGGGATCACATTCAGCGGCGTAGATCTCCACGTCTGGATGTTCAGCGGAAAGACGGGCGATGCCGGCTTCACTGGCGATCAGGCAGACAAATTTGAAACGGGTGACGCCGTGCGCCTTCAACGTGGCGATGGCATCGCAGGCGCTGCCGCCGGTGGCGAGCATTGGATCGACGACGATAACGGTGGCGTCTTCCACGCCTGGCGGCATTTTGTAATAGTAGGCTTCTGGCTCGTGGGTTTCTTCGTTGCGAGCCAGCCCGATGTGGCCGACGCGCACAAATGGCAGGAGCTTTTGAAAACCAGGCACCATGCCCAAACCTGCGCGCAGGATCGGCACGATGACGAGCCCGTCTTCTGCGACGCGGCGGCAGTGAGCAGTTGCCAGCGGCGTTTCCACTTCGGCGTCGTAGGTTGGCACATCGGCCAGGACCTCAAACGCCATGAGCAGCGCCAACTCTTCGACGAGATTGCGAAAATCGGCAGTCGATGTGGTTTTGTCGCGCAGATAGGAAATCTTGTGGTGGATCATCGGATGATCGAAAATGTGAACACGATCCATGGTACGTCCTCCCTTATTAGCGGATCATTCGTAGAGTGGATAACGGTCGGTGATCTCTTTCACCATGGCGGTGCCGCGGGCTGGATCTTTGTCGACGAGGATGATCTTCATGATCTCAGCGAGCTTGCGGAAATCGTCTTCCTTGAGACCGCGGGTCGTGCCGGCAGGCGTGCCGAGACGGATGCCGCTGGTGACGGTTGGTTTTTCAGTGTCGAATGGAATGCCGTTTTTGTTGCAGGTGATGTTGCAGTCGTCGAGGGCTTTTTCTGCTTCAGCGCCGGTGAGCCCCATCGATTTAACGTCGACGAGCAGCAGATGGTTGTCGGTGCCGCCGCTGACGAGACGGAAACCAACGCTCTGCAGCGCATCGGCAAAAGCCTGTGCGTTGCGCAGCACCTGATCAATGTAGCCGGTAAATTCTGGCTTCAGCGCTTCGCCAAAAGCGACGGCTTTGGCAGCGATGATGTGCATCAGCGGGCCGCCCTGAGCGCCAGGGAAAACCGATTTGTCGATGGCCTTGGCCAGTTCTTTTTTGCAGAGGATGATGCCGCCGCGTGGACCGCGCAGCGTTTTGTGGGTCGTCGAGGTGACAATGTCGGCGTAGCGCACAGGATTTGGATGACGGCCTGCAGCGACGATGCCGGCGATGTGCGCCATGTCGACCATCATCAGCGCGCCGCATTTGTCGCAGATCTCGCGGATGCGGGCGAAATCGATGATGCGTGGATAAGCGCTGGCGCCGGCGACGATGAGCTTTGGCTGCACTTCCAGCGCTTTCTTTTCCATGGCGTCGTAGTCGATCATTTCTGTTTCTGGATCGACGCCATACTCTTCAAAATGATAGAGCTTGCCGCTGAAATTGACTGGAGAGCCATGGGTGAGGTGACCGCCGTGGGCCAGATTCATGCCCAGCACTGTGTCGCCTGGCTGGAGCACAGCCTGATAGGCAGCGTAGTTTGCCTGTGCGCCGCTGTGCGGCTGCACATTGGCGTGCTCAGCGCCGAAAAGCTGTTTGACGCGTTCGCGCGCCAGATTTTCGACGATATCGACATGTTCGCAGCCGCCGTAATAGCGCTTGCCCGGATAGCCTTCGGCGTATTTGTTTGTCAGGCAGGAGCCCTGCGCCGCCATCACAGCGCGGCTGGCAAAGTTTTCAGAAGCGATCAGCTCGATCTTGTCGCGCTGACGCTGGAGTTCCTGGGAGATCGCCTCTGCCACAGCAGGATCCTGCGGCGCGAGGAATTCGGTGATATCACTCATTCATAGACCTTCTTTCTTTTTTCTGGAGCATTTGATTTCATTATAAAGGACACCAGCGAAAAACCCAACCATGAATTTTGTCCACGGGCGAAAAATTCTAGTAATATCGTCGGAGAAAGGACGCTGGCAGCATTTCGCCTGAACGCAAAGAACCCTTCGCCGATTTTTTCTGGCGAAGGGTTCTCTTTTGTCATAGGATAAATTATTTACCGCCGAAGAGGGATTTCAGCTTGGCGCCGAAGCCTTTCTTCTGGATGCCGAGGAGTTTGTTGATCTCGTCGCGGTAGATGTTAGGATCCAGCGCGCCTGGCAGCGCTTCCTGGAATTCCCCGTCGTTGATGATGCAGGTCTGTGGCACGCCGACAAGGTTCCAGCTCTTGAAGAGGGAACGGGCGTCTGGGTCGTGGATCTCCATGTTGTAGAAATGCATTTCCGGATGGCTGGCGTATTCGTCAGCGATCTTCTGCATGTTTGGCATCAGACGCGCGCACACAGAACATTTCTGCTTGGTGAAGATCAAAAAGCATTTTTCTTTATCGGCAACAATGTCGTTGTACTGCGAAATTGTGATCATTGGAATTTCCATTGATTGGCCTACCTCCTATAGTTCGTTTCTCTCTATGATCCCTAGTCATTATCTTATCATCATCCCTAGGGATTGACAAGACAATATCCGACAATTCACGATCAGCGTGTGAAAAATGCGCCCATCAATCGTTCCATGGCGTCCTGATCGCGGAGATCGGCGAGCTCGCGGATGCTGTGCATGGCGAGCATCGGATTTCCGACGTCGATGGCCTCGATGCCGCAGGCGGTTTCTGCGATGGGACCGATGGTGGAGCCGCCGCGCATGTCTGCGCGATTAACGAAGGTTTGCAGCGGAATATTTTCTTCGGCGCAGAGGGCGCGCAGCATGGCTTCGCCGCGCGGCGTGGTGGCGTAGCTGTGGCTGGCGGCGAGCTTGAGCACAGGCCCTTCGCCGAGACGTGGACGCAGCACAGGGTCGGCTTTTTCCGGATAGTTTGGGTGCGCGGCGTGGGCCTGGTCGCAGCTGAGGATGACGCTCTCTGCAAGCAGCGCGCGCAGGTCTGCTCCGGTGGCTTTGGCGATGCGCGCAAGCGTCTGCGAAAGCAGCGAAGCGGCGGCGCCCTGTCGCGTGTGGCTACCGATCTCTTCGTGCTGATAGCTGATGAAAACGGCGATGTGATCTGTCGGCTGGCAGTCGCGGATGGCGCAGGTGGCTGCGTAAGCGTTGGCGAGATTGTCAATGCGCGGGCTGGCGTAGAGCGTATGCTCAGCGCCGAGGATCTCCGGCGCTTCCGCGCTCACAAGATAAAGCTCGTGAGCGAGAATATCTTCCGGTGTAGAAAGATCGTGGCTGGCAGCGGCGATCTGTTCGCGCAGAGCAGGCGCGTCGCTCGTTCCCCAGAGGGCGAGCAGCTCTTTTTGCGGATTGATCGGATCGTCACCGCGTTTCATGTGCGCCGCCAGCGACGGGATCGTCACCTTCTCCGGCAATTCGACGAGTGTGCTTTGTGGATGCGCCCAGTCCTCGCCGCGGATGAACACACGACCGGCGACAGCCAGCGGACGGTCGAACCAGGTGGAGAGGATCGGCCCGCCGTAGACGTCGATATTGAGCATCGAGAGTCCCTCGCGCAGGATCTCTGGCTGCGGCTTCAGGCGCAGCGCCGGCGAATCGTTGTGCGTAGCGACGATGCGAAAACCGCGCGGAGCTCCTTGCGGCAGCGCGAAGGCGATGGTGGTGCCGTCGTTTGTCGTGAGGAAATAGCGCCCGCCGGGGGAGAGCGCCCAGTCGGCGTTTTCGTCGAGAGCGGGGATCCCTTCCGCGACGAGCATGTCCTGGCTTTTGCGGGCAGCGTGATACGGCGTGAGCGCAGTGGTCATATATGAGAAAAAGGCTTGCGTGTCCAATCTGGATCGTCCTTTCGATGGTTTTTCTCTAGCATACGCGTTTTTTGCGCGGCGCGCAAGCGCTTTGCAAGATTTCGCAGATGGTGTATGATGGAGAGCAGGAGGAATGACCATGATCTCATTTGAACACCAGGGCTGGACGGTGCAGATTTTTGCGAGCACTGCGCCGGCTTGCCCGCTCATCGTGCTGCCAACGTTCGCAGAAGCTGTGGCGCCTGTGCGCGAAGCCCTCGCTGATGCGCCGGATTTTACCCTCGTTACGCTCAGCGGATTTGACTGGGAAGGCGATCTTTCGCCGCGGCCAGCGCCCGCCCTCAGAAAAAACAGCGCGCCCTTCGCTGGTCGCGCCGACGCTGCGCTTGCGCTCCTGAGCGAGGAGTTGCTGCCGCAGATCGAAGCTGCGCTTCCAGCGCCGCCAATCTGGCGCGGCATCGCCGGCTATTCGCTGGCGGGACTTTTTGCCGTGTACGCGCTCTATCGCTGCGATCTTTTTCAGCGCGCTGCCAGCATGAGCGGCTCGCTGTGGTATCCGGATTTTCTGGATTTCGCTCAGAATCATGCCATGCACACCAAGCCGGAGCGGATCTATCTCTCCGTCGGCGACAAAGAGCGCAAGACCCGCCACCCCCTCATGCGCAACGTGCAGACAGCTGCAGAAGATTTTGCCGCCCACTGTCAGGCACTCGGCATCTCCACCACTTTTCAGCTCGAGCGCGGAAATCATTTCAACGACGCCGCCGGTCGCACAGCGCGCGGCATCCGCTGGCTGCTCGAAGCGTGAAAGCGTGAAAAAGTTTTTGCTGCGCACACCGAAAAACATTGCAAAAATATAAAGTTTTTACCGGTAAAACCGAAAAACATTGCAAAAGCGCAAAGTTTTTGCCGGCAAAACCGAAAAACTTTTGCAAAAATGCAAGGCCTTCGCTATACTAAGATATAGAAGAAAGGCGGTGATGACATGATCAGACGACCTCGTTATATGGAAGTGTTGCGTACTTATCGCGATGTTCCGTTGGTGAAAATTTTAGCAGGGATACGGCGGTGTGGAAAATCTACTTTGTTGGAAATGTGGCGCACAGAGCTTTTGACAAGTGGCGTTGCGGCAGATCATGTGCTCAGCGAACGTTATACGGCGGAAAGCTATTACAATGGATTAACGGCGCGGGAGATGGTGCAGCGGATCCGTGCGAAGATGACAGATGACAGCCGCTACTATCTGCTACTCGATGAGGTGCAGGAAGTGGAAGACTGGGAGCGTGCAGTGAATAGCCTGCTCGAAAGCGCGAACGTGGACATTTATGTGACAGGCTCAAACTCTCGTTTGATTGCCGGAGAGATTTCTACTTATTTAAGTGGACGTTACGTGTCGATACCAGTGTTTCCGCTATCCTTCTCGGAATATCTTGATTTCAAATCGCAGAGCAACCGCTCAACGCAGGAGCTTTTTAACGATTATCTGCATTATGGTGGTTTTCCGATCGTGGCATTGGGCGATTTTGATGAGCGTGCCGCTTATCAGATCGTTGACGGTATTTATAATTCTGTGATCACCAACGACATTGCCCGGCGTCATCAGATCACCAATCTCGATCTTTTTAATCGTGTGGTGCGATTCGTGGTGGAAAATGTGGGCAAAACGTTTTCGGCGAATTCTATTGTGAAATTTTTGCGTGGCGAGGGGCGGTCGCTCTCTGTTGAGTTGGTCTATAATTATCTGGAGTGGTTGGAAAAAGCGTTCATCATCTATCGTTGCAGACGCTACGATCTCCAGGGGAAATCTGTGTTAAAAACACAGGAGAAATTTTATCTCGCCGATGCTGCGCTGAAATATTGCGTGATGGGATTTAATCCAAAATCGATCGCATCCATGCTCGAGAATATCGTTTATTTTGAATTGTTGCGGCGCGGCTACCAGGTTTACATCGGAAAGCTGGGGAAGAAAGAGATTGATTTTGTGGCGGAGCGTCAGGGGGCACGGATTTATGTACAGGTGTGTCGCACGCTGCCTGAGGATTCCGACAGAGAGATCGCTAATCTCCTGGAGATCAGAGACCAGCATCCCAAGCTCATTGTTACATTAGATCCCTATGCCGCTGGGAATGTGGATGGCGTGCGTATTTTGCATGCGGTGGATTTCCTGCTCAGCGCTGGTTACTGATCTGATTGTCAAGAGCTTGTGAAGATTTGGTGTATTCCGTATCGTTTTTTCGACAACTTCCATGTAATTATTCCTTTTGTGATCGTAACGTGGTAGAATGGGTGCAAAGATCGCGTCCACGTTTTATCACAAGGGAGTTGTAACGAAGATGGATACCGTGATCCTCAACAATGGTGTTGAGATGCCAATGATCGGGATCGGCACGAGCATGCTCGATGAGGAAGCGTGCGAACGTACTGTGCGCGAGGCACTGGAGATGGGCTACCGCTTCGTCGATACCGCGCAGAGCTATCGTAACGAAGGCGCCGTTGGCCGCGCAGTGCGTCAGAGTGGCGTCAAGCGCAAGGATATTTTTATCGCGACCAAGCTCACCATCGCCAACACCACCTATGAAAAAGCAAAAGAGAGCTGCAAACGTTCGCTGGACCGTCTCGGCGTCAGCGCCATCGATCTGCTGCTCCTGCAATATCCTTATAATGATGTTTTTGGCGCCTGGCGCGCACTCACCGAGCTGCGCGAGGAAGGCCTGGTGCATGCCATCGGCGTCTGCAATTTCGCCGCTGACCGTCTCGCTGATCTGGTGCTCCACGTCAAGGAACGGCCGCAGGTCGCTCAATTCGAGCGTCATCCGTATTATCAGCGGCCGCAGCTCATGGAATATCTGCGGCGGCAGGATATCCAGCCGCTGGCGCGTGGTCCGTTCGCCGGCTGCAAGACCGATCTCCTGCAAAATCCGACCGTCTGCGCCATCGCCAGCGCCCACGGCAAAACGCCGTGTCAGGTGCTCCTGCGCTGGCAGACACTGCGCGATGTCGCCGTTATACCAATGACCGCAGGGAGCGACGAGCTCGCTGAAAATCTCGCCAGCTTTGATTTTGAGCTCAGCGCCGATGAGCGCGCCGCGCTGGACGCCCTCGAACGCGACGAGAGCGCCCTGCCGGCAAATATGATGACGCCCGACTGGATCGAAAAACTCTGTCGCGGCTGAAAAAATTTCATCGCCCGTTCAGTTTCCCAGATTGGAAACTGAACAGGGCGATCTTTTTTCGTGCAATTTACAAAGGTTTGGTGTAAAATAGAGAAACTCTCTACAAAGAAGCACTTCTCACAGGAAAAGGATGGTGGATATTTTGGATGCAATGATCGATGGATGGGTGAATCAGATCGTCATGGTGATCGGCCAGATGCCCTGGCTTGGCCCGCTGCTCGCGCTCATAGCTGGCGTGCTCGCCGCGTTCACGCCCTGCTGCCTGTCGAGCATACCGCTGATCGTTGGCTACATCAGCGGACTCGGCGAAAAAACAACGAAGCGCGCCTTTCTTTATTCGCTCACCTTCGCTGGTGGAACCGCCTGTACCTTCGTGGCGCTCGGACTCATTGCAACCTCCGTCGGCCATCTCCTGGGGACCGACTCAGCGATCTGGCACATCATCCTGGGCTTGCTCATGTTTCTGATGGCCCTGCAGATCTGGGACGTCATCAACATCATCCCTGAAACCGACGTGCTTGAAAAAAACAGCCGGCGTGGGTTCGTCGGCGCTTTTCTCACCGGCATCCTCGCCGGAATTTTTGCCAGCCCCTGCTCAACGCCGATCCTCGTCGCCCTTCTCGCCATCATCGCCGGAGACGGACGGTTTTTCTGGGGCATCCTGCTCATGCTCTGCTACGCCGCCGGGCACAGCGTGCTCGTGCTCATCGCCGGCACCTCCGTCGGTTTCGTGCAGCGCCTCAAAGGCAGCGCCCATTATGAGCGATTTTCGTTTTGGAGCGAAAAAATCCTCGGCGCCCTCATTTTTGCCGTTGGCATCTATATGTTCTGGCTTGCTCTGTAAAGCAAAACGCCTGCGCAGCGGACGATGTGTCCGCACGCAGGCGTTTGTTTATTCTTCGCTTATCTTACTGAACACGCATAGCCAGATCGTTGGTGCGGTGGTGGCGGCGACCTGGTGACGGGCGTGGGCTGGGATCAGATGCGGTTTGCCCTTGCGCAGGGCGATGAGGCTGCCGTCGTCGTAGCGGAGGACGGCGCGACCTTTGAGCAGGATGAGCCACTCATCTTCGTCCTGGTCGTACCAGAAATTTTCGTCGGTGGTCTGGCCCCAGCTGATGATTTGTTCGACGCGGGTGCTCGCTGAGTCATAGAGCACGGTCGTCACTTCCTCGGGCATCGGTTCGCCGGGCTCAAAGAGGTTTGCTGGATCCATGGGTCATTGCTCCTTCCACGAGGTCATACAGAGTGCGGTAAGCATCCACCAGTTTGTCGTCTGGCCACCAGCCGCGGTTGGCGGCGGAGGTGGAGGGCAGGGCCACTGCGCGGATGCCGGTCAGCGGTTCCAGATGGCGACGGTAGAGATCGGCTGCTTTTTTCCCGGTGGTGACGATATGCTGGATATTGGGATAGCGCGTAAGCAGCGCTGGCATATCGTTGGTCACAGGATCGGCGATGGAGCTGTCGGCGGCGCCGTCGATGGCGCAACTGGCGAGCACGTCCCAAAGCGCGATGTGGTGTCGCGCTGCAAAATCGCGCGCGGCTTCCGGCGTTTGTGGCCGCGGTTCCTGCCAAAGTGCCGCCAGCGTCAGCCAGAAACGGTTTTGCGGATGTCCGTAATACATACCGCGGACGCGGGATTTTGGCGACGGCATTGTGCCCAAAACGAGCACGCGGCTTTCGTCATCTGCCCAGGGCAGAAGGGTGTGGTCGACGCGCTCAAGCATGGATGACCGCCATCTGGCAGGATTCCATTGCGGCCAGTGCATTGTCGTGGCTCTCTGGCGTGACACCGGCGCAGAGCGCTGCGTCGATGTAGATCGGCACGTTTGGCAGCGCTGCTTTCAGGAGCATGGCGTTGGAGATGACGCAGATATCTGTGCAGACGCCGATGAGGGTGATCGATGTGAATGGGCGTTCGACGTGTGCGTCTTCGACGGCGCGCATGAGCTTTGTGGAGCCGAAGGTTGGTTTTTCAAAACCGGTGGCGTTTTGCATTTTCAGCGCGCGGGCAATGGTTTCGTTCAAGGCCCAGCCGTCGGTGCCTTTCAGGCAGTGCACGACGGGCAGATAATGGCCTTCCTGGGTTTGGAGATAATCGTCGCCGTGGGTGTCGAGAGTATAAAAAACGGTGCCGTTGTGGCGGCGGATGCGTTCGGCGACGGCGTCAACAATGGCTGCTGCTTCTTTGGTGCCGAGGGCGCCATCGATGAAATCGTTCTGCATGTCGATGACGATGAGCAGATCGTTGGTGGTGAACATGGGCGTTTTCCTCCTTAATAAATGGGCTGGCTCTATTGTACGGTGATTTCTGCAAAATACGCAAAGAAAATGATGCAAAGGGGCTTGCAATTCTAAAAAGAAAAGTTTATAATAGACATGAAGAAAAGTAATGGGATAGAATCATAAGGTGGATCAGGGGATCCACAAATGGAAGTAACCAAATAGAATTTCTTCTTCATCAATCCTTCTTCGTTTTATTTTCTGCTTATCATGAAACGCCACCAAAACACTCCCTCCGGATCGTTTTGGTGGCGTTTCGCATTGCTTGCAAACAGGTGCTGGCGAGCGCCTGTTTTATTTTTTGTAATCGATCTTGCGCTCGCTCTGAGCAAATTCTTCGAGAAGCTGCGCGTTGGTGATGACGAGCTCGTTGTCGTCGTTGTAGGTGATGGCGCCGGCGTGGCGCAGCGCCAGGATGATCTTGTTCGCCGTGATGCGATGCATGCCGAGAAAGCGCGCGATATCTGAAACGCTGGAGCAGCGGGTGAGTACGAGCTCGCCGTTGCGCTCTTTTGCGCGTTCAAGGATAAATCCGGCGACGCGCGGTGCAGCCTGGCCTTTCTGCTTGGCGATAAAGTTGTTCATGAGCATGGTGTATTCAGCGGTAAGTCGGCGCAGGAGTTCTTTCATGACCTCTGGATGGTGGTCGAGAAAAGCGTCGAACTCGATCGCTGTGAGCTTATGGGCGGTGATGTCTGTTTGGGCGATCATTGTGTTGCCGTTCATCGGCGGGATCGTTGTGTAGAGGATGTAAGGGCCGAGCAGGGCATAGACAGTTTTGCCGGGATGGTATTCTTCGAAGAAGATTTCTTCCCCGGTGATCGTTGTGACCTGGCGCATGGCATAGCCCTCGGCGAGATAGTAGACAAATCCGCCTGGATTTTCGTCATAGTCAAAAATGCTGTCGCCTTTGCGGAAATGTACGACAGGAAAGGTTGTTAATTCTGCAATGGCCGATTGATCCATGGAAGCCTCCTGTATGATGAACGATGTTGTTAACAGTTTCTTGAAACGCGGAAAGGGCGCAGGACCCGCGTTCTGCTTATCATAATAACAGAAAATATTGTTCAATGTAAGACCGAATGCGACCATTTTTGTAGCCTGGGCTACGTTCGAAAAGCCTGAAAAACCGCTAAAATATTAATGATAAGCGAAAATGGAATTTTAGCGATAAACATACGTTAATCATCGCAAAATTCCGTAAAAAATCTCGCGAACAAAGGAAAGGATGAATTAAAAAGTGAGTGAAGCAAAGAAAAAACGCAGCTTGTATCCACTCCACCTTGTGATTGGCTTTGGTCTCATCGCATTATTCTGGATCATGCCACCGATCGATCCGATCACATCGCTGGGGATGCGCTGCGCAGGTGCCTTCCTGGGGATGGTTTATCTCTGGAGTGCCTGTGATACACTGTGGCCAAGTTTGGTCGGGCTGTTTATGCTGGCCATTTCTGGCTACGATGCTGCAGGTTTTAACAGCCTGTGGATGAACGCCGTTGGTAACTACACCGTACTTCTGACCCTCTTCTCCATGGTGCTTTTCGGGGGCATGGATGAGATCGGCGACACCAAGTATATTGCCAAGTGGTTCTTGACCAGAAAGATCTTCAAGGGCCGTCCTGTGACCTTCCTGGCGATCTTCTATCTCTGCGTCTTCGCCATCAGCGCTGTTTGCCAGCCAATGACCGCGCTGATCATTCTCTGGCCGATCGGCATCACCCTCATGGATACGATGGGCATCGCCAGAGACGACAAGATCTGGCGCTATTTCTTCGTCGGCATGTTCGCCGTTGCTACGCTGTCGCAGCCGCTCTTCCCATTCATGGGTGCGCAGCTCATTCCTTACGCAGCGTTCCAGAGCATGACCGCCGCCATGGGCAACCCAATGACCATCCCAATGCTGCAGTACATGATTGTCGACATCGTGATGACCGCGCTCATCATGACTGTCTATATCGCCATAGTGAAATTTGTGCTGCGTGTTGATATGTCCAAGCTCAAAGCCATCGACCCAGAAATGGTTGAAAAGCAGATGCCGCTGCCTCCGATGACCCTGCCACAGAAGATCTACCTGCTCATGGTGCCATGCTTCCTGATCATGATGCTCGTGCCAAGCTTCTTCCCAGATTTCACCATCTGCCAGGCCGTCAACTTCATCGGGCCTCTCGGCATTGCTGTGTTCTGGATCATGCTCTTCCTCATCGTGCATATCGATGGCAAGCCACTCCTCAACTTCAAGGAAGTTGCTTATCGCCAGTTTAACTGGGGCATCTTCTTCATGATCGCTGCCGCTGTTTATGGTGCCAACACCCTGTCTAATGAAGAAACTGGTATTCCAACCTTCCTTATCAACGTGTTGACGCCGCTTCTCGGTGGTCGCAGCGAAATGGTCTTCGTGGCCATTCTCTTTACCGTGGCGCTCATCGTCACCAACTTTGCCAACAACGCCGCCATGGCCGTTACGCTCATGCCAGTCGTGCTGAATTTCTCCAATCAGCTCGACATCAACCCAATGCCTGTGGCCACCGGCGTTATCCTCATGGTCTTCGTTGCCATGCTGACTCCAGCCGCATCTCCACACGCTGGCATGATGCACGGCATGAAGAAGATCTACAGCACCAAGGAAATTCTCGCCGTCGGGTTCCCAATCTGTATTCTCGCGCTGGTGCTCTACATCTTCGTTGGCTACCCACTCTGCAAGCTCCTGATGCTTTAATATCAGATCATTGCTTATCCAGCACCCGTCTCTGTAATGAGATGGGTGCTTTTTTATATTTCCGTGGGAGGATTTTTGGAGAGAGTAACAAAAAAATGAAGAATATGAAGCGATGTGGAGTCCAGACTACTAATCAATGAGATTAATTAGGTCTATAATACACCCATAAGAAACGCTGAAATGGCAATAATAAATCATACTAATTGTTATACAGTTTCAGCGATCACTCAAGGAAAAGGAAAGGATGAGAAAAATGAGTGAAGCAAAGAAAAAGCTTAATCTGTATCCGATTCATTTGGTCGTCGGCTTCGGTATCATCGCCCTCTTCTGGCTCATGCCACCGATCGGCTCGATCACCCCACTCGGGATGCGCTGCGTAGGCGCCTTCCTGGGCATGGTTTATCTGTGGAGTGCCTGTGACACTCTCTGGCCATCTCTGGTCGGTCTGTTCATGTTGGGTATCTCCGGTTATGGCGGCGAAGGCGGCTTCAATGGCCTCTGGATGAACGCCGTTGGTAACTACACCGTACTCCTGACCCTGTTCACAATGGTTCTCTTTGGTGCCATGGACTCCGTCGGCGATACCAAGTACATTGCAAAATGGTTCCTGACCCGTAAGATCTTCAAGGGTCGTCCAGTCGTATTCTGGGCCGTATTCTATGCCTGCGTATTTGCACTGTCCGCAGTCTGCAGCCCTATCACCGCACTCATCATTCTGTGGCCTATCTCCCTCAGCCTCATGGAAACCCTCGGCGTGAAGAGAGAAGACCGTTTCTGGAAATATTTCTTCGTCGGTATGTTCGCAGCCGGCACCCTGTCTCAGCCATTGTTCCCATTCATGGGCGCTCAGCTGATCCCTTACGCAGCATTCCAGAGCATGACTGCCGCTATGGGGAACCCAATGACCATCCCAATGGGTCAGTATATGGCAGTTTGCCTGATCATGACCACTTTGATCATGACCATCTACATCATCTTCGTTAAGTTCGTTCTTCGCGTTGACCTTTCCAAGCTCGAAGCGGTCGACCCAGCGATGATCGAAAAACAGATGCCGCTGCCTCCAATGAACTTGCAGCAGAAGCTCTATCTCTACATGATCCCTATTTACCTGATCATGATCCTGTTCCCAAGCTTCTTCCCTGATAACCTTCTCGGTACTGCTCTTGGCTTCCTTGGGCCTCTCGGTATCACTGTTCTTTGGGTTTGCGTATTCCTGATCGTAAAATGGCAGGGCAAACCGCTCCTCGACTTCAAAGAAACTGCATATCGTCAGTTTAACTGGGGCATTTTCTTCATGATCGCAGCAGCCGTTTACGGCGCCAACACCCTTTCCGACGAGGCTACCGGTGTGCCTGACTTCCTCGTCAGCAGCCTGACCCCTGTCCTCGGCGGTCGCAGTGAAATGGTATTCGTTGCCATCATGTTCACCATCGCCCTGATCCTCACCAACTTTGCGAACAACGCCGCTATGGCCGTCGTTCTTATGCCAGTCGTACTGAACTTCTCCAACCAGCTCGGCATCGATCCAATGCCAGTTGCTACAGGTGTCATCCTCATGGTATTCGTTGCCATGCTGACCCCTGCCGCTTCCCCACACGCTGGTCTGATGCACGGCATGAAGCACATCTACAACACCAAGGATATCCTGCAGATCGGTTTCCCAGTCTGCATCCTGTCCCTCGTGATGTACATCTTTATCGGCTATCCACTCGCAAAGATGCTGATGCTCTAATTTCTGATCAGAAGTTTACAGCCGGTGCGAAACATCAACGTTTCGCACCGGCTGTTTGCGCTTGTTTTGCAGCAACATGGCCCTAAAGATAAGCGCGCTGTAAAGTTTGTTCACTCTGCAGCGCGCGAAAATATTTCGGGGTTAGATGCCAAATTCTTCTTTGAGCATTGCATCGACTTTGGCCGCTGTGTAATCATTGCCAGCTTGGATGGAATCGAAGCCTTTTTGAATTTCTGTGATTAATTCTTTCTGGCTCATGTTGCCAATAGCGATGGGTTCTCTATAATTTTTTGATCATCCGGCTTTGTTTTAGAGCGTTTCATTGTTGGTGGCTTCTTTGAAATTCGGAGAAAGCCTCAGCTGCATTGCGCACGCGGCCTGCTTTTGCGTCGTCGTATCCCTTTTGGAATGTCGCGTTGAGTTCTTCGGCAGTCATCAGATCCATATTAATGGTGCGTGGTGGTAGAAAAAATGGAGCAGAAGAAGCGCTTGTAGTAGTTCGTATTGAGGATTTTTTCAATGAGGACACCTCCTGTGTTATTATTGTACAGGAGAAACCTTTACACTTCAAACAAAACCCGCTGCCGAAACGATCGTGTTTCAGCAGCGGGTTTGCCTATTGTTTTCAAATAAAGAATTCCAGTACCAGCACGATCCCACAGCAGGCGCAGGCAACCTGGAAGAGGCTGGCGCCCTTCCAGGCGGTGATGATCCCGACAGCGAGCGCGGCAGCGCCGGCGACGGGCGAAGCGGTGGCGGTGAGGATCGCTGGGAAGGTCATGACGGCGAGCGTCACATACGGCACATAATAGAGGAAGGATTGTACAAACACATTTGTGATCGGCTTGCGGATCAAGGTCAGCGGCAGCACGCGGATGAGATAGCAGGTGATGGCGAGCACCGCGATGTAGAGATAGGTGTTGTGTTCCATATTATTCAGCCTCCTTTGCAGGAGCGCCCTGCTTCACAGGGAAGAGGAGCGCAGCGACAGCGCTGATGACGATCGTCAGAATGATCGTGCGTGTGCCGTCGGAAAGGGCAGAAACCCCTGGCAGCACGCTGAAAAGATAGCTCGCCGCAAAGCTCACAATGACCACTACACCGACCACGCGATTTTCGCGCGCAGGCGGGATGATGATCGCGAGGAACATACCGAAAAGCGCCACGCCCAGCGCGTTGGTCACGATCATTGGCAGGATATTGCCGGCGATGATCCCCAGCGCCGTGCCGATGGACCAGCCTGGCGAAGCAACGACGAAGGCGCCGTAGCTGTAGTATGGATTGACATAGCCTGGTCGCGCGATCGATATGCCAAAGATCTCATCAGTGACCCCGAAGCCCACCAGCAAACGGTGGATGAACGGCGTGTCCGGCGCAAAACGCTGGCTGAGCGCACAGCTCATGAGCATATAGCGGGCATTGGCCACCAGTGTGATGATGAAAAGCTCGAGATAAGTACCCAGCGCCGCCATAACGGTGAGCGCTGCATATTCGCCGGCGGACGCATTGACCAGCGCGCTCATCAACCACCCCTGAAAGGCGGATAGGCCGATGTTTCCCATCTGGATGCCCAGAGAAAAGGACACCGCAAAATAACCCAGCGCGATCGGGATACCGTCGCGCATCCCTTCGCGAAAAGCGTGGCGATTGTCCAGCGCCGCAGAGATACCGACACTGGCTGGTGAAATATGCTTGGCTGCAGACATTGAACCCCTTCTTTCGTCGTTTCTATCATTAATATAGCGATAATTTTGAAATTATTATACAAAAAAGATTGACATTAGTAAAGACAATAATTATGATGGATTTATCAGAAAAATAGATATTGGAGGACACCACCATGCTATCCAAATACGACATCTTTTGCAAAGTCGTCGAGCACAGCGGATTCACAAAAGCCGCCAATGCCATCCAGTATTCTCAGAGCGCCGTCAGTCAAACCGTCAAAAATCTTGAGCAGGAACTCGGCCTCACCCTGCTCACCCGCGGCAAGGAAGGCATTCATCTCACCGCCGATGGTGAAGCGATCTTTCCGTACATCCAGGCCATCGCCAACGCCGAAGATGCCCTCGCGCGTCGTCAGCGCGAAATGCAGGGGCTTAAGGGCAGCGTCATCCGCATCGGCACCTTCACCAGCGTCAGCCGCACGCTGCTGCCAGGCTGGATGATCGCCTTCAAGCGCAGCCATCCTGGTGTGCGTTTTGTCCTCGAGCAGGGCGAATATACCACCATTTCTGAGTGGGTCAAAAACGGCACCGTCGATTTTGGCTTTGTCAATATGGATGCCGCACCGGAAATGGAAGGGCGCCTGCTCTACGCCGACGAAATGTGTGCCGTCATGCCGCCAGATCATGTGCTCACGCGCCAGTCCGCCGTCAGCCTCGCTGATCTCTCCCGCGAAGCCCTCATCCTCCTCGACGAGGGCGAGTTCAACGTGCCGTTGCGCGCCTTTGATGCCGCCGGCATCGCGCCGCAGATCGAGTACGAGGTTTTCGACGACTACACCATCATCGCCATGATCGAGAAAAAACTCGGCATTTCCATCATGTACGAGCGTGTGCTCGCTGGATACGCCACCACCGTCGTCACCCGTCCGATCGAGGAAGATCTCAGTCGCCGCGTCGGCATCGTCTGGAACAACTGGGAGACCATGCCGATCGCCGCGCGCAGCTTTGTCGAGTTCATTCTCGAGCAGCCCTGCTGAATAATTTCAGAAAATATGTGAATCTGTAGTCCAGACTAGTAGCCTTCATCCGCCATTCCGTTATACTTTTTATAAGGTCAGTTAATGACATGAGATGCTAATGTTTGAAATAGGAATGGAGGACCAACATGGCAGAAATTAAATATACCAAAAAAGAACACATCATCCATCAGCAGAAAGCCAACGAAGAAGCTTTTCTCGCTGAACTCGCAAACGGCGATTATACCCTCGCCAACCCACTCGTAAAACTCAACCCTTACATCATCTGCCCTCTTTCCGCGATGATCCTCTTCAAGACCCCACGTCCAGAAGAAGTCACCATCATCGTCAAGGGCAAAGAACCAGCTGGTGACATCGTTCATCGTTTCCCAGCCGCTTATGACCACGTTCTCCCAGTTTACGGCCTCTATGCCGGCTACGACAACACCGTCGAGATCGTGCTCCAGGACGGCACCAAGAACAGGGTCACCATTACCACCGATCCTCTGATGGAAGGCGTGCCAGAATCCACCTCCATCGACACCACCGCAGAATACATGGGCGATAACTTCGTATTCCTCACCGCTTCCATGCGTTCCTGGCCAGTCGGCTACGACTACAAGGGCGACCTGCGCTGGTACTGCACCGAAAACCTCGCGTTCGATATTAAGCGCATCAAGAACGGCCACATCCTCGTCGGCACCGAACGTCTCGTGAAGATGCCTTACTTCACCACCGGTCTCTATGAAATGAACTTCGGCGGCAAGATCTTCAAAGAATACGTCATTCCATGCGGCGGTTATCATCACGACCAGTTCCAGATGGAAGACGGCAACATCCTTGCCCTCACCTTCGATTTCTATTCCGGCACCGTTGAAGACGTCTGCGTTCTTCTCGACAAAGACACCGGCGAAATCCTCAAGAAATGGGATTACAAGACCGTTCTCCCACAGCACGGCCCAGGCTCCGGCAGCCAGACCGAGGAAGACTGGTTCCACAACAACGCCGTTTGGTACGACAAAAAGACCAACAGCCTCACCTTCTCCGGTCGTCATGAAGACGCCGTCATCAACCTCGACTTTGAAACCGGCGAACTCAACTGGATCATCGGCGACCCAGAAAACTGGCCACAGGAATACGTCGACAAATATTTCTTCACCCCAGTCGGCGACGGCGAATTTGACTGGCAGTATGAACAGCATGCCTGCGTTGTCCTCCCAGACGGCGACATCATGCTCTTCGACAACGGCCACTATCGCGCAAAGAACCCAGACAACTACATCCCTAACTCCCAGAACTTCTCCCGTGGCGTGCGCTATCGCATCGACACCGACAAGATGACCATCGAACAGGTCTGGCAGTACGGGAAAGAACGCGGTGCAGAATTCTTCTCTCCATACATCTGCAACGTTGAATACTACGACGAAGGCCACTACATGGTACATTCCGGCGGTATCGGCTACCTCGACGGCAAACCATGCGAAGGCATGGCCGTTATGCTCGCAATGCAGCCAGAAACCAAAGACCGCGTATCCTTCGAATCCATCACCTGCGAACTCATCGACGACGAAGTCGTTTATGAACTCCACGTTCCAGCAAACTGCTACCGCGCAGAAAAGCTGCCAATCTACTTCGCAGGCGAAGCCTTCGAACAGGGCGAAGGCCAGTACCTCGGCGGCCTGATCGAAACACAGACCACCCGCATGAAGATTAAAGCTGATGAAACCGGCGAACTCATTCCAGAGCATTACAATGCCAGCATCATCGAAGAAGAAGACCGCATCATGGTCAACGCCATCTACACAGAAGGCGAAACCGTGCAGATCCTTCTCACCAGCGAAAACGGCGACGTACGCCGCTACCCAGTCAACACCGTTGGCCAGGACTTCACCGCAATGTGCGTTGGTACCTTCCAGAAGGAAAACCCATGCGACATCGACACCTTCATCAACAAGACCGGCCTCGTTGGTCCACAGACCGTCAAGATCCTCTGCGAAGACAAGATCTACGAAACCGGTATTGTTATCAACAAGTGATCACCCGTTTCTCATTTTCATAATCCCTTTTCCGAAAGCGCCGCAGGCCAGCCAAACCTGCGGTGCTTTCACTTTGCGCGATGTTATCATATATGATAACAATGCAAGCGCACAAAAAATCCAGACCTCGCAGGTTTTGCGAAGTCTGGGTTTTGTCGTTTATGCGTGGTTTGGGATCGCCAGGAGATGTCGCACGCGATGTTGCAAATGCTCTTCGATCGCCTGGAGGTGCGCTTCCGGCAAGTTGAGACTTGGATGACGGGTGAAAGTAAAGCCGATCATACGGCGCAGCTGTTCTTTTTGGCGACGTCCCATGACAGCAGAGCAGATTTCCTCGTAACTGATGCCATATGGCGTGGAGCGCGTTGCTGCATAGGACGCCAGATCTGCATAGTCGTCATCGCCAGCGTAGCAGAAGAGGGAGAGCCCGTTGTCGAAGATCGGCGCCGGTGCAACGATCTGGCCGCTGTGATTATCGCGCAACAAACCGAAGTTGCCAAAATGGCGATCTTCATTGTAGATCAGTGCATCGAACACCAGCATACTGCGCAGCGATTCGCCAAACTCCGGCCCCAGTGCGTCGTAGTAGCGCAGGCAGGCAGCAATGCCCCCCGAGGTCACAAGCCGACCGATGGGCACATAAGCCGTGTCGATATTTGTGAAGAGCGCGCAGGTTGAAGCCGTCATCCCTTTCCAATTTTCAAGTCCGTAGTGCACCGCATCGAGTTTCATCGTTTCAGCGATCTGTGAAGCGTAGAATTCGCAGAAAGGTTCCCGGCCTGTGTTTGAAGCGCCGTTCGTGCCTCCTTTGTAGAGCACGATCCCTTCTCCGTCGATCAATCGCCAGGCTTTCGGCAACATGCCGCCAGTCGTTAGTTCTGGCGACGTTGTAAATGCTTCGTGGCTTTGCCCCGCGCCAGTGTATGCGACCAGCGCGAGAATCTCGGAAAATCGATTTTCGTAAAGATTGTAGTCCGCAAAAGAGCCGGAAAAACCTTCTGGCACAACCCAGTAGCTGTCGTTCAGCGAAAGCCCCTTGCAGACATCAATGATCCCTTTTGTATCGTTGTGGCTAAGGCCAAGCGTTTTCAAAATCTCATCCACAAACGTGCGGTTTTTTGGAATCACTCGCCGCTCCAGCCATTTCAAAATGCCTGCGCCGCTGCGTTCCAATTCCAGGGGCAACAGTGGTGCTTTTTCTTCATTGATCCAGACTGGTTCTGCCACAAGCCCTTCCAAGCTGCGCTTCTCTAAGGAAAACCTTGCCAGCTCCGTGTCGTACAGGCGCAGGCTGTAAATTTCCGGCCCAGCAGGCACATGATCTGTTAGACTGAGCGACACATCCTTGCCCAAAGCGTTGGCGATACGCAGGATCATATCCAGCGAAGGGTTCTGCGCGCCGTTTTCCAGGCGCGAGATATTTGAAGGCTGCGTACCAATCCTGCGCGCCAATTCTGCCTGAGAAATCCCTTTTTCCAGTCGTGCTTCCACAAGCTGAGAGAGAATACGTTGCCGTTGATCCATCAGTATCACCCTTTCCGAGAAGATCTACACCCATGTTATCATATATGATAACATCGCGCAAGCGCACAAAAAATCCAGACCTCGCAGATCCTGCGAAGTCTGGATTTTGTCGTTTATGCGTGGTGGTCCGCCCAGGTTCTGGCGTAGGCCGCCAGCGCCGGAATGATATCCCGCACCGTTACATGCGTCGTGTTGATGCAGAGATCGTAGCCGCGGCGGTCGCCCCAGTCGTACGTGGCGAGGATCCCGTGGGTTTTTGCGCGGTTTTTGTCCACCTGGCGGATCTTTTTCTCATATTCCTTGTCCGTGAAATCTTCTCCCGACACCTCGCGGCGACGGCAGCGCGCGATCCGCGCCTCCATATCCGCGTGCACAAAAAGCCGCAGTGGATCCTGCTCCCGCAGGATGATATCCGCATTGCGCCCCACGATCACACAGTCGCTCTTCGTCGCCAGCTCCTTGATCAGCGCCGTTTGCTTCTGCAAGAGCTGCGTCGAATATTCCGCCTGGTAATTCGGCAGCACCGAAAACGTCTGCCCGATCGTGATCGGAAACAGCGCCGACGGCGCGCTTTCTTCCAGCGTGTGTGCAAGATACGCTTCGTCCAGATCCGTCCGTTCCGCCAGCATCGTCAAGATTTCGCGGTCGTAATACGCATAGCCCAGCGCCTCCGCCAGACGCTTGCCCAGCTCGCGCCCGCCGCTGCCAAACTCGCGGCTGATCGTAATGATATGCATCGTGTTTTCCTCCCTATGAAAAAACCAGAGCAGAAGCTGCTCCGGCGCTGCTGTCGTTCTGCTTTCAGTATAGCAGACCACATCTTCAGGTGCAACTGTCCCCAAATTACGCTACAATAATAAGAGCAAAC
Source organism: uncultured Peptococcaceae bacterium (assembly GCA_900552455.1). Taxonomy (GTDB): domain Bacteria; phylum Bacillota; class Peptococcia; order Peptococcales; family Peptococcaceae; genus UMGS1590. The sequence continues at coordinate 72,236 of URZX01000004.1, read as the reverse complement.
GTGAACATAGTCATTGGAGGAACCATTATGCACACACAAAATACCATGCCACACGATTTTCAAGACTATATCTATTATCTGCAAAGCGAAGAGCGCAGCCCCGGCACCATCGCCAACAACCTGCGCCATCTTCGCGCCTTTGCCGTCTGGCTCGACGGCGAACCCGTCGACAAAGTCAGCGTCAGCCGCTGGAAAGACCATCTCCTCGAGCGCGGCTATCTGCCAGCCACCATCAACGGCATGCTCGCATCGCTCCACGGTTATTTCCGCTATCGCGAATGGGATCACTGCCGCGTGCGCTATCTGCGCGTGCAGCGCAAGCTTTTCCGCGACGACAACCGCGCCCTCAGCCGCTGGGAATATCAGAAACTCCTGCGCGCCGCGCGTGCGCGTGGCTGGCGGCGCATCGCCCTCGTCGTTGAGACCATCGGCGCCACAGGCATCCGCGTCAGCGAGCTTTCCGCCATCACCGCCGAATCCGTTGCGCGCGGCCGCGCCGATATCCATCTCAAAGGAAAGATCCGCACCATCCTCATCCCGTCCAAGCTCTGCAAAAAACTCACCCACTACGCCAGACTGAAAAAAATCGCCCACGGAGAGATCTTTCTCAACGCAGACGGAAAACCAATGACCCGCTACCAGGTGTGGGCCGAAATGAAAAACCTCGCAAAAGAAGCAGGCGTCGCGCCAAGCAAAGTCTTTCCGCACAACCTGCGTCATCTTTTTGCCACCGTTTTCTATGAAACTTTTCACGACATCGCACGACTCGCCGACATGCTCGGCCATTCGTCGATCGAAACCACCCGCATTTATCTCGCCGCTCCTGGCAGCGTTTGCTGCCGCCAGCTCGAAAGCTTACAGCTTGTGGAGTGACTGCACAACAATTTCAATGAATTGTTGGACAATTAATACGAAACAAATGGATGGTTATTCTTATTCAGGGTCATTATAGCATACTTCCTTGGATAAGGCAAAGAAAATACAGAATTTTATGCACGACAAATAGAGGTCATCAAAATTAGATTCGATGACCTCTGATTTCCTGCGCCCAAAAATAGAAAAAGCCGGCTCAATTTCTGTCAGCCGACCGATAAATGACAAAAAATACGAAGCGTGTTTAACAATTCATTGAGATTGTAGAACACGCTTTATTGTTTTGGAGGCGATCACCATGCGCGAATCCCTGGCCGACTTTTGTCACAGAGAACACCGCGAAGACCTACTCGCTGAATGGGACAGCGAACGCAACCTGCCACTCACGCCCGAGACCGTATCTCGCGGCAGCAAGCGCCGCGTTTTTTGGCGCTGTGAGAATGGGCACAGTTGGCAAGCCGCCGTCCATACCCGAAGCGGCAGCGGCACAGGCTGTCCATATTGCTCAGGTCGTTTGCCAGTCCCCGGCGAAACAGACCTCGCAACCCGTTACCCAGATCTCGCCGCCGAATGGCACCCAACCAAAAACGGCGATCTCACCCCGTCCGACGTGCTCCCTGGCAGCCATCGCCTCGTTTGGTGGCAGTGTGAACATGGCCACGAGTGGCGCGCCCAGATCAAAAGCCGCGTCTCCGGCGCCGGCTGTCCGGTCTGCAGCAATCGCGCACTCCTGCGCGGCGTCAACGACCTCGCCACCAACAATCCCGAGCTCGCTCGCCAGTGGCACCCAACCAAAAACGGCGACCTCACCCCAGCCGATGTCGTCCCCGGCACCCGGCGCAAAGTCTGGTGGGTCTGCGACAAAGGCCACGAATGGCGCGCAGCCGTCTCCGCCCGAGTCAACGGCAGCGGCTGCCCAGTCTGCACCAGCAAAATGATCATCCCCGGCGAGAACGACCTCGCCAGCCAGTATCCAGCCGTTGCAGCCCAGTGGCACCCAACCAAGAATGGCACCCTTACCCCAGAGCAAGTTGCTCCCGCCAGCAACAAAAAAGTCTGGTGGATCTGCGACAAAGGCCACGAGTATCAGGCCACCGTCGCCAGCCGCACCCAGCGGAACGGCGGTTGCCCATACTGCGCCAACACCAAAGTGCTCCCCGGGTATAACGACCTCGCCACCCTCTATCCCCACGTAGCGAGCCAGTGGCACCCCACCCTGAACCGCCCCCTTACCCCCGACCACATCCTCCCCGGCAGCCGGCGGAAAGTGTGGTGGCAGTGTAAGAACGGACACATCTGGCAAGCCGTCGTCTACAGCAGAACCGGCGCCCAAAACAGCGGCTGCCCCTTCTGCACAGGCTACGCCGGCGGCAAACGCCGCGCCCGCTACGAGCGCATGCTGAAAGACGCAGACGCTCACCCGCCTGATCCCCTCAGCAAAAAAGAACAGCGCGAGTGACAATGCAGAAATCCCAGTCCCCGCAGCCACAGGCGCGAGACTGTTAAAGATATAAAGAGAGAAAAATAGAAATAAGGAGGAATACAAAATGAACAGCAAAAAACATAAGCTGCCCAGACGCATCTTAGCCATGCTGCTCGCCATCTGCATGTTCGTCACGATGTTCCCTAGTGCGATGTTTGCAGTGGAGGGTGGCGTGAGTTATGATAACAAAACAGTTGCTCAAAAAGCAACTGGCGTTACGGCAAACAAAAGTGTCAGTGGTCCTGATAAGGATGGTAATTATACCGTCACGTTAGATGTGACAGGAACTACCACTACTTCAGAAGAGACTCAAAACGTTCCTGCAGACATTGTCCTGGTTGTAGATACATCTACCAGTATGAAGGAAAAAATTAGCGGCACGAAAATATGCGGTGGTCAGATAGTAAAAAAAGGATATATACTCCATAGGTATGAATGCGAAGTGTGTGGACGTCCTTATGATTCTGATCGCGAAGGCACTACCTGCGATCGAACAGTATCTCGCACTCGCTTAGATGCCGAAAAAGATGCAGCTAAAAATTTCATCAATGGTTTAATGACAGATGGTAGCGATGTTAAAATTGGTTTGTATGATTTCTCGGGCTCGAACCGTACTGATGTAGATCTTACTGGCGTAAGCGGCAAACAGGACTTGCTTGATGCAATCGATGGGCTTTCCTATCCGAATGGAGATGGCGATGGAACAGATTATGGGCTTGGCTTAAGCGGTGCCGAAGATATTTTGGAATCGAGCGAAAGTGGACGTCAGAAATTCGTTGTATTTATATCTGATGGAGAACCGAACAACGGTGATTATGGCACTTGGGAAGCCGAGCGTTTGAAGGAAGATGGTGTAACCATCTTTACTGTCGGCGTGGATGTGAATGATAATGCTGCAGGTGCTTTAAGAAACATTTCATCAACTTATCGTGATGATAGAGGGCAATTGCAGTATCGTTATTATAGCGCATCGACGGATGGAAATAGCAACGCTCTAACTGCAATTTTGGAAGAAATTCGCAAAGAAATCACAAGTACCATTCACGCTGGAACAGATGCTCGTATGACAGATGTTATCAATACCAATTCTTTCGCATATGTAGAGGGTTCCGCATCAGAAGGCCTTACTATGGGTGATGATGGCAAAACGTTGACTTGGGATATTGGTGACATTACAAAAGACAAGAAAACAGTTACCTTCAAGATTAAATTGAAAGAAGGTAACACCGCTGATGGCGATTTGTTTACGAACGAGGATGTTTCTCTGACTTTTGACAGCACTAAAGTTGGTCAAGAGGTTACTTTTGACAAGGGCGCCATCGGTGATCCAACAGTAGGTGTGTATAAGGTCACATATACCGATGGGGTTGAAGGCGAAGAGATTTTTGACGATCAGGTGACCTATAATTTGGTGTCCGGGGACAGTACTCCAAGATTCAATGGAACGCCAACGCGAGAAGGCTATACTTTTTCGGGGTGGAATCCAAAATTTTCAGGCACTGTTTCTGGTTCTGTGACTTATACTGCTCAATGGACGCCTATTGCCCAGTACACGGTAAAATATGACTTAAACGGTGGTGAAGGTACGATCCCGGATTCAGTAACGGACTATGCGAACACAGAGGTGACAGTAGCTTCTGGTGATGGATTCAGCAGAACTGGCTATAACTTCATTGGCTGGAATGATGAATCAGACGGTACTGGGACACCTTATGCCGGAACCTTTGTTTTGACAGAGAACGTGACATTGTATGCGCAATGGGCACCAAGTGAAACCACAGAGTACAAAGTAGAACATTATTTCGAAAACATTGGAGATAATGGTTATACACTGAACAATACTGAAAATAAGACAGGTACCACTGGAACAAAAACAAATGCAGAAGCTCAAACCGTTTCTGGTTTTGCTGCTCAAAGTTTCGAACAACAAACCATCGCTGCTGATGGGTCTACTGTAGTGAAAATTTACTATGATCGTAACGAATACACGATCTATTATCAGATTGTCGGTGATTATTTCACAGATAAAAATACCATCTCAGCTAATGAAGATACCTATTATCAGGTTGTTTCAAATGTGAAATATGGTTCAACAATGTCACTTATTGATGATGACATGAATACTGAAGAAGGTTATACCTGGTCTGGATGGAATGGGTTAATCGAAGGCACAACAATGCCTGCCAATGATGTATATGTGACTGGGCGCTACAGTCCGGATACAGATACTCAGTATACAGTCAACCATTGGTTACAGAATCTGGAAGATGATGATTACACTTTAGGTTCAACTGAAACTCTTACAGGAACGACTGGCGAGTTAACAAATGCTCAGGCAAATACTTATACAGGGTTTACAGCACGGTCATTTGATCAGAAAACCATTGCTGCGGATAACAGTACTGTGATAGATATCTATTATGATCGTAATCGTCATAATGTAACCTATCAAATCACTGGTGAATATTTTGCTGATGACGAGTACGAAGTGCAGACAGATATTAAGTATGGGGCTTCGTTAGAGCTTATTGATGATGACATGAGCCGGGAAGGCTATACATGGAGTAATTGGTCGGGACTTCCTGCGACAATGCCTGATGAAGATGTGATAGTTAAGGGCTCCTATTCTGCGAATACTGGAACACAGTATAAGGTAGAACATTATCAGCAGAATCTGGATGGAACTTATCCAACAACTCCAACAGAAACTGACACTCTTAGCGCTACTACAGGAGCAGAAGTAACTGCCGTAGAAAAAACGTATACAGGCTTTACACTTGATGAAGATGCAGAAGGAACGATTGCTACCGGTATAGTTGCTGGTGATGGCTCTTTGGTTTTGAAGTTGTTCTATGCTCGCAACACCTACACAGTCTCCTATAATCTCAATGGAGGTACAGGAGCGGATGGAGTGGATTATGATCCACAAACATTCAAATATGGTGAGCCGGTCACTGTTAAAGCAGCACCAACCATGGCATATCGTGAATTCCAAGGTTGGCAATATAATGACGGCGGAGATAAAGTAAATCCGGGTTATCAGTTTTCAATGCCTGCTAGAGATATCACCTTTACAGCCACTTGGGATGCAGAAAATTACAGCATGAGTGTGGATAAACAATGCGCTGCTACTGGTCCGGTTAAGTTAGGCGATGAAATCACTTATACTGTTACAGTTTCCAACAATGGGAATATGGTGTTGAACGATGTAACTGTCAGAGATACTCTTTGGGGTGCTGATAAAGTAACGAACGTTACCGTTTCTGGTGTAGAGGACACTCAGGATGTATCTGATGGAAGCTATACCATTGCAAGTCTTACGCCAGGGAGCAGCGTTACAATCACCTATACCTATACTGTGACACAGGCAGATGTCAAAGCTGAAACTATCAGTAATGGCGTAACAGCACAAGATGATAACAATACGGAAGAAGATACAACAGAAACCCCTGTTAATCCTCAATATACCATCACTATCAATTACGTAGATGGTGAAGGTAATGCGTTAAAAGAGGCAGAAACCATAACTAAGGATAGTGGTGCAAGCTATAGCTATAACGTTAGCTATGCAGATGGTGCGCTGATACCATATGACTTGCCTAACTACTACGTGTTCTCTCACTTTACAGACGACAGTGTTCTCAGTGGCACTTTAAAAGGTAATGTGACGATTACTGCTGTTTATACAACTGGTACTGTTAGCATTACGCCAGCAGATATTACCCTCTATCAAGGTGGTGATGGGTACGCTGGTATTGTAAATAATAGTGGTACGCCAGGAACGGCAGAAGATCAGAACAATAATGGATTGCCAGAACCGGGCTACTATATTCAGTTGGGAACCGATCTGAATAATGCCTTGCGAAGCGCACTCGGTGTAGGCAGTAATGAAATTGTTGATTTGTCGCAATATGTAGAGTTCGTATATAGTGATGAAGAACAGAGTCGAACCTGGACGATAGAGAAATACGATGAAGATGGAAATAGCAAAGTTAGTGATGGTCGTTATATCTATCGGATCGTTTCGCCTGAAGGGCAGGTTCCAGTCAGATTGGTAATCACAGATGAAGACAACGAGATTGTTCTTGATGATGAATTTAGCACCGATCTTTTGAACGGCGGGGATATTTATCAAGAATACACGACCAGTATTTATCCGGGATTGCTCCAGCAAGATCAAATTAAGCTGGTGATTAAAAATACCGGTTCTTCACTTGACGGTAATACGTATACGTTGGAAGTTAATCCTGGCAAAATGACAGTTCGCGGTACAACTGAAAGCAGTGGTACGGCACTTATTGGCCAGGAAGGTGCAGCTGATTCTGCTGCGGCTGGATTCTCCGCATCTGTGGCAAATGGTACAACCTATACAGTCAACGATAGTCAAATTGGTCTCAATGATACACAAGGTGTGGCATTGTTGGTCGATAATTTGATTAGCGAAGGTGTCGCGGGTGAAAATCAACAGCTTATCACAGATGTCATTGAAGCTAAAACTGCGCAAGCTATTCAGGAAGAGAATGCAGATTTTGAAGTGACAGAGACAACCAACTTTGAAATGCGGTATATGAACCTTGTAGACACCAATAATGGTAATGTTTATGTTACTGCGAAAGACCAGAATGGCAACAATGCGAACGTTACCATTTCCTGGCCAATGCCGGAAAATGCCGATAATGATGGTAAGTTCTATATTGTTCATTTCGATGGAATGGATCGTGAATACGATAATGCAACAGAATTGGCCATTGATATTAACGAATGGGAAAATATCAATGTAGTCGAAGGAAACGTGAATGGCGATAGCATTTCGTTTACGACTGATAGCTTCTCTCCGTTCATTCTTGCTTATGAAACCGATAACGGTGGCAACCAGGGCGGTGGCGGCTGGACGCCTGATGGCGGTGACGATGGTCCGGATGGTCTGAATACGGAAGATCACTTCTCCTACATCGTTGGCTATGCCGAAGACTACCGCACTGGTGAGCCTACGGACAACGAAGACCTCTGGCCTGTGAAACCAAACAACCAGATCACCCGCGCCGAAGTAGCGACGATCTTCTATCGTCTGCTGGAAGACGAAGTGCGTGACGAATACGACACCACTGTGAACGATTTCAGCGATGTATCGGCGGACAGCTGGTACAACCAGACTGTTTCCACGCTGGCAAGCATGGAAATTGTCAAGGGCTATGAAGACGGCACCTTCCGTCCAAATGAACCGATTACCCGTGCTGAGTTTGGCGCGATTGCTACCCGTTTCTTCGCTGAAACTGGCGCGACCTACGAGCCAGGCACCTTCAGCGATGTGACCGGCGACGAATGGTACGCAAATGCTATTCAGGATGCTGTGAACCTTGGGCTGATCGGCGGCTATGAAGATGGCACCGTGCGTCCAAACAACAACATCACCCGCGCCGAAGCCTGCGCGATTGTGAACCGCACGCTGGGCCGTGTGCCAGATGCTGACCATCTGCTGCCAGATGATGTCATGAAGACCTGGCCAGACAACCCAGAAAGTGCATGGTTCTACGCAGACATGCAGGAAGCAACCAACGGCCATGAATATTCATGGATCACCGAGGACGGCAACGAAGTCGAAGAATGGATCTCCATCATGCTCGACAACGATTGGACCGACCGCTAAGTCATTGATGTGACGAACTCGACGCCCCGCGGCGAAAGCTGCGGGGCGTTTTGCGCTCTGGCAAAAAATTTGCGGCGGGCGCATTTTTTTCTGGCTGTACTATTGACAGTGGTACACTTGTGGTGTATGATAAGTGTACTAGAATAAATAGTACAAATGAGCGAAAGGAGGTCTTGGCATGTTTCGTATCAATCAGCGGAGTGCGCAGCCGATCTATGAGCAGATCCTGGAGAATGTGGAGACGCTGATCATCAGCGGTGTGCTTCTGAAGGATGAGCAGCTGCCGAGTGTGCGGTCTGTGGCCAGGGATCTGGCGGTGAATCCGAACACGATCCAGAAAGCGTACGGTCTTTTGGAGGAGCGGGGGATCATCTATTCGCGGCCGGGGCGCGGCAGTTTTGTGGCGGTGGACGCTGGCGATCTGCAGTGTCAGCGGCTGCCGCAGGCTTTTGCGCAGCTGGACGCGGCTGTGGACGGCCTGCGGGCGCTGGCGGTGCCTTTGGACGATGTTTTGGCGCGTGTGCGCGCGCGATTTCAAGAAAAAGGAGGAGATGACGTATGATCACTCTGGACCATGTGAGTAAAAAATTTGACAAGCGCTTTGGGGTGCGCGATATCACGGCGGAGATCCCGTCGGGATGTGTGTGCGGGCTGGTCGGATCGAACGGCAGCGGAAAATCGACGCTGCTGCGTTTGATCGCAGGAATTTACCGACCAAACAAGGGCGGCGTGGCGATCGATGGCGCGCCGGTGTTTGAACAGCCTGGCACGAAGGAGCGGATGTTCTACATTTCGGACGATCAATACACGGATCGCCACAGCTCGATCGCGCAGATGGCGCAGTGGTACACGCGGATCTATCCGAACTACGATAAAAAGCTGGCGCTGGATATGGCGGAGCGTTTTGGGCTGGATGCGAAGGCGCCGTTCAAGACGTTTTCGAAGGGGATGCAGCGACAGGCGCACATTATCCTGGGGCTGGCGGCGAAGCCGACGGTGCTCTTGTGCGATGAAACATTCGACGGGCTGGATCCTGTAAAACGCCGGGCTGTGAAAAATATTTTCTCAGAGCTTGTGATGGATGTGGGCACGACGGTTGTGATCGCGAGCCACAATCTGCGAGAGCTGGAGGATATCTGCGACCAGATCGGGCTCTTGCATCAGGGCAAGCTGGTGTTCCAGCGCAGTCTGGATGATCTGGAAAGCGATATCTACAAGCTGCAGACGGCGTTCAAGATGGTGCATCGCGAGGAGGATTTTGCGGCGCTGGATCCTGTGACGTTTGAGCAGCGCGGTCGCATGATCTCGATGATCGTGCGTGGCAAGAAGGAAGAGATCGAGGGGCAGATCGCGGCGATGGATCCGCTTTACGCGGAGATGCTGCCGCTGACGCTGGAAGAGATCTTTATCACGGAAATGGAGGTGCTGGGCTATGACATCGCAGAAATCTTACAATAATCTGGGCAAGAATGTGCGCGATCAGCTGCACAAGATGCGCAGCGCGATCCTGCTTTTGGGTGTGCTCTATCTGGCGGCGGGGCCGGTGTGGTTTCTGCTGCAGATGACGAGCTATCCGAAATACAGCAGCCTGCCGCTGCTGTCGAACCTTTATGTGGGCTACTTCCATGTGTTCTATTTCCTGGCGTTGGCGCTGGGCACGGTGGGCGGTTTTTACGCGACGCGCTACCAGAATGTGCCGCAGCAGTCGAACTTTTACCACAGTCTGCCGGTGACGCGACAGGGGCTTTTGAGCGCGCGCATTCTGGCGCTGGTGCTGGTGCAGGTGCTCTTGCTCATTGTGGTGACGATGGTGGACGTTGGTGTGGTGCTGATGACGGCGTCGCATGTGAGCGGTGCGCTGGCGGCAAATCTCGTGGGTGCTGCGGGGATACATTTCTGCTACATCATGCTGGTATTTCTGCTGGCGCTGGCGGTGTCGCTTTTCGCTGGTCAGCTCACGGCGAACACGATCGGTCAGGTGCTGATGACGGCGGTGCTGCATCTCAGCGTGCCGTTTGTGGCTGCGGTGTTCATGGGAATCTGCTCGACGTTTACGAGCACTGTGGGCAATGTTGGCCTCCTGGAGCATCTCACGCGCTTTAACATCCTCACAGGATTTATGGCGATGATCACCTCTGCAACCGACCACATCAACACGCTCAATCCTGGGCTGGTGACGGCGGAAAACGCGGCGAATTTTGCGCCGCAGCAGCTGGTCTGGGATCCGGTTGTAACGATCCTCTATGTTGTGCTGGCGGTGGCGCTCTTTGTCGGCGCGTATGTGCTCTATAATCGCCGCGCTGTGGAAAAAGCTGGCGACACGCTGCTCTATCCGATGGTTGGCAACGTGATCAAGGCGCTGTATGTTTTCCTCGGCGGCGTGGTTTGTGGCCTCTTTTTCTGGTCGCTCGTTGCCGAAACGATGATCGGTTTTGTCATCGGTGCGGTGATCGCGATGGTTGTTGTGCATCTGATCGCAGAAATGCTCTACAGCATGGATGTGGACGGCGTGCGTCGCCATTACATCTCGAGCGTTGTGGGGCTGGCGGTGGCGCTGGTCGTGAGCCTGGGCTTTCACACGGGGCTTTTCGATCTCGACCACCATCTGCCGGATACGGCGAGTGTCAAGGGTGCGGTGATCGCGTACAGCGACGACAACGACAGCCGCTTTGATGTGAAGAGCAAGTTTGCGACAGATCCGCAGACGGTCGAAAAGATCATGACCGCTGCTGCCCAGGCGGAAGAAAAGAATCTCGCTGATATCGACTGGGGCGATCCGGATATGCCGGATGTTGTCGACCTCAACCTCGCCTACGGCACAATGTTTGGTAAGACCACGCGCCACTTCACCCTCGCGGTGGAGGATGCACAGGCGATCATGGCGCCGCTCCTCGGCGATGCGAATGTGAGCGCTGGCGCTTGGTCGGCCATTGCAGAAGCGACGATCAACGATGTTGTCGAGCTGTATGTGTGTCCGCCATTTGGCGATCTGGTCGGCGGCTATGAAACCTGGCTGATAGAATCGGAGAACAGCTACTCCGAAAGCGGCGAAGGCAAGCTGGTCAAGAATAAGGAAGATGGCGCTCGTCGTGCGGAAGAACTTTTGCAAGCGGTCCAGAGCGATATCGCCAAGCGCGATCGGAGCGTTTTTGAAAGCCGCGTTGTTGCCAAGCTGGGCTATGGCGTGCTCGCTGAAAATGATTACAACGAAGCGGACATCACCTATGGCAATGTCTTCACGATCTACGAAGGGGACAAAGCGACGACGGCGCTGCTCGCAAAATGGCGCGAGGAAGGCTTCCTCGATGACGAACAGACGCAGCTGAACGAGATGCTCGAGGGCTACGAGGCAACCGTCTATGATCCGGATAAGGGCAACGGCGAAGGCGATCTCGGCACCATGAGCAGCGAAGCGTTTGTGAACGCGTATCTCGCTGGCGATCTCGTTTCGGACAGTCAGGCGCGCAATTACAACGTGCCTGTGGAGAAGGACATCGTTCTCGGGCTCTGTGATGGGCCGGTCGACGATGACGATACAGCGATCTTTGCAAACTACTATGTGCGCGAAGGCGCGCGCGATGCGCTGCAGATGAGTGGCGAATAAAGCGCATAGAAAAACAGCAGTCCTACGCAAGAAACTTGCGCGGGGCTGCTGTTCATTTTTGTCTGGAAGCGGCGGTCATTGATCGCTCGCCGCGAAGGATTCGTCCTGCAGGCTGTGGCGGACGGCTGCTTTGAGGATCTCGAGAAAGGCGCGGTCGGCGTTGGAAAGCTTGTATTTGGTGCTTTCGATGTAGCCGATCTGCATGCTGGTGTCGTAGTCGGAAATGGGAATGGCGCGGATGGCGCCGGAGGTGCGGTAGATGTCGTCGCTGTTCATGTAGCGGTGGAAAAAGGCGACGTAGTTGTCGTGGCTGATCAGCTTCTTGATGGATTCGATGTCGTCGGTGCGGAGCACGATGTTCGGCGTCATGCCCTTGAACACATCGCTGACGCCGCCGTTGTTTTTGATGAACTCGTCGCGATAGGTGATGTACGGCTGCTGCATGGCTTCAGCGATGGTGATGCTTTCTGCTTCCCAATACGGAGACTGGGGACCGACGCAGAGCACATACTCGTCCTCGAAAAGAGGCGTGAAACGTAATTCCGGACTTTGCACGCGGGTAGAGAAAAAGACCACGCCCAGCGAATCGACACCACTGAGAACAGAATGATAGATCTCGTCGCTTTCGGCAGTGTGGACAGTGAGCTGCAGATTTAGATTTTTCGCTTTGGCGAGCTGCGCCGAGATCGGCAGGATCTTGTCGCAGAGATCGGGGATCGTGGCCAGCTGCACCGTTCCGTAGCTGGAATGCGCTGTGGCGACGCTTTGGATGTCCTCGACGAGCTCGAAGATGCCCTGCACCTTTTCGAGGATGACAACGCCGATCGGCGTTGGGCTGACACCACGGCTTGTGCGGTTGAGCAGGGTGACACCAAGCTCCTTTTCGAGCTTGGTGATGGCCGAGCTGAAGGATGGCTGGGAGATGTAGTTCTTCTCGGCAGCGACGGAAATGGAGTGATACTTGCAGGCTTCCTGGAAGCAGTGGAGTTGATCGAGTTTCATGGAGACGCTTCCTTTCATTAATAAATGGCGGGCAATAGGTATCTATATTTAATTATGACAGAATAGTCAGGGATCGCCACAAAGAAATTGATATATCGGATATTGTGTTTTAGAATAGCACAGACCCCAACGATTTTCAAATATCAGGTATCGTGTTTTGCTTATGTTCATAAATTCACATTATCTCTATAATAAAAACAACGATAAGGCCTGTCGTAATCGAACAACCGAATTTGTCGGACAATTAAATCTTTTTTGCGATAAAAAGAGATAGAGGTGAAAAACTTGTCAGCGAATACAAGTAGTATTAACAAGGGGGCATTGATCAAGTGGGGGATCAACATCATCATCCCGCTGATCCTGTTTCTGATCCCGGAAACGGATGTCTACACCTATCAGGTAAAGATGTTCCTGATCGTCACGATCGCCGGCATCCTCATGGTTGCTTTTGAACAGGTCAACCTGATGGCTGTGTCGATGCTCTTCCCGATCGGCTATATGGTCACTGGTCTTGTGCCAATGGAAGTTGCTTATTCCGCCTGGTTGCAGACCATGCCGCTCGTTGTTATCGGCGGTTATATGATCGCCATGGTTTTAAACCGTGTCGGTCTGTTGAAACGTATGGCGTACTGGTGCTTTATCAAAGTGCGCGGCAGTTATTATGGTTTATTGTACAGCGTATTTGTCGTTGGCTGCATTCTCAACACCGTTACCGGCGGTAACGCCTGGGTTATGATGGCGGCCTTCACCTTCGGGCTCTGCATGGGCTTCGAACTCGGCGTTTCCATCGACTCGGCGATCATCATGCTGGTTGGTGGTCTCTCCGCTGGCGCATCCTGCATGTTCATCTATTCTCCATACTTCATGAACCTGCTCTGGAACGCTGCCAACCTGACTTTGCCGGAAGGCGCAGAACCTTACGGCGCAACCTGGGTTGAATTTTTCTGGCAGAATCTGCCATACCTGATCTTCTGTCTGGTATTCATCTGGCTTTTGCCAAAGATCTTCAAACCAAAACACAAACTCCCGGATGTCAGCTATTTCAAAGAAGAATATGCGAAGCTCGGTAAGATGAGCCGCGACGAAAAGATCGGCGCCATCCTCACTGTTCTGCTCATCATCTTCATGCTCACCGGTAATCTCCACGGCATCGCTCTGGACTGGGGCTTCATCGTTCTTCCTTGGCTGATGTTCTTCCCTGGCATTAAGATCGCTACGGAAGAAGACGTCAAAGGCGTCGACTGGAGCATGGTCTTCTTCTGCATCGCCTGCCTGTCCATCGGGACGGTTTCCAGCTACCTCGGCATTGGCGAACTCGTGGCTGATCTGCTCGTGCCAGCGCTCTCTGGTATGAACTCCACGCTCGTTATGGTTGCCATCTATGCGGTTGCCGTCATCCTCAACTTCCTGCTCACGCCGCTGGCGATCCTCGCCGGCTTCTCCGAACCGATCGCGCAAATCGCTGCCGGTCTCGGTCTCAATCCTGTGGGCGCCATGTACAGCCTCTTCATGGGCTGCGACCAGGTGCTCCTGCCTTACGAATACCTCACCTATATGATCTTCTATGGCTTTGGGCTGATCAAGCTCACCGACTTCATGAAGATCCTCGGCTTCAAGATGGTCGCTGCGACGGTCGTGCTCGCAGTCGTCATGATACCATGGTGGCATTTCGTCGGCGTACTCTAATTGCATCCAAACTCCTCGATCCAGAAATCCAAAATCCAAAAAAATCCTTTCCAGTTTATAAATGTAGTCGTCATTTTAGCCAATCAATTTTGAAGGAGGAATTTTCAAATGGCTAGACAAGCTATGACCAAGAAGATCATGGTCCTCGGTGTTGACGGGATGGACGCCCGCATCACCAAACATCTCATGGACGAAGGCAAAATGCCTAACGTCAAGAAATTCGTCGATCGCGGCTCCTGCCGTGAAGACCTGCACCTGCTCGGTGCTATCCCAACCATCACCCCTCCATGCTGGACCACGCTGGCTACCGGCGCTTATCCTGGCACCCACGGCATCACCTGCTACTGGCGCCAGAGCCCAGAAAGCCTCGATGCAGTCGTTTACAACATGGACAGCCGCAACTGCGAAGCAGAACAGATGTGGAACGTTACCACCGAAGCGGGCATGAAGACCCTCGTATGGCACTGGCCTGGTTCTTCCTGGCCACCAAGCACCGACAGCGAACTCCTCTCTGTTGTCGATGGTACGCAGCCAGGTTCTGTTAACATGGGCGTTGCTCAGCTCGACTGGGAAAAGATCATCGTTGCTACCCCAGATATCGCCGAAGTACAGTATGCACCACGTGTTGAAAAACCAGCCGGCGTAGGCTGCATCATGACCGACATCGACGACATGGTTGTTGGCGACAACGACGATGAAATGATGGAACTGTGGTGGGGCGACGAAGCCCGCAAGGGTGGCGAAATCCGCACCCCTCTCATGACATTTGAAGACACTGAAATGATGATCGGCGCTAAGGTTGCTTACGACATCATCAACTCCCCACTGAAGCCAGCAGAAGGCTGGGGCATCGATGTTCCAGAAGGTGCGCTTGAATTCACTATCCTCACTTCCAGCGGTTTCACCCGCCGTCCAGCACTGCTTCTGAAGAATGCTGAAGGCGCTTATGACAGCGTTGCCATCTATAAGAACAAGAAAGCCGCTGAACCAATCGTTGTTGTTCCTGGTGATGGCACCATCGTCAGCGCCATCGACGACGTTACCAAGAAAGAAGAAACCAAGCCAGCAAACCGTCTCTACAAGATTCTTGAACTGAACGGTGACGGTTCCATGCTCCGCATGTGGATCTCTAACGCTTTGGATACCACCAACGACATGCTCTGGCACAGCAAAGACCTCTATCAGGACATCGTGAAAAACGTTGGTCCAGTGCCTCCAGTATCTCTCATCGGCGGTGAAGAAGCAGACCTCGTACGCGACGTCTTCATCCCAAGCTGGGATCTTTACTGCGACTGGCAGGCAGATTGCCTGAACTACCTCGCTGACAACGCTGGTTATGACGTGATCTTCAGCCATCTCCACAACGTTGACTGCGCTGGCCACCAGATCTGGCATCTCGGTAAGACCCTGGAACCATGGGCACACACCGATGAAAAAGAATATCAGGATTGCATCGTCGACATGTATCGTCAGACCGATGACTATCTTGGCAAGTTCCTGCATTATCTCGACGAAGATTGGACCGTTCTCATTGTTAGTGACCACGGCCTCATCGTTGGCGAAGAAGTGCCACCACTGATCGGTGAATATGGCGGCCTCAACGTACCTATCATGAGCGAACTCGGTTACACTGTTATGATCAAGGACGAAAATGGCAACGACACCACCGAAGTGGATTGGGAAAAGACCCGCGCCGTTCAGATCCGTTCCAACTACATCTACATCAACCTCAAGGGCCGCGACAAATACGGCATCGTAGATCCAGAAGATAAATACGCACTGGAAGAACAGATCATCAACGATCTCTACAACTACCGTGACCCAGCCACCGGCCGCCGCGTCATCGGCATCTGCCTGCGCAATAAGGACGGCGTGCTGATCGGTGTCAATGGCCCAGAATGCGGCGATATCTTCTTCTCCATCGAAGAAGGCTTCAACCGTCTGCACGGCGACAGCCTCTCCACCTCCGAAGGCTACTTCAACACCTCCGTATCCCCACTGTTTATCGGTGCAGGTCCTGGTCTGAAGGAAGGGTTCACCACCCCACGTACGATCCGTCAGGTTGACGTCACCCCAACCATCGCTGCGCTGCTCGGGACACGCTTCCCAGCTCAGTGCGAAGGAGCACCTGTTTACCAGATCTTCAGCGAAGAACTCTAATTCCACACTCTGTAGACGAAGAGCAGGCCGGCGGTTGTCGGTCTGCTCTCTTCTTATTATAGGTGGCGCTCATTGAAATAAAGAATGACTGCGCCAAACATTCCAGCATAGGGGAAGGTTTGGCGGAGCGCCAGAAAAAGATGAAAGTTATAATATGAAATAATCTCAGCGATAAACGATGGGCGCTGCTGGGAAAGATCGAAAATTATTATGCGTATGAAAATTTTATGATGCATTTAGCAAAGCGACGAGGGAAAGTTGGAAAAGTCAGTCTTTTCCGAGAATCGCGTTGACATTCCTCTAAGGTCATTGGCTATTATTTGGTTCAGGTAAGTACATCTGTGGAGTGGGAGGCTGAAAACAGCACGCATTTCGCAACGTTTCTGCGCGTTTTCAGTATCACGAGAGCTGCTCGCAGATGTGCGGCACTTTTCATAAAGAAATTGGAAAGGGGTTGGATCGCCAATGAGCACAACCACAGACTCTCATCGTCGGGCTGCGCAGTTGAAAGCGCAGCTGGACAACCGTTTTTTCAAAAAAGGGCTGACTGTCGCTATTTTGTCTGGTATTTGCTACGGGCTATACACTGCGTTTATGACGCTGGGCATGGCGCGTGGTGTTTGGATTCCGTGGATGAGCGCGGAGACGGTGCTTTCGCTTTTTGTCGTCACGTATATTCTGAGTGCGATGGGCAGTGCGCTAAACGACACGTGCAGCGCCATTTGGTGCCTCATCATCGCTGCAATGAAAGGAAAGCTGGGAGATTTTTTCCGCACGCTCAGGACAAAACCTGGCATCGTTATGATCTGTGCGGCCCTTGTTGGCGGTCCGATCGCCAGCACCTGCTACGTCATCGGGCTGCAGCAGGCAGGCTCGCTTGCCGTACCAATCTCGGCGCTGTGTCCGGCGATTGGCGCGATCCTTGCGCGTGTGCTTTTTAAGCAGCCGCTGACGCCGCGCATGTTGCTTGGTATTGGCATCTGCTTTTTGGCGAGCTTCATGATCGCCAGCACGAGTCTCGGCGGCGATGCGTCGCCAGGGATGGCGCTTGGTCTCATCCTTGCTTTTGGCGCAGCGCTGGGCTGGGGGTTGGAAGGTTGTATTGCTGGTTATGGCACGTCGATGATTGATTATCAGATCGGTATCACGATCCGTCAGTGCACATCAGGCCTTTCCAATCTCATTATCCTGCTGCCGCTGATGAGCTTGGTTGGCGGCGAACACGCAGGCTATGCCTGGCAGCTGGTCGGTCAGGCTGTGAGCGATGGGCGCTCGATCATTTTCTTTGTCATCAGCGGATTTTTTGCAGTTTACGCGTACAGCCTCTGGTACAAGGGCAACAGTATGTGCGGCGCTGCGCTGGGTATGGCCTGCAACGGCGCGTTCTCATTCTGGGGACCGTTTTTCTGTTGGCTCGTGCTCGGCGTGGTCTGCGGTGAGCCGGGCTGGAATATTGCGCCGATCGGCTGGGTGGCGGCGGTCGTCATGATCGTGGGCATATTTATCATCGCTGTCAATCCGCTCGATTATCTCAAGAAGAAAAGGAGATGAGCCGCATGCTGCCACTTAACTATGCCATCCTTAAATATTTTACCACAGTCGAGCGCGCCTGTGCCGACGATGTCATCGCAGCGCTTGCGCCAGAATACGGGCATTTCAAAGCGCTGCGCAAACCGGAGGTCGTTGAAGCGCTGATGACCGCGGAGAAAAATGCGCTGCTGGAAGAAGTTGGCTACGATCTCGATGAAGACGGTGCGCTACGCGTGTTTTATGCGACAACGCCAGAGAGCCGCATCACCATCAAACGCTACATCGGTTAACACAGGAGGAAAACGATGAAAGGACTCGCGCTCGCACGCGCGTATTTTGACGCATATGGCGCGCCGATGATCGAGCGGCAGTTTGCTGCCTACAAGAGCAGCATGGCTGTCGGGCTTGTCGGCGAGGGCTCGGAATGTTTTGGCTACGACGATGCGTTTTCGCAGGATCACGATTTTGGTCCGGGATTTTGCATCTGGCTGCCGCAGACGGTGTACGCAGAGATCGGTGCGGAGCTTGAGCGTGCCTACGCCGCGCTGCCGCAGGAATATCTCGGCTATCGGCGACTGGAAACGGCGCAGGCTGGAAAGCGCGTCGGCGTCTGGTCGATCGAGCAATTTTACCAGCGCTTCACTGGCATCGATCATCCGCCGCGGGACAATATGGAATGGTTCCGCATTCCTGAGGAATTTCTTGCGATCTGTACAAACGGCCAGATTTTCTGGGATGCGCCGGGGATTTTCAGCGAGTGGCGCAATGCGCTGCTGGCGTTCTACCCGCAGGACGTTGTCAAGAAAAAGCTGGCAGCGCGCTGCGCCAATATGGCGCAGGCGGGTCAGTACAATTATGGCCGCTCGATGCGTCGCGGCGATCAGCACGCGGCCTATCTCGCCTGTGGGATCTTTGTGCGCAACGCCTTGGCTGCGATCTATCTGCTCAACGAACACTATGCGCCGTTTTATAAATGGATCTTCCGCGGCACCGAACACCATCGCCTGTTGCGGGAAACGGTGGACAAGCTGAAAATGCTCACGCTGCTCGCCGATACGCTGGAAAACGCCAGCGAGAAGGAAGGTCTCATCGAGCAGATCTGTGTCGACATTGTGCGCGCACTCAACCGCAAAGGCTTCACGCGCGTGAGCGAACCGTTCTTGCAGGTGCAGGCCGAGGAGCTCATGCGCAGCATCACAGATTCGCGCCTGCGTGCGCTGCATATTTTGGCCGATGCAACGGCCGGGAGGTAAGAAATGAGAGGGACAGAAAAAGATCCGCTGATCGCGGCGATCATCGGGGCCGAGTGGCAGATGTTCGATAAGGTGCAGAACGAAGGCGGGCGCGCTGCCTGTCAGAATGACGCGCGCACTTTTGCGATCATGCGCTACAGCCAGTTTGCGCCGCTGCCGCAGGATGTTCTGGAAAGCTATCACGACGATCTCGCGGCGGCAGCGCGTGAGGGACGCAATCTGCTCGCCGAAAAATATGCCTACATGATGGAATATACCGATCCAGCCACCTTCGATCGCACGCTGCGCGACCATCTGCCGGCAGTGTCGGCGTACAAGCAGGCGCTTTGCGCACGCATTGCCAATCGCCTGATCCGCGATGAGCAGCAGTTCGCCGCGCGCTATCCGGCGCTGCATGCGCAGGGGCGCCCTACCGAAGGCGCGCAGGCCGACGATGTGTCTGTTCATGTTTACGCGTTGGGCGAGCTGAAAACCTATTCTGAGCGCACGCTTGAGCGCTATGACGCCTGGCTGCGCGCGCATCCTGAGGAAAATATTTCCGTCAGCGTGCATCGCGTGATGGTGCAGCTTTACGGCTACGATTCGCTGGAAGCTGCCGAAGCCCGACAGAAAGGAGCACGCTTATGAGCAGGGATACCACCGGCGCCACCCTGGAACAGATCCTGGACAGCGACGCCGAGGACAAACTTTACTCTATAGGGGAAGTCTCAAAAATCTGCAACGTTTCCAAAAAAGCGCTGCGCTTTTACGACAAGATCGGCCTCATCGCGCCAGACTATATTTCCAGCGAGAACAACTATCGTTACTACAGCCGCGAAACACTGCTCTTCGTGCCCGTCATCAAATATTACAAGCAGATGGGCTTCAAGCTCGAAGAGATGAAGATCCTCATGGAGAGCAACCGCTTTGACTTTCACGCGAAAAAATTGCGCGACAAAATCGACGAGCTGCGCCGCATGCGCGAGGAGATCAACATCGCCTACACCTCCGTGAACGATTGGTACAATCTCATTCGCGAAGCAGAAGGCGTGCTTGAAAATCATGTCACCGAGGTTTCGGTGAAATACATCGAGCCGATCACCGCCTGCTATCGGAGCCAGGATTTCAACGACAATTACATGGACGCCATCATCAACATCGACTGGACCAATTATCTCGAAACCCTTGGCCACGAGATCACCGGCGCCGTGCATCTCTATTTCCCACATTTCCGCGAAAAGCTCGCCGGCAAGCCGACAAAAGCCGTGATCTTTCAGAAAGGCATTGGTCCCATCGACGAGAGTAAAACGCGCACCTTTGGCGGCAAGATGATGCTCGCCGCATATCACATCGGTCCTCACGAGAGCATCGGCGACACCTACCAGCGCATCGCCGAATGGGCCGATGCACATGGCTACCGCCCAGGAGAAGGCGCCATCGAGCGCTACGTCACCGACTACTGGACCACCAAACGCAGCGAGGATTTTGTCATGGAGATCCTCATTGATATTGATAAGAAATGAAGAGAATTGTATCCGAATCGGTGCAGATTGGTCAATGTTTTATATGTTTTCAAACCTCCGATAGTTTTCAAACTATCGGAGGCTTTCGTATGCCTAAAAGTGTGTACAGCTTTTTTGAACATGGATGAGCATAAAATGGTATATAGTCCTTTCCTCAAAAGAGGAATATAATTTGATTGTAGTCATGAAAATTATTTATGAGGAGGGGCGCGTTATGGAAACACAATACGTGTATCTTATGGAGTACTCGTCTGAAACGGAATGGCAGAAAACGGCAGTGGTTACTAAAATGACGTAGCCGTATTTGGAACGTGAGCATACGAGGGGAAAACGAATGCTTGCGTTACAGAAGATTCCCGTGATGGAGATTTTGACGAAGAACAACCAACGTTTTGATGTGATGACGAAAAGGAAAGAGGGGTAACATGAGTGTTACAACAAAAAATTTCTCAATCAATAAAAAACATTTGATGTGCTGGGTGATTATCTTTATTATACCTTTGCTTTTATTATTGATTCCTACTACAGACCTGTTTACGCACCAGCAAAAGATGTTTACAGTGATTACAACTTGGACAATTTTGATGTTTGCATTTGAATTAGTGGATAATTATATCCCGTGCATTATTATGCCGTTCTTGTTTATAATAACTGGCGTTGCGCCATGGGAGTTGGCTTTTGCAGGCTGGCATCAATCGATTCCTTGGCAGGTGCTTGGCATATTATTATTAGTTAACGCATTGCTTAGAAATGGATTGCTTCAACGCCTTGCTTATTTCTGCTTACTAAAAACGAGCTGTACCTATCGAGGTATTCTTTGGGGGATGTACTTCTTCGGTTTGGTTTTTAATCTCTTTTTACCTGGAGGATCCTGTGTGGCAATGGCGACATTTGCGTATGGCATCTGTTCAACACTGGGGTTAAAGAGATCAAAAACCGCCGCCGGGATTACATTGGCTGGCGCAATGGGATATTTGATGCCGGGGTTCTTTATTTATGTACCAACTAATTTTGGATTGCTGGCTTCTGTTGCATCATCTGCAGACCCTACAATTACTATGAATTTTGGACAATATTTGATGCACAATGCAATATTTATTCCGTTTGGGTTCATTATGATCGAGGTTATTGCAAGAATGTTTAAGCCAGATCAGCAGCTTGACAGTAAAGAGCTTTTCAAAGAAAAGCGTGCGGCTCTCGGCCGTATGAGCCGAGAAGAAAAGATTTCTGCTGTTGCAGTTGTTAT
The DNA here is from genome assembly GCA_900552455.1 of uncultured Peptococcaceae bacterium. Taxonomy (GTDB): domain Bacteria; phylum Bacillota; class Peptococcia; order Peptococcales; family Peptococcaceae; genus UMGS1590. Next base: position 50,250 of record URZX01000004.1, on the reverse strand, counting down.
TATCTTTTTATACATCGTGACTGCAAACCTTCACAAGCAGGATATGGCATATATATTCGTTTTATTGCCGGCGGTCCTTGCTTTTCCTGTATTTGGTGTTGTAAAGAAAGAAGATATTGACAGCATCAATTTCAAATTTGTTGTCTTCCTTGTTACATGCATGTCAATCGGATTTGTTGCAGCTTCAACGGGTATAAGCGATACGATTGTTTCGCTTGTATTCCCAGCCATGGAGCAAATGGGATCCCATGGTGTTATTGTCACAACCTGGTTGTTAGCTGTTTTGGTAAATTTCGCGTTGACGCCATTAGCTGCGATGGCGTCATTTGGGGTTCCTATTACAGATATTGCACTATCCTTAAATATGCAGCCTTATGCAATACTCTATGCATTCAATAATGGCTTAGACCAGGTGCTATTTCCGTACGAATATGCAATTTATTTAATATACTTTTCATTTGGAATGCTAACGATGAAGGATTTTGTTAAGTTCTTTAGTACAAAAATGGTTTTGGCGTTTATATTTCTTGTTGTTCTTGTCATTCCATATTGGACACTTATTGGATTACTTTAAGATTAAGGGATTGTCAATATATGCGACAATCCCTTTTATTTTAAAACAGAACGTGTGGGTCGTTTATTTCATATCTACACCTGTTTTGTAGAAAAAAGCCTTGCGATGAAATATAAGACATGATAAGGTGGATGTACAGTATTTGTATAGATGCTGTGACAGCTTACGAGGGAAGTAATGAAAGAGGGGGGAGTGTATGACACTACTTGTGCGTTCAGGGAACGCTGTGAATTCAGGGGATTTGTGTAGGGGGAATAATCTATAGCAAGTCCTGACAATAAATATTATAGGGAGAGCTGTTTATTTGTATGCTATGAAAGGAGTTTACATATGAATAGGATGTTGCGACAAGTATTAACGATGGTGCTGGTTTTCGTATTCATCATATCATCTGTTGTACCTGCTTATGCTGAAAGTACAGAAGAAACAACTACATCGCCTTCAATGGTAACTGTTACTTTTAAAATGAATCGTGGTGATGATACGACTTATCAGGAAGTACAGGTGCCAGCCGGAAGTTCACTTGGAGATCAGATGCCTGCCAATCCATATATTAAAGACATTACTTTTGTATCATGGAGTACAGAAAAATCTGGTTGGGATAGAACGAAGAACTTTGATAAAACAACGGTTGTAAATAGTGATACAACTGTTTATGCGCGCTGGAGAAATGATATCCTCTGGTACTACGAGGTCTATCTTCAAGGGAAAGATGGTCAGTATCGCCGGTGGTCATATGGTCAAGGTGGATGGGCTGTTGCTGACGCTACAGTAAGTATCGGCCCTGAGAAATTTGAGGGTGAAAAAACTGGTTGGGGAGATGTCATAGGTAAAGATTATACCTATAACGCAGAACATCCGAATCAGTGGTTGTCAGCTACCGCAAGAGAAGCGGATAGACAGCATCCGCTTCGAATTTATTTCAAACGGGATCCGTTTACCGTAACTTATAGTTATGATGAAATGGTTCCGGACAATGTTCAAGTGCCTGACAGCCAGACAGCATGGGAAAATGAAAAAATATCACTACCCATACCAACTGCTGAAGACTATATTTTTCAAGGATGGACAGTAAAAGCTCCAGAGGGGAGAAACAACTTGATCAACGAGGGGACGTTGACCATGCCAGACACGAACGTGGAGCTTGTTGGTTCTTGGAAAAAACAGTCATCAACGGTTACTTTCAAAATGAATCGTGGCGACGATACTACTTATCAAGAGGTAAAAGTACCGACGGGTACCACTCTTGGCGACCAAATGCCAAACGATCCGGCTATCTCCGACATTACCTTTGTAAAGTGGACAACTCAGAAATCTGGCGGCGAAGATTTTGACAAAGATACTGTTGTTACTGGCGATATGACTGTATATGCACAATGGAGAGATGACATTCTCTGGTACTTTGAAGCTTATCTTCAAGGGAAAGATGGTCAGTATTTCCGGTGGTCATATGGTCAAGGCGGATGGGCTACTGCTGACGCAACTGTAAGTATTGGTCCTGAGAAGTTTGAGGGTGAAAAAACTGGTTGGGGAGATGTTGTTGGTAAAGATTATTCCTATAATGCAGATCATCCAGATCAGTGGTTGTCAGCTACCGCCAGAGAAGCGGATAGACAGCATCCGCTTCGTATCTATTTCAAACGGGATCCGTTTACCGTAACTTATAGTTATGATGAAACAGCTCCGGACAATATCCAAGTACCTGATAGTCAGACAGCATGGAAAAATGAAAAAATAACACTTCCTGCACCAATGGCAGATGGCTACATATTTAATGGATGGAAGGTTAAAATGCCTGAGGGGCGAGAAACTTTGATCAACGATGGGGTATTGAATATGCCAGATACGAATGTGGAGCTTGTTGGTTCTTGGACGCGAGATGAGCCAGTTAATCCTCCAAATCCGGATCCTACCCCAAAACCACATCCACATCCGGATAAAGATAAACCAACTGTTTTGAACACGGAAGATCATTTCTTGTATATTCATGGTTATCCGGAAGATTATCGTAACGGAATTCAAACCGACAATGAAGACCTTTGGCCTGTAAAACCAGAGGCAAATATTACCAGAGCTGAGGTTGCGTCAATTTTCTACCGTTTGCTCAAAGAGGATGTGCGCAATGCAAATACAGTTTATGTGAATGCGTTTAACGATGTAGGCCAAAAGGCGTGGTATAATGTCACCGTATCTACGTTGGCAAAATTGGGTATTGTACGTGGCTATTCGGATGGTAGTTTCAAGCCGGATGCCCCAATCACACGCGCAGAATTTGCCGCGCTCGCTACACGTTTCTTTGAAAGACAAAGTAGTGTGTATCAGGATGGAACATTTTCTGATGTGAATGCAAACGATTGGTATGCAGATGCCATCGCGGCAGCTGTCGACCATAAATTGCTTGGTGGCTATCCAGATGGCACAGTACAGCCGCAAAAAAACATCACACGCGCTGAGACTTGTGCAGTAATTAATCGTACACTTGGACGAGTGCCACATCCAGAGCATCTTTTGTCCGTTGAGCAAATGAAAACATGGCCGGATAATCCAAAAACAATGTGGTATTACTCGGATGTTCAAGAAGCATCTAATGGACATGAGTATCAATGGAAAGAAGAAAATGGAAAACGCTTTGAACAATGGACACGGGTTCACATGGAAGGCGATTGGAGAAATCGCTAAAAATAATTTTGGCTGCAGCACAAACAATATTCTTTGTCTGTGTTGCAGCCTTTTTTAGGGCATGCGTAGATACAATTATTGAGAGCAGCCGCCTGAATGCTAATGTTCGAGATGTTTGTAATAATCACGTAGAAATTTTATTGCAGCAAATTCAACGTGGGACATTTTTTCGGAATCCTTTCTAAATACTAATGAAATCGTTAGTTTGATTGTAGAATCTTCTATTGGTATTTTTACGATATCTTTACGTTTATTTTCTTGGAATGTAAGACCTGGTGCAATTCCGACTATCTGGGCACTGGTGATTAACTTTTTTAGGAGTTCGTAATTGTCGACCGTATAGAGATGATTGAGCTTACGAAAATCATGATAAAACGTGTTTTTGTCCGGAAGTACAAATAAACGATATATTATAACTCTCTTGTTTATAAGCTGGTCTAAGTGTATTGTGGAATAATGGCATAAAGGATTGCTTTTATGAACAAATACATATAATGAATCTTCAAAAACTGGCTCGAAGGCAAAGTCGTGATTTTCGGCTTTGCGCTTAATATAAGGATAGGTTATACTTCCAGATGCAACGACCCCGATGCTATGACCAGTCGAGATAAGATCATTAATGATATTCTCTGTCTGAGTTTCGGGAATGGTTAAATTAGTCTCAGGATAGCTGGCATTCATATATTCTAAAAGTCTTACCATTGCGGAAACTGAACCGACAGGATAGGAGTAGACATACAAGCTTTTTTGATCCGTCGTTGATTTTGCTTGTGCCAATCTGAATATTTCCTGATTAGCACGAATAACTTTTTCTGCCAGCGGAACCATGTTTTCGCCGAAAGGAGTTAGAAAAGTTCCTTTGGTTGTGCGCCAGAACAGATCGTTCTGAAGTTCGTTCTCTAGCGAACTGATTGAATTACTAAGCGTGGATTTTCCAATAAAAAGATTTTCAGCAGCTTGTGTTAATGATTGACATTTTGCAATTTCTAAAAAGTGTTGAAGTTGCTCTGTTCGCATTAGAAAAACCTCCTCTAAAAATGTGAATTCCCTAGTTAGATTATAGAGAAAGGAGGGATGATTTTCCAGAGAAGAAAATATGAAAGCTTTTATATAGCTATCTTGGGAGTTTTTAGGAAACAGCATCGTGGACACCGTTCAATGACGAGCGGTGTCATTTTTTGTTGCAAAATCCTATAAAAATTGTAGAGAATTCTTGAGAAGCGTGCTGAACTATGGTAAGATGCAGGTAATATCGGGTGACTTTGGAGAGGAGGGATTTCTGGAAATTGTCAGTGAAAACGCTGCAGCGCTCTCGGACGCGAGAAGTTGCGGCTGGTTGTGAAGTATTCTAAGGAAAGGAATTTAGGAGGGGACAAATGAATATCATTTTGAAGAAGAGCCTTGCGCTCGTTTTGGCCGTCGTGATGATCGTCGGCCTGTTTCCACATGCGCTGTACGCAGGTGAGACGGATGCTGGTGAAAACACAGCGCCCGCAACGCTGACGCCGGCGGATACGTCGGACGAAAATATGACGCTGAGCAAAACCGCTGTACGCACCGGTGAGGATACCTGGGATGTGACGCTCACGGCGACGCCGAAGGACCAAGCTGTAAAGCCGGTGCCGTCGGAAGTGATCTTGGCTCTGGATCACACAGGATCGATGACGAGCAGCCTGAATGGATCGACCAGATGGAACACGTTAGTGAATGTCTTGATGGAGCCTGGTGGTTTGCTAGAGACTCTTAGTGATCTTAACGCCCGTGTGGCACTGATGACTTTTGATAAGCAGCATCACGCAGAATTCTTAAATAATGGGGGATTCTATAGTTTAGGAATGTCGGAGGAATTGGCTAAGATAAAAAGAGATATCAATGCTCTTCCATCGCCAACTTCTGGTACATACTTGGAAGATGCTTTTGCAAAATCCAGAGAATTATTAGAAAGCCTGCCCGCTGGAGGACGTCCTGAAGTAATATTACTAACAGATGGAGAGAATTATTATGATGTACGATCCAGTTCAATCCCAGAGATTGTAACTATGCGAGAGAATATCGTTTATATTAAAGAACGCGCTGAACTTTATGGTATTTCATTTGCTAATGGTGCCAAAGGCGATGCTGATTTGCGCTATCTGCTTGGCGCTGAAAATGTTTACACCTCAGACGATTACGCAGGCTTGAAGAAAAATTTCGAGGACATTTCGATCAAGATCCGTGCGCTGATCACCGATCCGATGAGCGAATGGGTGACATGCACGAGTCAGCCGACGGTGGAAGTGTCTGGCGCAAATGGAGAAACGTATCCACCAGCGGTGCTGAAGGATGAGTATGTGTCCTGGACGCCGGAGCCTGGTCAGGAGATCGCGCCGGGGCAGACGGTGACGATCAAATATTCTGTGAAGCTGAAGGACGATCAGCTGAAAACGTTACATGAAAATGGCGGTGCGCTGCCGCTGAATGGCGACGCGAAGGTCAATTATCTGGTGGCAGATTCCGGCGAGGATCCGGTGCAGCTGCTCTTCCCAAAACCGGAGGAAACGCTTGCGGTCAACAAGCTGATCACGACGGATTATCTGAACGGCGAGCCGGAAGGAGAGCCGGTGGTTGATTATGCGATCGCTTACGATGGCAAGACGCAGCTTTTGGCGCTGCCGGAAGAAAATGCTGTGAAAGAAAAGAACGGTAGCCAGTACACCTACGAAAACAGTACCCACGACGGCAATCCTGTGGCGGCTGGCGACAGTGTTCCGGTCAGCGAAGGGGAGCACCATCTGAACCATTATTATTACGACGCCAACGGCCGCGGTACGCTGGTCTATCATGCAGGCAGTGGCGTGTTCGGCGATCAGACGAACGAGGCTTCGGTGACTGGCTTGGCGCCGGGCAGCTATCCGCTCTGGACAAAGGATGGTCAGGGGCGCGTGCCGAATGGCGCGGCGGGCTGGCCAACGCATGAAAACCAGGATGGAAACGCTGTTATGATGGTTGGATGGACAAGCGATTCTGCGGCGGCTGACAAGATCTATGCGCAGAACGAACAGTTGCCTGCGCTCGCTGCCAATGCGACGATCAGCGCCGGGGCAGCGACGGATGTGTACGCTGTCTGGGCCTACGACAAAAATGGTGACGGCATTCCTGATCAGGGACAATACTTTGTTAATTTCGCCGTCGCTGATGGGCATGGCACAGTCATGCCTGAGATGATCGCGGTTCCGGCTGGCTCACAGCTTGGCGCAGCGCTGAACCAATCTGCGCCGCAGATCTCCGCAGAAGAAGGCTGGCACTTCATTGGTCAGTGGCTGCGCAAGGACGGCGACGGAACGATGCTGACGGATGAAAATCTTCTCGCAGAAACGATCAACGACAATGTGACCTACATTGCGCAGATGGAAAAGGTGCAGCCGTCTGAATACACAGTCGCGGTCAACGACAGCTACGCCGACGCGACGGGCGCGGGTTCTTATGCAGAAGGAATGGTTGTGACGATCGACGCAGGCCAGCGTCCGGGCTACAGATTTACCGGCTGGCAAAGCGACGATCCGGAGCTGGCGCTCGCGGACGCAGCGCACAGCACGACAACCTTTACCATGCCGGGGCATGATGTCACGCTCACAGCTACCTGGCAGAAAAAGCCGACGCCGCCACCGGTGGATCCGAAGGATGACGGAAAACCGCACGATCTGAACACGGAGGATCATTTCTCCTATGTGGTTGGTTATCCGGTCGATCATCGCACGGGCCTGGCTACCGATGATGTCGATCTGTGGCCGGTGCGCCCGGAAGCGGGAATCACCCGCGCAGAAGTGGCGACGATCTTCTATCGTCTGCTTAAGGAAGATGTGCGCGATCGCGTGACGAGCGATGTCAACGATTTCAGCGATGTGACGAGCGGCGACTGGTTCAACGTTACTGTTTCGTCGCTGGCGCAGATGGGCGTGATCGCTGGCTACGAAGATGGCAGCTTCCGTCCAAACGCACCGATCACGCGTGCAGAATTTGCGGCGATCGCTACGCGATTCTTTGCAGAGCGCGGCGTGACGTACAATGAAGGGCTTTTCGCAGATATCACCGGCGACGAGTGGTTTGCGGATGTTGTCGCCGCAGCGGCCGATCGCGGCCTGCTCGGCGGATATCCGGACGGCACTGTGCGTCCGAATGCGACGATCACGCGCGCAGAATCCTGCGCCGTCGTCAATCGCACGCTGGATCGCCGTCCGGATGCGAAGCATCTGCTGCCGGCTGGCGAAATGCGCGTCTGGCCGGACAATCCTGCCGATGGCTGGTACTACGCAGACATGCAGGAAGCGACGAACGGCCACGAATACCGTTGGCTGACAATCGGCAAGAACAAAATCGAAGATTGGACAGCGATCCTGCCGGACAATACCTGGAACGGACGCTGATGGTTTTGGAACATTCCCCTCGTGGGGAATGTTCTTTTTTTGTGCGCGAAAGTCCTTCTTTTCATTCTAGTGAAATGATTCGCAAAATTTTCGGACGAAGCGGTGGGCGGCGGTGGATTTTATGAAAAAAGGGAAGGATCCGCCGCGAAAAATGTGCGATGAAAGACGGATAAGCCGGTCATATTTTTTCGCGGAAGGGTTTGACATTCCTCTAAGGTCAACGCCTACAATCTTAGGTAGGAAAGTGTATCCCGGGAAGGAGAATGAACAGTGGCAAGATATTACGCGGAGCAGGCTTTGGGCATGCTCGAAACGGTGGGCATGGTCCCTGCGATCGAAGCCTGCGACAAGATGCTCAAAGCAGCAGAAGTGGATCTCATCAGCTACGAAAACGTCGGCTCCACGCTGGTGACGATGTTCGTCAAGGGCGATGTGGCAGCGGTGAAGTCGTCGGTCAAGGCTGGCGTCGAAGCAGCCGAGAAGATCGGCAAGGTGACGGCCCACGACACGATCCCGCGCCCGATCCGTCCGATCGGCGATGTGGTGTCGATCTACGACGTCGACGCGCAATGCAGCGAGCGCGAGGAAGCGTTCACATCGCAGGCGCTGGGCTTGCTCGAAACCTTCGGCATTGTTTACTGCATCCACGCAGCAGACGCCATGTGCAAGGCTGCGGATGTGGAGCTGGTGGGATTCGAGAACACAGCGTCTGGTTATATCTCGGCGATCGTCGAAGGCGATGTCGGCGCTTGCAAGACGGCGGTCGCAGCCGGTGTGAAAGCTGTCGCAGAAATGGGCAAGGAAGTTTACAGCTCGGTGGTCATCGCGCGTCCACATCCTGGGATTAAAAAGATCACAGCCCAGTATTCGCTGGAAAAATTGCTGCCTGCAGCAGCGGAATAAAAATGCTGAACGCGCATTCAAAGACAGGAAAGAGGTGAGAGCATGAGATTTGAGATCATGGACAATGATCTGCTTTCTGTGCAGGAGGCGCGCATCCTTGCGGAAAATGCGCGCGATGCACAGGCGCAGATGGCGGCGTTTTCGCAAAGCCGGCTCGACGCCATTGTGGCGCAGCTGGCAGATGCTGTTCGCCCGCATGTGAAAGAGCTGGCGCTGATGAGCGCAGATGAAACAGACTACGGCAACTGGCAGGATAAGCTGGTGAAAAATCGCTTTGTCACAGAGACGCTGCCGCGGCAGCTGGCCAGTATGAAATGCGTCGGCATCACCCACCGCGACGAGGAGCGCAAGCTTTACGACATCGGCGTGCCGCTGGGCGTGCTCGTGAGTCTGACGCCGGCGACGAGCCCGGTGTCGACGACGATCTACAATGCGCTGATCGCGATCAAGAGCGGCAACGCCATCCTGTTTTCGCCGCATCCGCGCGCGGAGCGGACGAGCGCCCGCGTGCTCGACATCCTCATCCAGGCTGCAGCGTCGGCTGGTCTGCCAGAGGGCGCGCTCGCCTATCTGCACACGGTGACGAAAGCGGGCACGCGCGAGCTTATGAACCATCCGGCGACGGCGCTCGTGATGATCACCGGCGTGCCAGGGATGGTCAGTGAAGCGCAGCGCTCCGGAAAGCCGGTGATCGTCGGCGGTATTGGCGGCGGTCCGGCGTTCATCGAAAAAACGGCTGATCTGGAGCAGGCGGTTTGCGACATCATCGCGAGCAAGACCTTCGACAATGGCGTCGCCAGCGCTGCCGAGCAGCAGGTTGTCGTCGATGCGCCAGTGGAGGCGGAGGTGCGCGCGCTGTTTGCGCGACACGGCGCGTATTTTATGAGCGACGAAGAAGCACAGCGCCTGGGCGAGATCTTTTTCTTCAAAGATGGCAGCGCAAATCCGGAACCGATCGGCAAGACAGCGTTGGAGCTTGCGCGTTGGGCAAAAATCGATGTGCCGCTGGAAACGAAGGTGCTGATCGCCCAGCAGAAGAGCGTCGCAATGACCAATCCTTATTCGAAGGAAAAGCTCTGCCCGGTGCTCAGCTATTATGTAGAGGACGACTGGCTGGGCGCCTGCGAAAAATGCATCGAGCTGCTCCTGACCGAGCGCAAGGGGCATACGCTGGTCATCCATTCCCGGGATGAAAACGTCATCGAGCAATTCGCCCTGAAAAAACCGGTGGCGCGCATTCTCGTCAACACGCCAGCGGCTTACGGCGGCATGGGCATGACGACGAATCTGTTTCCGGCGATGACGCTGGGCAGCGGAACCATTGGCCAGGGCATCACGACGGACAATGTTTCGCCGCTGAATCTGGTCTATGTGCGCAAGGTCGGTGTTGGCGTGCGCCGCGTGGAAGATTTGGGCTTCGGCGCAGCGTCCTGTGTGGAGAAAAAGCAGGACAAACCGCCAGCGCTCAGCCAGGCGCAGCTCGAACAGCTGCAGATCATGTTGGAACAAGCTTTACAGCGCAGTCGCTGAGACGGCGCGCTATCATAAACAGTGTATAAGAAAGTGAGGGTATAACGTGGATATTCAAGAATTTGCTGGAAAGATCGCGGAAGCGACCAAAAATATGTCCGACGCAGAGCGCGCATCTTTAATGAAGGTTTTCGCCTCTGTTTCTGACGATATTGCTCAGGTGCCAGCCGGCGCGCCTGTAACTGCTGACACAGACGACGGCGAAAAGCTGCCATATTATTCTTCCATTGCCGCTGCCACCAGCGAGGTGGACGAGGATGGGGTGCCGCTGGGGCCGACGGAGCGTCTCGTTAAGTTGAAAGAGAACTTCCTCAAGCAGGTGCCAGCCATCTCCACCTATCGTGCGCGTGCAGTCACGAAGATCACCAAGGAAAATCCTGGCCTGCCAAAGATCGAGCTGCGCGCAAAATGTTTCCGTTATTGCTGCGAAACGGCACCGCTCGTCATCCAGGATAACGAGCTCATCGTCGGCAACCCAACCGGTGGTCCGCGTGTCGGTGCTTTTGCGCCAGACATCGCCTGGCGCTGGATGGTCGACGAGATCGATACCATCGGCGAGCGTCCGCAGGATCCGTTCTACATTTCCGAGGAAGACAAGCGCATCATGCGCGAAGAGCTGTTCCCATTCTGGGAAGGAAAATCTGTCGACGAATACTGCGAGACCCAGTACCGTGAAGCAGGCGTCTGGGCGCTCTCCGGTGAATCGATGGTTTCCGACTGTTCCTACCACGCCATCAATGGCGGCGGCGATTCCAATCCTGGCTACGACGTCATCCTGATGAAGAAAGGGATGCTCGACATTCAGCAGGAAGCGCGCGACCATCTGGCGCAGCTCGACTACGAAAATCCAGACGATCTGGAAAAAATTTATTTCTATAAATCCGTCATCGACACCACCGAGGGTGTGATGATCTACGCCAAGCGTCTCTCTGATTACGCCGCAGAGCTTGCTGCGAAGGAGAGCGATCCAAAGCGCAAGGCTGAGCTGCTCGAGATCAGCCGCGTCAACGCCCGCGTGCCTGCGCACAAACCAGAAACGTTCTGGGAAGCCATCCAGGCTGTGTGGACCGTCGAAAGCCTGCTGCCAGTCGAAGAAAATCAGACTGGCATGTCCATCGGTCGTGTCGACCAGTACATGTATCCGTTCTACAAGCACGATATCGAGACTGGCAAGCTCAACAACTTCCAGGCGTTTGAGCTCGCTGGCTGCATGCTCATCAAGATGAGCGAGATGATGTGGATCACCAGCGAGGGCGGCTCGAAATTCTTCGCCGGCTACCAGCCATTCGTCAATATGTGCGTCGGCGGCGTCACCCGCGATGGGCGCGACGCGACGAACGAGCTGACCTATCTGCTGATGGACGCTGTGCGCCATGTCAAGATCTACCAGCCATCGCTGGCCTGCCGCATTCACCAGAAATCGCCGCAGAAATATATGAAGAAAATCGTCGACGTCATTCGCAGCGGCATGGGCTTCCCAGCCTGCCATTTCGACGACACCCACATCAAGATGATGCTCGCCAAGGGCGTGTCCATCGAAGATGCGCGCGATTATTGCCTCATGGGATGCGTTGAACCGCAGAAGTCTGGCCGTCTCTATCAGTGGACGTCGACGTCCTACACGCAATGGCCAATCTGCATCGAGCTCGTGCTCAACCACGGCGTGCCGCTCTGGTATGGCAAGCAGGTCACACCGGATCTCGGCGATCTCGACCAGTACAAAACCTACGAGCAGTTCGACGCCGCCGTTAAAGAGCAGATCAAATATATCACCAAATGGACAGCCGTCGCCACCGTCATCAGCCAGCGCGTACACCGCGAGCTGGCGCCAAAACCGCTCATGAGCATCATGTACGAAGGCTGCATGGAAAGCGGCCGCGACGTTTCTGCCGGCGGCGCCATGTATAATTTCGGCCCTGGCGTTGTCTGGTCCGGGCTGGCGACGTACGCCGACGCGATGGCAGCGATCAAAAAGCTCGTGTTCGACGACAAGAAATACACGCTGCGCCAGCTCAACGACGCCCTCGTCGCTGACTTCCAGGGCTACGAGCAGATCCGTCAGGATTGTCTGAATGCGCCAAAATATGGCAACGACGACGACTATGCAGACTACATCGCTGCCGATCTCATCAATTTCACTGAGATGGAGCACAGAAAATACAAAACTCTGTATTCCGTGCTCAGCCACGGCACCCTCTCCATCTCCAACAACACGCCATTCGGTCAGATGACCGGCGCTTCCGCTGGCGGCCGCGCTGCCTGGACGCCGCTGTCCGACGGCATCAGCCCAACCCAGGGCGCAGATTTCAAGGGCCCAACCGCCATCATCAAATCTGTGTCGAAAATGAGTAACGACAACATGAACATCGGCCTCGTGCACAATTTCAAGCTCATGGCTGGCCTGCTCGATACGCCGGAAGGGGAACAGGGCATCATCACCCTGCTGCGCACAGCCTGCGCCCTCGGCAACGGCGAGATGCAGTTCAACTACATGGACAACAAAACCCTGCTCGACGCACAGAAACATCCTGACCGCTACAAGGACCTCGTCGTCCGCGTCGCTGGCTACAGCGCGTTCTTCACCGAGCTTTGCAAGGATGTGCAGGATGAGATCATCAGCCGAACCGTTCTGACTGAGCTCTAAGGCGTTCGCGGGACAGGAGAGAGAAAATGGAAAACCAAAACATTGGGCGCAAAGCCTTCATATTTAATAAGCAGAAATACAATCTATATGATGGTCCTGGTGTGCGGTCCATGGTCTTTTTCAAAGGCTGTCCCCTGCGTTGCAAATGGTGCGCCAATCCCGAAGGACTGGAACGCAAGTTTCAGATCATGCTCAAGCCGACAGCCTGCGTCAGCTGTGGCGCCTGTGTGGCAGTTTGCCCGCAGCACATCCACAGCATCACAGCAAACGGCGAGCATCTGATCAACCGTGCCATCGACTGCATCGGCTGCGGCAGCTGTGTGCGCGCCTGTATGCAGTCGGCGTTGAAGGTTGCCGGCGAACAGGTTCCGGTGAGCGATCTTCTCGCTTACCTGGAAGAGGACCGCGTGTTCTACGAGCAGTCCGGCGGCGGTGTGACGCTTTCCGGCGGCGAGGTCACGTCTCAGCCGGAAGCGGCGATCAATCTTCTGGAAGCGTGCAAACGCGAAGGCTTGCACACCGCCATTGAAACCTGCGGCTACGCGAAAAAAGATGTGCTGCTCAGATTTGCAGAAGTCGTCGATCTCTTTCTTTTCGACATCAAGCACATGGATCCGGAGCGCCACGCAGAACTCACCGGCGTGCGCAACGAGATGATCCTCGACAATCTCGAGACGCTGCTCCAGCGCCGCCACAATGTGAAGGTGCGGATGCCGCTCCTGAAAGGGATCAACGACAGCGAGCCGGAGATTCGCGCCGTCATCGATTTTCTCACGCCGTATAAGGATCTGAAAAATTTCAAGGGGATCGATCTGCTGCCGTATCACAAGCTCGGCGTCAATAAATACACGCAGCTCGGCATGGATTATGCCATCGACGGCGATCCGAGTCTTTCCGACGACGATCTCGATCGCATTGAAGGCTGGATCAGCGGATCGGATTTCCCAGTGACGGTGATCAGGCACTAGAAAGGAGCCTGGCTATGAACGACAAACCCATGGAAAGGATCATCCAGGAATCGGTGCCTGGCAAACAGGTCACCATCGCCCACGTGATCGCTTCGCCGATGGCGGATATCTACGAGCGTCTCGGCATCGACGAGCAGGGCGCGCTCGGCATCTTGACGTTGACGCCGTGCGAGACCGCGATCATCGCTGCGGATATTGCGACGAAAGCTGCGGAGGTGGAGATCGGATTTCTCGATCGTTTCACAGGCTCGGTCATCATCAGCGGCGATGTGCAGAGTGTGCAGACAGCCCTCGAGGCTGTCACGGAAACGCTGCAGTCGCTGCTCGGATTTGACACCGTGGCTGTGACGAAAACATGAAGAGAAAACGCATCATGATCGCAGGCCCTGCCAGAAGCGGAAAATCTGCCCTCGCCAATTTTCTCAACGGCGAGGAACGACCGCTGAAGCGCACCCTCGACACGAGCTATCGCCAGCGTACGTTGGAGGTGCCGAGCGCGTATCTCGAGAACACGTGGATGTATCAGCATCTCATTGCCCTCGCGCAGGATGCCTGGTGTATCCTCGTGCTCGTCGATCAGGAAAATCCGCAGCCGCTGTACTCGCCGGGATTTGCACAGATCTTTCGCTGCCCGGTGGTGGGCGTCATCAGCAAATGCGATCTGGCGCCGCAAAACCGAGCGCTTGTCGAGCGCCAGCTGGCTGAGATCGGCGTCGCGGCTCCGTATTTTGCGGTGAGCATGGTGACGGGAGAAGGTCTGGAGGATCTCAAAAAATATTTGCAAGAACTGGAGGGAGGGCGGAAGCATGAAGTTCATCACAGAAAATGATCTCAGGGCGCTGTATAAAGCACAGCCCTTTTCATCCTACGATCCGAAGGAAGGGGAACGGCTGACGCCTGGCGCCAGACAATTTCTCATCGACAGAGGGATCAATATGTACGGCGGGCGCAGCGAAAAATCGCAGGCGCGTGCTGCACGATCAGCAGATCCTGTCGGGGCAGCATCCGAGCATGAAAAACGCTGGCTCAAGCTGAAACTGGAAGCGGAGCGCCTGCGATTTCTGCGGGCCGAGAAGAAACTGCTCGCCAGTGATGTGCAGATGGCGCAGCAGCTGACTGCGCTGAGCCGACAGCTTTCGCTGCTTGCGCTCTGCACATCCGACAATTACGAGGTGGCGGATTTATTCTGCACAGGCTGTGCCGGTATGGACGAGGAAAATTTTTCCCAGCCGCTTTCCGATTGTGTTGCAGTCAACGAATTCTGCATGCAGCTGGAACAGGCGGAAGCCTTGCTCACACTGGCTGAGTTGCGCAGCGACCTGCGCCTGCTGCAGCTGGAGCTCGCTGAGAAGATCCACGACGAAAAGCTGCAGGAAAAACTGACGACGAAATTGAACCAGATCATTAACCGACTGTCACAGCTGATATGTCAAACGATGGGAGGCAGAGCATGTCAGAGGAACGCATGAATTTTACAGCCTGCGACGAAATGGTCGCAGCTTTTGAAAAAGTGATCGCGACGCCGCTCACGCACAAATCTTCGATCTATTACACCGGCGTCGATCTCGGCACTGCCTGCGTGGTCATCGCGGTGCTCGACGAAAACAAGCAGCCGATCGCCGGCGCCATGCGCTACGCAGACGTTGTGCGCGATGGTATGGTCGTTGACTACATCGGCGCGGTGCAGATCGTGCGCGAGCTGAAGGAAGAGATCGAAGCCAAGCTCGGCGTCGAACTCGTCTACGCTGCTGGTGCGATCCCGCCGGGAACCGACACCCTCGACGGCGGCGCTGTGAAAAACGTCATCGAAGGCGCCGGGTTTGAATGCACAAATCTGCTCGACGAATCCACAGCAGCCAATCTGGTGCTCCAGATGAAAAACGGCGCCGTTGCGGACATTGGCGGCGGCACCACCGGGATCTCGATCTTCAAAGACGGCGACGTTTCCTACATCGCCGACGAGCCAACCGGCGGCACTCATTTTTCGCTGGTCATTGCCGGCGCGTATGGAAAATCTTTCGCAGACGCCGAGCTCTATAAACGCGACGACGCGCATCACAAGGAGCTCATGCCGGTTGTGCGTCCCGTCATCGACAAGGTGGCGACGATCATCAGCCGTCACATAGAAGGACACGATGTGGACGCGATCGCGCTGGTCGGCGGCACCTGCTGCTTCACAGGCATTGAGGGCGTCATCGAAAAACGCACCGGCGTGCCAACGCACAAGCCGAAAAATCCAATGTTCGTGACGCCGCTCGGCATTGCGCTTAGCTGCAAGCCGGAAGCGATCGAGGAGTGAGGGTCATGGATATTCGCATCATCAAGTCGCCGTCGGCAGGCACCGTCGATATTCTGCTCCGGCGCAAGGGCTCGGACAGAAATACCCTGCCGCCCTGCACAGACGCCATCGGGCTTGTGCAGGGAAAAATGATCGACATGGTCGTGGCGGCAGACATTGCAGAAAAAGCGGTGGGCGTCACCGTCGAAGATATTCGCGGCAGCTGCCCGCAGAATATGATCCTGCTGGCGATATTTGGCGACACGGCGTCGGTCGAATCGGCGCTGGCGCAGATCCAGCAGGAAGTACAGGGAGGGACACGGTACACATGCTTACAGCAAAATTGACTGGCCACATCTGGTCGACGCGCAAAGCAGAGTCGCTGAATGGACTCAAGCTGATGCAGGCGGAGATCATTGGCGGTGGCAGTGATTCCGGCAAGCGGATCATCGTCGTCGACATCATCAGCGCCGGCATCGGCGATCGCGTGATCATCACCACCGGCTCCTCTGCCAGACGCATGCTCGGCAATGACGACGTTCCTGTGGATGCCGTCGTCGTCGGCATCATAGATGAAGATTGCAGTTTTGAATAAAGCGGGGTGTGAGAATGAACCTGATAGAACAAATACGGAATGCGGGGGTCATTGGCGCCGGGGGCGCTGGTTTTCCGACCCATGCCAAGCTCGCATCCGAAGCAGAATATATTTTAGTGAACGGCGCCGAGTGCGAACCGCTGCTGCGCGTGGACCAGCAGCTCATGGCGCTCTATCCTGACGAGATCATCAAGGGATTTGAGATGGCCGGGCGTGCTGTGAACGCGCAGCACGCGATCATCGGCATCAAGAAAAAGCACGACAAAGTCATCGCGCTTCTGCGCGAGCGCATCCAGGCCCTCGGGCTGGCAGATTTTGTCGAGGTGAAAGAGCTGGCGGATGTGTATCCCGCTGGCGACGAGCAGGTGCTCGTTCATGAGCTGACCGGACGCGTCGTGCCAGAGGCTGGCATTCCGATCGCTGTCGGCTGCGTCGTCGTCAATTCGGAGACAGCGCTCAATATCTACAAGGCGAGCCAGGGCCAGCCAGTGACAGAAAAATACATCACCATCGCTGGCGATGTGCCGCGCCGCCTCACTGTGAAGGTTCCTGTCGGAACGCCGATCATCGACGTGCTGAAGCTTTCCGGCATCGACGATTTCACAGACTACGCTGTGATCGACGGCGGCCCGATGATGGGGCCAGTGATGAAAGATCTTGGCGGCTACATCTCAAAGAAAAACAAGGGCTTTATTATTTTACCAAAGCGCCATCCACTCATCGCCAAAAAATCGACGACGCTGGAACAGGCCAGACGCGTGAACAAGGCCACCTGCGAGCAGTGCCGCATGTGCACCGATCTCTGCCCACGTTATCTGCTGGGCCACAACATGCAGCCACACAAAATGATGCGGGCGCAGAATTATTTCACCGGTGATCTCGCAGGAACAGAGCTCGCGCAGCTCTGCTGCCAGTGTAATCTCTGCGAATTGTTCAGCTGTCCAGCCGGGCTCCATCCAAAAATGGCCAACCTCTTTTTCAAAGGGCTGCAGCAACAGGAGGGTATTCGCTACCAGCGCGAGAAAGATGTTTTCGAGCCACGCAGCATGCGCCCCTATCGCCAGGTGCCATCCAAGCGCCTGATCGCGCGTCTCGGGCTGCATGATTTTGACCAGCCAGCGCCAATGAGCGAGGAAACCGTGACGCCGAATGTGATCCGCATCTCCACCCGTCAGCATGTCGGCGCGCCGGCTGTGCCAACGGTCAGCGTTGGTGCGCATGTGGAAGCAGGACAGAAGATCGGCGAGATCGCGCAGGATAAGCTCGGCGCTGCGATCCATGCGAGCATCAGCGGCAGCGTGAGCGAAGTGACACCCTATTATATAGAAGTAAGGAGATAGAACAATGCGGGCAATAGGTATGGTTGAATTTAACAGTATCGCCAAAGGCATCTACGCGGCCGACCAGATGGCCAAGATCTCTGAGGTGGAGTTCGCAGCAGCCACCTCCACCTGTCCGGGAAAATACATCGCCATCGTTCACGGCGATGTGGCGGCGGTGGAAGATTCTGTGCGCATCGGCGAGCGCATGGCAGGAGAGTTCTTCATCGACTCGATCATCATCCCGAACGTCGATCCTGGCGTTTTCCCGGCGATCACCGGCGCAACAATGCCGGAGCGCGTGCAGGCCGTGGGCATCATGGAATCCTTCTCGCTGGCGACGATGATCGTCTGCGCAGATGCGATCCTCAAAGCTGCTGAGCTCGAACCGATCGAACTGCGTCTCGGCAATGGCCTCGGCGGAAAAAGCTACTTCACCTACACCGGCGATGTGGCAGCTGTTCAGGCTGGCACCGATGCCGGGCTGGAGATCGCGAAGGAAAAAGGACTCCTCGTTGATGCCGAAGTCATTCCGTCGCCATCGGAGCTTTTGATCCCAACTTTATTATAAATGATAGAAAATAACGCAGGCGAAAGGATGTGATCCAATGAAAAAACTGATCTGTGCCAAGGATGTGGAACACGCTGTGGCAGCAGGCGAACACGTCATCTACGTGGACGCGAGCACCATCATCACGCCGTCAGCGCGCGACGTTGCCGCAAATGCCGGGATTTCTTTCAGCGAAGGCTGCGCGCCGACAGCGACAACCGCAGCAGATTCTGCGGCGAGCACTGCCTGTGAAAAAACTGCGCCAGAGACAGCGGGAACGCTTGACAGCAACCTGATCTATAAAGCGCTGCAGATCCTTACAGAAAAAGGCATGCTCGGTCAGCTGATGAACGCCGTCGGCGTGGACGCGCCATATGTATCAGAAAGCGACAGCGCCGGCATGGTCAAGCTCGTACGGAGCAATACGGCAAAATTCCAGCCGCTGGATACCGGACATCCCGGTGACCAGGTGTATTACAACGAACTCATCGGCGCTGGCGACGGCGTGCCGCTGAACGCTGGCTTTATGACGATCGATCGCTGCACGTTTTCCTGGAACGTGGACTGTCAGGAGATCTACTACGTCATCGATGGAACCCTGACGGTTGAAAAAGACGGACGTGTTTTCACAGCCGGTGTCGGCGACTGTCTGCTCTTCAAACGCGGTGCGCGTTTGACTTTCGGCACGCCGGGCAAGGTGAAGGTTTTCTACGTTACACATTGAGTACTGACCAAGGAGGTTAATCATGGAAGCTATCGGTATGATCGAAACCTATGGATTGGTCCCTGCCATCGAAGCAGCGGACGCTATGTTAAAAGCCGCCGAAGTGCGACTCTTGGAAAGAGATTTTGTCAAAGGCGGGATCGTCACCATCATCGTCACCGGTGATGTCGCAGCGGTCAAGGCCTCTGTGGATGCTGGCGCAGCAGCTGCAGCGCGTTTGGGCGAAAATTGCCTGCGCACCCAGCACGTGATCCCTCGTCCGCATCCGGAAGTGGGCGAATGCATCGTCAATCCCATCCCGCTCGCAGAGCTCCGCGAACAGGGAGATTGTCCCAGGCGAGGCTTGAGTGAAAAAGCGCTGAGCGCTGAACCGCTAGCCGTTGTCAGGGATGTCGCAGAATCCTCGTCAGAAGATCAGGACGCGATCACCATCGCTGAACTCACAAAAGAAAACCTCGATCGATTGATCGAGAGCCACGGCGTCGCAGCCGTGATGAACGCGCTCGCGTCGGAAAAAGTCGTGGCGCTGAGAAATCTCGCTCGTGAATATGACGATCTGGCGATCGCCGGACGCGCAATCTCCAAGGCGAACAAGGAAACCTTGCTCGCAGAACTCACAAAACATTACGAAGCAGAAAAATGATCACAATAGATAAAGGAGGTCGCCCTTTAAATGGAAAATATTGATTACGATTTACGGTCGGTACAGGAAGCCAGAGATCTGGCCCGCAAGGGACAGATCGCTACAGAAAAACTGGCAACCTACACAGAAGATCAGATCGATCGCATCATCCGCAATATGGTGCGCGTCGCTGAAGAAAATGCTGTGACCCTCGCACAGATGGCAGTCGAAGAAACTGGATTCGGCAAGGTTGCCGACAAAACGTATAAAAACCACATGGCATCCACCCTGCTGTACGATGCCATCAAAGATATGAAGACCATCGGCGTGATCCACGAGGATCCTGCCCTCGGCACCATGGATGTGGCAGATCCTGTTGGTCTGCTCATGGGCATCGTGCCATCCACCAATCCAACCTCGACAGCGATTTTCAAATCGATCATTGCCGTCAAAGCGCGCAACGCCATCGTCTTTTCTCCGCATCCATCTGCAGTGAAATGCACCGCACGCGCTGCTGAGCTCATGGCGCAGGCCGCTGTCGAAGCTGGTGCGCCGGAAAATACCATCGGCTGCATCACCAAGACCTCGATGCCAGCGACCAATGAGCTCATGCACTGCAAGGAAGTGAAGATGATCATCGCCACCGGTGGTCCGGGCATGGTAAAAGCTGCGTACAGCGCCGGCAAACCAGCGCTCGGCGTCGGCGCCGGGAATTCTCCAGCGTACATCGAGCGCACCGCCAATATCAAACAGGCTGTGACAAACATCATCGCATCGAAAACGTTTGACTACGGCACGATCTGCGCGTCGGAGCAGTCCATCATCTGCGAAGAATGCAACAAGGATGCTGTCATCGCCGAGCTGAAAGCGCAGGGCGCGTACTTTATGAGCCCAGAGGAAACAGACAAGGTCTGCAAGCTCCTCTTCAAAAATGGCGGCCACGCCATGAACGCCAAATTTGTCGGTCGCTCTCCGCTCGTCATCGCCAGCGCAGCTGGGATTTCTGTGCCGGAAAACACCACCGTGCTGATCGGGCCACAGGGCGGCGTCGGTGATGGCTATCCGCTTTCCTACGAAAAACTCACCACCGTTCTTGCGTTCTACGTCGTCAAGGACTGGCACGAAGCTTGCGATCTTTCGATCGCGCTCCTGCAGAACGGCATCGGTCACACGATGAGCCTGCACACAGAGGATCGCAACATCATCCTCGAATTTACGCGCAAGCCAGCCAGCCGCATTCTCGTGAATACCGGCGGCAGTATGGGCGGCACTGGCGGCAGCACAGGTCTTGTGCCATCCTTCACCCTTGGCTGCGGCACCTGGGGCGGCAGCTCGACGTCGGAAAATGTCAGCCCGCTGAATCTCATTAATATCAAGAAGGTCGCCTTCGGTCTCAAAAACTGTGCAACCATGGTTGCGGACGATCCAACCTTCAACCATCCAGAGCTGGGCAGCATTCCTGGCGCTTTCGGCAACACCGCTGCGAATACGCAGCGCATCAGCGCGAGCGCACCGACTGCCTGCGCAGGGAGCACCTATCTTTCCCCTGAGCAGTACCAGAACGGCGGCTGCACGACAGGCTGCAAAAATGGCGCGAACATTGGCGACGAGATCGACGCCAAGCAGCTGAACGAGATCGTCGAAATGCTCGCAAAAGTGCTGCGAGGTGAGTGAGATGGCCAGCAAGGAATATGAAGTGCTCATGCAGGCGCTGCTCAAAGCCGTGCAGGAGGCTTCCAAAGAAAATGCGGCCAGCAACGCCACTGGCGTGCCGGTGGGGATTTCCAACCGTCACATCCATCTTTCACAGGCGGATCTGGATCAGCTTTTCGGCGCAGGCTATCAGCTGACACCGATGAAAGAGCTTTCTCAGCCGGGACAATTCGCCTGCAAAGAAACAGTCACCATCTGCGGACCAAAGGGCGCGATCGAAAAAGTGCGCGTGCTCGGTCCGGTGAGAAAAGAAACCCAGATCGAGATCGTCGCCGGCGACTGCTTTAAGCTCGGCGTGAAAGCGCCAGCCAAACTTTCCGGCGATCTCGCTGGAACGCCAGGTATCACCGTCGTTGGTCCCAAAGGATCTGTGCAGACGGCGCAGGGGCTCATCGTCGCTCAGCGTCATATCCACATGGCGCCAGCAGACGCGCAGGCTTACGGCGTGCAGGATGGGCAGATCGTCAAGATCCGCGTGGGCGGATTACGCGGCGGCATTTATGACAACGTTGCCATTCGTGTGACCACAAGTTCAAAACTGGAATGTCATCTCGACACCGAAGAAGCCAATGCGATGGGTGTCGCAGGGACTGTAGAGATTGTTCACTAATTAAAATTAAGAATAAAAAGCAAAATTTAGGAGGAAATCAACATGACTAAGAATGAAGCACTCGGTATGATCGAAACCAAAGGTTTGGTAGGCGCCATTGAAGCAGCAGATGCCATGGTAAAGGCTGCAAACGTTACCCTCATCGGTAAGGAATTTGTCGGCGGCGGGCTCGTCACCGTTATGGTCCGCGGCGATGTCGGCGCTGTCAAGGCTGCGACTGACGCTGGTGCTGCTGCTGCGCAGCGCGTTGGCGAACTGCTCAGCGTACACGTTATCCCACGTCCACACGCTGAAGTTGAAGACATTCTGCCACAGAAGTAAACTACACGCATAGAAAATGCCCCAAGCTGACGATCCGTCGGCGTGGGGCATTGCTGTTTTATGAGAGATTGATAAAGCGCTGCAAAATGGCTGCGAGCTGTGCGCGCGTTGCGCCTTCGCGCGGAGCCAGGGTGGTGTCGGTGAGACCGGTGATGAGTCCCTGCTCGACGCCCCAGCGCATGGCGTCTTCTGCCCATGGCGAAATGGTGGCGGCGTCTGTGTAACGGTCGAGATCAGCGCCAGCTGTTGGCGCGTTGCTGTAGCGATGGAGCATGGTGATGAGCTCTTCGCGGCTGACGCTGTCGTTTGGCCGCAGACCATCGGAAATATTGTTTTCAATGGCCCAGGATTGCACGCCGCTGTACCATTCATCACCGTCTGGCAGATCCTGCGCGTTTGCCTGGCGGGCGAGGGTGGCCCAGATCATGGCGCGGGTGACAGACGTTTGCGGTCCGAAGAGCGTGTCGGAGACGCCGATCATGAGCCCGTTTTCGTAGACGTAGCGCACCGGCTCAAAGAACCAGTCGCTGGAGAACACGTCGTCAAACGGCACAGCGTCCTCGCCGATTTTGGCGAAGCGCACGTCGAGACTGACGGCGCTGTCTGGCATGTTGAAGGTGTAGCGGCCGTTTCCTTCGGCGCGGATCTCGATGCGGCGTCCGGCGTCAGCGGTGACGCTGAGCGCGTCGAGGGTGTAGCCGGCGTCTGGAGAAACGGTGAGGGTGACGACGGTGTCTTTGGCGGCGGCAGTCGGTGAAATGAGAATGCTGCCGTGCTCAGGCTTCTCCGAGATCTGGACAGGATAGAGCGGGCTGTCGCTTGGTCCAGGTGTGCTGCCGGTGCCGCGGGTGATCTGAAGGGTGATGGTGCTGTCGCTTTTGCCGTCTGCGCTGACGCGCAGCTGGAAGTTTTTCGTTTCACCTGGCGCAAGCGATACGGCGCTGCTCCAATCGCCGGAGCTGAGCGTTTCACCATCGAGGCTGATGCGGTCGCCGCTCTGCGCCATGAGCTGCACGCTTTCTGCTTCCAGCGGCAGCGTGACGCTCTGCGCGTTTTCGCTGACATCGAGATGCTGCGTCGTATCGCCATAGCGCACGGCGAGATCGCTGAGCAGAGCCGTGGCGCGAGTGAAGGTGCGGCTGGTGGTGTTGCCGCGTTTGCCATCTGCTTCGGCGTAAGCGCGAATGGTGACGCTGTCACCTGCGGCGTCGAGCGCGTCTAGGCTGATCGGGCCGGTGTAGCGCTGGAAACTGTCGCCGTCGCTCCAGTAAATGTCTGCTTCGCCTGTGGTAGAAAGCGAGAGGCTGGTGCCGTCGGCGACAGGACCTTCCATTTTGGAGAAGCGTACCTGTGGCACTGCAGCGCCGGAATCTGGCAGCGGATTGGTGAAGCCTTTGATGCAGACGTTGGTGATGTAGTAGTGGTTGTCCGTCGGTCCGGCGACATCCTGCCAGCCGTTCTGCGTGTAGATGTAGCTTTCGCCGCCGTCACCCATGTAGACAGGCACATAATTGTCCGATGGCATTGGGCACCATTCGATCGGCACTGGCAGCGTGTAGCCAGGATTTTCAAAGGTGACGACGATGCTGAATTGCTCGCCGGCTCTGAGCGCAACAGGCTCGTCAAGCTCGATGGTGTGGTAGCCGGCGTAGGTTTCGCGGCCGCTCTGTTCAGCGAGGGCGCAGGTGCCGGAAGTTGGTTCTCCGTCTTCTACGCCTGTGTAAACGGAGATGTGATAGCGGGCGCCGGCGTCGGTTGTGTAGAAGGAGACAGCTTCCAGCTGCTCGTCGCTTTCGGCGGTAAAAATATTCGCCGCTGTGCCGCTGGTTGGGTTGTTCGGATCTGTGGCGATCGAGTAGGACCAGCCGACGGTGTCGTACTGATAGTTGTGGGCGTAATTGTTGGCTTCTTCAAGCAGATAGGCATTGCCGCAGGCGATGGTCTGGTCTTCGTAGGAAAGCCAGAAATAGCCGTCGTCGCCCCAGCTGTTGCCCCAGCTGTTGCGCACCAGCCAGGCACCGTCGTGCTCTGGCTGATTGCCGGCGACAAAGTTTTCTTTTGGATAGTTGTCGTCCCAGCCAACGATGAGCACCGCATGGTCCGAAGCTCGGGGGACGTTGTTGTACACAGCGTGGGTGGATGGATTGTAGGTGCTGAGCCCGTGGGAATAGTAATTTGTGCTGACTGGACCGACGGTCATGATCAGCTGTTTGGTGATGGAATCCGGGACGTGGTTGTCTGTGCCAGGACCGGAATAGCTGCCAGTCGGCATGTAGTAGGCGTCCTGCAAATGATAATCGGCAGTGTAGCGCAGACTTTCGTCGAGATGCGGCCGTTCGTTCGTCAAAAGCGGCGCCTTGTCGTTCGTCACTGGCCCTTTCCAGGCAGCCAGCGTGCCGACGGCGCGGGCATCGTTGCCGCCAGTGAGATAAGGATCAGACAGCGGCGCATATTCTTCCTCTTCGTTGCCGTGGTAACAGAACCAGGCCGTGTGCATCGGCGAAAGCGTCAGCTGCGGAAATTGATCGCGGATGCTGCCCGCCGCTGAAGAATTTGCAGCGATCGCCCAGCAGACGCCGAGATCGCCCTGGTTCACCACAGAATCCACCAGCCCGTATTCGCGCAGATCGTAGCTTGACGGCAAGCTGCCGCGGCTCGTGCGCGTCTGCGCCTGATCCGCCAGCGCTGCGTAGCTTTCGCTGAGATAGGAAAAATCCTGTGCCGACGGCGCCGGCCCCTGGCGACCATTTTCGATCCATTCCGTGTAGGCTGGATTGATGCGGCTTTCGTCGATCACCGCCGGTGAGGCTTCGCTTGCAAGCGCCGGTGCCGCTGTGAGCAAAAATGCAGCCGCCAGAAGACTGCTGAGTAAACGTTTATGGTTCAAGGAGAATCCCTCCTGTTGCATTAAAGTAAGTGCGCGCAGTTTCGGCGGCGCGCCTGTTATCTACTATAATAACGGACCAGCGCCTTCTTCGCAATTAAATAATGACCGCCGAGGACAACTTCTGCTCGCGCGCGGCAACAAATCGTTGCAGAGGCGGGGCGCCGTGCAACAATTTGGAGCTATGGAATCTATTATAGATGGTATAAAATAAAAGGAAATATATATCATATGGAGAGAGGATGATCACCTGTGGAAGAAAATCAGGAAATACGTTCTGCGGCGCTCGATCTGGACACGCTGAAAACGCGCGCAGCGCGCTGTGTGTGCAAATACTGTGGCAGC
This sequence comes from uncultured Peptococcaceae bacterium, assembly GCA_900552455.1. GTDB lineage: Bacteria > Bacillota > Peptococcia > Peptococcales > Peptococcaceae > UMGS1590. Next base: position 24,588 of record URZX01000004.1, on the reverse strand, counting down.
CCGCTGAAGGTTGAACGTATCATGTATCATAATTGTGAGGCGGCGCGCAGTGAGTTGTTTTGCCCAAAATGCGGCCGCATTGAATTTGGTGTTGAACGCGAGGTGTATCTGGCGGCGAAATATTACGTCGACACCTTTCATTTTAATATGTATCAGGGGCTGGAAGACAATGAGCAGCGCCGCCGCATGAACATCGCCAAGATCAGCGAGATCATGGACTGGCAGAACGACAAGCTCGGCATCAGCGATGAAAACGGTTTTTGCGTGCCCCTCGATATCAAGCCAGACGCGCTGGGCCGCACCAGCATTTTCCGCGACAGCGACCTGGCAGAAGGGGAGTGAGCGCCGTGGAGAACACGCCTATCATCGATGTGCATGGGCTGTCGTGTAAATCCGGCAACAATTATCTGCTGCACGATGTAAACTGGAAGGTTTATCCTGGCGAGCACTGGGTCGTTTTCGGCCTCAACGGCAGCGGCAAGACCACGCTCCTCGGCGCAGTCGCCGGATTCCAGCCATATACCCATGGAACCTTGCGCGTATTCGGCGAAGAATACAGCGACGAGAATATTTTCCGTCTGCGCCGACGCATCGGCTTTGTTTCGAGTTCGTTTTTTGACAAAGTTGTCGCCGAGGAGGCCGTGATCAATATCGTGCTCTCAGGTCTGTTTGGCAGCCTTGGCGTGCGCGGCAAAGTCAGCGATCGCGCGCGCGTTGAAGCAGAGATGCTGCTGGCCACATTTGGCCTTGAGGAAAAGATCGACTATCCGTTTAAGATGCTCTCTAAGGGCGAGCGCCAGAATGTGCTCATTGCGCGCGCACTGCTCGTGCGTCCGGACATTCTCATTCTCGATGAGCCTGGAACTGGCCTGGACGTTCTTGCCCGCGAGAAGACCCTTTACATGGTGCAGCAGCTTGCCCGCGAAACAGGCACCGCCATCATTTACGTCACCCATTATCCAGAAGAGCTGCGACCAGAATTCGATCAATGTCTGATGCTGCGCCGTGGACGCGTTTACAAAAAAGGCGCGACTGCAGAGCTGTTCAGCGAGGAAAATCTCGATAACTTCCTGCAGGAAGACATCCAGCTGCATTACGATACCGATGGCAACTACGTGCTCCGCGCCGAAAAACCATCTGCGCTCTACGACCTTCTGCAGAAATATAAAGCGAACAAACAGAAGGAGGTGGGCTGAAAATGGGAACACGCGACGATATGTGCGGCATTGATGTTGCCCGCATGGCAGAGCTTAGCGGCTTTGCCGAAGAGATCACCATCATCGGCTGCGTCTACAAGCAGGACGGAGACGTGCTCTATCGCGTCACCGATGATCCGGACGAAGCTTACCATTTTTACGAAAATGCTGCGCGCCAGGGCATCCTGCCGACGCTTCCGCAGATCTATGTGCGGCGCGAGATCATTCCTGCCGGTCAGCGCGAGCGCATGACAGACGAAGCCAAACTGACCTGTGCGCGACAGATGCGCGACGCATTCGACAGCCGTTTCTGGCAATGCTTCGATGCGCTTGCTGCCACTCCGGCAGCAAACAGCGCCGCCGATATTTTGGAACGCTACCGGAAAGATCTGGAAGGCCGCTACGCGCGGGAGCCGCTCGATCTTTTCAGCGTCTTTCTTGATGAAGCGCTCGAGCGCCATCGACTATCGACAGAAGCCTATGCCGATTTTGCCGGCTGGCTGGAAGAAAACTACGAAAAAATGGCCGACGACTGGATCGTCAAGGAACAATACGAGCGCACCTTCTACGGTTTTGCGTCTTATAAAGATCCAGCGAGCCTCAACGTGCGCGTAGACACTGCGCCGTTTAATCTCCTGCAAAAGCAGCAGGAGATGCGTCGGCAGGGCGTTGCTGCCACGCCGATCTTCCGCAAAACCGTGCAATATAAAGAAAGCTCCGCCGTTGCCAAAGTGCGCCGTGATTTTCAGGATTGGCTGAAGGAGACCATCAAGCGCTTCGCGCTGCCATTCGAGACAGCCATCAGCGGCGACCACGCGATAGCCGCGCCATTTGACACCGCAACCCTTGAGGAACTCTCCGCACCAGCGCAGGAAACGCTGCGCTACTATCTTGGCCTCTGGGGCATGCAGTGAATGAATACGACACGATTCTAAAAAAGGATATGATGAAGAAGAACGCTCTCCAGCGTATGGAAATAAGCAGTCCATCGCTGGGGAGCGTTCACATTTTATGAGATTGTTTCAGGAGCGTTTTCGCGCGCCAGCTCAACAAACGCCCGGCTGACGTCATCGAGCGCAGGCTGCGCGTTGGTGGCGAGCATGATGTCGAGGGTGAGGTCTTCCTCAAAAGGAATGAGCACCGCGTCGTTGTCGGCGATGAGCTGGCTGCCGTCAGAATAATGGCGACTGGAAATGCCGACGTAGCGCCCGGACGCAATGAGCTGTCCGTAGAGCTGACGACTTTGCGTTTGCAGCGCCGGTTCGACATTGCCCAAACGTTGGAGCAGCTGCGTGAAGGGATGTGTTTCGTTGATCTCCGTCTGCAGCATAGCGATCGGCTGCTGCATCAATTCAGCGATGCTTATCGTTTTGCGCTTCGCCAATGGCGATTGCGCGCCGGCGACGCAGATGTATTCATCCTTCATAAAAGGCTGGAGCCGCACCTGATCGACGTATGGCGTGAAGACTTCCCGATACGCTTCGTTGTGCATGATGACCACCAGCGCCAGGCCATTGTGGTGCAGCGAGACATATTGCATGCAGTCAAGGGTGTTGGCCTCCTTGATCTGATAGCGCACCTTGGGATAGAGCGCGCTGAAATCGCTGAGCAGCGAAGGCATCGCGACAGCGTTTGAGATTGGCGTGCCCCAGAGAAGCAGCTCGCCTTCCAGATCCTTTTGGCGCGTCATGTGTGCCAGCTCAAGCCGCACCTGCTGGAAAGCTTTCACCGTTTCGCGCGCCACCGGTAAGAGCACCTCGCCCTCTGGCGTCAGCGTCATGCCCTTGGAGCTGCGCACAAAAAGCTGCGCCTCCATTTCTTCTTCAAGTTGGCGGATGATTTTGCTGACACTCTGGTGCGTCGTGTAAAATTCCAGACTGGTTTTGGTGATCGAATGATTCTCCGCCAAAGCCAGAAAATATTTCAAATGTTACGCACGCATAGCAGGACCTCCAATCTCATAGCGGTTTTCGTGTGAATGCTCTATCTTTTATTATAGCATGTTGTGGAGAAACGGCAAAAGAAAACCTGGAAGCATGCAACGATTTCTTACACGTTTTGAAAAACATGCAATAAGCAGGACCTATGCGTGCTATAAACGTCGGCCTATAATAAAGCCATGATCAAACATCAACAAATTTCCAAAAGGAGTGTAATTAAAATGGCTTTAACAGACAAGGTATTGATGCTCGGTGTTGACGGCTTGGACCCAAGCCTGACAAGAAAATTCGTCGACCAGGGCAAACTCCCTAACATTCAGAAATTCATCGAACGCGGTGCGCAGAAGCACGATCTGAAACTTCTTTGCACCCCTCCAACGATCACTCCCCCACTGTGGACGACGCTGGCTACCGGCGCACTGCCTGTCACCCACGGCATCACCTGCTTCTGGCGTCAGGATCCAGTACACCTGGACACCGCTGGTTATAACCTCGACAGCCGTCTCTGCCACGCAGAACCACTGTGGAACGTTACCGCAGAAGCCGGCATGAAGACCCTCGTATGGCACTGGCCTGGCAGCTCCTGGCCTCCAACCAGCGACAGCCCAAATCTCCATGTTGTCGATGGTACCCAGCCAGCAGCGCCAAACTCCGGCGTTGCCAAGATCGAAATGGACAAGATGACCTATGCATCTACCCGCTTTGAAAAAGTAAATTATAAGCCAGGCGCGACCAACAATACTGGCGCTGGCTGTGTCATCGAAGATGTTCCTGAAGCAGATGATACTTTTGATACTTCCAGCGTTCTTGGCGGCGATGCGATGAGTATGCGCAACATTATCCTTACCCATTCTGACGGTGAAGATGGCATCGAGGACGTACCTGTCGATCTTTGCAACTCTCCAATCAAAGAAGCTACCGGCTGGGCAGACGCTCCAGAAGGCGCCAAGAAATTCTACGTCATCACTTCTAACGGTGTCGTTCGTCGCCCTTGCCTCGTGCTGAAAAATGAAGAGGGCGTTTACGACCGCGTTGCTTATTATCACAGCAAGAAAGATCCAGAACCTATCGTTGTTCTGAAAGTTGGTGAATACACCTCTGATGTTGTCGATGAATTTGTATTTAAAGATGAGAAAGTACTGGGAAATCGCAACATGCTTTTGACCTCTCTGTCTGAAGACGGTAACGAAGTGCATCTCTGGATGAGTAAAGCGTTTGATATCTCCCACGATAACCTTTTCCACCCAAGAAGCCTTTATCAGCAGGTTGTAGAAAATTGTGGACATGTACCACCAAACCCAACCTTCGGCGGCAAACAGCTCGATGTTATCAATCAGATCATGCTTCCAACCTGGGATGTGCTCTGCCAGTGGCAGGCCGATGCCCTGAACTACATCATTGACACCAACGGCTACCAGGTCGTTTTCAGCCACATCCATAATGTTGATGGGATGGGCCATATGTTCTGGTATTATGGTAAGAACCGTCCGATCATGGGCAAGATGGAAGAAGAAGGCTATCAAGCTGCGATTGAAGAAGCATATAAGCAAACCGACCGCTACCTTGGCCGCTTCCTGCACTATCTTGATGAAGGCTGGACCATCACCATCTTCTCCGACCATGGTCTGCTGACTCCGGAAGAAGAAGAAAAGCCACTCATCGGCGATGCCTTTGGCTGCAATGTTGGTGTTCTTAGCGAACTTGGCTACACAGTACTTAAAAAAGATGAAAACGGCAATCCGATCAAAGAGATCGATTGGGAAAAGACCCGTGCCGTTGCTACCCGCGGTGGTCAGATCTACATTAACCTCAAGGGCAAATATCCAACCGGTATCGTCGATCCAGCCGACAAGTATGAACTGGAACGTCAGATCATCGACGATTTGTACAGCTACCGCTTGAATGGTAAGCGCGTCATTTCTGTGGCCATGCGTAACAAAGACGCCATCAACCTTGGCACCGGCGGCCCAGAATGTGGCGACATCCTCTACTGGCTGGAAGAAGGCGTCAATCGTCTCCATGGCGACGCTCTGCCAGAAGTAAATGGCTACTTTGATACCTGTGTCACGCCTATTTTCATCGCAGCCGGCAAGGGATTCAAAGAAGGCTATGAATGCGACCGCATCATCCGTCAGGCAGATATGGCCCCAACCCTCGCTTACATGCTCGGCGTAAGAATGCCTAAGCAGTGTGAAGGCGCCATCGCTTACCAGATCCTCGAAGATACTGGGATCTGAGTCAATTTGATCAGATAGTCACCTCAAAAAACATTAAAATACTTCACGCTAAGTGCATAGACTGAAAAACGCGGGACCTCTCCTGTGAGTGTCCCGCATTTTTTTAGAAATTTTTAGATAAGAGCATTTGATTTATTATATTATTCAACATTACGCGATTTCATTGTAGTGAAAGAAGGGCTGTTCTATGTCTGAAGCAACAAAACGCGATCTGCTTCCTATTCATATTATCATCATGTTTGCGCTGATTATAGGTTTTCATTTTGTCCCCCAGCTGTTGGCATCACACGCGAAGGTATGAATCTGATTGGCATATTTTTTGCAATGCTCTATGGCTGGACATTTTGTGACCTACTTTGGGTTAGCATGCTGGGGATCGTCGCTATGGCGTTCAGCGGCGTGGTCACTTTGCCGGAATTTTTAGTAATGGGATTCGGCAGTGATACATTGGTCTATATTCTGTTCATATTCTTTTTTACCGGCGTTATTTCTGAAGTTGGTCTCATTGATTACATTTCAAATAAAATGATCAGCTTCAAGTTCCTAACAAATCGTCCCTGGTTGTTTTCCACATTCATTATTATTGGCTCCTACATTTCTTCAGCGTTTATCAATATGTTTGCAGCGATGATTGTTTTCTGGGAGATCGTTTTCATCGTTTCTGAACGTTTTGGTTTCGAGAAGAAAGAGGCATGGCCAACACTCATGATTCTTGGTGTAGCGATGACGAGCATCATTGGCGGTGCAGTCATGCCATATAAGCCGGTTCCAGTTGTTATCTTGTCAACATATAGTGAAACTGCTGGCGTACCGATGGATTTTGCAAAGTATATTCTTTTTGCCTTACCGATCACTTTCCTGTCAATGATGTTCTACATGTTGATTTGCCGTTTCATATTCCGTCCAAACCTCAAGGACCTCGTTCATGTCAGTGTAGATTTTGCGGATCCAACAAAACTGCACCTCGATAAAAAGCAGAAAGTGGCCGTTATTTTCCTGCTGGTTTTCATTTTTATGATGGTTGCGCCAAGCGTATTGCCGGAAGCGTTTTTCCTGACGCAGTTTATTAATGCATTAGGAAATAGTGGGACTGTGTTACTACTTCTGGTCGTGATGTTTTGGATCAAATTTGATGGCGAAGCCCTTTGTGATTTTAAAAAGCTTGCGAAACACGCCAATTATGACGCGTGGGTAACGATGTGCTTCGTTATTCCATTTGCCAGCGTGTTTACCAGTGATGCCACAGGGATTAAGAATACCATTGTTGGCGTGATGCAGCCACTTTTGGCTGGGAAAAGTGAATTGGTATTTATTGTTCTGGCGATTACAATAGCGACCTTCCTTACTAATATTGCTAATAACATGGTCATAGGGGCAATTTTTACAACACTCATTGTCGCCATTGGCGGCAGTATGGGGATGGAAGTTGCGCCGGTCATTGCCGTGTTGTCAATGGGTGTTAATCTTGCGTATGCAACGCCAGCTGCTTGCCCAAATATGGCGATTACGTTTGCCATGAAAGACTGGGTACGTCCAACAGATATCTATAAATATGGCAGTCTTACGGTTGTTTTTTCATTGATTTTTCTCTTTATCATCGCACTGCCATGGGCAAATCTCATCTATTGAGAATCAGATAAAATATACAAATAACCGCCGTCGTTGCAACCACAGAGGATCGCAACGACGGCGGTTTTGTTGTTATCTCGCAAAATATTCCAGCCCAAAATGAACGATCTCGAGAATGCCTGGGATGTTGACACCGGCGAGGAGGGCGGTAATGAGCAGGCTGAAGAGGACGAGGAGCCAGGTGGCTTGGAGGTAGCGGGTGAGTTTCAGGAGCAGCTGGAAAAGGAGAAGGACGTATGCCCAGCCGAAGTAGAGGGCGTAGAGGATGAGCCCGTTTTCTTTTGTTCCCCAGCCGAGTCCGACGAGGAGGGCGAGGGAGAAAAGGAGCCAGCAGCCGGCCATGCGGGCGGCGCGGCTGTGGCGGTTGAGCAGAAGGCTTACGAGCGCGAGGGCAAGGATGACGAGTCCGACGAGATTGAGCTGCTCCACGGGGGCGAGCATCCAGGAAATGTGGGTGGCTGGTTCTGTGCCGGTGAGTCCGGCGCTGGCGGCTGGCGTGAGAAAAATGTCGTGGATGAAGGCTGTGTATTGTTCGATGCGGCCGCTGAGCGGAACGGCTTTGCCGGTAAATTTATTGAGTGATTCGATCTTGTCGATGAGGGTTGCAAAAACATCGTAGCGACCGAAAACGAAAAGCAACGCGATGAAGCCAAAGCCACATTTGAGCATGTCGAGAAACCATTTGCGAAAATCGCGGAATGGTGAATGGGCAGAATGGAGCGGTGTCCAGAAAAGACTGGTGAGCAAGGTGCTGCCAGCGCCGTAAAGGGCGATATAATGCGGTTTATACTCCCCAGTTATATTGCTGCTGATGGCTTCACGGTTTGCGGCGAGGAGGGCGAGTGTGAGGGCGAGCCAGAAATAAGCGACGATGTACTGTTCCATCATCAGCACGCCGAGCATCTGAGCGTAGGTAAAGCTGGTGATGAGCATGAGCGCGGCGCGTTCGAGTGGCTTGAGATCGAGCAGGCGTGTCAGGAGCAGATTGGCGAGAACGAGCATGACGATCTGCACGGCGTCGACGAGGATGGCCTGCGAAGTCGGAGAAAGCTGGAGAATCTGCCCGAGAAAATACGGTGCGCCGAGAAATGGTGCGGCGAAGAGGGCGAAAAGTGGTTGGCGCAGGTCGTTTTCCGGGAAGGTGATGAAGAGATAGCCCATGTTGTTGACAAGGGCGCCAGAATCGCTCGTGTAGATGATGTCGTAGCCGCTCGGGTCGTTGGTGTAGAAAGCGGTGGTGGCAAAAAAGATGCGCGCCATGCAGAGGATTTCTGCCAGAGCGAGTAAAATGTAGAGCGCCCATTCCCAGCGTGTGAGTTTGGAAAAGAGCAGACAGTCGCGCAGCATTTCGCCAAGACGGCTCCAGAACCAGCAGAGGCAGATGTAGATGAAGAGAAAGCCGCCAAGGGCCAGTGCGACACTGACGAAACGCGCCATGTTGGCGCTGCTGTCTGCAACGAGTGCCTGGAAGCTGGCGTTGCCGGCGAGGGCGTCATAAGCGAAGCGCTGACTGCGCAGCAGGATGCCGCACGCAGAAAGGAGCGTCCACATTTGTACGAACCATCCGTGGGCGCGGGTTTCGTTCCACAGGTTTGTCAGCTGACCGCTGATGAAAATCATGCAGATAAAAGTGATGGCAAGGCTGACGTGCCAGATCTCTGGTTCGACAAGCCACTGCACCTGCGGCCAGAAAAAGGCGAGCGCTGAGAGCGGAAAATACCAGTTGGCTTTGAGGTTTTTGAAAAAATCGTGAGCGGTGCGCGTCGGCAGCTGTCCGAGCACGGTGTGCGCATAGTCGCGGAATCGGTTGTTGGACATGATTGAGCTCCCTCGTGATGACGTAGATAGGACTATTGTAAATCATAATCGCGTGGCTGAAAAGCACAATTTGGTGACGATTCCCAGCAGCTGGCTGCAAAAAAGCCGACGCTTCAGGTGGAAACGTCGGCTGTGTGGTTAAGGGCGATAGGGTTCGCGTTCAGATTTCATGATACTGCCGTCGGCGGCTGCGATCTCATAATCGTATTCGGTGTCCTGGGTGGCAAAATCCACGCTCCATTCGTTGACGCCGTCGTCGCGGTCGTAGTCAATATCGATGTAAAGCGCATCGGCTTCGGCGACACCGGCGTGCTGCAGAGCGATCGCTTTGGCCTCGTCAGCGGTGATCTCATCAGCGGTCTGCGGGCTGGTGGTGGTGTTTTGCTGTGCATTGCTGTCGCGCCCCTGCTCGCGGTCAACGGAAAGGATGGCGCCGCTCTGTGCGTCGATCTCATAATCGTACTTGGCGTTGTCAGCACTGGCGATAAATTCGATCTCATATTGCTGGCGGCCGTCGTCGCGGTCGAGTTTTGTTTTGGTGAAGCTGACATCTGCTTCGGCGAGACCGGCATCTTCGAGGGCGATCTGCTGCGCTTCAGCTTCCGAAATGGTGGCTGTGCTGCTGGTTGTGCTCGCGTTCTGCGGAGAGCCGCTGTTCTGGTGGGTGAAGTAATAGCCTGCGCCGATCCCGACGATGACTGCTAATGCGATGATGGCGATGGCTCCGATGATCTTTTTCATGATGGATCCTCCTTTTTGATGAGTGGGCGATTATGTTCGCGTGTTTGAACTTGTTTTGTTACATCAAGTATAGCTTTATGGCGGGCAAATGCCAATAACAAAAGCATAAATTAATTATAAACTTTTGTTAAACTGTTGTCGCCGCAAAAAAAAGAAGGCCCGCAGGCCTTCTTGGTCATGAAGCGCTCTCATCGCTCCCAAGATTTTTTGGGTTTCTTTTCGATCTTGAGGATCGCCAGGATGACTGCGCAGATCATCATCACGGCAGATGCCCCAAAGGCTGCGTGGATACCGGTGAGAGAATCGGATGTGTAGGATGCGACCGAATAGATCGAAACGAAGATTGCTGTACCGACAGAGCCAGCGATCTGACGCAGCGTTGCAAACACGGCGTTGGCGTGAGGAATGCTCTCGCCGGTGAAGTCGCTCATGCTCCAGGTATTGATTGGCATCATCACGAGGTTGATACCGAGGATACGGATGGTGTAGAGGGTGACGAGCACCCAGGTTTCTGTCTGTGCACGGAAGAAAAGGTAGCAGCCGGAACCGATCGTCAGAAGGATCAGCCCGAGAATACCCAGCGGACGTGCGCCGATCTTGTCGTAGAGACTGCCGACGACTGGGTTGAGCGCGGCTGCGAGGAGCGAAGCTGGCAGCATGATGAGTGCGGACCAGAGTACGCTGTAGCCGTGGATATCCTGCAGATAGATTGGCGTGAGCACACCACCGAAAAGGAGGGCGGCGTTGATGATCATCCCGATAATGAGACCGATCGTGAAGCGCTGGCTCTTGAATGCGTCAAAACGCAGGAGCGGTGTTTCGAGCTTGCTCTGGCGTTTGATGAAGAAATAAGTGATCAGCGCGCCAGCGAGCAGCGGTACATAGACGTGCGCCGAGGTCCAGCCGTAGCTACCGACGGAGCTGAACCCATAGAGCAGACCGCCAAAGCCCAGCGTCGAGAGCAGGACGGATGTTTTGTCGAGATCGATGTGGTGGGTTTCGCCGGTGTTTGGCATGATGACGGCGCTGAGGATGATATCGATAACGATCAGCGGAACCAGCCCGAGGAAGACGACATTCCAGCCGTAGGCATCGATGACAAAGCCTGCGATCGAAGGGCCGATGGCCGGCGCGATCGAAAAGACGAGCCCGATCATGCCCATCGCTTTACCGCGCTGGTTTGGTGGATACACCATGAGGACTGTCCCGGAAAGGAGCGGCATTAATACGCCAAAGCCCATCGCCTGTAACACACGCGCGAGAAGCAAGAGGACAAAGGTGTGCGCCAGACCGCAGAGCAGCGTGCCGACAGCGAAAAGTGTCATTGCTGCGAGATAGAGCTGACGCGTCGTGAAGCGCGCCATAAGATACGCGGTGCAAGGGATCATGATCCCGTTGACCAAGAGGAAGATGGTCGTCAACCACTGACCGGACGAGGCGTCAATATGCAGATCGGCCATGATGCTTGGCAGAGCAGGACTGAGGATTGTCTGGTTGATGGAACCGAGGAAGCTGCCCAGCATCATCAGGTAGATGGCTGTACGTGTTCGTTTTGAAACTTCTGCCATAGATGTCAACCTCCATTCAAAAACTTTTTTCTACTACTTTATAATGGCAAATAATTATTATAGCACAATAATTTTAGAATACCAGATGGCGGGACATTAAAAAATTTGATGAACGTCGTTCAACGGATTGTCATATTCTGACTGAGCTACTGGGAATAAAAAAGATCGCCCCTACAACCCTCGAGCGATCTCAACTGCATTTGAAAAAGAAAAGACCCGCGCCACAGGCAGGTCTCGGGATGGGATTAGTGCTTGCATACTTGGTTGCCAACCGTGCAGCTGGTTTTGCAAGCGGATTGGCAAGAGGTCTGGCATTCGCCGCAGCCGCCAGTCTTCAGGGTCTTCTGAAGTTTCTGAGCGCTGATAGTTTTGATATGTTTGGACATTTCCAATACCCCTTTCAGCATAGATTTACTATATTATTATAGCATGACATTGCGCGCGTGACAAGGGAAAGGCGCGTCGCGCGAGAGATTTTCGCCCGTTCTTGACAGGTGATCGCGCTTTTGCTAAGATGGATCCAGAAAATATTGTTCGCCGCCGGGTGAACACGGAGCGCTTCGGCGCTGTATCGTTAGGCCGTAGAAGATACAGCGCAGGGAGCGCTTTTTCTTTTGTGCAGAGAGAAAGGAGAAAATCTATGGCTTGGGTCTATCTTTTTATTGCGGGATTGTGTGAAGTTTTCTGGGCGACGTGCATGAAACTCTCCCACGGTTTTACGCAGCATTTCTATACGGCGCTGACCATTGCTGGCATGCTTGTGAGCTTTGGGCTGCTCAGCCATGTCATGAAAACGTTGCCGATGGGAACTGCCTACGCGATCTGGACAGGCATCGGCGCGCTGGGGTCTGTCGTCGTTGGCATGCTGCTTTTTAAGGAAGCGATGTTTCCTCTGCGCGCCATTTTTGTGTGCATGCTTCTCGTGGGCATCATCGGTCTCAAGGCAACGAGTGGGCATTGATCGCGCGCAGTGCAAAGCGCTGGAAAACCGTGTGCTGATGCGATTTTTGGTGTGAATGTGACGTTTTTCTTCCTTATAATAAGGAAAGCTGTTGCCGTATTTTCCGGTTGATGGCAGGAGATTGCAAAACGATACTGAATATGTAGGAAAAAAGATGCTTGCAACGGGCATAACATAGTACTATAATAGGTTTAACAGAGGACGACGAACCGCACCTCTGTTGACGCAGCACTCTATAGAGGCCGGCGCTCTGTGATAGGAGGGGACACCGTTCACGGATCCGGTTGGAGCTGCAGCTGCGTTTCCTACGGAAGGAGATTGTATGAGAAGGTTGCAATTGTAGGACAAAGAGAATGGCGCTATGGCGACGGTAGCTCCAGACGCTGTCGCCAGGCGCTTCTCTGTACGAATGCCGCGGTGTCCAGCCGCCGCTGTATTCCATAGCCATAATGAGGACCTGCGATGCTTCTCAGCCATCCGTGACTGCGGAAAACCGGGCTGCCCAGGTGCAACCGTCATGCATACGCCCGAGCCTTTTGTGCACAGAAGGATCATTTCCGACGGTCAAAAAGCGGTTTCACACGCCAGGCTGCTCTCGCCTGGTCCTCCTTAGTTCACAGGCGCCCAGCTTTCCTCCTGGCGCCTGTTTTTTTATGCCTGATTTTATGGTACAATGCAGATAACGACACGGATCAGGGGGACGATTCCATGGCATTTTTCAAAAATCTGCTGCATCCGTTGCGCGCACAGGACACATCGCATCTCACCGACGGCGAGATCCAGCTGTTGCTGCGACAGTATCAGTGGGGATCGGCGTATGTTGGCGAGCTGCCGAGCTATTTTTTCAAGATTGTTGATGCGACGGAGATGCGCCGCGAGCTGGGACATTGCGATCTGCGCGTGGGAATGCATCCAGAGATCGCCTATTCCGGACATGTGGGCTATCGTGTTTACAGGCCGCATCGCGGCAATCACTATGCGCTCAAGGCGACGCGGCTGCTTTTGCATTTTGCTTACGAGCTGGGGCTGGGTGAATGTATCATCACCTGTAACCCGGACAATGCTGCCAGTCGTCGCACGCTGGAGGAGCTTGGTGGGCGGCTTGTGGCGACGGTGGATGTGCCGGCGGACAGCGCCTGCTACAGAGCGGGCGATCGTGTGAAGTGTCAGTTTCTTTTCACGACGGCGAATTATTTTGATCCGGTGCGTCACAATCCCTCGGTGACGGCGGAAGTGGCGATCGCGCATCTTTAGAATCGATAAAAACGGCGGCAGAGCGATTGACGTTCTGCCGCCGTTTTCGTTAAACTATATGATAGCGGCTGTGCGCACGCGCAGCAGCTGACGGCTTCTTTGCGGAGGTCGTTTATTTTTTGACCATACATGGAGGGACGAACCATGATCAGAACAATCCTCGGCAGTGTCCGGGAATATAAAGCGGCGACGTTTCAGACGATCTTTCTCGCTGCGATCGAAGCAGTCTTTGAAATCGTTATCCCGTTCTGGATGAGCTATCTCATCGACCGCGGCATCGAAGCGGGCGATATGCGCCAGGTGGCGATCTTTGGCGGGCTGTTGCTGCTTTTTGCAGCGCTGCAGTGTGCGACGGGCGTGGGCTCGGCGTATCGCGGCTCCTACGCGTCGGCGGGATTTTCTGCGAACCTGCGCGAGGATATGTTCGCACGGGTGCAGACATTTTCCTTCGCGAACATCGACAAGTTTTCGACCTCGTCGATCGTGACGCGTTTAACGACGGACATCACCTACGTGCGCAACGCCTACAATATGATGATCCGCATGGCGGTGCGTTCGCCGATGATGATGATCTTTGCGGTGATCATGGCGTTCAGCATCGACCGCGAGATCTCGGCGATCTTTTTCTGGGCGCTGCCGATTCTGGCTGTAGCGCTCGGGATCATCATCTTTTTCTCTTATCCGATCTTCGGCAAGATCTTTACGAATTACGATAATCTCAACAATGTCGTGCAGGAAGATGTGCGCGGTATTCGCGTTGTCAAATCGTTCAACCAGGAAGCATTCGAGATCAAGAAATTCAATCTTGTGAGCGCCGTCATTCGCAGATTGTACACGCTCGCTGAATGCATCATCGCGCTGAATGGTCCGGTCATGCAGATCAGCATGTATACATGCATGATGCTCATCAGCTGGTTTGGTGCAGAAGCCATCATCGCCAGCGGCAACGACGCCGCAGTTGGGCTCACGACTGGTTCGCTGACAGCGCTTTTCACCTACGCGATCCAGATCCTCATGAGCATGATGATGCTCTCGATGGTTTTTGTGATGATCCTCATTTCGAGCGCGCCGGTGAAACGCATTTATGAGATCCTTACAGAAGAAAGCACCATCGCTGCGCCGGCAGAGCCTGTGATGCAGGTGAAGAACGGCGAGGTGCGTTTTGAGCACGTCAGCTTCCATTATCGTGACGAGAGCGACAAGGACGTGCTCTCGGACATCAATCTTACATTCCCGTCCGGCAGCACAGTGGGGATCCTCGGCGCCACAGGCTCGTCGAAAAGCTCGCTCGTGCAGCTGATCCCGCGTCTCTACGATGTCACCGACGGGCGCGTGCTCGTCGGCGGCGTGGACGTGCGCGATTACGATCTCGACGTGCTGCGCGGCGAGGTGGCGATGGTGCTGCAGAAAAACGAGCTTTTTTCCGGAACAATCGCCGACAACCTGCGCTGGGGAAATGAGCATGCCACAGACGAAGAGATTCGCCACGTTGCCCATCTCGCCTGCGCCGATGAATTCATCGACCAAATGCCGGAAGGCTACGATACCCACATCGAGCAGGGCGGCTCCAATGTTTCCGGCGGCCAGAAGCAGCGACTCTGCATCGCCCGCGCTCTCCTGAAACAGCCGAAGATCCTCATCCTCGACGACAGCACCAGCGCTGTGGATACGCGCACCGATGCGCTCATCCAACAGGGGCTGCGGGAATATATCCCGACGACCACCAAGATCATCATCGCTCAGCGCGTTTCCTCGCTCGCTCACGCCGATCAGATCGTCGTGCTCGACGACGGTCGCGTGGAAGCCTGCGGCACCCACGAGGAACTTCTCGCCACCTGCGAGATCTATCGCGATGTGTATGAATCTCAGCAGAAAGGGGGATTGGAAGAATGAGCCCAAGACACGGCCCGATGCTTTCGCGCAAAACCCTCAAAAGCTTCGACAAAAATACCCTGAAACGGCTGCTCAATTATTTTGGCGCCTACAAAGCGTTGCTCGCAGTTGTCGTCGTCTGCGTGCTGATCAGTGCCATCGCTTCTGCAGCAAGCTCGCTTTTTCTGCGCACGCTCATCGACGATTACATCACCCCGCTCATCGGCGTTGCTGATCCCGACATGAGCGGACTGCTCCACGCCATCTTTCGCATGTGTCTGCTTTTGGCCAGCGGCATCGTCGCCACGCTGGCTTACAGCTGGATCATGGCGTTCGTCGCGCAGCGCACCATGGAACGCATGCGCAACGACATGTTCGCCAAAATGCAGCGCCTGCCGATCAGTTATTTCGATAGCCACGAATACGGCGACGTCATGAGCCTCTACACCAACGACGTTGACACCCTGCGCCAGATGATGAGCCAGACCTTCACCGCAGCTGTGAGCTCGTTTTTCACACTCGTCACTGTTTTCGTTTCCATGCTGACGATTAGCGTCTGGCTGACCATTCTCATGGTGCTCGGTATTTTTTGTGTGATCAAGATCGCCGGCTTCATCACCGGTCTTTCCGGCCCGTATTTTATGAAGCAGCAGACCACGCTTGCCGCCCTCGATGGCTACGTTGAAGAGATCATCAACGGCGAAAAAGTCGTCAAGGTTTTCGGCTACGAGAACAAAGCCAAGGAAGAAATGCAGCGCCGCAACAAAGCCTGGGAAGAAGCCGCCTATCTTTCCAACGGCCACGCCATGGCCATGATGCCGATCATGAACGGCTTCGGTTATCTCCAATACATCGTCGTCGCCCTCGTCGGCGCAGCCATGGCCATCGGCGGCGTCACCAATCTCGGCATCAGCGGGTTTGGCCCGATGACCGTCGGCATGATCGCCAGCTTTCTCACGCTCGCGCGCAACTTTACCATGCCGGTGACGCAGATCTCCAGCCAGCTCAACGCCATCATCACAGCGCTCGCCGGCGCCGCGCGTATTTTTGCGCTCATGGATGAACCCGACGAGATCGACGACGGCAGCGTCGTCCTTGTCAATGTCACAGAAAATGCAGACGGTTCCTTCACAGAGAGCGATCACCACACCGGCATCTGGGCCTGGAAGCGTGTGCAAAATGGTAGCGCTGAGTACCGTCGCTTGCGCGGCGATGTTCGTCTCGAGCATGTCAATTTCGGCTACACACCAGCTAAGCAGATCCTCCACGACATCACCCTCTACGCCAAGCCTGGACAGAAAGTTGCCTTCGTTGGCGCGACCGGAGCGGGAAAAACCACCATCACCAATCTCATCAATCGGTTTTACGACATCGACGACGGCACCATCCTTTACGATGGCATCGACGTCAAAAAAATCCGCAAGAACGATTTGCGCCGCTCTCTCGGCATCGTTCTTCAGGATGTCAACCTCTTCACCGGCAGCGTCATGGAAAATATCCGCTACGGCAATCCAGCCGCCAGCGATGAAGAATGCATCGCCGCAGCAAAACTCGCCAATGCCGACAGTTTCATTCGTATGCTGCCGCAGGGGTATGACACCATCCTCGCCGGCGACGGCGCCGGACTCAGCCAGGGACAGCGTCAGCTTCTCTCCATCGCCCGCGCAGCTGTCAGCAATCCGCCGGTGATGATCCTCGATGAAGCAACCTCGTCCATCGATACGCGCACCGAAGCCCTCGTCCAGCGCGGCATGGACGCGCTCATGGAAGGACGCACTGTTTTCGTCATCGCCCACCGACTCTCTACCATCCAAAACGCCAACGTCGTCATGGTCCTCGATCACGGCAAGATCATCGAACGCGGCACCCACGACGAACTCATGGCCCAGCACGGCACCTACTACCAGCTCTACACCGGCGCGTTTGAGCTGGAGTGAGAAAATAGAATAAAAAAGACAAATCGCAACGCTTCAGAGATAGCATGCGATTTGTCTTTTTTATTAGTCAAGGAAGTCCTTCATGATTTGAGGCATTGTTTCATAACGGTAGGTACAGAACTCATCGATAGTAAGATCTAATTCTCCATTTAACCAGTCTCTAACGATCATAGAATTTCCATAGCAATACATTTTGATAGCGAAGACAACCTCTTTTGAGAGTGTTGTACAATTATATTTTTTCTTTGCCAATCTTGTGAAGTGAGCAAGACTATAAGAATATAGAAATTCGTCGAAAGAATTTTGTCCGTCATAGTTAAGGATATTTGTAAAGTATTCTTTGTGTTGCATATAAAAATTTGCGTATTGATATAATTTTTCTTTCCAAGCTAAGTTAGATTCAACATCTAAAAAATTGCTCTTTACAAAACTCTCATAGTGATAAGACATAAGTTCATATTTGTCGTGAAAGTATCTGTAAAAAGTAGCTCTGGATACTCCGGAGCGCTTGCATATATCGCTAATTGTAATACTATCAAAATCTTTTTCCTGAACCAAATTGTATAATGCGTCTGCTAATAATTGTTTTGCATCAATATTAAAAGCCAATAGTATCACCTCTTGAATTTTAGACAAATGGGCATGAATGTCTCAAACGATACATTCGATTTTCTTTGTAAATTGAATACTAAGCAAAAAACATAGATAATGAAATCAATAAGAAAAGCATATGGATTGTAGCGTGCCACAACTGATTATTTTGATAATGAAAGGAAGATTTATATGTATGATGGCAAGATTATTGATTTCCGATGCAGACCTCCTTACAGCGATTTCTTACATGGATTTTTGTATGCAGATTTAGATTATATGACGAACTTTTCGGCGCATTTTGGTATGCCTGTTCCGGAAAGTGCAGAAAAACGCGATCTCGAATTAAGTGTTAAAGAAATGGATGAGGCTGGTGTTTTACAGGGAGTTGTCCCAGGAAGAAAATATTTTGGAATGGATAATGCTGATCTCTTATGGCTAATGGATAAATATACTAATCGCTATCTGTGCTTGGCTGGTGTTGATCCTAATCTTGGTGCTGATGCTGCAGCATATGAAATTGAAACATATGCAGTCAATGGCCCTTGTGCTGGTGTAGTTGTTGAACCAGGTTTGTGTAAAGATCCAATGGGCCCTATGGATCCACGTATGATGCCGATCTATGAAATGTGCCAGCAAAATGAGTTACCATTACTGATGTCTTTTGGTGGACTTACTCAGCTGAGTTTAAGATATATGAATCCGATTGAATTGGATAATGTTGCTGAACAATTTCCTAAATTAAAAATCGCGTTGGCTCACGGTGGCTGGCCATGGGTTAATGAAGTTTGTTGGTTAGCTCTGAAGCGGCCAGGTATTTATCTCAGCCCAGATTTGTATTGCATGGGTGGTCCGGGAACAGTGGATTATGTGGCAGCTATGAATCAGATGATTCCAAATAAATTCCTTTTTGGCTCCGCATACCCAATAGCTCCAATGAACGATGCTGTAAAATATTATACAGAGACACTTGGTATTAAAGAAGAAGTTTTGCCGAAGATTATGTATCAGAATGCAGTAGATTTTTTGGGAATTTAAGTCTGTAACGGCTGGAAAGGAGTCTGTATGTTAGATCATGTTTTTTCTCCATATACAATAAAAAATGTTACTTTCCCGAATAGATTGGTTGTTTCTGCAATGGTTACTAATTTTTGCAATAAAGATGGCTCGGCTTCAGAAAGATATATAGCATATCATAAAGAAAAAGCCAAGGGCGGATTTGGCATGATTATTACAGAAGATTATGCTATTCGTGTTAAAGGAAAAGGTTTTAGTAATGTTGCAGGAATGTGGGACGATAGTTTAATAGATAGTCATTCTGAGTTAACACGAAGAGTACATCAATATGATAGTAAGATTATTGCACAGATTTATCATGCTGGGCGGCAGACTCATCAAGGTGTTACAGGATTCCCTCCAGAAGCTCCTTCAGCAGTTCCATGTCCAGCAAATAAGCAGATTCCACATGAATTAACTGTAGAGGAAATTAAAGACATAGAACAAGATTTTGCTGATTGCGCAAGACGATGTAAACAAGCTGGATTTGATGGTATTGAAATTCATGGCGGTCATGGATATCTTGTGGCAGAGTTTATGTCATCTTATTCAAATAAGCGAATTGATCAATACGGCGGTTCTTTAACTAATCGAATGCGTTTCCCATTAGAAGCTATCGCGGCAATTCGAAAAGCTGTTGGAGAAGAATTTATAGTTGGTTTCAGAATTTCAGCAGATGAATTGGTTCCAGGTGGACGTACAAAAGAAGATACAAAAACAATTGCATTAATGCTGGAAGCTGCTGGAATTGATTTTTTGCACGTTTCCGCAGGTGTTTATGGTAGTTCGTACGCTATTGCACCACCACAGGCGATAAAACACGGGTGGTTGACTGATTTTGCTAAGGAAGTAAAGGAAATCGTTCATATTCCAGTCATAACAGTAGGGCGAATTAATGATCCTTTAATTGCTGATCAGATCATCCGATCAGGGAAAGCTGATTTTGTAACAATGGCACGTGCGTCATTATGTGATCCGCATATGCCGGAGAAAGCGAGACAAGGAAATTTTGAAGAGATTAGATACTGTATTGCTTGCAGTCAAGGTTGCATGGGGGTTCTTTTAAAGGATAAACCGATACATTGCGCGTTAAATCCTATGTTAGGTCAAGAGTACAAATATATCAATAAACAAACCGACCAATTTAAAAAAAGTATTGGTTGTTGGTGGTGGCCCTGCTGGGATGCAGGCCGCGATTACAGCAGCAGAACAAGGACATCAGGTCATATTATATGAAAAAAATAATTGCTTAGGCGGACAATATCGCCTGGCTGCAATTCCGCCAAATAAAGGGGAGATAACATCATTCTTATACTGGCAACAAATTATGTTGAAAAAACTTGGTGTTAATGTGATTCTGAATCAGCAGGTTGATAAGGATTTGATCGAAAATAGTGATTGCGATGTTGTTATTGTAGCTACGGGAGGCAAACCAATCATTCCAGAGATTTCTGGAGTTGGCAGCAAAAAGGTAGTAACAGCATGCGAAATTTTAGATGGAAAAGTATTTTGTGGTCAAAAAGCTATCGTGATTGGTGGCGGACAAATTGGGACTGAAACAGCGTTGCATCTTGCAGTACATAGAAAAGACGTTACTTTAATCGAGATGACAAATGACTTAGCCATTAAGGAAACGGCTCATCCAAGAGAGTTTTTATTAAAAGCTGTTGAGGATAGTACTATTAATGTGATATTAAATGGCTGTGTAAAGGATATTCGAGAAGATAGCGTTGTTGTTGAAATTGCGAAAGATCAATTAATCGAGGTTCAAGCTGACACCGTGATTTTAGCAATTGGTATGCAGGAAGAAAATGCGCTTTCAAAATCAATTGTAGATTGTAAGAAAAAAATTATTACAATTGGCGATGCAAAAGAGGTAAGGCAGGTTATGGATGCAGTGCGAGAAGGATTTGAAACTGCAATGAACCTTTAGGTGTTTTATGAAAAAATGTTATTAGGAGGGACAAAAAATGGAACAAGCGAAAGGATTTACCCTCAATAAAAAATATATTCATGTCGTTATTATGTTTATCTTGATGATTGGCTTCAAATTTATTCCTCCAATAGGTGGTTTGCCGCCGCTTGGGATGGAAATCATAGGGATTTTTTTAGGAATGATTTGGGGCTGGAGTACATTAGGATTTGTTTTACCAAGCATATTTACCGTGCTCTTTTTAGCTTTGTCAGGATATACGACAAGTGCAGAGGCATTAAGTGTTGGGTTTGGTGATTCAACGACGGTTCTCATTTTCTTCTTACTTTTGTTTGCGGCCGCAGTTGAAGCATGTGGTCTTTCGACTTGGCTGGCAAATTGGTTGTTAAGTCGTAAAATTACAGAAGGTCGTCCATGGGTACTGAGTTTTATGTTTTTGCTGGCGGCATGGTTAATGGGCTGCCTAGTAAGTTTGTACGCTTCAATTGTTTTACTATGGAGCATTTTCCTGCATGCTTGCGAACAGGTAGGATATAAACCTTATGATAAATATCCGGTGATGATGATTGCTGGTATCAGCGTAATGTGTAACGTTGGGGCGGCGATGCTTCCTTTTAAAGGCCTTTCAGTTATTTATGTCCGCTTAATGGGTGGATTTTATGAAAACTTTAATGTTAATTATGTTCAATTTACGGTTGTAACAGTAATATTGGGGCTCCTGTTCTTGGTTGGTTTCTTGCTTTTTGGTAAGTATGTAATGAAGGCAGATACCTCATTATTGACGAATACAGAAATTTTTAAGCAGCATAGGGACGATAAATTAACGTTTGATCAAAAGGTTATTGGATTTTTGTTGATTCTGATGATGGTTATGCTTTTCTTGCCAAGTATTTTGCCACAGGATTCAGCGTTGTATGCTTTCATTAATACTTTTGGGACTTATGGGACGCCGGCATTAGTTGTAGGCTTGTTCTTGGTCTGGAATTTGAACAAAGGAAGGTACAATTTTGCAGAACTGATTTTTAAAGGTGTTCAATGGGATATTATCTTCATGTTCGTTGCCATTGCAAATATTGGTGGAGCTTTGACCTCGGAGGAAAGTGGAATAATCGCTTTGTTAAAGACGGTTCTTGAACCACTGTATAGTGGCTTTGGTACGACAGGCTTCATTATTATTTCGATGCTTATTCCATTAGTTATTACACAGTTAGCAAATAATGTTGTGGTTATTACTGTATTTGTACCTATTATGTGTTCCTTTATGGAACAATGTGGGGCAGATCCATACGTAATGACGGTATTGGGCTGCTGGATTTTGAATATTGCATTTATGACAGCTCCAGCTTCCGGTCCTGCAGCGATGATTTTTGCTAACAAGTGGGTAGACACAAAATCGGCATATATTTATGGCGCTTGGGTATTTGTTTTGACAGTAGTTTTGGGTTTGGGATTAGGTATTCCGTTAACCAACCTTATCTATTAAGAGTGATAGGAGGATTATAAATGAAAAGACTTGAAGGAAAAGTTGCCATTATTACCGGTGCTGCAAGTGGTATTGGTGAAGCGGAAGCCAGAGCTTTCGCAAAAGAAGGCGCGAAAATTACAATGGTAACAAGTCGGCGTAAAGAAGACATGGAAAGAATTGCTGACGAGATTCGAAAGGACGGCGGTGAAGTCATAACGGTTCTGGCTGATGTCAGTCAAGAAGCTAGTTGGGAAAAGATTGTTGAAGAGACGTTGAATGCTTATGGAAAAATCAATATTCTGTTGAATAATGCGGCTATTCGACCTTTTGGGACGATTGAGGATACTGATCCAGATGAATTTAGAAGAGCGTTAAATATTAACGTGGTAGGTCCTATGCTTGGCATGAAGGCGGTAGTACCTCATATGAAAGCAACAGGTGAATCATGTGCAATTTTGAATACATCTTCGCTTAGTGGGGTGAAAAAGGGGCAGCCAAATGCTTTACCATATAGTGCAACTAAAGCTGCTATTGTAGGTATGAGTAGATCTGCTGCTAGAGATCTGGAAGGTACAAACATCAGATTGAATATTTTACATCCAGGATTGATTTTGACTCCGATGAATATTAATGGATCAATGGCAGATCCGGCTTTCCGCGAAAGAGTTGCTAATACAATTCCAATTGGACGTGTAGGCAAGCCTGAAGATATGGCTGGAGCGGCAATCTTCCTTTGTTCGGATGAAGCGGCTTATGTACATGGCGAGAGCTTGTATGTTGATGGTGGATTGGGAATTAGATAATAATATAAGGAGTGTGAAGAAGAATGAAAGTCATTGACTGGCGATTGAGACCACCATTTAAGTCTTTTAATGTAAATAAGATTTTTGAAGCAGCACAAAATAATCCGGATAATCCACATTATAGTGAGGCTGCCAGAAAATTTGACATGGACCTCATGATCAAAGAAATGGATGAAGCAAATGTTGTTCTAGGTGTAGCTCCTTATCGATATGGGCAGGATATGAGTGATATGGATGAGCTTGTCGGTACATATAAAGATAGATTTGTGACATTAGCTCATATTGATCCGTATGCAGATGATCCAGTTGGCGATATTGACAAGTACATCGTCAATGGTAATTCTGTTGGCGCTATTATCGAGCCAGGACAGATCTTTATAAAAAGACCTGTTCCAGCAGATGATCGCATTCTTTGGCCGATTTATGAAAAATGCCAGGCGGAGAATATTGTGCTAACGATTACTTTTGGTGGATTGTACTGCGATTCCTTGGAATTTTATGAACCGAAATATATTGACTATGTTGCAAAAATGTTCCCGGATTTAAAAATGGTATTAACCCACGGTGGATGGCCTTATATTACACAGATTTGCCATATTTGCTATCAGCGTCCAAATGTATATCTTAGCCCAGATTTTTATTTGATGCCAGATAATCCTGGTCATCAGGATTACGTAACAGCTGCCAATCATTTTCTGGCGAAAAAGATTATTTTTGGCTCTACGTATCCTGGAAAAACGTTGAAGTATGCTGTTGAGGCTCATTTGAAGAGTGGTATCAAAGAAGAAATCCTTCCGGATATTATGTACCATAATGCAGCCAGATTGCTTGGCTTAGAAGAAGCAGAGAAAACAAAAACTGTTGTTTGATGTGTGGTTTGGAAGAAAAGTAATGTATGAGTTTAGAAAACAAGACGTCACTTTTGTCCCCCTCCAGCTTGTCGAAAAAGGTCACCAATCGGCTGCCTTTTTCTCGTCATATCACCCCACATGCAGTAAAATGTATGTGGGGTGATTCATATGTTAGCTAAATATCCTAATAAACGTAACGTCATTGAATTCGTCAGTCTCGAAGCCATGGTCCCAGAAGACCACCTTCTCCGCAAGATAGATGCTGCCATCGATTTTGACAGGATCTATGATTTCGTGGAAGATCTTTACTGTGAAGATAATGGCAGACCAAGCATTGATCCTGTTATCCTTTTTAAGATCGTCCTTATTCAACACATCTATGGCCTTCCTTCTCTTCGCCGAACTCTGGAAGAGATCAATATGAACATGGCCTATCGCTGGTTTTTGGGCCTCCCCATCAATGAGTCTATCCCACATTTTTCCACAGTCAGCCATAATTTCAAACACCGTTTCTCACAGAAAACGATCGAATATGTCTTTCGTTGGATATTGAACACTGCTGCCGAAGAAGGCTATCTCGATACAGAGGCAGTATTTGTTGACGGTACTCATATTAAAGCCAGTGCCAATACAAAGAAAAAAGCCAAGAAAATGGTACCAAAGCAGACCAAACGTTATGCCAAAGAGCTCCTCGCAGAAGTCAATAAAGACCGTGAAGAACATGGCAAAAAGCCTT
>URZX01000003.1 GCA_900552455.1 uncultured Peptococcaceae bacterium | reverse complement strand
TGACAATAGAAATACCCCCAATAATTCGGGTGTCCAAATTATTGGGGGCACGTCAAAGAGGGGCGGCACCTTTTTGTAGGAGGTGCAATGTCATTTTTAAGAAAGTAATGATGAATTTTAAATTAGATCAAAGCAAGATTATTACGACAATTTTTTGATACATGGATAGTATTCTTTTAAGTTGTTCATGAATACTTTGGATAGAGGTATATTTTCTTTGCTGGTTTTAGAAATTAATATGAAAGAAATAGAGATTTTTTCCTTAAGCGGAATTAGTGTGATATCTCTGCTTAAGTTGTTGTTCTGAAATTTTAATATGAATGGTGTTGTTAAAGCAAAAAAGTTTCCATTTAGGATAAAGTTTGGAATTGATGAGGCATCGGCACACTGGAAAACTCTATGTAGTTTTATCCCTTGATTTTCTATGCAGGCGAAGAGGAAATCATCTTCATTATTTTTGTCTGAGTAATATACAAAAGGGAGTTTTTTCAAGGTAGAGAACGAAATGTTTTTTTGAGAACTGTATAGAGAATTTCGCGAACACATTAGACAAATATTTTCCTGAGAAATTATGTATACAGTGTGTTCTTTTAATAATGAGCGAAGTTCATTCAAATAAGTACTTTGTATGGTAGTTAAAATGAAATCGTATTGATGATAATTCTGAATTTCTTGATTGATTTGTTTTGCGTTGGTAAGATGATAATTTATCTTTACTTTAGGAAATTTTGTAATTAGAGTCTTGATAATATCTGTTATTGATGAATTGAAGCTCGGAGAAACTAGTAATGTAAGCGTTCCGCCAATATTATTTCGTATTTCAGGTGGGTAGAGATCAGATATTGCGTCTAGAATTTTTTCAACCTTAGCATATATAACTTGTCCTTGTTCCGTTAAATAGGATCCTTTGCGGGAACGGAAAAAAAGTTTCGTATCCAACTCTTGTTCAAGTTGTTTGATTGCTAGGCTGAGACTTGGCTGAGCAATATGCAGATGTTCTGCCGCGATAGACATGGAGTTATATTTTGCAATTTCAATAAAATAAATTAATTGTTCCAATCGCATAACCATCACTTTCCTTTAAATTGAAGTTTTCTTTTATTCTATCATTAATCGAACGATTTATGAATAGGATTATTTCAGATAATATCTATATAAAATAAACTAATTTGAATTTAAATATTTTACATAAAGGTGGATCATTTATATCATAAAGAAAAAGGTCGAAAAGAAATTAAATTTATAAATTAAGTAGAGGAGGGCTAAATAATGAAAAAAAATAGAGTAATGATGATTGGACTTGATGGTATGGATCCCTGGGTATGCAAAAAATTAATGTCAGATGGTAGGATGCCAAATTTAAAAAAATTGTTAGATAATGGGGTTGCGACAGAAGGACTTGATATGATTGGCGCGCAACCGTCTGTTACTCCTCCTAACTGGACGTCACTTGCTACAGGTAGTTGGCCGAGAACGCATGGCGTAACGTGTTTTTTTAATCATACTTTAGGAAAACCTTTAGATGTTTTTTCTGTAAACTGGGATGCAACTACAGTTAAATCAGAATTGATTTGGGAGACATTCAGTAAAAATAAAAAACGCAGCATTATGTTGAATTATTGTGAAGCATGGCCACCACGTATTGAAAACGATCAATATGGCATCTTTATTGACGGCACAGGCGTTATTCCTTTTTTGAGAAATTCCGTGGATTTTCAGAAGGTGATTTCCTGGGAAGAAGGAGATTTTCCAATGAAGGAATGGCCACATGCTGTGGATACAAGTGCAGGTGATTGCATTGTATATGCTGATGCGTACGATGAAATGACTAAAGATATAGAAGAAACAAAAAGTGGTACTGGTGCCATGTGGGCGGATAGTGATTATCAAACTAAAGTTGAATATGATGCTGATATGACGCCAGAAGAAAGACGAAAGGCTTATGAAATGCTAGGGTTTGATCCGGCCCAAGCGGACAGAATAAAAACGCCACTAACTCTTCCTGAAAATTGGAAAACAGAATTACCTGAAAGCGCAAAAGTTGCAACCTTCTTCATTAATAATGGTCTGCTTCGCAGATTCATAGTTATCAGTGCAAGTGATGGTGATCGCTATGATACTGTGAGTATTTACGAAAATAAACGGGCTGAAAAACCAATGGGCATAGCCACATTAGATAGTAAATGGAGTAACTTTATTTTTGATACCTATAATGTAGGCGGAAAGAAAGTAAAAGTGTCTTATAAATTCCGAATTCTTGAACTTTCCGAAGACGGTTCTAGCGGTGAAATCTATTTCAGTCATGTAATAAACGACGATGCACTGGATTATTTTTATCCTCAAGAAGTGGGGAAGAAATTGATAGAAGAAGTTGGGCCGATGCTTCCTTTCGGTAAATATGCTTGCCGACAAGAACGCGATGATGAAGTAACGTTGGAGTCTTGGGCTCAAGTCTATGATTGGCATGCTCGTGCTGCTGACTGGCTGTTTGAACAATATCCAGATTGGGAGCTGTTCTATAACCATATGCATGGTATTGATGAATACAATCATTGGTACATTAACTATGCTACTGAGGGAAAGCATCCGGAATATAAGCGTATTCGAGAATTAATCTACAGGATGTACGAATTAAATGATAAATATCTGGGATCTTTAATGAAACATATGGATGGTAACACCGCAATCATTGTCACTTCAGACCATGCTGCTGTACCACATTCTTTAGGTGACTATAATCCTGGTTTGGGGGCTTTAGGATCCATTACGGCAAATGTTATGGCGGAACTAGGGTTTACAGTCTTGAAAAAAGATGAATTGGGGAATATTTTACGCACTGACGATGGTGGTGCAATTATTGATTGGAGTAAAACAAGAGCAGTAGCTCAAAGGAGCTCGCATATTTACATTAATTTAAAGGGAAGAGATCCCGAGGGAATCGTAGAACCAGAAGATTATGATAAGGTAGTTCAAGAAGTTATAACTGCGTTGTATAATTATCGTGAACCAATTAAAGGCGAACGTATAGTAGCTTTTGCAATGACTCGAGATGAGATGGAGATTGTTGGTATGGGTGGTGAACATTGCGGTGATATTTGGTATCAGGTTCGTCCAACATATTGCGATGAGCATGCATTCAGTCCAAGTACTACCACCAATGACGGTTGGTCTTTAGGAAACTTCTTATTAATGAGCGGTGGTCAGTTTAAGAAAGGGGCGACGATTAATCGCAAAGTTCGCGTAGTCGATGTTGTGCCGACTATTTGTCAAATTGCTGATTGCCCAATGCCTAGTAATGTAGAAGGTGGTGTCATTTGGCAGGCTTTGAACGGATTTGTTGAAAATAATTATTGATCTAAGTTAATCACTATGTGAAGAGATAGCGTCATATTTGGTGCTAACTCTTCACAATGGTAAGACTGATAGAGAGTTGATTCTATGAACGAAAAGATTCTTATAGAAGCAAAAAATATATCTTGTAAGTTTGGCTCGAAAAATGTGCTTAGTGGTATTGATTGGAAAATTTCTTCTGGAGAAAACTGGGTAGTATTTGGTTTAAATGGCAGCGGAAAAACGACACTTTTAAGTGTTGTTGCGGCTTATTATGGTGTAAGCAACGGTTTGTTGAGTATAATGAATCAGATAGTTACAAAACAAAACAGAAAAGAATTACGCAAAAAAATAGGCTTTGTAAGTACATCATTTTTTAATCGATATTATAAATATGAAAGTGTACTAGATATTGTTTTGAGTGCAAAATTCGGACATTTCGGAATAGAAAATTCGATATCTTCTGAAGATATTAGGTGCGCAAAACATATTCTTAATGAGTGGGGGCTTAAGAACAAATATCAATATCCATACGATTTGCTTTCCCAAGGCCAACAACAGAAAGTATTGTTTGCACGATCAATTTTTATGCAACCTGAGATATTAATTTTAGATGAACCTTGTTCTGGAATGGATCTTCTTTCAAAAGAACATTTCATTAAGTGTATTTCTGAAAAGTCAAAAAAAGAAGGCGCGACTTTAATTTATGTATCGCATAATCCAGAAGAATTTTCTTCAGTATTTAATCGTGCTTTATTAATAAAAAATGGGGCTGTTCATTCCCAAGGAGATATAAAGAAGATTTTCCTTAGCTCAAATATGAGTGATTTCATCGGAATGCCAGTGACGGTAGATTGGTTTGAAGATAGACCGTCAATACGATTTGCACGATATTAGGGATTGGGAGGAAAGACTTATGGGAGGAAATATAGGCCCAGAATTGATACGGAGGGCAGAGCGATGCTGTTGTAAGATGTGTGGAGCACCTATCAAACCAAAATTGGTTCTCTATGATAGATATGGAGGACATGGTGTTGAATTATACTGTGAACATTGTCAGAAGATTGAATATGGAACAGAGCCGGAAATTTTTCAATTAGCACAAAAATTTATTGAAACATTTGAGTTTAATTACTTTCCGGAAATGGAAGAAAATGAACGATGCGAACAATTAAATGTCGCAAAAATGTGTGACATTATTTCGTGGATATTTGAAGAAATAGATTTGTTAGATGATACTGGAGTAAATTTGAATGTCAAAAAGAGAAGTGAAAATAATGAATAGATGTTATTAAGCTTATTTTAGAGGAGGGACCTATAATGTCAGAAGTGAAATCTGTAATTAATAAAAAACCATTGAGTTATTGGATACATTCGGCAGTATGTGTAATAGTTATGTTTGGCTTTGGTTATTTGCCTCCATTAGGGGGAGATATTACTCAATTTGGGATGCAAGTGTTAGGCATATTTATTGCGACTTTTTATGGATGGATTTTTATTGAATTCACGTGGCCGAGCCTTTTGGGAATAGTTGCATTGGGTATTACTCAATATAATACTATCGGTGGCAGTTTTATAGAAGGGTTTTCAAATGACAACACGGTCAATATTATCTTGATGTTTATTTTTGCAGCATATCTGGAAAAAACGGGATGTCTTAAATGGATTACATTATGGTTAATTAGTCGCAAATCATTAGTTGGAAAACCATGGATTTTTACAATGGTGTTTATGTGCGCGATTATTCCGATTTCTATGTTTATTAATATATATGCGGGTATTATCATGTTGTGGGCGATGTTTGCAACGATTTGCGATACAGTAGGATATACTAAAAAAGATATGTATGTAACTTATGTTTGTGCAGGTATTGCTCAGATTGGTGGAATCGTAGCAATTTGTTTTCCCTTCCAACCATTTGCTCAACTAGTTTTTTCACTTGCTGGCCCTGCCGTAGGAATTACTGAAATACCATTCATCCAATGGAGTCTTATGGGTATTGTGACACTATTTGTATTTCCGTTTACGTATTTTATTCTTGGTAAATTTATTTTAAGAGTTGACGCAAGTAAGTTAGCAACGATGGGGGACGAGTTTGCCAAATATCGCAATATAAAGATGAATCCAGAACAGAAATTTGGTTTGTTGCTTCTTTGCCTTTTTATTGTAATAATTGTTATGCCTACTGTGACTTCTGGATCGATACAAGCGTTCTTTAATAATTTTAATATCCAAGGTGCAGCTCTATTTTGCCTGGTATTGGCATTTTTGTATCAAATGTATTCAGGAGAAAAGTTGTATTCTTTCGGAGATATGGTTGCAAATGGCGTTAGCTGGGATCTTGTTATATTGTTCATTGTTACGTTTCCATTATGTACAGCGATGGAGTCAGAAGAAGCGGGTGTCATCAGCACTGTAATCGGTATCATCATGCCAGTGGTTAACGCTGTGTCGCCTATGGTATTTTTGATTTTGGTATGTGTTATTTTTTGCTTGTGTACGCAAGTTGCGCATAATTTGGTTTTAATTATTGCTTTGATGCCATCAATAGCACAAATTTGCGTAAACGTAGGTATAGATCCAATTATGTTCGCTATTGTATTTTGTCTGTGTATGTTAACATCCACTGCTACACCGGCAGCATCGGCAAATACAGCAATGGTATTTGGCCATACACATTGGGTTGAAAGAAAATATGCATTTATAGTAGGTGTTGGTAATCTTGCAATATGGTTGTTGACTGAAATATGTATTTTAATACCACTAGGGTTTTTAGTCTTCTAAATGTAAAATAATGAGAATTATAAACGAAGGGAATGATAGAAATGAAACGAATTTAATACCACTAGGGTTTTTAGTCTTCTAAAAGTAAAATAATGAGAATTATAAACGAAAGGAATGTTAGAAATGAAACGAAAAGCGTTAAGTGAAAAAGTTATGGTAATAGGAGTAGATGGCCTTGATCCGAGATTTACTCGTAAGCTAATTGACGCAGGAAAAATGCCTTCATTTAAAAAATTAACAGAACAAGGTGCACAGCGCCATGATTTAGTACTGTTAGGTTCCAATCCGACAGTTACTCCCCCGCAATGGACAACATTAGCGGTTGGATGCAATCCGAATGTTCATGGGATTACACAATTTTTTTTACATAACCCAGATGACTTTTCTGTTACGAATTATAATATTGATTCTCGTAATTGCAAAGCGGAACCAATATGGAATTGTTCGGCAGAATCTGGTAAAAAAACTTTAGTTTTGCACTGGCCGGGGAGTTCGTGGCCACCAACCAGTGATAGTGAAAATTTATATGTTGTAGATGGTACTTCTCCAGGTTCAGTTGGTATGTCGACAATGCAAGTTGATTCAGAAATAATTTTTGGCGCTACAGAAAATACGGATATGACAAGTTTCATGCCAAGGGCGGTAACAGATGCTGCTGAGCCTTGCATTGTTCGTGGATTGAATCTGGATGAGGATGGAAATGGTGAACGTATTCACGGTGCAGGTAAACTGGTTGAAAATGCTGGAAGTACGTCTATTGTATTTGATGCAAATGATGGTTACTCAATTCCGTTAGGTGGTATTAATCTTTCCTATGATGCATCAAAATCTAAAATAAAAGTTGCAAATGGATGGGAACAAGCGCCGGAAGCGGCAAAAGAGTGTACGATTGTGAGTTATGGTGGATTGGTTCGTCGCCCTGCGTTGATTTTGAAAAACGATCAAGGGATCTATGATCGAGTAGAAGTTTATCGCAGCAAGAAAGAAACACAGCCTCTTGCAGTGCTATATAAATATGAGATGGTATACGGAATTACTGATGACGGCTATAAAGATGAAGATAAAGTTACGGCAGCAAGAAATATGATGTTGCTTGATATTGCAGAAGATGGATCAAGTGTTAAGATTTTCTTATCTGCCGCCTATGAATTGACATATGATGGTGTTTTCCATCCAAAATATTTGCATAGGGCACTGTTGGAAAACGTGGGACCGTTTCCTCCATCCTGTCAATTCTGGAGACCGGACTACGATCTTTTTGAATCTATGTGGCAATGTTGGACGGGCGTTGCAAGCTGGATGAGTAGAACAATTCACTACATGATTGAAAAAGAGAATATTGAAGTTGTCTTTTCTCATTATCATGCGGTCGACCTGGAAGGCCATACGATTGTACGTTATTTGGCAGATCATGGTCGCTCTCGCTATTCTCCAGATGTTTATGAAGAATGGATGGAGCGCATTTATAAGCAAACGGATGATTATATTGGATCTTTCTTACATTACTTAGATGAAGGATGGACGATTATCGTTACTTCTGACCATGGGCTGGTTTCTCCGGAGCATGAGCCGGGGACGTTAGGGGACATGTGTGGTACACTCATTATTCCAGAGATGAAAGAACTAGGATATACTGTCATGATAAAAGACGAGAATGGCAATGATACCAGAGAGGTTGATTGGACGAAAACGAAAGCTATTGCGCAGCAAGGGAATGATATTTTTATTAATCTGAAAGGTAAGAATGGCGGTAGAGGTATTGTTGATCCGGAAGATAAGTATGAACTTGAAGAACAAATTATGACAGATTTATACAGTTTACGAGATGAAAAAACTGGAAAACGTAAGATCGCTTTGGCGTTGCGGAACAAAGATGCTGCTTTACTTGGTTATGGTGGCCCAACTGCTGGGGATATCTTTTATGCTACTGCTGAAGGTTATCAGTTTGACCACTGCGATTCTTTGTCTACGAGCTGGGGTGTCCATGAAACGTCGGTTTCTCCAATCTTTATTGCGGCAGGTGCAGGCTTGAAAAAAGGCTTCGAAACAGATCGAGTTATTCGTCAGGTTGATGTTGCTCCGACTATTGCTGTTTTGCTTGGTTGCAGATTTCCGGCACAATGCGAAGGAGCTCCTGTATATCAGATCTTTGAAGAAGAAATCTAATAAAAGTCAAGCGGTCATGTACTTCATGGCCGCTTCTTTTGAATGATAAGGAGGGCGTTAGTTATGAATGAATCGTTGGATAAAGCGATCACAACTCTTGATAAAATAGGTGGTAGGTCTGAACGAGTTTCCAGATTGCAAAAACGTTTGAAACGGTGTGTATGTAAATCTTGTGGAGGTTCGTTAATTTTAAAAAAAATGACATATGGGAAGATTGAAGAAGGGAGAATAGAAATTTTTTGCCCAAAATGTAACAGAATAGAATATGGTGTTGAAGAAGATGTTTATCGTGTAGCAAAATATTTTGTTAATGTTATGGAGTGGGATTATTTTTCCGATGTTGAAAATGGTGAAAAGAAAGAACGGATGAATGTAAGAAAAGCATCAGAAATAATCAATTGGAGCTTGGAAGCACTTGGAATGATTGGGGATGAGGGCTTTCGATATCCGGTAAAAATCGGTCGTGAGTTACTGGGGGAGGAGTTGCTTTTAAATGAAGATCTGGTATGAGGCTGGAGGTAGTATCTATGGATAAAGAAATAATTGTAGAATTAGATCATGTATCATGTCGAAGAGGAAGAAAATACTTGTTAAGAGATATTTGTTGGAACGTAAAAAAAGGTAGTCATTGGGTTGTATTTGGCCTAAATGGCAGTGGAAAAACAACACTTTTGAGCATTATTGCTGGATTCCAATCTTATTCAGATGGAATCCTGAAGATTTTTGGAGAAGAGTATTCAGAAGAAAATATATTTGATATACGTAAACAAGTTGGGTGGGTAAGTATGTCATTTTTTGACAAATATCTTCATGAGGAAAATATCATTGACATTGTTCTGTCTGGACTTTTTGGCACGTTGGGTATTGAAGATAAGGTTTCGGTGAACGAATTTAGAAGGGCCAAATATATTCTAAAAAAATTAAATCTATCGGATAAAATGGATCAAAGCTTTAGTTCTCTTTCAAACGGCGAGCAACAAAATGTATTAATCGCTCGAGCATTAATGAGTCGACCGAAAATATTGGTTTTAGACGAACCTGGCACGGGTCTAGACATTTCAAACCGTGAGAAAATGATACAATTTGTACAGGAAATCGCTGAAACAACGGATATTACAATAATCTATGTTACACACCATGTAGAAGAGATCATTGATGTTTTTGATCACTGTGTCTTTATAAAAAACGGAAGAATTTATAAGATTGGAGCAACGAAAGAATTGCTTTCATCCGAAAATCTGACGAATCTAACCGGTTGCCCGATTTACACAAATGAGATTGATCGAAGAATTTATATTTCTCAACCTGTATCTGAGAAGATTGCCCAATTCATCAAGGAGATGATTTAATGAGCCGAGAATATATGGAGAATCGTGTTGATCAGCATGATATTCAATGTGGTAAAATGGCTGGTGAACTTTTCAAAAATAAGTTTTTTGCTGAGGAGTCTGTTACTTATGGCACCGCGTATTGGATGATGGGGAAAAGATGGTTTTTTGTAAGTAATGAGTACATTAAAGTGCATCAATTTGCAAGTAAACAATTATTAAAAGATATATATTGTACGCCAATTAATTGTTTTCATCAAAAAGAGCATGTCTTAGAAGGTGAATCTGAATATATAAACAGACGAAATAAATTGGATTTATGTAAAATGATGAAACAAGCCTATTCTTCGAAAAGTTTCATGTTACTCCAGTCATTTGCCGAGAAAAGGAACTTAGATGTGGCTCAAGAAATATTAATGAAAATACGGAAAAATTTAGAAGGAACAGTAGATGTATATGCGTTAAAGGTCTTTTTGTCCATTAATCGATATGCTTTTGATATGAAAAAAATCACATTATTGAATTATATTAATAACCAAGCGTGGGCTGAGCAGCGTAGTCAAGCGTTGGTGCACGAGAATCCTTTAACAGAAAATTACTTTCGCTCCTTTTCAGGAATTGTTTATATAGATAAAGATAATAATATAAAGTATTATGACAATGCGCTGCTTGAGTTAACTGTTAAGAAGCGCAATGAATTGATAAAAAAGAAAAAAATGGTTTCTCATGTTTTTGAGAGAACATATTCATTTGACAATATGACAGACCTTCATCAGGTAAATAGAGAATTCTCTGAGGAATTGAGAAATAGGTATGATGCTTCATATTTAAAAATTTTGCAGAGTATACATGACCTCCCATCGCCGATTGATTTCTGTGAGTTTCATAATAAGAAAAATGCAAGAGAAAATGATTTTACATGTGAAGAAAACGGAATGCTGGATTATTATGAAGGTAAATGGGGGATTGAATATAAAGAATCGATTATCGTATAGATTGTCTGTTAGTCAGTGTGAAAACCCAGTTTTGCAAAAAAGATATCGTTTTTGGCGAAATAAACAAAATTCTGTCACATTTGTTGCTCATTTCTGATTTGGTGTTGTTCATCTTTCAAAACCTAGGTCTGCAAGTTTTTTCGGTAATCATTTTTGACATGTGATCGTTAAACCTTTACCAGCAGATTTTTTATGATTTTGTAGATTTTCTCCGGTCGATCGGAGGTGTTGCGTCTCATTGTCCAATGACAAAAATATCAGGATTTTCTGGCGAATTGATGTGTTCACGTATCTGGATTCTGTGGTGATTGCAGACAAAAATCGTCGTGTTACTATAATATAACTCAATTTTTTTACAGCAAGTGTTCAAAGCCCCAATTATTTGGCGACTGATGTATAGCGTTTGTTTAGTTTTCTGTCTGAAAAAAACATTCCAATTGCTATTCAGTATAATGTACTACCTAACAAATACGGGGCAGTTCATGACAGTCGATTTTTTATTAAGAACGCTTTTGTTTGCGCAGATCTTTGGGCAATATTCCGGTGGCAGCTTTAAATGCCTGAGTGAATTTGCTTTGTGTTGTGTAGCCGACCTGGGCGGCAATGTCGGCGATGCTATCGTCGCTTTCGCGAAGCAGTGTGGCAGCGGTGCGCATACGGACGGATTTCATGTAGCTGGCGATGGGTTGGCCGTAGACGGCTTTGAATACGCGCTTCAGCGTCGTGCTGTTAATGGGATAACGGCTGGTGAGCATGTCGATGGTGATGCGTTGGTCAAGATGGCGCAAAAGTTCGTCGTGGATCTCGCGTACAAGTTCCGTTTGCTGGGCAGGAAATTGAGGGTGGCTGTTTTCCAGAGGCGCGTAGTCTGCGAGGAAGAGCAGCAGTTCTTGCAGCTTGAGCTGGAGATAGACACTGCGCAGCTTTTCCGGAGCTTCGCAGAGTGGGGTGAAGATGTGGTCGAGGCTGGAGCAAGTCGAAATAGTGACGAGCCGATTGGCATATTTCCTGCGCAGACTGCCAGCGTCGAGCGCTGCTTCCAGAAGGAGCGGCGGCATTGCTGCGCCGAGACGGTCAAAATCGATGCCGATAGACAGCCCGCTGCAATAACCGAGCGGGAAGAGCATACTTGAATCGGCACAACGGTCACGGCTGTGGAGTGTGAGATCGCCGTGGCCAAGATAGAGTGCGGTGCCATCGTCGAGATTCCAGCCGACGCGCCCCTGGATACAGTAGAAAATTTCCAGCACGTTTGCGAGAGGGACGTGCTGAAAATGAGCGGATTCGGCGAGAAAGCAGAGATAAGATGCTTCGATACCAGGGAAAACCGCAATATTTTTGATGCATCCTTTGCCTGAAGTATGGGCACTGATCTGTTCAAACAAAAACGGTGCCTGGACATGCACCGTTTGCTGGTGCGCCTGCACACAGACACCGTCTGGAATGTTTGGCAGAACGCGGGCGATGGTCTCGTGAGAGGAGAGAATCATAGCGCGCTCCTTTCATTTTAGCGCTGCTCAGAAGGACAGGTGATCTCCACCATTTGCTCGATCATGTGGTGCAGAAGTTGAGCGCGCGCGTTGTCGGCGGCGCGGTAGTAGACTTCTTTTCCTTCGCGGCGGCTGGTGATGAGCTGGGCGTTCTTGAGCTGCCTGAGATGGTGGCTCACTGCCGGGCTCGACATACCTACGATGGCAGAAAGATTGATGACGCATTCTTCACAGTGGCAGAGCAACCAGAAGATACGGATGCGGTTGCCATCACCGAGCTGTTTGAAAATGTCGGCCACCGTTTGAAAATCGTTCACATTTGGCATGCGCTCGAGCACGTAGCCGGGAAACTGTCCGTGGTCATGGGGCAGATTGAGATGGGACATGAGGCATTCCTCCTATTGGCATTTATTCTACCATATCCCAGCTCAATGGAAAAGTGCTCTTTCTGGCAGAAAACACGGTGCGTGCTCTTACGTGGATGAGGCGCAACCGTGTGTGTTCCATTATTTTTCCGGCGCTGCTTCGTGGGTGTAGTCGATGATGCGAATGCTGTCACCGACCTCTTTACGCACGAGTTCCTGCATGCGTTTGGCGAAAGGGCAAGGGTAGCCAATTGGCGTGCCGCGAGTGATACAGGATGCAAAAGCGATGGTATCGGCTCCCTGGGCGACAAGCAAACGGGCGCGCAGCACGGCTTTCTTGCCAGGGCAGCCGCCACAGTCAACGAATCCGGAGATTTCAATATCTTCGTCGACGTCGGCGAACGCATCCTTGTGAGCGAGTACCGTGCGAAAATCACGTCCACTTGTACAATAGTCGCGGGTTTGCATGCAGCGAATAATTCCAACTTTCATATCC
The DNA here is from genome assembly GCA_900552455.1 of uncultured Peptococcaceae bacterium. GTDB lineage: Bacteria > Bacillota > Peptococcia > Peptococcales > Peptococcaceae > UMGS1590. The sequence continues at coordinate 95,460 of URZX01000003.1, read as the reverse complement.
ATTCCTCCTTGAAAAGACAGCCAGCCGGAAATCCGTGCTGGCTTTTGTGTTGGGTAATGACTTATTGAATTCAGTATAGCGGCAAACACAGGCCGCAGTATCGCCCAATCAGAAATGATTTTGTTCCATTTGGAAATTTTTTTCGCGATAGCGGTCGAGCACTTCCTGCAGGGTGATGCGTGCCATTTCTTCCTCGGCACGCTGCTGCACCTGATCATAGCAATCGCGCAGCGCCAGTTGGATGTTGACCCCCATGCCGCAGTCCGGATTGGTATGGGTATCCTGGTGGAGCAGCGGCTTTTCTCCTTCGACAGCGCGATAGCAATCGAACAGATTGATCGCGACCGGCGGACGCGAGTAAGTGTTGTGACGGCAACGTTTTTTGAGAAAAATGCTGCCGTGGCAAAAGATTTTATCAAAAAGTGCTTGACGGAGAATGGTAAATGGCGTATGATAAAAATATCGAATAAAAGATTGTTTAATCGTTAATTCGTAGCGATTGAAAGGAGTCTATTATAATGAAGAAAACGTACAAAATTGATGTGGACTGCGCCAACTGCGCGAACAAAATGGAAGATGCAGCCAAGAAAACACCGGGCGTGAAGGACGCGACAGTTAATTTCATGACGCTGAAGATGATCGTGGAATTTGACGAAGGCGTAGATCCAAAAGAAATTATGCCTGTTGTGCGCGAAAACTGCAAAAAAGTGGAAGACGCCTGCGAAGTTTTCCTGAAATAAAGCAGAGCACCTCGCGGCGCGGCTGTGAGGTGCTTTTTCTTTGGCGAACGATTAAAAACATGCTTAATCGAAAAGAGGAGAGAAAGGATGAATAAAAAACAGAAAAAAATGCTGGCCCGCATCATCGTGGCTTTTGTGCTGCTTGTCGCCTTGCACTTTGTGCCGGTGGAGGGCGCGCTGCGGTTCTGCTGCTACATGGTGCCGTATCTCATTGTCGGCTATGATATTTTGCTGAAAGCGGTGAAAGGGATCAAAAACCGCCAGATGTTTGACGAATGCTTTCTCATGGCGGTGGCGACGGTCGGCGCTGTGGCGCTGGCGCTATATTCTGGCAGCGGTGATTACACAGAAGCAGTCGCTGTTATGCTGTTCTACCAGATCGGCGAGCTCTTCCAGAGCGTTGCTGTCGGCAAGAGCCGCAGAAATATTTCGGAGCTCATGGATATCAGCCCGGACTACGCCAACATCGAGGTGGATGGTCAGCTGAAACAGGTCGATCCGGATGAGGTGGAAATCGGTAGCATCATTATTGTGCAGCCAGGCGAAAAAGTGCCGATCGACGGCGTTGTCCTCGAGGGCACATCGAGCCTGGACACCAGCGCGCTCACTGGCGAGAGTGTACCGCGGGACATCGCCCAGGGCGAGGAGGTCATCAGTGGCTGCATTAATATGACGGGCGTGCTGAAGATCCGCACAACGAAGGAATTTGGCGAATCGACGGTGTCGAAGATCCTCGAGCTTGTGGAAAACGCCAGCTCGCGCAAATCCAAGTCGGAGAATTTCATTTCTAAATTCGCCCGCGTCTACACGCCGGCGGTCTGCTATGCGGCGCTTGCGCTGGCCTTTTTGCCGCCGCTTGTGCGCATGCTGGCGCTGGGCGTGGATGCAGACTGGGGCACGTGGATCTATCGCGCGCTCACATTCCTCGTCATCAGCTGTCCATGCGCGCTGGTGATCTCGATCCCGCTGAGCTTTTTCGCAGGAATCGGCGGCGCCAGCAATGCGGGCGTGCTCGTCAAGGGTTCGAACTATCTTGAGACGTTGTCGCAGGTACGCACCGTTGTGTTTGACAAAACCGGCACGCTGACGCGCGGCGTTTTCGAAGTGGTCGATATCCACCACAGCGAAATGGAGCGGGAAAAGCTGCTCGATCTCGCGGCGCATGCTGAGAGCGCGTCCTCTCATCCGATCGCAGGCAGCTTGCAACGCGCTTACGGGAAATCCATCGACCGCAGTCGCGTCACGAATATTCAGGAGATCAGCGGTGGCGGGGTGATCGCGCATGTGGACGGCGTGCCTGTCGCTTGCGGGAACGATAAGCTCATGGCAAAGGTCGGCGTGGAAGCTGTGGAATGTCACAGCATTGGCACGATCGTGCATGTCGCTGTGAATGGCGAATATGCCGGACACATCGTCGTCGCTGACGTGGAAAAACCACACGCAAAAGAAGCGATCGCTGCGCTGAAGCGCGCCGGCGTGACGCGAACGGTCATGCTCACCGGTGACCGCCAGGGCGTCGCGCAGAAAGTTGCCGCCGATCTCGGCGTCGATGAGGTGCACGCAGAACTTTTGCCAGCGGATAAGGTTGACCAGGTCGAGGCGCTGCTCGCTGCAAAATCTGAGAAAGAAAAGCTCGCCTTCGTCGGCGATGGCATCAACGACGCGCCAGTGCTGCGCCGTGCAGACGTCGGCATCGCCATGGGCGCGATGGGCTCGGATGCAGCGATCGAAGCAGCGGATATCGTGCTCATGGACGACGATCCGCTGAAGATCGCCAAGGCCATCAAAATCAGCCGTAAAACTTTGCGCATCGTTTATCAGAACATTGTTTTCGCCATCGGCATCAAGGGCATCTGTCTCGTGCTCGGCGCCGTCGGCCTCGCGAATATGTGGCTGGCGATCTTCGCCGATGTCGGCGTCATGGTCATCGCCGTGATCAATGCGATCCGCGCGCTGTTTGTGAAAAATCTCTAACCTCTATCATATTTCGCAACGCAGCGACCGTTCGCCGACAGAGATCTGTTGGTGAGCGGTCGCTGTGTTTGCGCAGAGCATAAATAGCGTCAAACTACTATTATTAGCAGGAGTTTTGGTGTATAATAGAAATACTAACAATCAGAGGAGGTCATTATTATGAAGATTGGAATCATCCGTTGTCGCATGACCGAGGATTATTGCCCAGGAACCTCGGATTTCAAAGCGATCCGTGAGCGCAGCGGCGTGTTCGCCGATGTGCCAGCTGACGAACCGATCGAGCTCGTTGGCTTCAACAACTGCGGCGGCTGCCCAGGGAAAAAAGCCGTGCTCCGCGCACGCGAGCTGGTGAAACGCGGCGCCGATACGATCGTTTTTGCCTCCTGCATCCAGAAGGGAAATCCGATCGGCTATCCATGCCCATTCGCGAAAAAGATGAAGGACATCATCGCCGCCGATCAGAAGGACGCCGTACAGTTTTTGGATTGGACGCACTAGTAGAGTTAGGAGTGCGGAATTAGGAGTTAGGAGTTTTTCGAAAAACAGCAGCCTTGCGCAAACACCGATGTTCGCACAAGGCTGTTGTTTTGTTTTGCCATGAGGCGATAGCCGAATGGCTACATGCATTAATCATTTCTAATTTCTCATTCATCATTCAAATTCGATGCCGTGTTCTTTCGTGCGAAAACCTTGGAGCTTGGGCAAACGTCAGAGTTTCTTCTCAAAGAAAATATGTCCATCCGCCTGCACAACGCCGCTGACTTTGATCGACGCGACGCCGACGCGTTCAAAGCCGAGATGCTTGAACATCAGCACAGCCGGCAGATTCTGGCTGCCGCATTCGCTGCGCAGCACAGTGCAGCCGTTTTCGCGGCCCCAGTCTTCCGCGAAGGCGATAAATTCGCGGGCGAGCCCTTTGCGATAGTGGCGCGGACGGGTGTTGACCATGTGGATCACAGCAGCGCCGTCGGCTGGCACTTTCGTCAGCCAGTCGATGTTGTCGAATTCCGGTGGCTGCTGGTTGTCGAGAACGATCATCGCGGTGATCTCGCCGTCGTCCTCCCGCACATAGAGCACGCCGTTTTTGACAGCGTTCGTCAATCCCTCGGTGCTTGGGAAGATCCCGCGCTGGTTGATCGTGTAGGATTCGTACTTTTTCTGATACTGAAAATGCTCGTCGAATAAGGATTCGATCTGTGGCATATCGTCGAGTGTGCCCTTTCTGATCATGATGATGACCCCCTGTTTTTTTATGCTACCTATTATTTTATCATATGTATCCGATAAAATACAGACCTGCACGCAAAAAGACACGCCAATTTCCGGCGTGTCGAATTTTTTACAACGCTTTCAGCGCAAGGCGGAAGTGCAGCGTCAGATGTTCGCCGTCCTGTTCGGCGTTGGCTGTGAGGGTTCCCTGCATTTCTTCGGCGAGGGCGCGGGCGACGGTGAGTCCGAGGCCGGTGCTGCTCTGGTGGCGCGAATCGTCTGGCGTGTAAAAACGCTCGAAGAGCCGCGGCACGTCATCCAGCGCTAGGGTGTGGCTGTCGTTCGTGAAGCAGAGAATGAGACGTTCGTCTGTTGCTTCTGCGCTGAGGGCGAGCTTGCTTGCGGCGTAGCGGCTGGCGTTTTGCAGGAGATTTTGAAACACACGGGCGAGCGCTGCTTCGTCGCCGAGCACCCAGAGCGGATGCTCCGGTAGCGCCACGTCGACGGCGAGATCGCGCTCTGCCAAAAGCTGGTAATTCCCGACGAGGGCTTCGCGCAGAATGCGTCCGGCGTCGACGCGCGACAGCGAGAGGTGCATGTCGTCAGCGGCCAGGCGCGAATAATCGTAGAACTGGCTGACGAGGTTTTTCATCGTTTCCGTTTTCTGCTCAAGAATGGCCACTGTTTCCGCAAGCTCAGGATCGTGCACGATGGCAGCAGCATGGTTTCGCTTGAACAGCTTGAGCTGGCCGAGGATGACCGTCAGCGGCGTGCGCAGATCGTGGCTGATCGCTTCGATCTGTCGCTGGAAAGCGCGTTCGCGCTTGGCGTAGCTCTGGCGCTCGCGCTGAATGTCCGTAAGCAGCGTGTTGAAGTCGTCCAGGAGCGCGGAGAGTTCTGCGTCTGGCAGCGGCAGATGGAGCATCTGATTTTGGCTCAGATCCTGACGCACGAGGGCGAGCTCGGCGCGCGTCTGACGCAGCGCATTTCTGAGCGTGAACCAGCGGTAGGCGAAATAACCGCCTGCCGCTGCGAGGATGAGAATGATGATGGTGGATAGCATGGCGCGCCCCTCCCGATGGATGGTTTAGAGATCTTGCTTCCGTAATAATACCACGCCAAGCAGGCCGAAGACAAGAATGCCGACTACGCCGCTCGTGAGCGCTTTTTCGAGAATGTCCGGCTGTTCCCACCAGCGGATGATGCTGTCGGAGGTGAAGAAATTGCTTGGCAGCCAGCTGGCGATGTGCGCGAAGATCTCAAACTTTGCGCCAAGGATTCTGCAGATCGTCGGGAAAAAATTCCAGACGGCGATACAGGCGACGACAGCTGTCATCTCGCGTTGGAAGATGGCGATGAAAAATACTGTAGAAACAAGCCCGGCGATGGCCAGGAGATAGACGTAGGCGGTCGAAGAGAGAAAATCGCCGATCGTCCAGATCTCGGTGCGCGAAAGCAGAAGCTCAGCGCTGGCGAGCCAGACAGCGAGCACGACGACCATGATTGCCGTGGCGGCGAGCAGCGCTGAGATGCACTGGCCAATGAAGATCTGTGGGCGCGTGAGTCCGAAGGCGACGGTATTCTTGAGATTGCCGTTTTTGCGGCGGCTTTCGTAGAGCGCGAAGGCGACGACGGCGCCCATGATCACGTAGAGAAACGGCTCAGAAATATTCAGCGCGTAGCTGAAGGACGTGTGGCCGTAATAATTCACGCCGCCGCCCCAGAAATGGAGCACGAGATTGATGGCGAGAATGCCGGCTGAGAGGATCGCAGTGGTCAAGAAAGCTGCGCGTGTGTGGGTGATGCGGTAGAGTTCGGAGCGAATGTAATTGAGCATGGGGAAAAGCTCCTTTCGGAGAAATTATTGAGTCACCAGATAGAGCATAAAGGCGACGGCGTAGATACTGAAAGTGAGATAGAGCGGGCGTTTTCGCGTGGCGATGCCGCGCAGTCCTTCCAAGAGCACCGCGCCCACTGCCATGAAGAGGCAGCAGGCGAAAGCGAGCATGGCGACGATGAAGCAGATGGTGGAAAACATGGCGCGCCTCCGTTACAGATCGCGGCGGCGCAGCAGGATCCAGCCGAGGGCGGAGAAGAGCACGGTGCCGACGACGCCGCTGACGAGACATTTTTCCAATCCGCTGGCGGTGTACCAGAGGAAGGTGGTGTTCGTTTCTGCAACGCTCACACTGAACGTGCCGCCGAGCAGATCGCTGGTGGCGACGGTCGTTGTCTGGACGCTTTGCTGCAAAAATTCGTACGGCATCCAGCTGGCGATCTCGGCGAGGATCTCAAAGCGCATGCCGAGGGTGTTGAGGATCGTTGGCAGGATGCACCAGACCGCTGCCCAGGCGATGGCTGTGAAAATGTCGCGTTCGATCAGCTCCATGAACAACACGATGGTGATGGCATTGGCGCAGGCAATGAGATAGAGCACCGGCACCGACAGGAGCACATCCTTGATCGCCGGCCAGTCGCTGTGAGCGAGCAAGAGCTCGGCAGAGCCGATCCAGACAGCGAGCAGCACCGCGAGGACGAGGGTGGCGAGGAGGATGCTGACGATGCATTTTCCGGCGAAGATCTGCACGCGGCTCACGCCAAAAGCGATGGTGTTTTTGAGATCGCCGTACTTGCGGGCGTTCGTGTAGAGCAGGCCGGGAATGATCGCGCCCATGATCATGAAAAACTGAGCCGAAGACATCCAGCCAGCGTAGGAGATGCCGGTGAGGCCGTTGTCGGTGCCGTAGGCTTCCCAGTCGAAAAAGGCGAGGAAGCAGTTGAACGCGATCGGTGCAGCGCAGAGGACGAGCGTCGTGACATACAGCCCCGGGCGGCGGAAAAGGCGATACAATTCAGCGCGGATATAATTTAACATGAGGATCCCTTCCTTCTTGTGTGACGGTGGCGCAGGCGTTCAAGCGCAGCGAGCGCGGCGCGCGCCAGGCTGCTCAGCGCCAGCGCGAAAGCGAGCACCACGCCGATGGCGGTAAAGAGCAGCGTGCGGCGCAGGCTCAGTTGGCGGGTGGTGTCGGTTTTCATTGCGCACCTGCTTCCTGGCGCAGTGCCATGTAATAATCCTCCAGCGAGCCCTGGACGGTCTGCATGCCGAGGATGGTGATGCCATTTTCCGTGGCGAGCTTGCTGTAGAAAGCGGCTGGTCGGCGCGGCGCGAAAATGCGGAGCACGCCGTCTGGCATGACCTGCAGCTGTTCGTCCGGGCAGGTGCGCGCAAAGAGCGCTGCGTATTCATCGGTGTCGCTCACTGTCAGCGCGATGTAGTCGGCGCACTGGTCGTGCAGACTTTCGGCGCTGATTTCGCGGACGAGTTTTCCGTGGGCGAGAAAGCCATAGTGGGTGGCGATGTGCTCGAGCTCAGCGAGAATGTGGCTCGAGAGCACGATCGTCATGTTTTCTTCCTCGTTGAGATTTTGCAGAAGCGTGCGCACTTCGATGATACCCGCTGGGTCCAGCCCGTTGATCGGCTCGTCCAGGATGAGCAGCTGTGGCTTGGCGAGCATCGCGATCGCCAAGCCCAGTCGCTGGCGCTGGCCCATCGACAGACTGCCGCATTTCGCCCGGCATTTTTCAGCCAGGCCGACGAGGACGAGCATTTCGTCGGCGCGATGTTTGTCGGAAATGCCGCGCTGGATGCTGTAGTAGCGCAGCGTCTGGGCGACGGTCATATTTGGAAAACAGCCAGTGTCTTCGATGAGACAGCCGATGTGTTTGCGCGCCAGTCGCAGATCGCGCTCGCTCGTCTGTCCGAGCAGACGGATCTCGCCCGAGGTCGCAAAGCTCTGCCCCGCGAGGATCTTGAGCAGCGTCGATTTGCCTGCGCCGTTGTCGCCGACGAGACCATAGATCGCGCCCTTCGGCACGTGCACGTTGACATTTTCCAGCGCGTGCAGACTGCCGTAATATTTGCAGAGCTGGGTGGTTTCGATGACGTTCGTGTTCATATATTTTCCCTCCAAATAAAAATACGTTTGTCCGGGTGTGTGTTCCTTACTGACAAACGTATTGTACGATATGGGTTATAAAGAAGTCATAAAGACGGCATAAAGAAGTCCTAAATTTGCTAAAAAAGTTGTAAAGATTGGATACGCTGTGATGCCGCATTTTTACACGAGAAATAAAAATCTCGCACTTAATGTGCTTTGTATGTTATACTATCTGTACGGCGTTGTCGTGTACGGTATCAGTACAAGTAGGCGGTTAAATTCTGCCCCAGAAATGGGGTGGTGCCATGGAAATGGATACAGTTATTGGCTTAATCAACCTTGTGTTGTTTGCTGTCGCTGTTGGATTTTCCTTTGGATCACATAAAAAAATAACCGCCCATAAGTCTTGCACACTCGGGCGGTCAATTTGACTCTCGGGGCTAACCGTCTACTGGCGGCGCCTTTTCTAATATTATTGTAGCATTGCATTCAGAAAAAAACAATACCATGCAGCTGCCGGGGCTGCATTTTTTATTGCAGCTTAAAGCCGATGCCGTAGACGGTCTGGATATAGTCGGCGTCAGGATCGATGGCCTTGAGCTTTTTGCGGATGTTGGAAACGTGGACGTTGACGGTGTTGTTCTCGCCGTAGTAGCCGCCGTGCCAAACCTGTTCGTAGAGGCTTTCGCGGGTGTAGACTTTTTCCGGCTGGCGCATCAACAGCTCGAGGATGTCGAACTCGTGCGCTGTCAGCGCCAGTTCCTGACCGGCGAGCGTCGCTTTGCGTAAGCTGGGCGAAAGGGTGAGGGCGCGATGGGTGAGCGGTTTGTCGTTCGTGGCTTCTTTGCCGACGCGGCGCAGCGCAGCTTCGATGCGCGCCAGCACCTCCTCTGGTTCGAAGGGCTTGGTGATATAGTCGTCGGCACCGAGCTTGAGCAGCCCAACCTTGTCGCCGACGGCGGTTTTCGCCGAGAGAATGATCACCGGCGCGTCGCAGCTGAGTTCGCCGCGCAGTTTTTCCAGCAGCGCTTCGCCGCTCATTCCCGGCAGCATCAGATCCAGCAGGATCAGATCCGGCGATTCGTGCTCCAGTCGCAGCGCAGCTTCGCTGCCGGAATAGACCTGCGTCACCTGATAATCGGCCTGACGCAGCATTTTTGCGAGCAGATTGTTGATGTCGGCATCGTCCTCAACGACGAGAATCGTGTACAGCATGGAAAGCCCTCCTTTTTCATCTGGCTACATTATAAATCCTCGCGCAGGAGATGACAACTGCCAGCTGAGAGGGTAAAATGAGAGTAGCATTCAACAAGGAGGACATTCCAATGAAGATGACGATCGGACACTTTCTCTTTCGGCGTCTGCGCGAGATCGGCGTGAGCCATATTTTCGGCGTGCCGGGAGATTTTAATCTGCAGCTTCTGGAGCAGCTCAGCGAGATCGATGGGATTGATTTTGTCGGCACCTGCAACGAGCTCAATGCGTCCTACGCCGCCGACGGCTACGCGCGCGCCAATGGCATTGGCGCTATGCTGACGACGTACGGCGTCGGCGATCTCAGCGCGATCTGCGGGCTGGCCGGCGCTTGCGCGGAGCATGTGCCGGTGGTGCTGATCAGCGGCACGCCGCCACTTTACGCCATGGAAAGTCGTCTGCGCGTGCACCATTCTCTGGCGGAAGGAAATTTCGACAACATCAACAACTGCCTCAAGCAATTCACCGCGAACACCGTGCGCCTGACGCCGATGAACGTCGCTGACGAGCTCGACCGCGTGCTCACAAGCTGCTGGCGTGACAAATTGCCAGTGACGATCCAGGTGCCATCGAACATTTCCTATCTCGAAGTGGAAGTGCCGGACGCGCCGCTCGTGCTCAGCATGCCGCCAAGCGACAGCGAACGACTCGCCAGCGCCGTGGCGCGCATCAAGACCCTCATCGAGCGCGCGCAGCATCCGCTTCTGCTGATCGACGCCGATGCCGATCGCTGCGGACTGGCCGACGATCTCTATGCCCTCGCCGTAAAACGGCGCATTCCCTACGTCGCTTTTCGCACCGGCAAGGGCATCCTGCCAGAATCGGATCCTCTCTATCTCGGCATGTACAACGGCAAAGCCTCCGCACCGGAAGTGGCCGCTGCGCTCTGGCGCTCCGATTGCCTCATCGCCACAGCGCCATGCTTTGTCGAATCAAGCCCCATGGCAGCGCCGGGAAACAATCCTGTCTCCGCGCAGATCTACATTCGCGATGTCAACGTCACCATCGAGGGCGACGTTTACGAAGGCGTCGCTGCGCGTGAGCTCGTGGAGCAGATGAATCAGACGCTCGCACCGCGCACAGACGCTGCGCCAATCCTGCACGAAGCTGCGCCGCAGCGCGTCACGCCAAGCGCCGACGCACCACTCACGCAAGGCTATTTCTGGCGGCGCATGGCAGGATTTTTCCGCGAAAACGATCTCGTCTGCGTGGAAAATGGCACCTCCCTCACAGCGCTGCTGGAAAATCGCTTTCCCCGCGGCACGCGTTACATCGCGCAGCCAATTTGGGGCTCCATCGGCTATTCGCTGCCAGCGCTGCTCGGCGCCATGACCGCTGAACCAGAGCGTCGCGCTCTGCTTTTCATCGGTGATGGATCCTTTCAGCTCACCGCCCAGGAACTCTCGACCATCCTCGTGCGTGGACTGCGCCCCATCGTTTTTCTTCTGAACAATCGCGGCTACACCATCGAGCGCTACATCCTTGGCATGGACGCCAATTACAACGACGTCGCGCCGTGGCGCTACCACGCGCTGCCGCAGATCCTTGCGCCTGGTCAGGCTGTTTACAGCGTTGAAGTGCGCACAGAGGATGAACTCGAGACCGCGCTCGCAGCAGCAGAAAAAGGTGAGCGCGCCGCCTTTATCGAGCTCCACCTTGATCCAGCCGACGCGCCCGACGCCATGAAACATTTCGGCGCCATGACCGCAGAGCTCGACTACGGCCCGCGCGGACCACAGCGCTAGAAGGATGGAGCGTTGTTCAGAATTTCTTGTCCGAATTTATCATAAAAAGGAGAATTGAATGAGAATCATCGCAGGAGAACGTCGGGGCGCCAAGCTCGAAGCCGTCCCCGGCATGAATACCAGACCAACCGCCGATCGCGTCAAAGAAGGGCTCTTTAATATCATCCAGATGGAGATTGCAAGCGACACACGCGTGCTCGATGTGTTCGCCGGCACCGGCGCTCTCGGCCTTGAGGCGCTCAGCCGCGGCGCAAAGGAGGCCGTTTTCATCGAGCAAGCGCCGCAGGCGCTCGCCGTGCTCAAGCGCAACATCGCCAAATGTCGCTACGAAGATCGTGCGTATGTGCTCAAGGGCGACGCGCTGAGCCTTTTGGCCACACTCCAGGGCCAGCAGTTTGATCTCATCCTGCTCGACCCACCCTATCAAAAAAATTTATACGCACCGGTCCTTTTTTCCGTTTTGAAATACCATTTGCTAAGCGATTATGGTATACTAGTATCAGAACACTCGAAAACTGTCCCCTTTTCCTGGGACGATGAACGATTGAACTTGTATAAATCGAGATCCTACGGAGAAACCGTCCTGAACTTTTTTCAGGCACAATGACAAGCTGGAGGGAAACGACATGGAAATTTTGGATTTAATCGACAAACTCGCCTTCATGGCAGAAAACGCAAAGCAGCCACTGCTCAATAAAGACCAGATCATCCTCGACGAAGGAGAAGTCTACGAACTCATCGATTCGCTGCGCGCGAGCATTCCAACTGCGATCCAGGATGCACAGTGGATCAAGAAAGACGAAGAGCGCATCATCGCTGCTGCTCAGGAAGAACACGACAAGATCATCCAGGCAGCCAAGGATCATGCCGATCTGCTCGTCAGCGAAGACGAAGTTGTCCGCCGCGCCAACGCCGAAGCGGAAAACATCGTTGCGCACGCAGAAGCTCAGGCGCATGAGATCATCGAAGGCGCATTCATCTACGCTCATGATCTGATGGACAAGCTGGAAAATCAGCTCACCGTTTATTACGAAGTGGTCCAGGAAGGACGTGCCGACATCCAGAAGTCCCTCGACTCCATGCAGCAGAACAAACCGGCCGCTTCCAACCTCGAAGTTCACACCGAAGAGTAACAAGCAGCGCGTTTTCTCCAGGATCCGCACCATGCAATCAACACCAGCGCGATTTTCGTCGCGGTGGTGTTTTTTTGACGAGCTTAAAGAGGTGTATGCAAAATGAAAAAGATTCTTTTTGTCTGCCACGGCAATATCTGCCGATCGGCGATGGCGGAGGCTATGTGTCGGGAAATGCTGCGGGAGCGCGGGATTTCGGATGTTGTGGTGGATTCGGCGGCGACGTCTCGGGAGGAGATCGGTAATCGGATGTACCCGCCGGCGCAGGCGAAGCTGCGCGAAAAGGGTGTGCCGATCGGTGAGCATCGGGCGCGACAGTTGACGCGTGCGGATTATGACGACTGCGACTGGCTAATTGGAATGGATGCTGCGAACATGCGCAATATGGCACGCATCTGTGGCGGTGATCCGGCGCAGAAGATGCATCGTTTGCTGGAGCTTTGCGGCGAAGCGCGAGACATTGCGGATCCGTGGTACACGGGCGATTTTGAGCAGACGTACGAGGATCTGTCGCTGGGGCTGGAAGCGCTGTTGGCGCTTGTTGTGCGCGCATAAAAATTGGACTATGCTGACGAAGAGTCGTTGGCATAGTCCTTTTGTGTTTTGAGATTGTCAGCGTCTGGTGAAGACGACGCTTTCTGTGAGGCCGTTTGCGCCGCTGATGGCTTGCACGTCATAGCCCATCACTTCTGCGACGAAGCGAATCGGCACCATGGTGCGGCCGTCGCTGTTGATGTACGGCGCGGCGTCCATCTGATAGACGGTGCCGTTGACGGCGTAGTGGTTGTAGCCGATGGTCATGGTGAGCACGGTGTCGTCGAAGGTGGTGGTGATGGTGCGGACGTGGCTGTCGTAGGCGACTTCTGCACCGAGCAGTTCACCGATGGCGCGATATGGCACGTAGGTGCGGCCATTCTGGATGACGGCGGCGGTGTCGATCTCGACGGTGCGACCGTCGACGTCGATGACGTTGGCGCCGATATCAAAACGCATGTGCTCTGGTTTGTATTCATACTCGGCGAGCGGGATCACAACGGGCGCGTCGTTTGGATCGAGGCGCAGCTGCAGGGTGCTGCCGGTGGAGAGCAGGCCGCTGACGCTGAAGCGTGCGATGCCGTTGGCGTCGGTGAGGGCGAGCACGTTGGAAACGGTGACGTTGTTGGAGGTGGTGTTGATATAGACTGGCACGCCTTCGCCGACGGAGAGCCCGTTGTCGCGCAGGAGCGCGAGCTGCACGTCGGTAGAGCTGGAGCCGCTGTCGACGGAGATGGCGGTGGACAGGGTCTGGTTGCGTGGATCAGAAATAAGGAAGGAATCCACGCCGATGCCGCGGATCTTGGTCGAGACGACCATCATGGCGACGTCGTTTGCCGGGGTGGCGTCGACGGTGACGGTGCGATCACTGACGGTATTACCACTGAGCTCGTATGGCCAGTAGTTGGTGACGGCGTTTGGATCGATGGTGCCGGTCGGCATGTAGAGAGCGTGGAGCTTGTAGGTGCCCTTGGTGTCAAGGGTGAGATTGAAGCGCTGTGATTGGATGAGCGCTGCGGCGTCCATGATCAGCACGCCCTGGCGGCTGGTCTGGTGCATGTAGACATTGCTGCCGAGGGAGAGCTCGATGACGTCGAGTCCGTCAGAAACGCGGTCGTTTTCGTCGGTGGCCCAGATGTAAACTTTTCCGGTCGGGTTGGTCGTGAGGGCGTTTCCATTGGCATCGCGCAGGGTGATGGTCGTGGAAAAGCTCTGGTAAGGATCTACGCTGACACCGCCGGTGCTGATCGTGGAACGGCTCGCGGCGGCGTCGGCGGCAAATGCGTCGCTTTCCAGGCAGACGCTCGCGGCAAAGCAGATCAGCACGAGTGCAAAAAGCTGCAGTATGCGTTTATACATGATCGTTCCTCCTTTGTTTTTCGCTACCTTTTATTTTAGCAAATATTTGCGCAAAGGTCATGACAATAAAATGACAAACGGACCATTTCTGCTGAGAAATGGTCCGCGCAGGTTTTAGCTGATCTGTTGGATGAAGAGGATGGTTTTGTCTGGCGCGAGGGCGCTGTTGCCGTAGCCGCTGATGTAGAAGGAATGGTCGCCGTAAGCGTAGGTGCCGGCGAAATAGCCTTCGTCCATGCCGTAGAAGGAAAATCCGCTGCCGTTGGCCGGCGCTGTGCCGACTTCCAGGGCGATCCCCAGTACGGCCGAGAGATCTTCAACGGTCATGGTGTCCGGTGCATTATTGATGACAAAACCGAGATCGGCCCAGACGACGCCGGTTGCCACCGCAGAGGTGGACGGGAAGGTTGGCATATCTGGAATCTCGACGGTGTATTCCGTTTCTTCTTCCTCGTCGTTGGTGGTCGTGTTGTTATCGGTTGTCGTGCTTGGCGGTGGTGTGGTGGTGCCGCCGTTTGTGGTGCTCCCACCGCTGGTACCGCTGCCGCTGGTATCACCACCGGTCGATGGATCGGTGGTGCCGTTTGGTGTGGTGTCGACGACTGGTGTGGTATTGTCGTAGCTCATTGGCACGACGCTGTAGCTCTGGCTGCCGGACAGGAGCGGCGTCAGATCATAATCTTTTTGCGCCTGAGCAGACAGTGGGACAGTTTCGCCCTGGAACTGCACGGCGAAATTGCCGCCTTCGCCGCGGAAGACGATGTATTGATCGTCGCCGATGACGGAAAGGGAGCCTGGTCCGTAGGTGCCGGCGAGCTCAGCGTAGGTTTTGCCGACGATGTTGAAGGCGTCACCGTTGACGCTCATGCTTTCGGCCATGGTGCCGTCCTGGCCAACGCGGCCGGCGATGTAGTTGGATTCAAACGCCGGATTTGTGATCAGTCCGCCGGATTTGTCGCTCGATGCGGCGAGCTGGATGTGGTCGGCGTCGGTGAGCACAAAGATGTAGGTGTTGCCGTTTTCATCTTCGTAGGTGTATTTGTTGTCGGCAAAATCAAGCGGGTAAACCTTGTCGCCGATGGTCCAGCGATACTGGGCGGTGCCGATTTTTTCGATGACGCTGCCTTCGTTGTAGTGGCGCCAGTGACCAACGATGGTATCTTCTGCCAGGCTGGTGTCCGGCGCGATGGTGTCGGCGTTTTTGACTTGCTCCGCTGGATCGGTCTGCGGTGTGGTGTCGAAGAAATCGGTGAAGAGATACACAGCGGCGATCGCTGCGAGCAGGATGCCGATGATCAGCGCGGTCGCTGTCAGAAGTTTTTTGCGGCGCTCCTGCATTGGATCTTCTGAAAGATCGTCGCTGTCGCCGTCTTCTTCGAGCAGGAAAGCTGGCAGCTGTGGTTTGTTTGCGGCCTCGTTTTCCTCTGACGATTCTTCGGCGTCTTCTGAAGATTCTTCGCCAGCGTCGTCGGTTTCTGCGGCTTCTCCATCATGCGCTTCGCTGTCCTCTGACGATTTCTCGTCAGAGGCTTCGTCGTTTTCCAGCGATCCTTCGTCGGTCGCATCTGTATCTGCAGCAACTGCATCTGGCGCAGTTGCGGTTTGTTCTTCTCCGGCTTCTGCTTCGTCCAGCGCTTCCGTCAGAGCATCTGCGGCTGCCTGTGCTTCGTCATCCGGTGCGGTTTCTGTTGGCTTTTCGTGCAGCGCTTCCAGCGGCGGCATCACGCGCGTCATATCGCTGACGTCCTGGTCAAGGGGCTTGCCGCATTTTTTGCAGAAACGTCCGTCCTGGCCGTCGGCGTGACAATGTGGACATTGCATGGGATCATCTCCTTTGCTGAAGGAAATTGTTAAAGATCTATTATGTTCATTATCACAAAAAATTTCCTGTGGTGCAAGGCTTTCGTGTCTGGATATGGTAAAAACGATCGCGTTTGTGCTCGCGGACAGTGCGTGCTATACTGGTAACAAGTTCAATGAGAAGGAAGGAATCTGTAATGGAAGAAAAAGACATCGCCCGCTCCTGCATCGACTGCCATGTCGTCAACTGTCGCCGTGGCGAGGAAGGAAAATATCCTGATTTTTGTCTCACCACCAATGTTCCCAACGAGATCCAGAACCGCGCCATGGATCTTCTGCGCGAGCCGGAGAACAATCGCATCGCTGTTTCCGCTGCCGAAGTGGAATATGAAGGCTACGGCAAGCGCACGCGTGTGGAGGAAGTCATCCAGTTTGCCCGCAAGATCGGCGCGCACAAGCTTGGCATCGCCACCTGCGCCGGGCTGCTCGACGAATCGCGCACGCTGGCCAAAATCCTGCGCACCAACGGTTTCGAGGTCTACGGCGCTGTCTGCAAAATGGGCGCCAATCCAAAGGTTTCCATCGGCATCCCGAAAGAATGTGAAGCCGTCGGCGTAAATATGTGCAACCCGATCATGCAGGCGCTCGCCCTCAACGAAGCCCACACCGATCTCAATCTCATCATGGGCCTGTGCGTTGGTCACGACAGTCTCTTCATTAAATATTCCGACGCCCTCGTCACCTCCGTCGTGACGAAGGACCGCGTGCTCGGTCACAATCCATGTGTCGCGCTCTATCAGTACGACAAATACTACAAGCGTCTCCAGGAACCGCAGGACTGAGGAGGCGCACAATGACATTCCGAAACGCCACGATGGACGATTTTGACATCGCCTTTGATTTTATCGAAAAGCTCTGGACCTACAACACCTACGACCGCGACGAAATCCGCCGCGTTTACGCAGAGGTTCTCGCCGACGAGAACAGCTTCGCATTTTTCCTCACAGACGACGACCGCGTGCTGGGATTTTGTCACGGCGCATTTTTTAACACTTTCTGGCTCAGCGGCCAAACCTGTTATCTTTCGAGCCTCATCGTCGACGAGCGTGAGCGCGGCAAAGGCTACGGCCGAGCGCTCATGGACCACGCTCGCGCGCTCGCAAGCCGACGCGGCTGCAAGGGCATCGTTCTCGACAGCGGCCTGCCGCGCACAGACGCCCACGCGTTTTACGAACACTACGGCTTCGAGAAAAGCTGCTATGGCTTCGACTATTATCTTGAGGTGTGAGTGCTTGATGGATATTGCATAGAAAAATAGAGCGCTTCGCAATCGTTGCGGAGCGCTCTTGTGCGTTCGTAGAAAATTTACGCCAGCTTGGCGTCGAGACGCTGGGCGATGGCGTCGAGGAATTCTTCGCTGTTGACGGCGTGCTTGTTTTCGATGGTGGAAAGGCTCATGAGGTCCTTGGTCATGGTGCCGCTTTCGATGGTTTCGATGGTGGCAGCTTCGAGCGCGTCGGCGTATTTCTGCAGAGCATCGTTGCCGTCCATTTCGCCGCGCTTGCGCAGCGCGCCGCTCCAGGCAAAGATGGTGGCCACGGAGTTGGTGGAGGTCTGCTCGCCGTTCAGATGTTTGTAATAGTGACGCTGTACGGTGCCGTGAGCGGCTTCGTATTCGTAGTAGCCCTGTGGGCTGACGAGCACGGAGGTCATCATCGCCAGGCTGCCGAAAGCGGTGGCCACGAGATCGCTCATGACGTCGCCGTCGTAGTTCTTGCAGGCCCAGATGAATCCGCCTTCACTGCGCACAACGCGGGCAACGGCGTCATCGATGAGGGTGTAGAAGTAGGTGATGCCGGCTTCTTCAAAACGATCCTTGTAATCGCGGTCAAAGATTTCCTGGAAAATATCTTTGAAGCGGTGGTCGTAGATCTTGGAGATGGTGTCCTTGGTTGCAAACCAAACGTCCTGCTTGGTGTCGAGGGCGTAGGTGAAGACGGCGTTGGCGAAACTGGCGATGGATGCATCGCGGTTGTGCATGCCCTGGATGACGCCAGGTTCGGTGAAGGTGAAGATTTCTTTTTCTTCTGTGCGGCCGTCTGCGTAGTCAACCTTCAGGCTGGCAGTCGCTGGACCGTCAACGCGCAGCTCGCTGTTTTTGTAAACGTCGCCGTAAGCGTGACGAGCGACGGTGATCGGTGCTTTCCAGGTGCGCACGAATGGGTGGATGCCGTCGACGAGAATCGGCGCGCGGAAAACGGTGCCGTCGAGGAGGGCGCGGATGGTGCCGTTCGGGCTCTTCCACATTTCCTTGAGGTTGTACTCTTCAACGCGGGCGGCGTTTGGCGTGATCGTTGCGCACTTGACGCCGACGCCATATTTTTTGATCGCTTCCGCAGCGTCCACGGTTACCTGGTCGTTTGTTTTGTCGCGATATTCAAGACCGAGATCGTAGTATTCGGTTTTCAGATCCACGTATGGCAGGATCAGTTTGTCTTTGATCCAGGCCCAGAGGATGCGTGTCATTTCGTCGCCGTCCATTTCGACGAGCGGCGTGGTCATTTTGATTTTTTCCATCGATAGAGACTCCTTTGCTGATTTTCAAGATTTCCTTATTATTTTACTTTAATTGCGTCTGTGTGTGCAACAAGTCTTTCATTATTTTTGAAAGGTGTTATAATCAGAGTAGGAAAGAAGGACATTTTGCCTCAGTTTTTTAAGGAGGATTTCATATGAAAAACCATCCGAAAATTCTCGCTGTCTGTCTTTCGGCGGCGCTTTTGACAATGAGCATTCCGCCAGGCTTCGCTGCAGAAAATGCTGGCCCGGTCGATCCGCCGACGGTCACCGATCCGTCGGATCCAGCAGAGCTGGAAACGCCGACCGATCCATCTGAGCCAGCAGATCCATCCGAGCCGGAAGAACCGGAGCAGCCATCTGAATCAGAGGATCCGGACGATGGGGAAACGTCGCAGCCGCCGAGCGTCACAACGACGGAGCCTGCTTTTGACGACAGCCATCAGCAAGCCGACGGCACCACCGTTGTCAGCGGCATTCTCCTCGTCAACAAAAACCATCCGCTGCCGGCAGATTACGCGCCATCCTACACTGGCGGCGCTGGTCAGAGCACCAGTCTGCAGGGCGAAGCGGACGCGGCCGCCAAAGCATTTCTGGCTGCCTGCAACGCGCAGGGAAACAGCATGTACATCCTCTCCGGCTACCGCAGCTATGATGTGCAGGCAAATCTTTTCGCGAATTACGCCGCCATCCATGGCGAGGCGCAGGCCAACACTTTTTCGGCGCGCGCTGGTCAGAGCGAGCACCAGACAGGCCTGGCTTTTGACGTCGGCGACGCTTACCACAGTGGCTACAATCTGCAGACATCCATCGATCAGTTCCCTGGCGTGCAGTGGATGATGAAGCATTGCGCCGAGTATGGGTTCATCCTGCGCTATCCAGAAGGAAAGCAAAACATCACCGGCTATCAGTACGAACCGTGGCATTTCCGCTATGTTGGCGTGGAAGCCGCTAAGGACATCATGGCCAGCGGGCTCACGCTGGAAGAATATCTCGGCGATGTCCAGACAACGGCGTCGAATGGTCGGCAGATCGCCATTGGCCGCAGCGACAACAACCTCACCATCGACGGAAAAATGACCACCGTTTCCAGCTACAACATCGAAGGGCTCAATTATTTCCGCCTGCGCGATCTGGCGACGATCCTCGCGGATACCGACGCAGAATTTAACGTCGGCTACGACGACAGCCAGCGCCTCATCACTGTTGAGAGCGGCACGCCGCTTGATGGCGGCGGCAGCCTGATCCAGCTCGATCGCAGCGATATCGCCGTGAAAAATAATATGACCGTCATGGTCGACGGGCGCTATGTGACGCCGACTGCTTACAACATCGACGGCTTCACTTATTTCAAACTGCGCGATCTGGGCGAGATCCTGAACTTTGGCGTGGCCTGGGACGAAGCATCCTGGAGCATGGTCATCACCACTGAAGAAGCAGAAAATCATTCTGTGATCGACAGCCTCCTGCCGGAAACGACAGAAAACGCATGAACAACAGAGCCGGACAAGCGTCCGGCTTTTTGAGCAGTTACTAATGATGGAACAGAAAGGACGGATTCCCATGTTTGAGATTGAAAATATCGCTCAGGAACTCGGCATCATCCTCGACGAAATGGTCGAGCGTCAGGCGCCACAGGATGACGACATCTTTGTCATCGGCTGCAGCACCAGCGAGGTTTGCGGTAAACGCATCGGCAAAGCTGGCAGCCCAGCCGTCGCCGATGCGCTCTTCCCAGTGCTGCGCCGTTTTGCGCAGGAGCACAATCTGCACCTCGCTTTTCAGTGCTGCGAGCATTTGAACCGCAGCCTCGTTGTTGAGCGTGAGACCATGCGCCGTTTCGGACTTACCGAAGTCAGCGCCGTGCCACACGTTCACGCCGGCGGCTCGATGGCCAGCCACGCCTATCGCCATTTCACCAATCCTGTGCTCGTCGAAGGCATCCAGGCTGGCTACGGACTGGACATCGGCGAGACCATGATCGGCATGCACATGCGCCCGGTTGCTGTGCCAATGCGTCTCGCGCATCGCAGCATCGGCGAAGCCCGCGCCAATCCAAGCTTCTCCCGCCCACGCCTCATTGGCGGCGTCCGCGCTCGCTACACGCTGGAGGATGCGGATGATTTCGGGAAAGAAGAGTGACCCGCAAATAACGAAGGAGGAAAAACATGTCTTTCCAACAAAATTTTTCAAATTTCTACCCGCCGAATGTGCTGCCGCGCGTTGAGCTGAAATATAAAGCCAAGGATCTTCTGCGCGGCAACTGGCCGGTGCTCATCGGTGTGACGCTGCTCTTTTTGCTGCTCACTGGTTTTCAGGTGAACTATTCCTACGGCGTCGACGACGGCACGCTTCTGACGACGCCGGAAGACGCCGACATGGCGCAGATCCTTGCGTCGTACTTTAGCACTACGCTCTCAGCGCTCAGCAGCGCCATCGCCAGCATCGGTGTCGGGCGCATTGTGCTCGCTGTGATCGTCGGGATCATCTCGGCGCTTCTTATCGACGGTGTGCTCACCTATTGCTATACCGCTTGGTTTGTCAAACTCGCAGAGATCGGCCACAGCCGTCCGCTCACCTTCAGTGATTTCGTCGAAGGCTTTTCCAGTGGCGTGACAGCGATGCTCGCATATATCTGGCAGCAGCTCTGGCTCACCATCTGGAGCCTGATCGGGCTGCCGGGATTTTTGCTGATGACGCTGCAGCTGCTACAGGTCAGCGGCAATGACACCGCGCTTTATGCGAGCGTCGCCACCGGCGCGTCGAGCTTTGCGGTGCTCATCGGTAGCATGCTCTATCTCGCCGGGATGGTCATCGTTCTCATCATCACCATTCGCTACGGCTTTATCTTCCAGCTCATCGCCGACGGTCGTGGCAAAGTTGGTCCGCGTCAGGCGCTGCGTTATTCCTGCGCCATCACCAAGGGCCATCTCAAAGAGCTCATCGTGCTGGAGCTTTCCTGGATCCCATGGTATCTTGCTGTCGCGTTTTCATTTGGCATCGCAGCGTTTTATTTCATCCCGTACGCCAACGCTACGCAGGCCCTCGCTTATCGCTGGCTGCGCGATCAGGCGTTCCAGGATGGACGGCTCGATCCTGCCGCCCTCGGTTATAAAAAAGCAGGCGCGCAGACAGAAGCGCCGGTTCCTGCCGACGGTCCCGTCATCGACGTGTGAGGTGCAGCCATGAGTGAACAACAGCCGCTCTACGAGCGCGACGAAACCCCACAGCCAGAGACCGCTGCCCAGACAGAGAAGAAGCAGCCGAAGAATAAATGGACAGCGTTTTTTGTCGCCATCGGCATTCTCGCCGTCATTTTCTTCATCGCATTTTTCGGCTTCGACGGCACAGGCGGCGTTGCCAGCCAGCGCAACGCCAACAACGTTGAAGTCATCGACATCGCCGGCGAGATCGCCGAATCTGGCAGCACCTACAACCAGGCCTTTATTGAAAAACGCATCACCATCGCGCAGAACGATCCGAACAACGTCGCCATCATGCTGCTCATCAATTCACCAGGCGGCGCCGTTTATGAGAGCGACGAAACGTACCTGGCGCTGATGGATTATAAGGAAGAAACTGGTCGCCCCGTCTACGCATACTGCGAAGACTACTGCGCGTCCGGCGGATATTACATTGCGTCCGCTGCCGATGAGATCGTCGCCAATCGCAACAGCTTCGTTGGTTCCATCGGCGTCATCTGCGGACAGTTTGTCGACGCCACTGAGCTTCTCGAAAAACTTGGCATCGATATCACAACCGTGCACAGCGGCGCCAACAAGCTCATGGGCAGTTCCTACGAATCGCCGACCGAAGAGCAGATTGCCATTTATCAGGAGCTTTCCGATGAGATCTATGATCGTTTTGTCGGCATCGTCGCTGACAGCCGCGATATGAGCGACGCCGACGTGCGCGCGCTCGCCGACGGCCGCATCTACAGCGCTCAGCAGGGCGTGGAAAATGGTCTCGTCGACGACATTATGACTCAGGAAGAATTCGACGACCATCTGCGCGAGCTTCTTGGCGACGACATCAGCTTTTACCACCAAACCTACGAGCAGGAGACCACCAGCCTGATCTGGGAATTTCTGAATAACGCCGTCAGCGCCATCCGCGCCAACGGCGACGAAGTGACTGCCAACCTCCAGGCCATCGACGAAATGACCTACGACGAGCCGATGCTCATCTACGAGCCGTAGGCAGAAAAATCGATCTATGCGGAGCGCTTGTTCTTTCTTGCGAGCGCGCCGCTTTTTTATTTCGAAAGGGTGATCGCTATGAAAAAATGGATGCTGCTCTTAATCGCAGCAGTCGTTGTGCTGATCGTGGCTGTTATTGGTGACGGTTTTTCAAACGACGCTGAGCCGGCGACGCTCAGAGAACCGCCGCAGCTTGTTGTTGAGGATGGAGAAGCGAGCGTCGAAGCGCTGCGCGGAACGTACAGCTGGCACTATGGACAAGGAGATCAAGGCGTGGGCACCGACGCAGACAGCGTGCATCCCCTCGATGCGAAAGATACGATGACGCCGCTCGTTGTAAAACGCGGCGCAGAAGCGACGACGGTGCAGCTGACATTTGACGTTGCGCCGGACGCTGTGTCGGCACGCGCCTGGGACACGGCGTATTGGGGTCAGGCGGCGTTTGCTGACGCTCAGGGCCTCTACGAATCTGTGCCTGTCCAGAAGAACGATCAGGGCGAATGGCTGCTGACGCTTCTGGAAGAGGATGCTGTGTACGGCATCTCTGCAGAGTGGAATCGCTACGATAATTTTGGCGGCGAAGCATTTTACAGCTTTTACACACAATCGCAGCCGTAACGCTTGACATCCCTGTCCATGGATTATAAAATTAAAGACAGCTATGAAAGGGCTTGTCAGTGCGCGATCTGTTCAGAGAGCCGGTGGTTGGTGCGAACCGGTGAAAGCAAGCTGACTGTCCACCCTGGAGCATTGGCGTAATGGCCACGGCTGGCAGCCGTTATCCTGCTTTTGAGTGATGACCATTTGTCATAATCTGGGTGGTACCGCGGAAATTCTCCGTCCCTGTCTTGTGCAGGGACGGTTTTTTGTTTTCGGAGAGGAGGAATGTCGGTGAACATCATTTTGGAGGAACGTCTTTGCGATGAGGCCATGGAACGACTGGCTGATGCTGGCGCAGAGATAACGGTGGATGCCACGCTCGCTGATGCAGCGGCGGCAGATGCTGTGATCCTGAGTGGCAAGGCGTCGCTCGCTGACGCGCTTTACGCGGAGGATGCAGCGGTGCGTGTGCTCGGGTGTCTGGGACCGGAGAACATAAACTTCGACCGGGCGTGCGCCACCCGCGCCGGGATCATGGTGCTGGAGCCGCGCTACGGCGAGGCGGCGTCTGTGGCGGATGATGCGCTGTATCTGATGCTCTCTATGGCGCGCGAGCGCAAGGAGGGCGTGGCGATCGAGCTGCGGAACAAAACGTTGGGCTTTCTCGGATTCCCGCCGTTGGCGGCGGAGATCGCCGGACGTGCCCGTGGCTTTGGCATGGAGCTGCTCTGCTACGATCAGGATCTCAACCGCGGCCGCGCGGCGCTCTATCATTGTGAGCGCACCAGTCTGGTGGATCTTTTCGTGCGCAGCGATTTTGTCGTGCTTTTGGCAGCGCCGGCAGAATGGAATGCGGCGCTCGTCGGCAAGGATGAGATCCAGCTTATGAAAAAGGGCGCGGGGCTCATCTGTCTCACAGATCCGCAAATCTTTCGCTGGGAAGAGCTGGTGCGGGCGCTGGACTGGGGCTATCTCGAATATTTTGCCATCGACCTGCCGCGCAATCAGGCGGCGCTGGCCGGGGATGTCTCAGCCTATGGACGCGTGACAGTCGCTGAAGCGGCGAATACGCGCGAGGCGCGCATCGAGGGCCAGGTGGAGCTGGCGCAGGATGTGGTCGCAGCGCTTTCTGGCGCGCAGGTGGACACAGCGACGAACATCGCGCGTGTGCACACGACGAATCTCAGAGAAGGGAGCCGCTGGTG
Organism: uncultured Peptococcaceae bacterium; assembly: GCA_900552455.1. GTDB lineage: Bacteria > Bacillota > Peptococcia > Peptococcales > Peptococcaceae > UMGS1590. The sequence goes on along the minus strand of URZX01000003.1, from coordinate 71,190 downwards.
CGCGCTGGGACGTTTGCTCGGCGTTTTTATGGGCCAGCGTCTGGAAACGCTGCCGGATGTGCTCGAGATCGAGGAAAGCGGCGCGCTGCCGGTGACGGAGAGCGACGCTGTCGTGGCGTCGGTGCTCGCCGGATTTGCCGAAGGCCTCGGCGAAAAGAAGATCAATTTTGTCAACAGCCGCCTTTGGGCGGAGGATAAGGGGCTGACTGTTGCGCTCAAACAAAACGCGTCGGCTCTGAAGGCGCAGCTGCGCCTGTCGGTGGAAACGCCGACGCGCCATCTGCAGGTGGCCGGTGATCGCGCCGGCGACGAGGACAACATCGTTCAGGTGGACGATTATTTCCTGCAGGGGCATCCGCACGAGCACATTCTGCTCGTGCCGCATGTCAACCGGCCTGGCGTGATCGGGCAGGTGGGCACGCTGATGGGCGAGAAGGATGTGAACATCGCGGAAATGGTGCTGGGCTACAAGCAGCAGGACCGCACCACGGCGCTCATGTGGATCCAGGTGGAAAAACCGCTGGATCGCTCGATCAGCGAGGAAAGTCGCAAGCTTGCAAGTGTGTTGAGTATGGAGTATATTCATTTACCTGTTGTTGAATAAATTTATTTTGGGAGGAAACCATCAATGTTAGATATCAAACTTATGCGCAAAGAACCAGAACGCGTCGCTCAGGCTGTCGGCCGTCGCGGCAAAGAAATTGACATGCAGCCATTTTTGACCGCAGACGAAAAGCATCGCGAAGTCATCACGCAGATCGAAGAGCTGCAGAGCCAGCGCAACGCGAAGAGCAAGGAAGTCGGCCAGCGCAAGCGCAACGGCGAAAGCGCCGACGATCTGATGGCGGAAGTTTCTGCCATCAACGAAAAGATCAAAGTCCTCGACGAAAGCAAGGATGCTCTTGAAAAAGAAGTGCGTGATTTCGTTGTCAGCATTCCAAACATGCCAGCCGACGACATTCCAGACGGTGGCGAAGACGATTACCGCGTTGAACGCGTCTGGGGCGAACCACGCAAATTTGATTTTGAACCAAAGGCACACTGGGATCTCGGCGTCGACCTCGACATTCTCGATTTCGACCGTGCTGCAAAAGTCACCGGCAGCCGTTTCACCTTCTACAAAGGCCTGGCTGCCCGCCTCGAACGCGCGATCATTTCTTTCATGATCGACATGCACACCGACAAGCACGGCTACACCGAGCTCATCCCTCCATATATGACCAACAGCGCGTCCGATTTCGGCACCGGTCAGCTGCCAAAATTCGCAGAAGACATGTTCCATCTTGAGAACACCGATTATTATCTGATCCCAACCGCAGAGGTTCCTGTCACCAACTACCACCGCGACGAGATCCTCAGCGAAAAAGATCTGCCAGTGAAATACTGTGCGTTCAGCCCATGCTTCCGCAGCGAAGCAGGCTCCGCTGGTCGTGACACCCGCGGTATCATCCGCCAGCATCAGTTCCACAAAGTTGAAATGGTCAAGCTCGCGCATCCAGATCACAGCTGGGAAGAGCTCGAAAGCCTCACGCAAAATGCGGAAGATATTCTCCAGGCGCTCGAACTGCCATACCGCGTCATCTGCCTGTCTGCCGGCGACATCGGTTTCAGCTCCGCCAAGACTTACGACCTCGAAGTCTGGCTGCCAAGCTACGGCAAATATCGTGAGATCTCCAGCTGCTCCAACTTCCTCGATTTCCAGAGCCGCCGCGCCAATCTGCGTTTCCGTGACGCCGACGGCAAAGTGCGCTTCGTGCACACGCTGAACGGCTCCGGTCTGGCTGTTGGCCGCACGCTGGCTGCGATCCTCGAAAACTACCAGAACGAAGACGGCAGCGTCACGATCCCTAAAGCCCTCGTTCCTTACATGCACGGCTACACCGAAATTCGCTAAGGTGAGAAGCGCAAATGACAAGAGACTTAGATTTTTCACGCATTCACCGATTTGTTTTTGACGACCTGCATCTGATGCTCGATGTGAACAGCGGTTCCATCCATGTCACCGACGAAACCGTCGACGCCTTCCTCGATGCCCTCGAGGAAGGTCAGACGTGGGAGGACGCCATTCGCACCACGGCTGCCACCTATGGCGAAGAGGATGCGCGCGATGTCGCCGACGGGATCGCAGAATTGATCGACGAAGGCATGCTCTTTTCGGACATCGATTTCAGCGAATTTACGCCGCACACCGAGCCGATCGTCAAAGCCCTCTGCCTGCACATGGCCCACGACTGCAACCTGCGCTGCGGCTATTGCTTCGCCGACAGCGGCGCTTACGGCGGTGGTCGCTCGCTGATGAGCGCAGAGGTTGGCAAGAAAGCCATCGATTTTCTCATGGAAGCGTCGAAGCATCGCACCCACGTTGAGGTCGATCTTTTCGGTGGCGAGCCGCTGCTCAATCTGCCAGTCTGCAAAGAAGTGGTGGAATATGGCCACAAGCGCGCTGCCGAGCTCGGCAAAGTTCTGAAGATCACCCTCACCACCAACGGTGTGCTCTTAGACGACGAAGTTGGAAAATGGGTCAACGACGAACACATGGACGCCGTTCTTTCCCTCGACGGTCGCCAGGAGATCCACGACAACATGCGTCGCTTCGTCGGCGGTCAGCCAAGCTACCAGACCTGCGTCGATCATTTCAAAAAATTTGTCGAGACCCGTGGCCAGCAGTGGTATTATGTGCGCGGCACCTACACCCACTACAATCCGGATTTCGCAGCAGACGTCATCCATCTCGCCGACGATCTCGGCTTCAAGGAAATTTCCATGGAGCCGGTTGTTGCGCCGGCGGATATGCCGTACGCTCTCACCGAGGACGACAAACTGATCATCCTCGAAAACTACAACATCCTCGCGCGCCACTATCTCCAGCGTTGGCGCGAAGGCAAGGGGTACAATTTCTTCCATTTCAACGTCGATTTCGCCGGCGGACCATGTCTGCCAAAACGTCTTTCCGGCTGCGGCAGCGGCCATGATTATCTCGCTGTGAGCCCGGAAGGGGATCTCTATCCTTGCCATCAGTTCGTCGGCGAGGAAGATTATAAAATGGGCACCGTTTTCACCGGCATCCAGAAACCGGAGATCGCCGAACGTTTCCAGAAAGCCAACGTTCTCACCAAGCCAACCTGCATGGATTGCTGGGCGCGCTTTTTCTGCAGCGGCGGCTGCCATGCGAACAACATCCGCTACGGCGGCAGCATCAACGAGCCGTACGCTTACGGCTGCGACTTGCAGCGCAAGCGCATCGAAGCGGCCATCTATGTGCAGACAGTGAAGCTGCTTGAAGGGAGCGAAGACTGATGGACGCGCTTTTGCCACCATTCGCTGAACCGATCGCGCAGCCACACATCGCTTTCCAGGGCATCGAAGGCTCTTTCAGCGACGGCGCTTGCGCCAAGGTTTTTGGCGCAGATGTCGACCGCGTCGGCCTGTCACATTTCCAGTACGTCGTCGATGGCGTCGTCAACGGAGAATACGACTACGGCGTGCTACCGATCGAAAATTCTTCCACCGGCAGCATCAACGAAGTCTACGATCTGCTTTACGCCAAGCCTTGCTACATCGTCGGCGAAACGGCGCTGGAGATCACGCAGAATCTCATGGCTGTGCCCGGCACAAAGCTGGAGGATGTGAAGTTTGTTTATTCCCATCCACAGGGACTCGGCCAGAGCCAGCGGTTTCTGCTGCAGCATGGTATTGAGCCGCGCCCATACGCCGACACAGCCATGAGCGCGCGCTACATCGCCGAGACCAAGCCGGAAGGCGGCGCCGCCATCGCTTCCAAGCAGGCGGCAGAAGTTTACGGGCTGGAAATCCTCGTGCCACACGTTAATTTCAACTACTCAAACATCACCCGTTTTGTCGTCATCCGTCGCGAGCCAGAGCTTTCTGCTGGACAGAACAAGGTCAGCATCGTTTTCAAAACGGCGCACCGCCCAGGCGCGCTGTTGGAAGCGCTGCGCTTTTTCGCCGACGGCCACTACGACATGAGCCGCATCGAATCGCGGCCTGTTATCGGCAAACCGTGGGAATACAGCTTCTACATCGATCTGCTCGGCCGCTGGGACGACGAGAATTTCATCGAATGTTTGCGTCAGGTGCGCGAAACGACCGTCGATTTCCGCGTCCTTGGCACCTACGAAGCTGCTGAGCAGCATTATCTCTAAGAGAAAGGAGACCGAGCCATGAAAGATCTCTTTTCAAATATCACAGGCGTGGCAGAGGTGCGCGAAAACGAGCCGCTCGCCAGCCACACCACATTCCAGATCGGCGGACCATGCGACCTCATGGTCTTTCCTGAAACGCCAGAGGCTTTTGCCGAGGTGCTCCGCGTCTGCCGCACAAACGACATCGACGCGCTCGTGCTCGGCAAAGGTAGCAACATGCTCGTCAGCGACAAAGGGATTCGCGGCGTCGTCATCGCGACCGAACGCCTGCAGCATCTCGTTGTCGACGGCTGCAGCGTTACGGCGTCTGCGGGTCTGTCGCTGATCAATGTCAGCAAAGCGACCGCTGAGCTTGGGTTCACTGGCCTCGAATTTGCCAGCGGGATCCCTGGCAGCATCGGCGGCGCCTGCTATATGAACGCTGGCGCGTACGACGGCGAGATGAAAGATGTCATCACATCCGTCACAGTGCTCGACGAAAACAGCGAGATCCGCGAGATCCCTGCCGACGAGATGCGCTTCAGCTATCGCCACAGCCGTCTCAAGGATGAACCGCTCATCTGTCTGGCTGTGACCATGCAACTGGCGCACGGCGAGAAGTCGAAGATCCTTGCGAAGATCGCTGATCTCAGCGCGCGCCGTGCCGACAAACAGCCGCTGGAAATGGCCAGCGCCGGCAGCACGTTCAAGCGTCCACCGGGACATTTCGCCGGACCGCTCATCATCGACAGCGGCATGCAGGGCTACCGCGTCGGCGGCGCTCAGGTTTCGACAAAACACGCCGGATTTCTCGTCAACACCGGCGGCGCCACCGCTGACGACGTGATCACGCTGATCCACGACGTTCAGGCGGCGGTGCTGAGAAAATTTGACGTTCGTCTCGAGACAGAAGTTCGCTTCATCGGCGAGTGGAACGAGCACCCGCTTTACCACGAGATTTTAAAAGTAGAATAATGGAAGATCACCGTCACCGGGAACAAGCGTCCGGGACGGTGATCTTTTTTTGCGGAAAAAGCGTCTCCATGCAATGCATAAAAAATAGAAAAGCGCGCACCTTCAAAATATTGAAATTATTTCAATAAGAGTGTTGACATAGTGCAATGGTGGGATTAATATATTGACAACGCTTCAATATCGTGAATAATCGGAAAGATATTGAAGTGCGAAAAAACGTCCGGACTGTGCACAACGTTTTTTCGAGGGGAAGGAAACGATCGTTTGGATCGTGTTTGGCGGCATGCGATGCGCGCCGCCAAAACAAGAAAGGAGATTACATATGGGAACAACATTAATCAGTGCCGACAACACATGGGCGCTCATGGCGATCACCTGCGGCTGGGTTGCGTTTTCGATCTGGGCAGAGCAGCGCTTTGTCTGGGCGTCGAAGCTCTCAGGCGCGATCATTGCGCTGATCGGTGCGCTGGCTTTGACGAATTTTGGCTTCATTCCAACACACGCACCATGGTTCGACGACATCATCTGGGGCTACGTGGTGCCGCTGGCGATTCCGCTGCTGTTGATGCAGTGCGACCTGCGCAAGATCTGGCGAGAATCCGGCAAGCTGCTGGTCCTGTTTTTGCTCGGCTCCTGCGGCACGGCGATCGGCGCGATGGTCGGCTACACGCTGCTCAAGGGCCACATTCCGTATCTCGAGGGGATCGCCGGCATGATGACTGGATCGTACATCGGCGGTGGCGTGAATTTCGCGACGCTCTCCAATGCGTTCGACATTCCTGGTGAAATGGTCGCGGCGACGACGGTCGCTGACAACTGCCTGATGGCATTCTATTTCTTTGTGCTCGTGGCGATTCCGAGCATTGGATTTTTCCGCAAGCATTTCTCACATCCATACGTGGATCTGGTGGAAAATGTCGGCGTCAGCGACGAAGCGAAAACGCTGGCGGCGTCGTACTGGGACCGCAAGCCAATCTCGCTGCGCGACATTGCTGTGGATGTGGCGATCAGCGCCATCATCGTGTGGGTGTCGAAGATCATCGCTGGTTTTCTGGCAGATGTCATTCCGACGAGTAACGCTGTGCTGAAAATGATCAACGGACTCTTCGGCAACGAATATCTGATCATGACGACCATCGCCATGATCGTGGCGACGGTTTTCTCCAAGCAGATTGAGGAAACAGCCGGCACGCAGGAGATCGGCACCTATTTGATCTATCTCTTCTTTTTCGTCATCGGCGTGCCAGCGTCGATCCCACAGATTTTGCGCGAAGCGCCGCTGCTCTTTGTGCTCTGTGCGATCATGGTCATCATCAACATGCTGGTCTGCTTTATTTTTGGCAAGCTGCTCAAGTTCAATCTTGAGGACATCATCCTCGCTTCCAATGCCAACATTGGTGGACCGACGACAGCTGCAGCCATGGCGATCTCCAAGGGCTGGATCAATCTCGTTGGCCCGATCATGCTCATCGGCACGCTGGGCTATATTATAGGAACCTACGCCGGGACGTTCATCGGCCAGTTTTTGGGCGCGTGACGTTTCCCTCCATATATACACACTGTCTCAATCATGAAAGAAGGAAATGACATTGATTTTTGATGGACATACCGATGTTTTCACAGGCGTGCTCCAGCGTCGCCTGAATGGTGAGCGGGACGTCCTGGCGCAGGAATTTTTGCCCAAACTCCGCTGCGGCGGTGTCGAAGGCGGGTGCTTCGTTTTCTGGGCGGATCCGCCCTACGACAAGGAGCCAGCAGCGCGCATTGCGCAGATGATGCAGGCTGCCAGCGAGGAGCTGGCAGAATGCGCGGATGCTGTGCTCGTGCACAGTCTTGCAGAGATCGAAGCAGCGAAAGCAGCCGGTAAATTTTACATTCTCGCTGGCGCTGAAGGGCTGTCGGCGATCGGCGACAGCCTCGAAAGACTTGATCGGTTCTACGATTTTGGTGTGCGCCATGCGATGCTCACCTGGAACGAAGAAAATCTCCTCGCCAGCGGCGCCAAAGGCGACCCTACGCATGGGCTCACGGCGTTTGGCCGTCAGGTCGTGCAGAGAATGGAAGAAAAGCGCATGATCGTCGACGTTTCTCATCTCAACGACCGCTCGTTCTGGGATGTGATGGATGTCGTCACCAAACCGGTCATCGCGTCGCATTCCAATGCCCGCGCGCTGGCGGCGGTGCCGCGCAATCTCGCGGACGATCAGCTGCGAGCGATCGCCGAAAGCGGCGGCTTTGTCGGGCTGAATGCGTTCAACGAATTTGTCAGCACAGATCCAGCGCAGCAGAATATGGATGGCTTTGTGTGCCAGGCGGTTTACATCGCTGAGACGATCGGCGTGGAGCACATGGCCTTCGGCTTCGATTTCAGCGGGTTCATTTCTGAAGCGGCGATGCGCAGCTTCAGCAGCCAGGATTCTCCAGCCACTGAAGGGCTCGAGGACTGGACAAAACTGCCCTCTTTTCTCGACAAACTGCGCAGCGCAGGATTCAGCGCAGACGATCTCAAAAAGATCGCGCACGGAAACTGGCTGCGCGTGATCGGCGAGATCCTCGGATAAATGAAAAAGGAACGTTTTCCTGTCAGTGGAAAGCGTTCCTTTTGTCTTGCTCAGAAAAATGCCGGCGTCATCGCCCAGATCGAGATGCAGTCTTCGTCGCCGCGGTTGATGTATTTATGCGGCACGGTGCTGTTGAAATAAATGCTGTCGCCTTCCTCGAGTACGTATTCCTTGCCGCCTAGGAGAACGACGAGCTCGCCTTTGAGCACATACCCGCATTCCTCGCCGTCGTGGGTGAGGGGATTTTGCTCGTACGCGCAGCCGCTTTTCAGCGTGATCTCTGTCATATCCAGCAGGCGCTCCGGGGAAGCGGGACTGAGCAGCTTGTAGTAGCTGCTATTACTGTGGAGGATGACGGCGCGGTGATCGTTTTTGCGGATGATGACCTTGTCATCGACGTCGTCTTCGTCGAAAAAATAGTTGATGTTCGTATCCAACGCCTGCGCCAGCCGCCAGATGCTGACGACCGACGGGATCACCATCTCGCGCTCGATCTGGCTGATCAGCCCGGTGCTGACATCCGACAGCTTCGAGAGCTCGGCGATGCTGATGTTTTTATTTTTGCGCAGCTCGCGCAAACGGCTGCCGTGAAAAAGAGCCATGACAATCCCTCCGCTCATCAATATGATCGATCATTCGAATTTATCATAACACGATTTATTCTTCCGGGGCAAGCCCTTCTTGCTCAGTCTGGCGTGCGCCCTGTATAATGGTAAGCAGAAAATCTGGAGGTGAGCGCGCGATGATCTTTGACGGACATTGTGATATTTTTACGGATGTGCTGCGTCGACGGCTCTGCGCAGAAACGCAGGTGCTGGCGCGCCATCATCTGCCAAAGCTGCGCGCTGGCGGCATTCGCGGCGGCTGTTTCGTGCTCTGGGTCGATCCACCGTTTACGGACGATCCGGCAGCGAGGATGGCGCAGCTCTTGTCGGCAGTTGCAGCAGAAATGGCGGAATGCAACGAAGCTGCACTGGTGACAAGCGCGACGGAGATCGAGAGCGTCGCCGCGACGGAGCGCTTTCCGATCCTGCTCGGCGTCGAAGGCTTGTCGGCGATCGGTGAGGATGTGGACGCGATCGACCGGCTCCACGCATTTGGCGCGCGCCACGCCATGCTCACCTGGAACGAAGCGAATGCGCTGGCCACCGGCGCCAAAGCAGATCTGTCCCGCGGGCTCACGGAGCTCGGCCGACGGGCGCTGGCGCGGCTGGAGGAGTTGCACATGCTCGTGGATGTGTCGCATCTGAACGATCGCTCGTTCTGGGATGTGCTCGCTGCTGTGCATGGGCCGATCGTCGCCAGCCATTCCAACGTGCGGGCGCTGGCGGAGCATCCGCGCGATCTCACAGACGATCAGCTGCGCGCCATCGCTGAGACCGGCGGACTCGTCGGGCTCAATGCCAACAAAAATCTCGTCAGCCCCGATCCGGCGCAGCAGACCGTCGATCAATTTGTGCGCCACGCCGTGCACATTGCGGAACTGGTTGGCGTGCGTCATCTCGCGTTCGGCTTCGATTTCAACGAGTACCTTGCCGACGACGCCACAACCAGCTACAACGACGGTGGCAATCCGAATGTGCCCGGCCTCGAGGACGCGAGCCGCACGCCGGTTTACGTCGAAGCGCTGCGCCGCGTCGGATTCAGCGAAAGGGAGCTGGCGCAGATCAGCTGGCAGAACTGGCTGCGCGTGATCGGCGAGGTTGTGGGCTGACGATTTTGAACAAGGGTGTTTTGCGAAAGGAGAACAAGATGACGAAAATATTTCTTCACGGCTCCGGCCATCAGGCGGCAAGCTGGCGCGAAACCATTGCGCAGATGCCAGAGGGCGCAGAGATCCTGCGGCCAAATCTCGCTGCGCTTCTCGAGGGAAAACCGGCGCGCTTTGACAATCTCTCTGCTTCCTTCGCAGAATATTGCGCGCAGGCGCGCGAACCGATCGATCTCTGCGGGCTGTCCCTCGGCGGGATCGTGGCGCTCGCTTACGCGCTGGACCATCCGCAGAAGGTGCGCTCGCTGGTGCTGATCGGCACGCCACATAAGGTACCGAAGGCAGCGTTCGCGCTGCAAAATCTCGTGTTCCGCTTTCTGCCAGCGGCTGCTTTCCGCACGATGGCGTTTGACAAAGCGGACACCTTCGCCCTCGGAAATTCGATGAGCGCTCTGGATTTCAGCGCACGCGCGCACGAGATCGGCTGCCCGACGCTCATTCTCTGCGGCGAAAAGGACCGCGCCAATCTCGCATCGGCGCGATTTTTCGCCGCGCATATTCCGCAGGCAGAATTTGAGGTGATCCCAGGCGTCGGCCACATTGTCAATGAAGAAGCGCCGGCGCAGCTGGCGCGAATCCTGACGAATTTTTACGCAGCGCTCGACTGAGCAAAAAATACCGCTCCGTGGAAAAATCGCGGAGCGGTTTGCATTTATCTGGCCATTTTTCTGGCGTCGGCGAGCAACTGCTGAAACTCCGGTTCGTTGCGAAGAAAATCATATTCCGGTTGGGTTTCCAGCTCGCGCAGGAAAACGTCGATGAACGCCGGCTCGGTTTGCGGCAGCTTGTCGGCTTCGGCGAGACGGTAGAAGAGCGGCGAATCGTCGCTCTGCCACGGTGTGCGCAGCGCTTCAAAAATGCTGCGGATGTGGCTGAGCGCCGCTGGCGCGTCTTCGCGGTGGAGGGCGGCGACGAGCTGCGGCGAGATTTGATCGACCGGCCAGAGCGCGAAGAGGGCGTAAAGCTGGCTGGAAACGTCGGCGATGGCCTGGGCTTTGTCGGCGTGGCCGGTTTTCGTCTCAAATTCGATGAGCTGCTGCAGATGGCCGTGGAGCATCACGATCTTTGCGAGCACCTGCGCTTCTGTTTGCAGCGCTGCGCCATCGTGATCGCCGCGGTGGGCGAGCAGCCGTATCTGGAGCATGTCCTTGTCGAAAGTCGCGTCTGGCAGTCGGGTGACGAGTTCCTCGGCGCGGTCGTAGTTGCCCTCGGTGATCTCCAGCACCGCCAGCTGGTAGCAGGCCGCTGTGCGGTAATTCGCGTCGTCGCTTTCGCTGGCGCGGGTGAACCAGTCGCGGATGCGCGCGTTGTATTTCTCGCGCCCTTCCGGCGGAATGGCAGAGAGCGTGAGACTGGCCGAGAGCAGCGTCGCGCAGGTGTAGAGCAGCGGCGTGCAGTGTGGATAATCGCGGATCTTTTCCTGCGCATCTGCGAACGCTTCGGCGATCTCGCCAGTCAGGGCGCGCTCGTAAAGGGCGTTGACAAAGTTTGCGATCTCGATCTCCGTGAGCTCTTCGTGGAAGGAAAAGAGCGTGTTCATGTCGATCTCCAACAGCCGCGCCAGCGCCGGCAGGAGTGTGATGTCTGGAAATGAGCCAGCGCGCTCCCATTTATTGACAGCCGGCGCTGTCACGCCCAGTGCGTCAGCGACCTGCTCCTGCGTGAGATTGTGGGCTTTGCGGTAAGTGCGGATCTGTTCACCAATGTTCATGATGATGACCTCCTGTGAATTTTTCAGGATCCTGTTGTGCTCATTATACAGGAGCGCCGCCGGAAAAACCATTGAGCCGTTGTCAGGATCGCGGTTAAAAATTTTAACCAGCGCTCAAAAAAAGACGCCCCGCGAGGGACGTCTGAGTGGTCAGCCAATGCCAATGAGCGCCAGACAGAGCTTGAGCACGCCGGCGAGGACCATCACCGGCACAGCGCCGATCTTAGTCTTGCGCAGGAGCACGACGGAGAGCACAAAGAGCGCGATCATGAGTCCGTTCGTGCTGGCAAAATCGATGGCGCCGATGACGGCGTCGCTGCCCCAGAAAGCGGTGACGAGGATTGACACGCCGGCGGAGCCGATGAGGGCGACGGTGGCCGGGCGCAGCGTGGCGAGAATGCTCTTGAGGCCGCTGGCGTTTTTGTATTTGAGATAGAGAATGGCGAGGATCGTCACGATGATGCAGCTTGGTGCCACACAACCAGCAGTCGCGACGATGGAGCCGGGAATGCCTGCGACTTTCGTGCCGACAAAGGTGGCGGCGTTGAGGGCGATCGGCCCCGGCGTCATCTGGGAGATCGTGACCAGATGGGTGAACTCGTTCATCGAGAGCCAGGCGTTTTCGCTGATGACCTGCTCCTGGATCAGCGGCAGCGCTGCATAGCCGCCGCCGAACGCGAAGAGCCCGACCTTGAAAAAGCTCACGAAAAGCTGGAGATAGATCATCGCTCCGCCTCCTTTCGCAGGAGCAGCGTGCGGATGATGCCGAGCACGATGCAGACGAGGACGACGTCGATGACGCTGACGCCGAAGAAGCAGGTGACGATGAAGGAGACGACCATGATCAGATCGGCGAAGGGCGAATGCCCTTTGACAACGCCGGCGGCCATGTCGTAGACGACGGACGCGATGACTGCGCCGACACCAGCCTGCATCCCTTCGAGCAGCTGGGCGACAACGAAATTATCGGCGAAGGCGTCGTAGAAAAAGGAAATGATCGTGATGATCAGAAACGGCGGCAGCGCCGTGCCGAGCACAGCCGCCAAGACGCCGGGAATACCGCGCAGCTTGTAGCCAGTGATGACCGAGCCGTTGACAGCGATCGGCCCCGGCGCCGACTGAGCGATCGAGACCATGTCGAGCATTTCGTTTTCTTCGAGCCAGTGATATTTATCGACGAAGCGGTCCTTCATCAGCGTGATGATGACGTAACCGCCGCCAAAAGTGAACGCGCTCAGCGTGAACGTGGCGCAGAACAGCTTGAACAGCGAAACTTTTTCTTCCATAGAACTCCTCCTTTGTGCAGTCTATTTAGTATAGACCTTTTCGCGTATATTGTACACCAAAGGATTTTTTATCGTCGTAAAATGAACACAGCCGCACGCGTGAGTACGTGCGGCTGTGATTGAAAGCTGTTCGCGCGAGAATCATTGACAAGCGTCCGGCGCTCGGATACAATAAAGTTGTCCCGTAAGGGACAGGGGCATTGCCATTTTATAACGGTAGGCGGTTTGCTACACTTCCGAAAGGGGGTGAAGCGTATGCGCATTACGTTGCATATAGGGGCTTACACAGTCACCATCATCGTTAAACGCAGAAACCGCCACTCGGCAAAGTGACGGCTTCTGTGACATTCGTCATAGTTGTTTCTGATCGAATCTGAGCAAACCGCTTATCGGCAGTGCCCTTTCTGTTTATAGTTTACCATCCGCCAAAATTTCTGTCAATGTCGGCAGAAGATTTGTAGCGGATTTTTTGCGCCAGAGATCTTTCTGCGCGAGCGCAACGCGCCTTCACATTTTACAAAAAATAACTTCTCACTCCTCACTCCGAACAAGCGAAGCGCGTTCGGCCCGAAGGGCTCACTCCTCACTCTTCTCACCGTACCTGGCTTTTGCGGTAGACGCGGTAGACCAGCGGGATCAGCGCCAGGGAGAGCGCGCTGTAGAGGAGGAAGAGCAGCGGCACAGAGCCGGTGACGTGGCCAAAGACCGTGTAGAGGTTGAAATCGTCGAGTACCACGCTAAGCTGCAGAAGCTGGTCCGGCAGCAGGCCGAGAATGCTTGGCAGCACTTCCCAGTTTGAGAGGATGCTGTTGGCAAAATTCGCAGCGAGCACGACAACAAAGGGCACGATCACACCGACGACCTGCGAGCGCGTGAGGACGCTCATAAGCATCGCCAGCAGCGCGAGAAAAATCACGCCGATGTAGCCGCCGAGCACGGAGAGTGCGTAGGCCTGGACGATCGTGAGATTGTAGAATGCTGTCCACTTGAGCAGCTGAAAGGCGCCGTCAGCACCGTCTGCGCCGAGGAGCGCCAGCACGACGAGGGTGTAGATGGCGATGACGAGCCAGTAAAGCACGGTCGTGGTGACGAGGGCGGCAGCAATTTTTGTGCGCACGGCTTTGTGGCGTCCACGCCAGGTAGAGAAGAAGATGGCGTCGGATTTCCAGTGCCCTTCACACGGGAAGATGCCGCTCGTGAGAAAAATGATGACGTAAACGAGGAACATCACCAACGTCGGCATGTAATAGAGCAGGGTTTCCCAGCCATCGTTGTATTCGTAATAGAGGGGGGTCTCCATGGCTTCGTAGTGTTCCACGAGATAGTCTTCCTCAGCAGACGAGAAGCTGATATCCGGACGTGCCAGCCATTCTTTGAGATTCTGCACACGCAGGTCGTAAAGCTGGCCGGCTTCGTCGGGCGTCAGGGTGTCGAGGCGATAATAATCGTACTCATTGAAGCCGCCATAGGTTTGCGCAATGAGGCTGCGAATGGTGGCGTAACCCTGGGTGCCATGGTAGGCCATGTTCTGGCGCTGAATGTCGGTGGAATTGTAATCCTCCGAGGAGATGATCTGTTGATTGACGTCGATGGCGCGCGTGATCATCGCCTGGTCGATCGGTCCGGCCCATTCGTTTTTCGCGTCGCGCAGGTCGCGCGCAGCGGTCGGACCGGTATGAGAGTCGCCATTTTCGTCGGTGTAGCTCACTTGCAGCGTGGCGCTGTAGCAGATGACTGCCAGGCCAATGGCTAGCACGATGAGAGCGATCTTACCACCGGTGCGGCCGAAAATTTTCTTCAGTTCATAGAAGAGCATACTGCTCACCTCCTGCTTCGCCGAAATGATAGAGGAACACATCTTCAAGAGTTGGTGCCTCCTGTACAGCGTCCGGCGTTGGACGCACCGATGACACGATGCGCAGCTCCGCGCCATCGGTGCTGGTTTTGACGTTTGCGACTTTGAAGCGCGCCATGTAGCCAGAAACCTGCGCCCGCGGCACCGTCACGCGCCAGACATCGTCGTGCATGGCGCGGATGAGGCTGTCGGCGGTGCCCTGTTCTGCGATGCGCCCCTCTTTCATGAGCCAGATCTCGTCGGCGATGTACTCCACGTCGCTGACGATGTGGGTCGAGAGCAGGACGAGCCGATCTTCGGCGAGCTCGCTGATGAGATTGCGGAAGCGGATGCGCTCGTTCGGATCTAGCCCCGCTGTCGGCTCGTCGAGGATGAGGATGCGCGGATCGTTGAGCATCGCCTGAGCGATGCCGGCGCGGCGTTTCATGCCGCCGGAAAGCCGTTTCATCTTGCGCGTCGCAACTTTTTCCAGGCCGACCTGGCGGATCAGCCGTTCCACGCGGTCGCGCGCCACCACCGGACGCACGCCTTTGAGGGTGGCGATGTAGCGCAGATAGTCGCGCACGGAAAAATCCGGGTAGAAGCCAAATTCCTGCGGCAGATAGCCGAGCAGATCGCGGTAGTCGGCGTCCATGGCGAAAATATCCCGGCCGTCGTAGGTGATCGTGCCAGCGCTCGGCGCCAGCAGCGTGCAGAGCATGCGCATCAGCGTCGTCTTGCCAGCACCGTTGACGCCCAAGAGACCATAGACGCCGTGGGTCATCGCAAGCGTCACACTGTCGACGGCAGTGAAGTGGCCGAAGCGTTTTGTGAGATCAGTCATACAGAGTTCCATGTGGTTGTCCCTCCCATTGTTCAGTAGCATGTTTGAGATAACGGCGCGCGAAGATCGCCAGCGCGAGCAGGCTCAGCGCAAAGAGCACGAGCCAGAGCGGCAGCGCGATCTGGCTGTAGAGACCGTCGCTTGCGACGATGAGCCACCACACGCCGCTCCAGAAGAGACAGGCGCAGACCGCCACTGTTCCCTGGGCAGCGCGCGGGCTGGAAAGCACCGCGAAGCAGAGACAGGCCGTCGTCACCAGCGGCAGCAGGAACTGTGTCACCAGCGCTGCAAGAGAAAGCTGCAGCGCCAGCGTCAGCGCGCCGCAGAAGCCTGTGAGGATGACGAGATCGACGCCGCCGAAGAGCACCAGCCGCGCTGCGTAGATGTGGCGCAGGGTGTAGTGGGTTGTGCCCTCGATCTCCATGGCGTTTGCGCTGCTGTTTCTGGCAAATTCCGGGATCACGAGAATGACGAAGAGCGCCGCTGTAACGCCGAGCCCGCGCGCCATGAGTTCGATCTCGGCCAATCCCGGCAGCGCCAGCGCCACCAGCACGAGCAGCAACGCCTGCGCCAGCCACCAGCGTTTTTGGATGAGGGCCAGCTGTGCGCCGAGAAAAGCTGTGCGCGAGAGCGGCATTTCGCTTTCTGCACGCAGGAAGCTGGCGCGGGCAGCGGCCACCGTTGCGCAGATGTGTTCCTCGCGTGGCGCGATGGTGGCGCTGTCGTTTTGTAGCAATTCGTCCAATGTCATGGCGTTTCCTCCTTCCCAATGAGCTCGCTGAGCCGCAGCTTTGCCTGGCGCAGCCGATATTTCACCAGCGGCAGGCCGATCTCGAGGATCTCGGCGATCTCCCGCTGCTTCAGATCCTGGTAGTAATGCAGGATGACGACCTCGCGCTGCTCCGGCGGCAGTTCTCCCAGCGCCCATTCCAAAAGCAGATGGGTCGTCGCGGCATTTTCCGCGTCTGCTGCGCGCTCGCCGAGCGCTTCCAGCGTTTCTTCCTCCGCAGTCAGCGGCACGCGCTTGGCGAACGCATTTTTGCAGAGATTGGCGGCGATCGTGTAAAGATAATTCTTCGCTTTTCCGACGTGGCGATATTCCGAAAGCTTCGCAAAGAAGCGCACGAAGGTTTCCTGTGTCAGATCCTCCGCTTCCTCGCGGTCTTTGCTGTGGAAGGCGCAGTAGCGCAGAATGTCTGCATAATATTTGCGCACGAACGCATCAAAAGCGGCGTCGTCGCCGCGCTTCATTTGTCGAATGAGAATGAGGTCGGTGTCCACTGCGTCCCTCCTTCTGGAATAAAAAACAATTTTGCGTCAACGCTATCTATAATAACAATCCACCTGGACAAAAAGATAGCCACCCACGAAAAATTTTCGTGGATGGCTGAGTTTTTAGTTAGGAATTAGGAATTTGGAGTTAGGAGTTGGCTTGTCTGCTGTATGTAACGTTGATTCACATTTAACAGAGATTCGCATAGAGATGCGCCCTCCGCACAGCAGTATTCAAAACTCCTCACTGAAAACGAGCGCAGCGAGTTTTCCCGCGCAGCGGCTCACTCCCAACTATTATTTTCCGTGTTTGATGGAGGTCAGAAGGCCGCCTTCGAGCAGCAGGCGTTCCTGGCGTTCGCCGAGCTCAAGGTTGAGTTCGTAGGTTTTGCCAGTGGTTTCGTTTTTCACGGTCACCTTGCGCGCTTTGATCTGCGCTGGCAGGTCGCTGAAGCTGAGCACGTCGCCGAGGTTGAAATCGTCGTAGTCGGCAGGATTTGCAAAGGTCATTGGGATGATCGCGTTGTTGATCAGGTTGGCCTTGTGGATACGTGCGAAGCTCTTGGCGATGACGGCCTTGACGCCGAGATAGAGTGGCGCGAGGGCTGCGTGTTCGCGGCTGGAACCCTGGCCGTAGTTGTCGCCGGCGACGATGATCGGCGCGTATTCTGTGCCCTGCATTTCCTGGCAGCGGCTTGGGAAGTCGGCGTCGGATGGCGTCAGGCAGAAGTTGGCCAGATGCGGAATGTTGGAGCGGAATGGCAGGAGCGATGCGTTGGAAGGCATGATGTGGTCGGTGGTGATGTTGTCTTCCAGATAAGCAGCGACTTTGCCGCTGAGGGTTTCAGCGACTGGTTCGCCCAGTGGCACGCCCTTGATGTTTGGCCCTTTGACGAGCGGCGTGTGGCCGATCTTTTCGTCGCTAGGGAAGATGAAGAGATGGTCGTCGCGGTCGTAGCGTTCTGGCACCGTCACGCCAGCGAGACGTTCGTCGCCGGCTGGGCTCGTGAGCACGCCGGTGATGGCAGAGATCGCTGCGGTTTCAGGGCTGACGAGATAAACCTGGGCGCTCTTGGTGCCGCTGCGGCCGAAGAAGTTGCGGTTGAAGGTGCGCAGGCTGACGCCGTCGGTGTTTGGCGCCTGGCCCATGCCGATGCAAGGACCGCAGCCGCATTCGAGGATGCGCGCGCCGGCTTCGAGGAAGATGGAGAGAATGCCATCGCTGGCCATCTGCTTGAGGATCGTGCGGGAGCCTGGGGAGATGACGAGGCTGACATTTTCAGCAACCTTCTGGCCCTTGAGGATGGCGGCGCAGCGTGCCAAATCCAGATAGGACGAGTTCGTGCAGCTGCCGATGGCGACCTGGTTGATCTTCATGCCGGAGAGGCTTTCCACGGTGACAACCTTGTCCGGGCTGTGTGGGCAGGCGGTCATTGGTTCGAGAGCGCTGAGATCAACGTGGATCGTTTTCAGGTACTGGGCGTCGTCGTCAGCAGCCAGAGGGATCCACTGATCGCCGCGGCCCATGCTGTCCATGTAGACCTTGGTGTTTTCGTCGCTAGGGAAGATCGAGCAGGTAGCGCCGAGCTCTGCGCCCATGTTCGTGATCGTGGCGCGTTCTGGAACGCTCAGGGTTTTCACGCCGTCGCCGGTGTATTCGTAGACCTTGTTGACGCCGCCCTTGACGGTTTCCTGCTGCAGCACATAGAGAATGATGTCCTTCGCAGAAACGCCGGTGCGGAGCTTGCCAGTCAGACGCACTTCGATGACTTCCGGGCAGGTGATGTAGTAGCTGCGGCCAGCCATGGCTGCGGCTACGTCAACGCCGCCGGCGCCGATGGCGATCATGCCGAGGCCGCCGCCAGTTGGCGTGTGGCTGTCGGAACCGATGAGGGTTTTACCTGGGATGCCGAAGTTTTCCAGATGCACCTGGTGGCAGATGCCGTTGCCTGGACGGCTGTAGGTGATGCCGAAGTTTTCGGCAGCGCTCTGGATGAAGAGATGGTCGTCAAAATTTTCCGGGCCGCTCTGCAGCATGTTGTGGTCGATGTAGGCCACGGAGCGTTCGGTTTTTACACGGTCGATGCCCATGGCTTCCAGCTCGAGATACGCCATCGTACCGGTGGAATCCTGGGTGAGGGTCTGGTCAATGCGCAGACCGATCTCGTTGCCTGGCTTCATTTCACCATCGGTGAGATGCGCAGCGAGGATCTTTTCTGTTAATGTAGGCATGTGTTTCCTCCTTGAATCCTATAGAATAAAATAATTATACGCTTTCTTGAATTTCCTTGCAAGATGGCGAATGGTGGTTTACGCTAAATGCAAACGTTCTGACAATAAGGAGGCTGTGCTCATGTGGCAACAACTCATTGCCTTGCTCTTTCCCAATCCGAGCATGTGTGTGCTCTGCGAAAATCGCGCTGAGACGCTCTCTGTCTGCGACGACTGTCTGGCGCGCTGGGAAAATTTCGCCGCCCACGAGGGCCAGTGTCGGCGCTGCGGACATTTTGGCTCACGCGCACCAGTCTGCGACACCTGCCGCGACTGGCCGAAATATTTCACCGGCAACACCGCTTTCCTTCCTTATACAGAGACGGTGCGCGAAGCGATCCTGCGCTTCAAATATGCGGGTGAGCCCTGGCGCGCCGAAGGATTCGCAGCGCTCGCTGCCACGCGACCAGTGCCGGCGGTCGATGTCATCATTCCTGTGCCGCTGCACAAAGCGCGCCTGCGCGAGCGCGGCTACAACCAAAGCTGGCTCTTCGCGCGCGAGCTGGCGAAGCGCTGGCAGCTTCCGGCGCGCGACGATCTGCTTTTGCGCGTCGTCAACACGCGCCACCAGGTTGGTCTTTCAAAAGCGGAGCGCGTGCAGAATGTGAGCGGCGCCTTCGCTGTGCCTGAGCGCGCGCTGGCAGAGCTCCGCGGCAAGCGTGTGCTCCTCGTCGACGACGTCATGACCACCGGCAGTACGCTCCTTTCCTGCGCGCGCACGTTGCACAAAGCCGGCGTGCGCGAGGTGCAGAGCCTGACGATCGCCAGCGCCATTCGTTGATATGCAGCATATGCAGGAGATTATGCATCGTCGCTGTATGATTTTTGCGCGCAGATAGATGAAATTAATGGATTTCTTCGCATTTTTTATTAAGAATGGTCAGAAAGTGATTGCAAAAATATACACACCGCCCTATAATAACGGTATATTATTTTTTCATTAAAACACAGAGGAGAAGAGATATCATGAAAAACAAAAAATGGATCGCAATGTTATGCACTGCCGCTCTGGCAGTGACCATGTTGGCCGGCTGCGGCGGTAATGACACCGCTTCTACCGGCAGCGCAGCTGCTGAAGGCAGCGCTTCTGGCGAAAGCTCCAGCGTCGTCGTTGTCGGCACCAACCCAACCTTCGCCCCATTCGAATATCAGGATGACGAAGGCAACATGACCGGTTTCGACCTCGACCTGATGACCGCCATCGGCGAAAGCCAGGGCTTCGATGTTGAATTCCAGTCTCTGGAATTTGACGCCCTCACCGGCGCGCTGACCACTGGCCAGATCGACGCCGTTGCTGCCGGCATGAGCATCACGCCTGAACGTCTCGAAAGCGTAGCATTCTCCGACCCATACATCGACGCCAGTCTCTCCATCATGGTCGCTGCTGACAACAATGACATCAACAACGCCGATGACCTCGCTGGCAAGACCGTCGCTGCGCAGATCGGTACCACCGGTGCTGACGAAGTCACCGCTCTGCAGGAAGCAGGCACCATCGCTGAAGGCAAGATCCTGGACAACTACAACACCTGCTTGCAGGAACTCATCAATGGTGGCTGTGACGCAGTCATCGTCGACCTGCCAGTTGGTGAAGAATATGTTGATCAGCGTCCAGACGATGTGAAGCTCGTCGGCGAACCATACCAGGCAGTCTTCTACGGCATCGCTGTTGACCCTGAAAACACCGAACTGCTCGACAAGATCAACGCTGGTCTCGCAGCTGTCATCGAAGATGGCACCTATGACGAGCTCTGCGAAAAATATGAACTGACCGTTCCACAGTCCATCAAGGACGGCAGCGCCAAGGAAGAAGTTGCTGCTCTTTCCAGCGAATCTGCTGAATAATCGTTAATGAAAGCATATGAATGAGATGCAGAATCCCTGCATCTCATTCTTTGCGTTTAGTCCACAAAGGAGGAAGACCATTGGGTAACTTTTTTACGAACTTTTTCGATGTGCTGCCTAAGCTCATTCCCGGCGCAGGGACCACCCTTGGTTTGACTGTCTGCGGCGTCGGCATCGGGATCATCATCGGCCTCTTGATGTCGCTGATGAAAATGAGCAACAATCGCGTGCTCAAAGTCATCGCCAATGTATATATTGAAGCTTTTCGCGGCACACCACTCTACGTACAGATCTTTTTATTCCATTATGGTGTGGCCAGCGTTGTCGGCACGTTGTTTTTCGACGGTAAATTCAGCTTTCCGATCCTTGTCACTGGTGTTGTCGTGCTCTCAATGAACAGTGGCGCTTACGTGGCAGAAATTTTCCGCGCCGGCATCCAGGGCGTGGATAAGGGCCAGGTGGAAGCGGCGCGCTCTCTCGGCATGACGCAGAAGCAGGCGATGCGCATGGTCATTCTGCCACAGGCGTTCAAGCTCGTCATCCCACCGCTGGGCAATGAGTTCGTCATGCTGCTGAAGGATACGTCGCTGTTGGCAGCGATCGGGCTGACCGAGATCATGAAGCGTGGCCAGATCTACACGTCCGTCCACATTCAGCCATTCCCAACCTACATCGCCGTGGCGCTCGTCTATCTCGTGCTGACGCTCACCTTCACCCGCATCATCAACTGGTACGAACGCCGTCTGCAGACAGAAAAACGCTGATCATTCAGGAGGTTTTCAACTATGATCGAAATCAAAGACTTACATAAATCCTTCGGCGACCTCGAAGTGCTCAAAGGCATCACCGAAACCATCAAGGACGGCGAGATCGTCTCCATCATCGGCCCATCCGGCTCCGGGAAGAGTACCTTCCTGCGCTGCATCAATCTGCTCGAAGAGCCAACCAGCGGCCACATCATCATCGACGGCACCGAGATCACCGATCCAAAGACCGACATCAACAAGGTGCGCGAAAATCTCGGCATGGTGTTCCAGCGCTTCAATCTCTTCCCTCATAAAACTGTGCTGGAAAACATCACCCTCGCGCCGATCAATGTCAAGGGCATCGCGCAGGAAGAAGCCGATAAAACCGCGCGCGAATTGCTGAAGCGCGTCGGTCTGCTCGACAAAGCCGACGTTTATCCAGCGTCACTCTCCGGCGGTCAGCAGCAACGCGTGGCGATCGCGCGTGCGCTGGCGATGAGTCCGGACATCATGCTCTTTGACGAACCAACGTCCGCCCTCGACCCGGAAATGGTCGGCGAAGTTCTGGCGGTTATCCGTCAGCTCACCGAGACCGGTATGACCATGCTCATCGTTACTCACGAAATGGGCTTCGCGCGCGAGGTCAGCGATCGCGTCTTCTTCATGGATCAGGGCTACATCATGGAGCAGGGCACGCCGGACGAGATCTTCAACCATCCAAAAGAACCACGCACCCAGGACTTCCTGGCCAAGGTTTTGTAATATAATGAAGGAAAGCGACTGTCGCAAACGGCAGTCGCTGTTTTTGCAGATGGGAGGCGATGAAATGCAGATCTTATTGGTGGAGGACGATGCGGTGATCGCGTCTGGCCTGGTCTACGCGCTGGAGCAGGAGGGCTACAGCGTCTGCCACGCGGAAACGGTGGCGGCGGCGCTGGGCGTGCTTTCCGAGCGCGCCGTGGATCTGGCGATCATCGACATGCAGCTGCCAGACGCAGACGGCTTTGCAGTGAGCGCAGAAGCGTTGGCGCGTGGCGCGCGGGTGATCTTTCTCACAGTGATGGACGACGAGGACCGCATTGTGCGCGCCTTTGATCAGGGCGCGGCGGATTATGTGACGAAGCCCTTCCGCTTGCGGGAGCTTTTGGCGCGCATCCGTCGCGCGCTGCCTGAAGAATCGTCGCTGCTCTCGCTGGGGCAGGCGCGCATCGATACAGCATCTGGCCGCGTCACCGTTGGCGGACGCGAGATCGCGCTGACGGCGCTGGAGTATCGGCTCTGTCTGATCTTTGCGCAGCATCGCGGGCAGCTGCTTTCGCGGGCGCAGATCCTGGATCAGCTCTGGGATCAGGGCGGCAATTTTGTCGAGGACAACACGCTGACGGTGTATGTGAAGCGGCTGCGCGAAAAACTCGCAGACGCAGTGACGATCGAGACAGTGAGGGGGCGTGGCTATCGTGTGGATCAGTAAAACCGAGCTCGCTGCGCTTTCGACAGAGCTGCGCCGCGCCATCAACGGCGAGGCGGTGGAATTTCGCGACAATCAGGAAGGGACGCTGTCTGTTCTCAAAAACGACCTGCACACCCTCGTGACCCAGCTTTCCGCAGAACGCGACGCAGCCGACGCTGCGCGGACAGAATTTGCCGAATACATGGAAAACATCACCCACCAGCTGAAAACGCCGGTGACCTCGATGATGCTCATGGCTGACCTCCTCGAAGCAGCGCCGCCGGAGCGGCAGGAGGAATTCCTCGCGAATATCCGCACAAGCCTGGCGCGTATGAACTGGCTCGTCGATACGCTGCTCAAGCTGGCGAAGCTCGACGCTGGCGCTGTGCAGTTTGAGCGCGCAGCGGTGACGGCGCAGGCGCTCGTCGAGGCAGCGCTTTCGCCGCTGGCGATCCTGCTGGATGTGCAGGATCAGCAGGTGGCGCTCGCAAACGACGCGGTGCTCCACTGCGACAAGCGCTGGACAGTGGAAGCACTGACGAATCTCCTGAAAAATGCCTGCGAAGCCTCGCCGTCGGGCAGCACGATCATTGTCGACGCTGGCGAAAATCCCCTCTATGAATGGCTCAGCGTGCGCGATGCCGGAAGCGGCCTGTCGCGAGAAGAGATGGCGCAGCTTTTCGTGCGCTTCGCCGGATCGCACAAAGCGCGCGGCGTCGGCATCGGCCTGCCGCTGGCGCTGGCGATCGCCCGCGGACAAAATGGCGACATCGACGTGGACGCTGGCGGCAAAGGCACAGGCGCGACGTTTACGCTGAAATTTTACAAGTGACAGAAAATGTCACCGCAGAGTCACCGAGCTGTCACTTTCGCGTGCTAGGATAGAACCATAGAAATCCAACAGGAGGCGATCCTCATGACCATCCTCAGCGTAGAAGGACTCACGAAAATCTATGGCAGCGGAGACACAGCCGTGACGGCGCTGGACCATGTCAGCTTCACAGTGGAAAAAGGCGAATTTGTCGCCATCGTCGGTGCGTCCGGCAGCGGAAAATCGACGCTCATGAATCTCATCGGCGGCATCGACGAGCCGACCTCGGGCCGCGTCGTCATCGACGGCCAGGAGCTCTACGCGATGAACGAGAGCGCGCGGGCGATCTTTCGCCGCCGCAACATCGGCATGGTGTTCCAGTTCTACAACCTCGTGCCGACACTCACCGCCGCGGAAAACATCATGCTGCCCTATCTCCTCGACAAGCGCGAGCCGGAAAAAGCCGAGCTCGCCGAGATCCTCGCCCTCACCGGTCTCAGCGAACGCGCCGGACATCTGCCGAGCGCCCTTTCCGGTGGGCAGCAGCAGCGCGTCTCACTGGGACGGGCGCTGATCAACGATCCCGCTTTCATCCTCGCCGACGAGCCGACGGGCAATCTCGACAGCCGCGCCAGCCGCGACGTCATGGAGCTGTTGCAGGTCGCCAACCGGCGCTATCAGCAGACACTCCTCCTCATCACCCACGACGAAAAGATCGCCCTCATGGCTGACCGCATCCTCACCCTCGCCGATGGCAGGCTCGTTTCTGACGAGCGCCTGAAGGACGCGAAGGGAGGCGTTTGAGATGAACCTTTTCGCAGAATTGGCGGCGAGCCAGATCCGCGTGAATCGTTCGCGCACCTTCTGGACCCTCGCAGCGATCGCGCTGGCCACGGCGCTGATCACCTGCGTCACCCACTTTGTCGCATCCGGCGCCGAGATGATCGCGACCAGCGTGGGCGGCGGGCTGGAGATGTACAGCGCCGCTTATCGGAGCGTGCTGGTGATTCCGGCGGCTTTTCTCAGCCTGCTCATTGTCGTCATGGCGGTGGTCGTGATCTCCAATGTGTTCCGCGTCAGCGCGCGCGAGCGCACCGCCGTCTTCGGCACGCTGAAATGCGTCGGCGCGACACCGGCGCAGATCCGCAAAACCATGCTCTGGGAAGCGCTGCTGCTCGCTGTCGTCGGCATCCCGATCGGGTTGGTGCTGGGCCTGGCACTGACCGCCGGCGGCATCGCTGTGGCGAATCATTTTTTCGATGAGCTCAACGCCCTCACCCACATCATGCTCAAGACGATGACCTTTCGCCTGCGCTTCGTGCTCTCGCCGCTGGGGCTTGTGATCGCAGCGCTCTTAGCGCTTGTCACTGTGCTCGTCAGCGCCTGGCTGCCAGCGCGCAAGGCGGCGAAGCAGAGCGCCATCGCCAGCGTGCGCGGACAAAACGATGTCGCCGTCAAGCTCGGCCGCAGCCACCGCTTGAGCGAGCGCATCGTCGCGAAATGGTTTGGCCCGGAAGGACTGCTCGCGCAGAAAACCCTCGCGCGCAGCCGCCAGACCTTTCGCACCACCGTGGCAGCGCTGGCCGTCGCCGTCGTGCTCTTCGTTTTCATCGGCTTTCTCTGGCACCAGGCCGGCGTGTTTAACGCGATGATGACGAGCCAGAACGGCTACACCGTCACCGCCGATTACCAGAGCGCCACGGCGCGCGAAGCCAGCGATTACACCAAGCCGATCACAAGCAGCTTAGGCGACGCGATCACCGCAGAGCTCGCGCGCTACGACGGCGGCACCGAGATCTATGGCCTGGGCAATGACTACGCGCGCTACGACGTGACGCTGGATACCTCGTCGCTTTCGCCGGAGATCGTCGATTATTATGAACTGGATGGCCAGCAGACAGCGACCTTCGACGTTGAATGCATCGTCATCGACAGCGCCCATTACGCAGCCCTCTGCGCCGACGCCGGTGTGCCTGAGGGCAGCACCCTCCTCATCAACAACGACCGGTTGAATCTCAAAGGCCACGCCACCGACACAGAGTTTTTCGCTGAAACGCCGCAGACCCTCAGCCTCGACGTCGCCGATGGCTCCACGCAGGAGATTTCCATCGACGCCGTGCTCATAGCGGAAGAAACGCCCGCCGAGCTTTTCTTCCCAAATATGAATCCCGTGCGCATCATCCTGCCGGAAATGGACCACCTGCGCCAGTACAGCTGGGAAGCCGCGCCGCAGGACATGGCGGGCTTCATGGACTACGCCGAAGAGATCCTCGCCGCGCATTTTCCAGACCAGTCTCAGGACAGCTACATGCAGGGCGGCTACAGCGCCCGCGTCTACGCCACCGACGATTATTACAAGGTGATGAACGTCGCCATCGTCATCGCGCTGATCTTCCTTGTCTGCTTCTGCGCGCTGCTCATGCTCATCGGCTTCACGAATGTCGTCAGCACCCTTTCGACGAATGTGCTGATGCGCCAGAGCGAATTCGCCGTGCTCCAGAGCGTCGGCATGACGCCGGAAGGCCTGCGAAAAATGCTCGCTCTCGAGAGCATTTTCTGCAGCCTGCGCGCCCTCGCCCTCGGCGTGCCGCTGGGGATCCTGCTGACGTACGTCGTGAACCTGCCGATCCGCGCGATGTTCCCCGTGCCCTATCATTTTCCCCTCCTGCCAATCCTGCTCTGCGCCGCCGGCGTTCTCGTGCTGACACTGGCCATCACCGCCCTCGCCGCCCGACGCCTGCGCAGCCGGAATATCATCGATCGCATCCGCAGTGGGCAGAGGCTCTACTGAATTTTCAATGATTAATGAGAAATGAGTAATTGATATTGGCTTATGAGAAACACGGCCGCGACGCGAGATCGCGGTGCTATCAATACGCAGGATCCTTGCTTAAAGAAATGGAGCTTTTCAGAAAAAGCGATCGTTTCTCCGAGCTAGTCCTGGAAGGGCTTGCGCGTCACGATCGCCGATAGCCTTTTTATTTTACCGCGATGGTGCGCAGACTACGAAATAATTTTCGCCTTTGAGCGACAGCGAAAAGGCTACCGAAATTAATCATTAATCATTGCGCGCGAGTGCAACGAGCGGGCCCGCGAAGCGGCACATTAATCATTTTTTCAATGGATTTGTAATGATTTTCTACCAGCGCGTATGGTATAATAAAAAACAAATCATGAAACGGAGGTTGACGGCCATGCTGGGACAGCGTAAAATCGCAACGCACGCTGAGCGGTAGTCTGTCCATTTTTGCCACAGCTGCATCCTTCCACAGCCGTTATAGGGGCGCATTGCGTCCGTGGATATCCCACGGGCGTGATGCGCCCTTTTTTTGAGCGCTATCCGAGAAGTCGAGCCGTTAGGCGAAGGCTGATCGGCTAATAGCGCCAACTCAAGGCTGGCCCAAGAAAGCGAGCCGAAAGGCGAAGCTTGATTGGCTGCCAGCTACTGAGCAATATGTTTTTTGAAGTGCATATTGGTGCCTATATTTGTATTGCTGCTATTGTATTGATACCTATATTAATGAAGGAAAATGACAGAAATGGAGATGAATCAGATGAAACGAAAAGTATTGAGCCTCGCCATGATCGCCGCCCTCTGCCTGACCATGCTGCCAACTGCAGGCTGGGCAGCGGATGGCGATCCGGTGGCATACATCGATTTTGATAAGGATGGTGAGCAGATAGAAGAGCCGAGAAGCTGTGATCAGTATTCCCTGGCTACGAAAAATGATACTGCGTGGAATGACAGCGGCGAAAATGATGGCTGGTACGTCGTTAATGGAACTGTAGAGATTGGTTCAGCTGGGGACGATTCAGCAGAAGATGGTAGTTCCGACGTTGATGTGCAGCGCGTCACCGTCGGCGGCGATGTGCATCTCATCCTTACCAACAACGCCAAGCTGACTGTGAACGGCGGCATTAGCGTCAATGCGGGCAACAGCCTCACCATTTATGCTCAGCCAGCGGAAAAAGATAAAACCATGGGCAGTCTGACCGTGGAGAATGTGGAAGTGGACAACGCCGGCATCGGTGGCGATGATGAAAAAGATGGCGGCACGATCACGATCAACGGCGGCTCGGTCACAGCGACAGGTGGCTTATTCGGTGCAGGTATCGGTGGCGGAGATAATGGTTCTGGCGGAATGATCGAGATCAACGGCGGCGAGATCATTGCGACAGGTGGATCATATGGTGCCGGCATCGGTGGTGGTGATGATGGCGCTGGTGGCGGGATCACGATCAATGGCGGTGATGAGATCGTTGCGACCGGGAACGATGGAGGCACAGGTATCGGGGGTGGCATGGCTGGTGCTGGTGGAACAATTGAAATCAACGGTGGCGTAATCCATGCAACAGCTGCTAATTATGGTGGCGCAGGCATCGGCAGTGGAGCTTATGCTTCCACGGAAAATGATGAAACGATTATCAATATCACTGGCGGCTCTGTAATGGCAACTGGTGGGAGCGGGTCTAGCATGGGGAGTGGCGCAGGGATTGGCAGCGGTGGCGACAGCCGGACAGGATCGTTAGTTAGGATCATGATTAGCGGTGGTACGGTTGTCGCGCAAGGAGGAAATCCTATGTCGACTTCTGGAAGTCCTGGAGGCGCAGGGACCGGTAGCGGTGGTTATTCAGCAAACAGTAGTACGATTACGATCAGCGGTGGCATGGTGACTGTGAGCGGTGGTAAGGGCGCAGATGGCATAGGCGATGGTGGAAATAATTCTTCATCGTCGCAAGCCGCTACATTCTCCACTGGCGATGCTGGCAACGCGGTGATCTATGCGACGGCTGGCGAAGGAAATGATACAGAGGCGATCGTCGGTCTAAAGGAAAATAATGGCGCGTGGAACGCGATTGTTTTTGTGAAAGGCGAGAACGGCAGCGAAGCAAACACAGGCAAAGTCTATGGCAATGTGTCGCTGGCGAACGATCTGACGATTAAAAGTGATCAATCGCTGGAAATTCCTGACGGAACGTCTCTCACTGTTCCAGCAGAGAAAACTCTTAAGGTGGAATCTGGTGGAACGCTGACGATTAACGGCGAGTTGGTTGTCTATGGTGAGCTGGAAGGATATACTGGCGACACAAGCAAGATTCATCAGAAAAACCAGAGTGATACAACTTGGCACACAGACGCAACGCATCACTGGTATGGTTGCGCTGTTTCTGGATGTAGCACGCATCAATTTGACAAAGCGGCACACAACATCACTGATGGAAAATGTTCAGTCTGTGGCTACGTTCAGCCTGTGGAAAGTTTGTCGTTGAGCGAAACCAGTCTGACCATGACTGTAGGCGACAGCAAAACGCTGACAGCGACGGTTGAGCCGGACACAGCGACGAATAAAGATGTTACCTGGTCGTCCAGCGCTGACAGCGTTGCAACGGTTGTGGACGGTACGGTGACAGCCGTCGCCGCAGGTTCTGCAACGATCACAGCAATTTCTGCCGATGATCCTGACATCAAAGCCACTTGCGAGGTGACGGTTAAAGAAGCGAGCGATCCAGACCCGGGCACGGACCCAGAAGAACCGGGAACAGATCCGGATCCCGACGAACCTTCGACAGAGCCTGACGATCCAGTAGAAGACGATCCATCTGACAAACCATCGACGCCGGTGACGTCGAGCGATCCTGATCCGGAGATCGAGGTGACGGAGCCGGCGCATGGCGATGTGGAAATCTCTCCATCCAAGCCGGAGGCTGGCGAGACGGTGATGATCACGCCGACGCCGGACGCGGGCTATGAGGTGGAGGATGTGATCGTGACGGACGAAGACGGCGAGGGTGTGCCGGTCACAGAAAATCCTGACGGCAGCTGGAGCTACGAGCAGCCGGAGAGCGATGTGACGATCGAGGTCATCTTCGGCGAGATCGCGCCAGAACCAAGCGTCGATGTCAGCGAGATCTTTCTGGACGTCGATCCTGACGCCTGGTACAAGGACGCGGTGCAATTCGCCTACGATAATGGCCTGATGACAGGCACGAGCGACACGGAATTTGCACCAGATGTGACGACGACGCGCGCGATGATCGTCAGTATTCTGGCGCGGCTGGAGGGCGTGACGGCTGCTGACGATGCAGGATTTACCGACGTGGACGACGAATGGTTTGCCACGGCTGTGAACTGGGCGGCGAGCGTCGGCGTTGTCAACGGCTTCGAGGACAATACCTTCCGACCAAACGACGCCATCACCCGCGAGCAGCTGGCAGCGATCCTCTGCAACTACGCAGCGTGGAAGGGCGAGGACGTTTCAGCACGCGCTGAGCTCTCGCGCTACAGCGACGCAGCAGCGATCTCCAGCTGGGCAACGGATGTCATGCGCTGGGCCGTCGCGGAAAATCTGATCAGCGGCGTCACCACGGACGAACTGCAGCCGCAGGGCGCAGCGACGCGCGCGCAGGTGGCTGCGATTTTGCAGAGATTCCTCAGCAAATGATTAATTTTTAATGAGAAATGAGTAATTGATGTTGGCTTATGAGAAACACGCCGCTTTCGCGTCGCGCTTCTCATAAGCCTTTTGATTTTATTTGTGAGCGTGCGCAAGGCTGGAGTTCTTTTTTTCGTTTTGGCCCGAAGGGACAAAACATTCCTGAATTAATCATTTATCATTTCTAATTTATCATTGCGCGCAAGCGCAGCGGCGCGCTTGCAACGCTGGCGGAAATTGTTTATAATAGAAAGAGCTGAGTATATAGGACCGGCAAATATTTAGAGAAGGAGGAAATCATCATTTCTAAGAAAAAAACAACCGATGGCGTCAAGATCATCCCGCTGGGCGGATTGGAAGAGATCGGGAAGAATATGACGGCCATCGAATATAAGGATGAGATCGTCGTCATCGATGCAGGGATGAGCTTCCCAACGGAAGACCTGCTCGGCGTCGACTGTGTGATCCCGGATATCACCTATCTCACGTCGAACAAGGAGAAGGTGAAGGGCATTGTTCTCACCCACGGCCACGAAGACCACATCGGTGGCTTGCCGTACGTCTTGCGAGAGCTCCACGTGCCTGTTTACGGCACGCGCCTCACGATCGGGCTGCTCGAACCGAAGCTCAAGGAGGCGCGCAATCTCGGCAAACAGCGATTGGTGGTTGTGAAGCACGGCGAACCGTTCAAGATCGGCCACATGGAGGTGGAACTGATCAAGACCTGCCACAGCATTCCAGATGCGAGCGCTGTGGCGATCCACACGCCGCTGGGCGTCATCTTCCACACGGGGGATTTCAAATTTGACCAGACGCCGGTGGATGGAACGACGACGGATTTCCAGCGCATTGCGGAGATCAGCGCCAAGGGTGTGCTGCTCATGATGAGCGATTCCACGAACGCGACGCGTCCGGGATTTTCCATGAGCGAATCGTCGATCGGCGAAACGTTTGACAAGCTCTTCCCACATATCCAGGGGCGCATCATCATCGCGACGTTTGCGTCGAATGTCCACCGTCTGCAGCAGGTGCTGAACGCTGCCCACGCGAACAAGCGCAAGGTGGTCATCACCGGCCGCAGCATGGTCAACACGATCGCTGTGGCCAGCGAGTACGGTTATGTGAACGTGCCGCCAAATACGCTGATCGAGATGGACGAGATGCGTCAGTATCCGGACGATCGTCTGGTGATTCTCTGCACGGGCAGCCAGGGCGAGCCGATGGCAGCGCTTTCGCGCATGGCTATGAGCGAACACCGTCAGGTGCATATTGGCCCTGGGGACACGGTCATTTTTTCTGCGAGCCCGATCCCGGGGAACGAGAAGCTCATCAGCAAGGTCATCGACATGCTCTTCAAGCTCGGTGCGAATGTCATCGACAACACCGACCAACGTGTGCACGTATCTGGCCACGCCGCCCGCGAAGAGCTGAAGATGATGCTCAATCTTGTGAAGCCGAAATATTTCATGCCTGTACACGGCGAATACCGCATGCTGCTGTCTCACGCGAACCTTGCGAAGGAGGTCGGTATTCCGCCGGAAAATATCATTGTCACGGAAAACGGCCATGTTGTGAACGCGACGCCGCAGCGCGTGAACGTTGCTGGCAAGGTGCCGGCGGGGCGCGTGCTCATCGACGGGCTGGGCGTTGGCGATGTCGGCAATATTGTGCTGCGTGATCGCCGCCAGCTTTCCCAGGATGGGATCTTCATCGTCGTGGTCACGATCGATCGCAAGAATCGTCGCGTGGTCGCTGG
Source organism: uncultured Peptococcaceae bacterium (assembly GCA_900552455.1). GTDB lineage: Bacteria > Bacillota > Peptococcia > Peptococcales > Peptococcaceae > UMGS1590. The sequence goes on along the minus strand of URZX01000003.1, from coordinate 39,481 downwards.
GCCGGATCTCGTCAGCCGTGGCTTTGTCTATGTTCGCGAAGCGGACGATCTGATGACGGACGCACGCGCGCGGGTTGAGAAAGCCCTCGATCAGTGCATGAAGGATGGCGTCACCGACTGGACCAGCATCAAGCAGGCGCTGCGCGATGTCACTGGGAAGTTCCTCTACGAACGCACCCGTCGCCGTCCGATGATCCTGCCGATCATTATGGAAGAAAGTTAATGGTTGGACCTCGTTTGTTCCTGTGGAATGAGCGAGGTTTTTTAATAAGGAAGGGAATGAACCATTATGGAATGTCGTTTGGGACTGATCCAGCTGGCTGCCGGCGAGGACAAGGCGGAAAATCTGCGCGTTGCGCGTGCAGAGATCGACCGCGCTGTCCGCGACGGTGCGGAGCTGGTGATCCTGCCGGAAATGTTCTGCCTGCCGTATGAGACGGCGCGCTTCGCCGAATATGCGGAAGCGGCTGGCGGCCCGGCGCAGCAGATGCTCGCCGCCGCTGCGCGCGAAAATCGCTGCTGGCTTGTCGGCGGCTCGATCTGCGAGGAAGAAAACGGCCGTTACTACAACACGAGCTACGTCTACGATCCTGACGGAAATCTGATCGCCAAGCATCGTAAGGTGCATCTTTTTGACATCGACATCAAGGGCGGTCAGTATTTTAAGGAGAGCGATGTGCTTTCGCCAGGCGAGCGTCTGACTGTGTTCGATTCGCCGTGGGGCAAGATCGGGCTGGCGATCTGCTTCGACATTCGTTTCGCCGATATGGCAGCGCAAATGGTCGACGCCGGCGCGCGGCTGCTCATTTATCCGGCGTCCTTCAATATGTCCACCGGTCCGCGCCACTGGGAGTTGCTCTTCCGTGCCCGCGCCATGGATGGTCAGTGCTACAGCGTTGGCGTGGCGCCGGCGCGCGTGGAAGACGCCAGCTATGTGAGCTGGGCCCACAGCATCGTCGTGGATCCGTGGGCGCAGGTGGTCTGCGATCTCGGCACGGCGGCGCAGACGCGCGTTGTCAGCATCGATCTTGACGAAATCGACGCGGTGCGACAGCAGATCCCGATCGGTCGCGCGTAGAGAAAGGAGCGCATTTATGATGAAATACTGTTTAGGATTTATCGGCTGCGGCAACATGGGCCGCGCCATGCTCGCCGGTGCGCTGAACGCCGGCCTGACAACACCGGAGCGCATCAGCGTGCACACGCACACAGACGCGCACCAGCAGAAGATCGCTGCGGACTACGGCGTGCAGGCGCTGGCCAGCAACCGCGACGTCGCCGCAGAGAGCGAGATCATCGTGCTCGCTGTGAAGCCGAATATTTATAAGGATGTTATCCTCGATGTCCGCGATGTGCTCACAGCTGGACAGATCGTTGTCGCCATCGCGCCGGCGTACAGCATTCGCTCCATCGCTGCGCTTGTGGACAACGACGCCGTCGCGATCGCGCGCGCCATGCCAAATACGCCGGCGCAGATCGGCCAGGGCATGGCTGGGCTTTGCTTCTCGGAAAATATGAGCGCTGAGCAGCAGACTGCGGTCACTGCCTTCTTCGAAAGCTTTGGCAAGGTCGCCATCGTCCGCGAAGACACCATGCACGCCGTCGGTTCTGTCAGCGGCTCCTCGCCAGCCTTTGTCTACATGGTCATCGAGGCCATGGCAGAAGGCGCCATCAAACTCGGCATTCCGGCGAAAGATGCCTACACCTTCGCCGCGCAGAGCGTCTACGGCGCTGCTGCCCTTGTGCTGGAAAGCGGCGAACATCCCGCTGCGCTGCGTGACGCCGTCTGCTCCGCTGGCGGCACCACCATCGCTGGCGTCGCCGCGCTGGAAAAAGATGGCCTCAAGGCCGCGCTGATCGACGCCATGGACGCCTCCAGCGAAAAATTCCTCGCGATGGAGCGCGCAGCAGCCGACGATCTCGCGTAAAATCCTCACGCCGAACGACGTGCGTTCGGCGTGTTTGCTTTTGGAGAAAAAACAAGCCGCCGTCTTTTAATAGGAGCGCGCTTGTGCTATAATCTTTTCATTACATACTACTCACCGAGTAACGAGAGGAAGTTGATATCGTGTCAGAAACCATGCAAGAATTAGCCACAAAGATCAAGGCCTGCGACTGCAGCCAGCCATATATTTACGTTAGCTATTCCACCCGCGATTGGCAGGCTGTCTACAGCGACGTCATCGCGCTGCAGGAAGCCGGCAAAAATCTCTGGATCGACGTGCCAGCCAACATGACCGGCGATGGCTACAACAGCACCATCTTCGGCGCCATCGCAGATCTCAACTGCAAGGGCGTGCTCTTTTATCTGAGCAGCGAATCCATGACGTCGGCTCAGTGCGCCAAGGAAGTTGCTTACACCAAGAGCCACGCCGTCACCGACCAGCGCGCAGCGCTGCCGGTTGTTGTCGTCGATCTCGAAGAGGTGGACAACCTCGACATTGAAAAATATGTCAACGGTCAGCTCTACAGCCTGTTCGGCAGCGAATATCTCAGCGAAGCCGAAGCAGAACGCATGCGCAAATACCGCGACAAATACAACAACCGTGTCGACGATGCCCGCACCCGCTACAATCTTTGCGAGATCATTCTCGAGATCCTCAAGGATCAGGAAGCTGGTCAGGTGCCATACACCGAAGACGTCCACGATCGCGTGGCTTACGTGTCGAAAATGCTGTAAATCGATCAGACAAAAACAGCGCGCATTCCTTGACAGGGACGCGCGCTGTCAATAGTTGCCAGTGTTTGCTTCTTGACAGAGACGTGCGCTATTGTGTATACTAAACGTAGTTTTACGATGATCGTGACCGTATAGGTTTCGATGTGTAATGTTATTCAATTTAGTTTAGAAACCGTCACTTGGCCGAGTGGCGGTTTCTGCGTTTTACAACGATCATCACCGCGAGAGGATGAACAGCCGTGAGCAGCATCACGAAAAAAGCGCTGGAGCATTCGCTGAAAAATATGCTCCTGAAAAAACCCCTCGATAAGATCACCATCCGCGATCTCACCGACGATTGCGGCATCAGCCGCATGGCGTTTTACTATCATTTTCAGGATATCTACGACCTCGTCGAGTGGGCCTGTATCGAGGACGCCACAGCGGCGCTCGCCGGAAAGAAAACAGCGGACACCTGGAGCGAGGGGCTCGCGCAGATTTTTGAAGCCGTCTACGACAACAAGCCATTTGTGTTGAACGCCTACCGTTCCCTCGACCGCGAGCGCATGGAGCGTTTCCTCTATAGCCTCACCGCTGATCTCATTCGTGGCGTCATCGACGAGAAAAGTCAGCAGATTGCGGCCAGCGAAGAGGACAAAGCCTTCATCGCTGATTTTTACAAATACAGTTTCGTAGGTCTCATGCTCGACTGGATCCGCCGCGGCATGGACGACAATTATCACGAGATCGTGCGCAAGACCAGCCTCGTCATGCACGACGCCGTGACCCGCGCGCTGGAAAATTTTGCGGCGGCAGAAAAATAAATATTTGAGACAGACGTTCAGCAATGGGCGTCTGTTTTTTTACTTGACAGAACGAACGAAAATATATAAAATGAACTCAAACAATAAAGAGAGTTCATTTTTTTAGGGGGCGAAACAGATGGCTTACGAAAAAGACGCGCTGGAACAAAAAATCCTGGATGTCGCGGAAGCGCAGCTTTTTCGCCACGGCTACAAGGCGCTGAATCTGAACGATGTCGCCAGAGAGGCTGGCATCAGCAAGGTGACGCTGTACAAGGTTGTGGAGAATAAGTATGCGCTCGCAGAAAAGGTGGTGCGCCGATTTTTGGCGCAGGCCGACGCGGAGATGTCGACGCTTTTGGCGGAAGCGCTGCCGCTTGATGAAAAATTGCGGCGCGGCGTGCAGCTACTGGCGGCGCTCTATCTGCGTATGGACAAGCGCTTTTTGAGCGATCTCCAGAGCAGCCTGCCAGCGCTCTGGCAGCTGATCGATGACACGCGAAAAGGCCGCGAACAGGCGCTGGCTGCGCTTTTTGCAAAGGCGCAGCGCGCAGGCGTTGTGCGCGCGGACGTGGACGCTGGATTGTTGGCGGCGTCGCTGCTCGTTCTCGTGCGCGGCATTTTTCAGCCGGCATTTTTCATTACGCACGATGTGTCGGCGGAGCGCGCTGGCGAAATGATCGTGCAGCTTGTGCTGCATGGCGCGTTGACAGAAGCTGAGTAAGAAAGGGTGGGAAGGATGAATGCGCAAGCGAGCATTAGCTTGGACCATGTGGATAAGATCCTCGGCAAGGCGAAGCGGGTGGACGATCTCTCGCTCGAGCTGGCGGCTGGGAAGATCTATGGCTTGCTGGGGCCGAACGGCTCTGGCAAGACGACGATCCTGCATCTGATCTGTGGGCTGTACAAGCCGGACCGCGGCACGATCCGCGTGCTGGGGATGGATCCTGTGCGCGACCACAAAGCGGTGCGCAGCGCCATTGGCTTGTTGCCCCAGAGCACGGCGCTGTATCCAGAGCTTTCGGCGCGGGAAAATCTGCGCCTTCACGCGGCGCTCTATCTGCCAAAGGGCGCAGATGCGGAAGCGCGCATCTGCGAAATTTTGCGGCTCGTGGATCTGGAAGCGCGGGCGGATGAGCCGGTGAAAAATTATTCCGGCGGCATGAGCCGGCGGCTCGGCATCGGACGCGCGCTTTTGAACGATCCGCAGATCCTGCTTCTGGATGAGCCAACGCTGGGCGTGGATGTGCAGAGCACGCACCGCATCCATGAGTACATCCGCGCCCTCGGCCGCGCGGGCAAGACCGTCGTTGTGGCGACGAACATCATGGCCGAAGCCGACGCGCTCTGCGACGAGGTGGTGATCATCGACCGCGGGCGCAAGATCTGCGCTGGTGCGCCGCAGCAGCTGAAGGATGCCCTCGGCGCGGCGACGATCCAGCTGCGGCTGAAAGCCGGAAGTGCGCATTCAGATGCGGCGCTGCAGAAGCTGCTCGGCGATTTTCACCGCGAAGCAGATGGAACGCTTGTCGTCAGCGCGCCGCATGGCGAGCAGGATCTGGCAAAGGTGCTGGAAGCGCTGGCAGGCACGCCGATCGAGCGCATTACGCTGCAAAAGCCGAGCCTCGACGATGTGTTTCTGCATCACACCGGCAGAAATCTGCGGGAGTAGGAGGTGGGGCAGATGCGTTTACGTGCGATCATAATGAAGGAATTGCGCGCGGTGCGCGAAGATCCGTCGTTTCATCTGGCGGCGCTGGTTTCGCCGCTGCTCTTTCTGCTGGCGTTTTCGCTGATGCTCTCGTCAGGCATTGTGCTGCCGTTGGCAACTTATCCAGACGCCGGGGAAAGCGCTTTTCTGCAGGGCGTGGCGGACTATCGTGCGCCGGACGGCACGCCGTATCTGTCGCTTTCGCCGGCGGCTGCGGATGTGCCGCGCTCCGATGCGGAGAATGATCTGCTCGTCGTCGTGCAGGAGCCGCAGCTGGAAAACGGCGTGCTCTCTGGTGAGCTGATCCATTACGTCAACGATGTCAACGAAAACATGACGAAAAATTACCGCAACCGCGTCGACGGCGCTGTCCGTCAGGCGATCGACGCACTGCGGGATGGCGGCGGTGTGACGGTGCGCGAGCACACGCGCTACGCCGAGGATATTCCCTGGGATACAGGCTTTGGCGTGAGTGTGCTGGTGTTCAGCCTGATGCTTTCGGGGCTGCTCTTTGGCATGCTTGCGATGACGAGCGAATGGTCGGACCGCACGACGACGCTACTCAGGCTGGCGCCGGCGTCGCCGCGCTTGCTGATCTGCGGGAAGCTTTTGGCGGGGCTTGTCAAATGCGTCTGCGCTGGCGCGGCATTTCTGGCGGTGTTCACGCTGATATCCGGCGCGCTGCCGTTGCATGTGCTGGCTTTTGCCGGTGTACTGCTGCTTGTCTACGCGAGCTTTCTCTGTCTGGGGATGTGCCTGGGATTGGTTATCCACTCGGCACTGACGGCATTTCTGATCTCGCTGGTGTCGGCGCTGGTGCTCTGGGTCGGTGGCGGAGGATTTGGGCCGCTGTCGTATTTCGGCGCGGTGGCGAATATCCTTGGCGCGCTCAATCCGGCGACGTACGCGATCGAGCTGGTGCGCTGGTGCTATTTCGGCGGCGCGGGCGCACTCGCTCTCCAGAGCGCGGCGCTCGTGCTTGCGGCTGTTGTGTCGCTGGCGGTGGCGTTCGGCGTCTACAGCCGTTGGACGCGCGGAGAGGAGGGAAGATGATGCGACTTTTTCTTGCAGAACTGAAAAAGCTGCTGCTGCTTTTCAAGGCCGATCCTCGGGCGCTCGCTGCCGGGCTCATTGCGCCGACGGTGATCCTGCTTGTTTTTGCGCTGACCTTTGGCGATTTCACCTCGCTCAAGCTCGCCTGGGTCGACGAGGATGGGAGCACCTACAGCGCGCAGCTTGAGGAATCGATCTTCAGCCAGATCTCGCCCCTCGGCGACCGGCCGTATTTTGAAGCGGTTGTAGCGGAGCGCGAAGAAGCGCAGGCGCTATATGAATCTGGCAAGGTGAACGGCATTGTCGCCTGCAGCGAAGGATTCGGCGCGGCGCTGGCGCGTGGCGAAAACGGCGTCATTGATTACAGCTTCAACAATTACAACACAGACATGGCGAAAAATCTGCGCCTCTATCTGGAGGAAGGCATCCTCGATTTCTACCGCGCCACCGACAGCGATCTGCAGCTTGAGGTGCGTGAGGTGATCAATGTGGACGCGCAGCTGCCGTGGTTTGACATCATTGCAGTGGCGGTTTTTCTGCTGGCGTTTCTCCTCGGCGCGATGTTCAATATGCTCTATCTTTTTTACACGGAAAAACACGACGACACGCTGTATGAATATCGGCTGGCGCCGTGCGGCATCTGGGCGTCGCTGGCAGCGCGGGTGGTCGTGGCGCTTGGCGCCGGCGCGCTCGCGGCAGCGGTGAACGGCTTGCTCGTGTACGCGCTCACCGGGCTGAATCTGGCGCCGCATCTCCTGCAGCTGGCGCTGCCGATGCTTGTGCTGGGACTCACCTATGTGCTTTTCGCAGCGGCAGTGGCGCTGTTTGTGGGCAGCTTCAGCGGAGCCGCTGTGTTTACAATGGCGACGACGGTGGTGCTGTGGTTTCTTTCCGGTGCGACGGCGCAGATCAAATATGCCACGGGCATTCTTCGCGATATTGCGCTGGCGATCCCAAACACCTACGGCCTCAGCCAGATGCGCGGCGCTGTCTTTGCGATGGATGCGTCCGTTGGCGGCATTCTCAGCGTTCAGGCTGGCTGGCTCATCATGCTGGGCTGGCTGGCGCTGGCGGCGATGCTGGCCTTTGCGCTCTATCATAGAAAACTGGCGCGTTCCGTCCGATAAAACTTTACAAAACAGCGCGGATGATAAAATTCTTATCATCGGCGCTGTTCTGTTTATGGCGAAAAATGCCCGAGCGGATTAAGATGGGTCCATCGTTAATAGTCTGACTGATACATACTAAGGAAAGGACGATGGATTATGAACAAACATTCCAAGATCACTGTGGCGGCACTGGGCGCTGCTGGGACAGGCGCAGCGGTGGCGCTGGCGAAGAAACGCGCTGCCGGGGAAAAACTGTCGCCGGCGGTGGCAGAGTATCGCAACACAGAGCTGGGCCGCCACGCGACAAACAGCAAGGGCATCCGCTACACGAACGGCAACTACGAAGCCTTTGCACGTCCGAAAAAACCGGAGGGTGTGGAAAACAAGCACGCGTATATTGTCGGCAGTGGACTGGCGGCGTTGGCAGCAGCTTGCTTCCTTGTGCGCGACGGACAGATGCCAGGCGAAAACATCCATATTCTCGAAGCGATGGATGTGGCTGGCGGCGCCTGTGACGGGATCTTCGATGCGAGCCGCGGCTACATCATGCGCGGCGGGCGCGAGATGGAGGATCATTTTGAATGTCTCTGGGATCTTTTCCGCAGCATTCCGTCGCTGGAAATCGACAATGCGTCGGTACTCGATGAATTCTACTGGCTCAATCGCGAGGATCCAAACTATTCTCTCTGCCGCGCCACGGAAAATCGCGGCGAGGATGCGCACACCGACGGCAGATTCAATCTCAGCCAGAAGGGCGCGATGGAGATCGTGAAGCTTTTCATGACACCAGACGAGGAACTTTACGACAAGACGATCGAGGACGTGTTTGACGAGGCGGTTTTTGATTCGACATTCTGGCTTTACTGGCGCACGATGTTTGCTTTCGAAAACTGGCACAGCGCCCTGGAAATGAAGCTTTATTTCCAGCGCTTCATCCATCACATCGCCGGACTGCCGGATTTCAGTGCACTCAAGTTCACCCGCTACAACCAGTATGAGTCGCTGATCCTGCCGATGCAGAAATATCTGGAAGCAGCGGGCGTCGATTTCCGCTTCGGCGTGGAAGTGACGAATGTGATCTTCGACATCCAGGGCGCGCGCAAGCAGGCGACGGCCATCGAAACGCGCGAGAAGGGCAAGGAAAGCGGCATTGTTCTGACGGAGAACGATCTCGTTTTCATCACCAACGGCAGCTGCACCGAGGGGACGATCTACGGCGATCAGGAGCATGCGCCAAATGGTGACGCCGAGGTGCGCACGAGCGGCGTCTGGAATCTCTGGAAAAACATTGCAGCGCAGGATCCTGCGTTCGGTCATCCGGAAAAATTCTGCTCGGACATTGCCAAGACAAACTGGGAATCTGCTACGGTGACCACCCTCGACGACAAGATCCTGCCATATATCGAGCGCATCTGCCAGCGCGATCCGAAAAGCGGCCGCGTCGTCACCGGCGGGATCGTGAGCTGCAAGGATTCGAGTTGGCTCATGAGCTGGACGATCAACCGCCAGGGCCAGTTCAAAGCGCAGGAGCCTGAGAAGGTGTGCGTCTGGGTGTACGGACTTTTCACCGACGTGCCGGGCGATTTTGTCAAGAAACCGATGCGCGAATGCACGGGCCGCGAGATCACCGAAGAATGGCTCTATCATCTCGGCGTGCCTGTGGAGGATATTCCTCAGCTGGCGCGTGAGAGCGCTGTCTGCGTGCCAACGCTGATGCCATACATCACAGCATTTTTCATGCCGCGCGCCAAGGGCGATCGCCCGGATGTCATTCCTGATGGTTCCGTCAACGCCGCCTTCCTCGGTCAGTTCGCCGAGACGCCGCGCGACACCGTCTTCACGACGGAATATTCTGTGCGCACAGCGATGGAAGCCGTCTATGGTCTGCTTGGCGTGGATCGTGGTGTGCCGGAGGTCTGGGGCAGCGTCTACGACGTGCGCGCGTTGCTCGATTCGAGCGTCTGCCTGATGGACGGGCGCTCGCCGCTCGATATGCTGCCGGGCGCATTGCGCAAGCCGATCGTGCGCGCCGCGCAGGGCAATGTCGTCGGCAAAGTCCTGCGCGATCACGGCGTGATCCGCGAGGATATGATCTGAACAACGCTGAACACACGACAGCAGTCTGCGGGCTGCTGTCTTTTTTCATTTAAGGCTTCATTTGTTTTTCTTACAACGCCGGCACGCCGCGCCCATGGCCAACAGCAAATATTCTCCGGCAGCGCGCCGCGCGTTGCGCCTGCGGCAAAACTCTGCTAGAATAAATGGGAACGTTAAACCATTCAGGAGGCATCATGGATAACGAGAAGAAAAAAGCGCCGGTCTCCACAGAGGAAACGATCCGCCACGATAAGCAGGGCGTCTCCCACAGACAGGGCAGCTTTGATATGGATAAATTGCGCCGCGATCTTGAAGACAGCAAGCGGCTGCATGAAGAAGCGCGCCGCCACAAAGCGGAGCAGGCGCGCAAGGCCCAGGCAGAAAGCGCCGCGCGTGCTGCCGGGCGGACGGCGAAAAGCGCGCCACAGCCGGCAACGTCCGCACCGCCAAAACAGGCACAGGCTGCGCCACGCGCCGCGAAGCGGCAAACAGACGCTGAGCCCGCCCGAGAACAACGGCAGGCCGCGCGCGCAGAGCATCAGCAGAAAGCAAAGGCGGCCCTTCAGAGTGCCGCGTTGGCTGTCAAAAAGAAAAAATCGCAGAAAGAAAAGAAACCCCACAAGCCATTGCGCGAGCGCAGAGGTTGTGGCTGTCTCTTTTATCTGATCCTTTTCTGCATCGTCATCGGCGTCGCATTTGCTGCGCTGTGGATGGTGCGTGCGCACAACGCGCCAACGCCGATCGACCAGATTCCGGAATCTGAGCGCGCAGCGGTGGCGATGGAGCGGGAGCGGTCCAACGTTTATCTGCTGCTTGCCGGCACCGATCAGCGCGCCGACGAAGCATCCCGCAGCGACACCATCATCTATGCCGCGCTGCGTCCGGTGGATCGCAAAATTGAAATGGTCAGCATCCCGCGCGATTCTCTGGTGGAGATCCCGGGCTATGGCGAAGACAAAATCAACGCAGCGATGGCATACGGTGGCACAGAACTTTTGCAGCAGACCGTGGAAAATCTCGTGAACAACCGCGTTGACCACACAGTGCTGATTAATTTTGAAAGCTTTGCCGACATCATCGATGCCATGGGCGGCATCCGCATCAACGTGGAGGAGGATATGTATCTGCCGGAAGAAGGCATTGACCTGAAAGCTGGCGAACAGAAACTCAACGGCCACGATGCGCTCGCTTTTGTGCGCTGGCGCGGCGACGGCACCGGCGACATCGGCCGCATGGAACGCCAAAGCCAGTTCATGCAGGCGCTTAGCGAAAAGATCCGTCATCTCACACCGTGGCGCGCTGTGATGACACTGTGGACGGTGCAGCGTGAGATTGAGACCGATCTGTCCCTGCTCGATATTCTGAAGCTGGGCTGGGATTTTATCGGGATGGACAGCGACGCGCTTGAGTACCAGCATTTTCTCTACGAAACACCGTACATCAACGGCATCAGCTACGTCATCCTCGATGACCAGAGCGTCGATGAAACGATCCAGTTCATGAAATATGGCACCATCATCGACGGCAGCTACAGCGATGAAAGTGGAGCCGAGAGCGGCTATTATGGCGACGGAACAGACGAGAGTGGCTATTATTAAAAAGGAGAATGAACCATGAGACACGATGTATTGGGCGTCGGTATCGACGCTGTGACAGAAGCGCAGGCGCTGGATATTATTACCGGCTTTGTGCGTGAGGGAGGCGCGCATCAGGTGGTGACGGCCAATCCTGAGATCCTCGACAACGCAACGCGCACGCCTGCGCTGCACGCGTTGATCCGTCGCGCTGCGCTGGTGACTGCGGACGGTCAGGGGGTGCTCCTGGCTGGGCGCATCCTCGGCACGCCGTTTCCGGCGCGCGTGACCGGGATCGAACTGGCAGAAGCGCTCTGCCGCGAGAGCGCAGCGCGCGGACTTTCGCTCTATTTCCTCGGTGCAGCGCCGGGCGTTGTCGACGAAGCGGCGGAAAAAATGCGTGCCGCTTATCCTGGCGTCAGGATCGTCGGCACGCATCACGGCTATTTCAAAAAGGAAGGGCCAGCAGCGGTGCTCGCTGATATCAAAGCGACCAAGCCGGATATTCTCCTCGTCGGCATGGGCTCGCCGTATCAGGAGCAGTTCATCGATGAACACCTTGCAGAATGTGGCGTCAGCGTCGGCATCGGCGTCGGCGGCAGCTTCGATGTGCTCTCCGGTCGTGTGGAGCGCGCGCCGGAGATCTTCATCCGGCTCAAGCTGGAATGGCTCTATCGCATCGCCAGCGACCGCAAGCGCTGGAAACGCGCACTGGCGCTGCCGCGCTTTGTGCTCAAGGTGCTGCGCCAGCGCTTTGTAAAACGATAAAGACACTTGATAACAACGCCCGTCGGTGGTCGGCACGCGTCAGCACGCGGTTTATCACTGATGGGCGATTTTTTTACATAGATTTAACAAAGAGTTTACCGAAACACGGTTGCACTGTCCGCCGTGGGCGTGCTATCCTATCATTGTTAAGAAAATGTAAGCGCTCTGTTAAACTGAAAGGGTGGACGTAATCGATCATGAATGAGACGCTACAAATTATTTTTGGGCTGTTCGGAGGGCTCGCGATCTTCCTTTATGGGATGAATCTCATGAGCGACAGCCTGCAGAAAGTCGCCGGCGAACGCATGCGCACGATCCTCGGCATGCTCACGAAAAATCCTGTGCTCGGGGTACTCTCTGGCGCGCTGGTCACGGCCGTGCTGCAGTCCAGCTCGGCAACGACCGTTATGGCCATCGGCTTCGTCAGCGCTGGGCTGATGTCGCTGCCACAGGCCATTTCTATCATCTTTGGTGCAAACATCGGGACGACGATGACCGCGCAGCTGATTGCGTTTAATCTCAGCGATTATATCTATCTTATCATCATCGTCGGTTTCCTGCTCTATTTCTTTGCCAAGAAGGAAAAGATCAAGGACCTCGGTGCCACGATCTTTGGCTTCGGTCTGCTCTTTGACGGGATCGAGATCATGGGCTCCGTCATGAAACCTTTGGCCACCAGCCCTGTCTTCGCCGAAATGATCCAGAAGGTTGCCGATGTGCCGGTCCTCGATCTGCTCGTAGGTCTCTGCATGACGCTGCTCGTTCAGAGTTCCAGCGCCACCATCGCTGTGCTCCAGAATGTTGCCTCCACAGCCGGCCCTGACGGCGGCAGTCTTATCGGCCTTGTCGGTGCGCTGCCAGTGCTTTTCGGCGACAACATCGGGACCACCATCACCGCGCTGATCGCTTCCGTCGGGCTCAGCCTCAACGCTAAGCGTACCGCGCTCGCACACAGCATTTTCAATATCAGCGGCTCGCTGATATTTATCTGGTTTATTGTGCCATACGCGCATATCATTGAACTGATCTCACCAAAAGGGCCGGAGATCGAGGTCATTTCCCGCCAGATCGCCAACGCTCACACCGGCTTCAACGTCGTCATGACGCTGATCTGGACGCCGCTCCTCTTCCTCATGGTGAAGATCGTCTGCAAGCTTCTGCCGGACAAAGAAGGCGCCACCGTTACCCGCGCCATTTCCGAACCACGCTTCCTCGATCGCCGCGTGCTCAACCAGCCAGTGGCTGCCATCGAGCTTGCGTCCAACGAAACCATCCGCGTCACCGATCTTGTGCGCGGTATGCTCTACAGAATGAGCAATTCTGGCGAGAAAGAAATGAAAGACGTTTGCGAGCAGATGATAAGCGCCACCGACGAGGTCAAATCGCTGAACAGCCAGATCCAGAGCTATCTCTCGGCGATTCTCTCCGCTGGTAAAGTGGACGAGCGTCAGGCTGAACGTACGTCGAGCATGATCTTCATCATCGACAACCTCGACCGCATCAGCGATTATCTGCACGACATCAGCGAAAACGTTTATAAGGTGCAGAGCGGCGAAAAGAACAATTACTCTAAGATCGCCATGGGCGACATTCGCCTCTTCATGCAAAATCTCATCGACATGTACGAAACCGCCATCATCGGTCTCGTCGGCGATGTTGAAGTCGACCGCAAGCGCCTGGAGATCCTGCGCGCCGATATCTTCGATCTGCGCAGCGGCATGTTCAAGGAACACATGAAGCGTGTCCGCAAGGGCAAATGTGACGCCGATCTCACCGCGCCATACGGCGAACTCCTGCAGAATCTCGAATCCATCGGTTCTGCTTGTATGGACCTCGCCGATCAGGCCGACGAGCACCACGCCGTCAGCCTCGACCTTGGCGTTGGCGACAAAGCCCTCGCTCCAGCGTAAATATTTTCCACCAGCCAGTGCATCTGCGGATGTGCTGGCTGGTTTTTTTGTTCGCAGGAATTTAACAGAGATTTAACGCCAGTTCGATAGCGCGCCATTCATTCGTGTGCCACCATTTCTTTGTAATACTCCATAGAAAACAGAGAGAAAGGACGTTATTATTTGTCATGAATGAAACGGTACAAATGCTCTTCGGACTTTTCGGTGGGCTGGCGATCTTCCTATATGGGATGAATCTCATGAGCGACAGCCTGCAGAAGGTTGCTGGCGAACGCATGCGCACGATCCTCGGCCTGCTCACGAAAAATCCTGTGATGGGCGTGATCTCCGGTGCGCTGGTCACGGCTGTGCTACAGTCGAGCTCAGCGACTTCCGTCATGGCCATCGGTTTTGTCAGCGCTGGGCTGATGACGTTGCCCCAGGCCATTTCCATCATCTTCGGCGCCAACATCGGGACGACGATGACGGCGCAGCTGATCGCGTTCAAGCTCAGCGATTATATTTATCTCATCATCATCGTCGGGTTCCTGCTCTATTTCTTCGCCAAGAAAGAGCGCATCAAATCGATCGGCGCCACGATCTTTGGCTTTGGTCTGCTCTTTGACGGGATCGAGATCATGGGCTCCGTCATGAAACCGCTGGCGACCAGCCCGGTGTTCTCGAACATGATCCAGCAGGTTGCTGACGTGCCGATCCTCGGCTTGCTCACAGGTTTGGTGATGACGCTCGTTGTACAGAGCTCCAGTGCCACCATCGCTGTGCTCCAGAACATTGCGTCGACGGCTGGCCCGGATGGCGTTTCGAGCATCATCGGTCTCGCTGGCGCGCTGCCGGTGCTCTTTGGCGACAACATCGGCACAACCATCACAGCTGTGCTCGCCTCCATCGGCCAGAGCATCAACGCCAAACGTACCGCTGCTGCTCACTGCATCTTCAACCTCAGCGGCTCGCTGATCTTTATCTGGTTTGTGCAACCGTACGCGCATTTCATTCAGTGGATCTCGCCAAAAGGACCGGAGATCGAGGTCATTTCGCGCCAGATCGCCAATGCCCACACCTGCTTCAACGTTGTGATGACGCTGATCTGGACGCCGCTGATCTATCTCATGGTGAAAATCGTCTGCCGCATCGTCAAGGACAAAGGCGCTGCTGCCACGCGGTCCATCGCCGAGCCACGTTTCCTCGATCAGAAGATGATCGGCCGCCCGGTCGCCGCGCTGGAAATGGTTTCCAACGAGACGGCGCGCATCACCGATCTCGTGCGCGGCGTGCTCTACAAAATGAGCGACGCTTCCAAAGATACCGTCGTCGAGATCAGCGGCAAGCTCGTGGAAGATTGCTCAGAGATACGCGCGCTCTGTTTGCGCACGCAGGATTTCCTGTCGGCGGTCATGGCGAGTGGGAAGCTTTCCGAAGCGCAGGCCGATCGCACCACAGATATGATGTTCATCGTCGACAATCTGGATCGCATCACCGAGCATCTCAAGGACATCAATGAAAATGTCAACACCATCCAGCAAAGCGACATAAAATATTCCAACACGGCTGCCGAGGATCTGAACAAGTACACGCTCAAGCTCATCGATATGTACGAGACGTCGATCATCGGTCTCGTCGGCGATGTCGACGTTGATCGCAAAAAGCTCGAGCTCACACGCTCCGAACTCTTCGAGCTGCGCGCAAAAATGTTCCGCGCCCACACCAAGCGCGTGCAGAAGGGAAAATGTGACGCGTCTCTCACAGCGCCGTTTGGTTCCCTGCTGCAGGATCTGGAGACCATCGCTTCTGGTTGTATGGATATTGCCGACCAGGTTGAAGAGCAGCATACCATCGAGATCGATCTGTCCAGCGACAGCGACGAACAGATTCCGGTGCTTGCGTGATCGTGAGCGTCCATCATCCCGCACAGACGTCCAACGCGGCGTTTGGGCGGGATTTTTTTACGCAGATTTAACAGAGGTTTCACGTAATCTTGCTTTTGTTTGCGTGTATTTCCGGTATAATTCACATAAGATATTTGTGAAAAATCGCTGCGGCTACCCCGATTATCCGCTGGCGAAACCGTAGTCTATCAGAGAGGAGGAAGCGTTGTGCACAAGGAGCACGAGATCGTCGCGGCGGTCACTGCCGCGAAAAAGGATCGTGAAAAAGCAGATGCACTGCTGTGCGATTACCTGCCGTTTATCCGCGCCCAGGCGGCGAAGCAGGTTGGCCATCCGGTGAGCGATCAGGACGATGCGCAGAGCATTGCGATGATCGCATTTCACGAAGCGATTCTGGGCTACGATCCAGCGCGCGGCGCCTTTCTGCCGTATGCAGCGATGGTGATCAAAAGCCGCATCATCGACCATCAGCGCCGCGAAGCGCGGCATCAGGGCCAGCTTTCTCTCGACGCGGAGCAGGGCGACGATTCGCGCCCGTTGCTGGAAGAAGTTGCCGATACGCGCGATCGTTTCGCCGAAGCGGCGGGACTGGCGGCGACGCAGAAAGAGATCGCCGAGCTGGCAGCGGTGATGGCGGAATTCGGCGTGAGCTTCAGCGATGTGGCGGAACAGTCGCCAAAACAGACGCGCACCCTTGAAGCCTGCACAGCGGCGGTGCGCTACGCAGCTACGCATGAGAGCCTGTTGGAGGAACTGCTGCGCACGAAGAAACTGCCGATGGCGGCGCTTGTGCGTGGTGCTGGCGTGGAGCGTAAAACGCTGGAACGCCATCGCAAGTATGTGCTGGTGATGCTCCTCATTCTGACGAACGGCTATGAGATCGTTCGCGGACATCTGCAGCATGTTCTGAAAGGAGGGCGTCGATCATGAAATATCTGGTCATGGAAAGCGAGCCGGGATATGCGATCGTCCTCGACGAAGAGGGGCGCTTTTTGCGTGTCGCCAATCAGGGCTATGCGGTCGGTGAGACGCTGACGGAAGTGAGCGAAATGGCGGCGCCTGCTGCGCCAAAACGCCGGTTCAGTCGCTATCTGGCGGCGGTGGCGATGGTCGCCTGTCTGCTTTTTGCGGCGCTCGGCGTGTACGAATGGCAGCAGCCGTTCGCTTCTGTGTATATGACGATCAATCCGGAGGTGCGCATCGATGTGGACCGTGACGAGATGGTTGTCGGTCTGGACGGCGTCAACGACGACGGCGTGGATCTGATCAGCGGCTACGCGTACGACGACAAATCTCTGGAGCTGGTGATGGACGAGCTGGTAGACCGCGCGATCGAGATGGGCTATCTGTCTGAAGGCGGAACGATCAGTCTCACACTCGACGCCGACAGCGACGAATGGATCGTCAGCCGCAGCGATTCGCTGAGCACGCAGCTGAACGCGCATCTGGACGAAAAGCTCTCGGTCACCATCTATGTGACGAACCAGGAAACGTCGCAGCAAACAGGCAGCGACTATGGCGATTCTGATTACGCAGAAGAAGCGACGGTTGTGGATGTGCCACAGCAACCAGCGCAGCCTGCGCAGGAACCGACGACGCCTGTCTACGCGGAGGGCGACAGCGCGTATGAGGATGATGATTATGAGGACGGCGATTCTGGCTATGAGGCAGATGACGATTGAAAAATTTTCGCAAAAAAATTTCTGCTTACCCCGTTTTTCTTCTGCGCGCTGCGTAATCTCTGGATGTAAGCGGGGAGGCGCAGAAAAAAAATAAAAAGTTTTGCGAGCGACCCCGGTTTCTGCAGCAAACCGACGTAATCTATCAGCAAATGGACGAAGATCCACCAATCATTTACCCTTTAGGAGGCTGACCATTATGAAAACCACGAAGAAGAAATCCTTACTGACCATCGCTCTGGCGCTGGGACTGAGCCTGGCTGTGCTGAGCGGCTGCAGCCAAAACGATGCAGCGAGCACCTCGACGGCTTCTGCGCCTGCTGAAAGCAGCGCGCAGGTGGCGAGCGGCGGCACGCTGGTGCTCAAGGTAAATCCTGAGATCGCGCTCGCATACGACGACGCTGGTCTTGTCACCGGACTCACCGCGCGCAACGGCGACGCCGAAGCGATCCTGGAAAAGAGCGGCGATCTCATCGGGCAGCCTGCCCGCGATGCGGTGCGCCAGTTGGTGACGCTGATCGGTGAAGCGGGCTATTTCGTTGAAGAAGTTGAGGGCGAACGCCGACAGATCACGATCGAGATTGAACCAGGCTCCGCGCTGCCAAGCGATGCCTTCCTCGATGAGGTGGTCGCTGATGTGAAGAGCACCGTCGCTGAGCACAGCTGGCAGGCGCCGCTTGATATTGAAAACGAGAGCGACTACGGCATCACCGATTATGTGGACACCGACTACGGTCCTGAAAACGATGGCGTCACGGATTATGGCGCGGATACCGACTACGGTCCGAACAACGACGGCGTCACCGATTATGGTGCAGACACCGACTATGGCCCGGATAACGATGGCGTGACAGATTATGGCAGCGACGGCGCATCGAACTATGGGGACGATGGCGCGACGAATTATGGCGATGATGGCGCGACCAACTATGGAGACAGCGCCTATGGCTATTAAAGAAAAGCCTGCGCCGAAATGGCGCCACGAGCTCAAGCACCGCATCAACGCTGCCGACGATCTGATCCTGGCGGCACGGCTGCGCAAGCTTTTTCCCCACGACAAGCATGCTGGCTCACACGGTTCCTATCGTGTGAGCAGCTTGTATTTTGACACGCCTTACGACAAGGCGCTGCGCGAAAAGCTCGACAGCGTCGGCCGCCGCGAGAAATTTCGCCTGCGCTATTACAATGGCGATACGTCCTTTGTTTTGCTGGAGAAAAAGTTCAAGCAGAATGGCCTCTGCGGCAAGCATAAGGCTGTGCTCAGCGAAGACGAGGCGCGGCAATTGCTGGCAGGCAGAGACGATTTTCTGCTGGCGCGGCCGGAAGCGCTCTGCGCAGAGCTTTACAGCAAGCTGCGGGGACAGCTTTTGCAGCCAAAGACCATCGTCGTCTACGAACGCGAGGCGTTTCTCTACGCGCCTGGCAATGTGCGCATCACCCTCGACCGACAGCTGCGCAGCGGATTGGCGAGCATCTACTTTCTCGATCCAGAGCGGACGTATACGCTGGTCAACGACGGCTTCACCGTGCTCGAGGTGAAATACGACGCTTTTCTGCCGGAGCTCGTGCGCCTGGCGGTTCAGCTGCCAAATCGGCAGGCGGCGGCCTGCTCGAAATATGCGATCTGCCGCCGCTACGACTGAGAAAAAGGAGGATTCCCATGACGACTTTTCAAGATATTTTTCGCTCGAGCTTTCTCGAGAATGTCAGCACCATCCCGATGTTTGACATGGTGTTGGCGCTGCTGCTTGCTTTCGCCGTGGGGCTCTTCATCTTTTTTGTCTACAAGAAGAGCTACGCCGGCGTGATGTATTCTGCGAATTTCGGCGTGACGCTGATCGCCCTCTGCATGATCACGGCGCTGCTCATCCTCGCTGTGACCAGCAACATTGTGCTCTCGCTGGGGATGGTCGGCGCGCTCTCGATTGTGCGCTTTCGCACAGCGATCAAGGAGCCGTCGGACATCGCTTTTCTCTTTTGGGCGATCGCTGCGGGCATTGTGCTCGCTGCCGGCTTCATTCCGCTGGCGATTTTTGGCAGCGTGCTCATTGGCGCAGTGCTCTACGGATTTTCGCAGCGAAAAAATCTCGAACGCCCGTATATCCTCGTGCTGCATGTAGAGAGTGCAGAAAACGAGCGTGCCGCGCACGCCTTTGTCGCGCAGCATGTGAAGAAGCTCTCGCTCAAAAGCAAGAGCGTCGCGCCTGGAGCCATTGAACTCAATTACGAAGTGCGTCTGCGCGAGGAGGACAGCAGCTTTATCAACGAACTCGCTCTTCTGGACGGCGTCACGCACACAGTGCTCGTTTCCTACAACGGCGATTACATGGGGTGATCCTATGCTGAAGAGCAAGCACATCGACAGGCTCTGTCTCGCCGTTATCGGCGTCGCGGTGCTGGTGACGCTCGCATTTATGAACGGCGAGCGCTTTGGGCTCGCGCCGGCGTCGGCAGAGCCTGGCTACGCCACGCGGCTGTTCGACGCCTCTCGCGTGCACACCATCGACATCGAGATCGACGACTGGCAGGCGTTTCTCGCCGCAGCGCCAGAGGAGCAGTACTGGTCCGCCGACCTCGTCATCGACGGCGAACGCATCGACAACGTCGGCCTGCGCGCTAAGGGCAACAATTCCCTGCGCCTCACCGAGGACTACGGCCACGAGCGCTACAGCTTGAAAGTCGAGTTCGACCATTTCGCTGCGCAGAATTATCACGGGCTCGACAAACTTTCCCTTGATGCGTCCTTTCAGGACAACACCTACATGAAAAACTGGCTTGCCTTTGACATGATGCGCTTCATGGATGTGCCGACGCCGCTGGCGAGTTACAGTTGGGTGACGGTGAACGGCGAGCCCTGGGGACTTTTTCTCGCCGTCGAGGAGCCTGAGGAGGCCTTCGCGCGCCGCGTCTACGGCCGTGATCACGGCCAGCTCTACAAGCCGGATTACCAACGCCTGTCCGACGACAACGCTGACGTCCATCTGCGCTACACAGGCGACGATCCTGCGCGGTATGAGAATATTTTCCGCAACGCCAAGTTCGACGTGAGCGATGCCGAAAAGGCGCGCCTGATCGCCGCGCTCAAGATCCTCGACGGTGGCGACAATCTCGAAACCGCCGTCAACATCGACGAAGTGCTGCGGTATTTCACCGTGCAGGTTTTCGCCGTCAATCTCGACAGCTATCTTGGCCGCACCGGGCACAATTATTTTCTCTATGAAAAAGACGGCATTCTCGAGATCCTGCCCTGGGACTACAACCTCGCCTTCGCCACCTATTCCCTCGGCATGCCAGATCCCGTGAACGACAGCACCCTTTATGTAAATTATCCCATCAACACCCCTGCCAGCGGCGAGATCATGCGCCAGCGCCCGCTCTACCACCATCTCATGCAGGACGACGCCATCTACGCCCGCTATCATGAATTGTTCGACCAGCTCATCAGCGGCTATTTCGAAAGCGGCTGCTTTGAGCAAGTCGTCAGCGAGACCCAGCGTATGATCGCGCCGTATGTTGAGAAAGATCCCACCGCCTTTTGCAGCGGCGAAGATTTTCACCTCGCCGTGCAGACCATTCGCGATTTCTGCATGCTGCGCGCCGAAAGCGTGCGCGGCCAGCTGGAGGGCGAGATCCCGTCGACGATCGCCGCGCAAAGCGCCGACAGCAGTCGTTTCGTCGACGCCGCCAGTGTCTGGCTACCGGATATGGGCGAGCTCGCCGATCTTGAGGCGCTCAGATAAAACAGCACCAGCCTGCAAACCATCGTGCAGGCTGGTGCTGTTGTGCATATGGGCAGTTGTGTGGTATGCTCATAGCAGAAACACACCGAAGGAAGGAGATCATCATGGATATCCACCAAACACTCGCAACCCTCGACGGACTTTTTGCCGCCAAGCAGTTAAACGACGTGGAGCCGTTTTTGCTCGCGCAGCTCGCTCAGGCCCAGCAGGAAGGCGACAAGGCCGCGCGGCTCGCGCTCTTAAACGAGCTCGTCGGTTATTATCGCAGTATCAGCCGCAGCGAGGATTCCCTCAAGGTGGCCGCGCTCGCCATGGGCCTCGTCGCAGAAATGGGCCTTGCTGGCACGCCCGCCTGCGCCACCACCCTCGTCAATGCAGCGACTGCTTATCGCGCCGCCGGCGATCTTTCGCATGCCGCCATGCTCTACGAGGATGCGCTGCAGATCCTCGAAAAAAACGGCGAGCAGGGATATACGCTGGCGAGTCTGCTCAATAATATGAGCCAGGTTTATCAGGCGCAGGGACGGCACGCCGAAGCCGTGCCGTTTTATGAGCGGGCGCTCGTCCTTCTCGCCCCGCTGCCCGGCGTGGACGCCGAGATCGCGACAACCTATTCCAACCTCGCGCTCTCGCTCATCGCCCTGCAGCGTCTCGACGAAGCAGCGCGCGAGATCGAAAAAGCCCTCGCCCTCTTCGAGCGCGGACCAGAACCCCGCGACGCCCACTACGGAGCAGCCCTCGCAGCCGCCGGACAGCTCAGCTATCTGCGCGGCGATCACCGCCAGGCCGCGCAGTATTTCGAAGCCGCTCTGCCAGAAATCGAGCGCAGCTTCGGTAAAAACGACAGCTGGCACACCACCGCCCGCAACCTCGAGCAGGCGCGGAAGCAGTTGGTGCATGAAAATTAATGAAAAGACCAGTTTCACGAGGTTAGTGTGACCTCATGAAACTGGTTTTTTATTGCGGAGAGTATTTGATATGTGTAGTGATTTATAGGGATTAGCGAATCTCAAGAATAGGAATGGTGGATTTTAGTTGAGCACGCAGCGATCTTGCAAAATCTTTATCCATATTTTTTTGATGCATAAAGCCATAGGATTTGCCGAGATAGTCATATTTACTGCTGCCAAAGTTGTGGAAAGGTAGCAGCTCATAACGCAGCTGCGACGCATTTTTGCCAACGTCGTTAATGAAATCGACGATGGCCTGCAATTCCTCCACAGTATCATTAAACTGAGGGATGATTGGCGTTCGCGCAATAATTGGTTTATCAGGAAACTCGGCACATAATTTCGCGAAATTTTCCAGAATCAACCGATTGTCACGGCCGGTATTTTGAAGATGTTTTTCTGGATTGACAGTTTTGATATCTATGTGAATATAATCAAGCAGCGAGAAAACGGATTTTGCTTTTTCCCATGACACACAGCCTGTTGTTTCAATAGCTGTTTTCAGGCCATCGCTTTTGGCTTGCTGTAATAATTTTACAACAAAGTCTGCTTGCAAAAGTGGTTCGCCGCCACTCAGTGTCATGCCGCCGTGAGAGCGCTTATAAAAGCTTTCATCAGCAGTCACTTCCTTGAGAATTTCATCGACGGTCATCCATCGTCCCATGGTTTCTATTGCCTGTGCAGGGCAGGCAGCCATACACTGCAGACAATTCGTGCAGTTTTCTCGAACAATTAAAGCATGGCTGTCTGGGCCTGTAATAATGGCGGCTTCTGGACAATGTTGCACACAAAGGCCGCATTTCTCTACGGTAATACACCGATCTTTTTTGTAAGAAATCTCTGGCATTGGTACAATACCTTCTGGATTTGAACACCATTTACACGCTAATGGACAACCTTTGAAAAAAACCAATGTCCTAATACCTGGGCCATCATGGACGGAGTATTTTTGAATGTTGAAAATTAATCCTTTGTCTGTTTTCATAAATGACGCCTCCTCGAAAATAAATGTAGCTCACTATAATTTTTATTTTACGGCATAAAGTCTTAAATGATAAATGCAAGATGCATTATGAGATCTGATTGGAATATGAAAAAAACGTATAACGGTTTGCTATAGAAATACTGCATAGGCACTTTTGGCAATATGATACATGAAGCATTTCACAAACAGAAATAAAAGCCATAATATTAAATTATAGAAGCTGAAAAGCACAATAGAAATTTTTAAGGAGGTACTTCATTATGGGATGTTGTGATAGACAATTTTTGAGTCCACAGGAAGAATGGTTGGAGAATGGTATTTTGAATGACGTATCGGAAGATAGACAGAGAACGTTCAAGCGTTTGGACGAAATCCGCAAAACACCGATCATGTTGTGCACCGACCGCGCAAAATATTTTACAGAATCTATGAAGGAGACTGAAGATAAGCCATTGGAAATCCGCTATGCGTTGGCTCTGAAAAATATGGCTGAGAAAATGCCAATCTATATTGGACCGGACGACTTGATCGTTGGTCGAGTCGAAAGCCGGCCTGGACGGTGTGGGACAATGCATCCAGAAATAAGTGGAGGCTATATTAATTTCGTTGGCAGCGGTGAAATGTGTGATCGTTGTGATGCAGCATTTTTAGTGCCTGCGGAGGATAGAAGGGTTATGGAAGAAGAAATTGCGCCATACTGGCAGCATAAATCTTTTCCGGAAGCCTATGCGGAGATCTTGCCAGAGCAGACACGAAACTTGATCTATGGTCCTAACAGCAGTGATATTTATAGAGCTTCTGGTGTTCTCTTTCCATCAGCGCTAGATCGTTCTTCTCAAAACTGGGTGACAGATTATAGCAAAGTGATTGATCATGGGATCAAAGCGATCAAGGAAGACGCCCAGCGACGACTGGATGAGATTGAATATCCGCGCGATCTGATGACCAAAGGTGTATTTTTAAAAGCAGCAATCATCAGTTGTGAGGCAATTGTTATCTGGGCGAACCGTCATGCGGATGAAGCGGAGCGTCTGGCTGCTTTGCCTGAGACAACAGAAAGTCGCAAGCAGGAACTATTGAAAATCGCAAGTGCGTGCAGAAATGTTCCTGAAAATCCAGCATCTTCTTTCCAGGAAGCGCTGCAGAGTGAATGGTTCGTGTATATGTTTACGCGCTTGGAACAGCTCGTTGGTGGCTCGCTCAGTTTGGGCCGATTGGACCAGATTTTGTGGCCGTATTATAAAAAAGACATCGACGAAGGCACTATAACGCGCTTAGAAGCACGCCAGCTTCTGGAGAGCGTGTGGGTCAATCTTTCTGAAGCAATGATCATTCTCATGAGTCCAGCTGGTGGTTCGTGGACGGAAGGATATGCACACTTTGAAGGCGTGACGATCGGTGGCCAGAAAGCAGATGGCAGTGATGCGACGAATGATCTTTCATATTTGATCTTGGAATCCAAACAGGGCATGCCGATCAATTATCCAGATTTGGCTGTGCGCATTCATTCTCAAACGCCAGAGAAATTCCTGCATTTGGTAGCGGAAGTGATCAAAGATGGGCAGGGATATCCAAAACTTTTCAATGATGAAGAAATTGTGCCAATGTATTTGGCCAAAGGCGTCCCATACGAAAAAGCCTTGGAGTATGTTGTCACTGGCTGTGCAGAACATCGTGTGCCGAATTATGAAACCTACATTCATCCTGGTGCTGTTGTGAATATGGGTTCCTGCCTGGAAATGGTCTTTCACAATGGCCGGGTTCCAATGTATGGCGATGCGCTGATGGGTGTTGAAACTGGCGATCCTGAAGAATTCAAGACCTTTGATGAATTTTATGAAGCCTACTGGAAACAGCATCGCTATCTTGAAAAACATGCATTGATCCAGCAGCGCGCTCTTGATGTTGTTGAGCCGAAGTATCTTGCTTGTCCATTCACATCTATGCTCCATGATCTGGCATATGAGCAATGTGAGGATCTGCATAAAGATGTTAAAAATGGGATGAAAGAAGCTTTTGTTGATCCAATCGGGCTGGCAACTTTTGCCGATTCGATGGCTGCGATCAAGAAACTTGTTTATGAAGAAAAGAAAGTGAGCATGCATGACATGATCGCTGCGCTGGACGCAAACTTCGAAGGGTATGATATCATTAAGCAGCTTTGTCTCAATGCGCCAAAATTCGGCAACGATGATCCTTATGTTGATCAATTTGCAAAGGATGCCGAATATTATCACTGCAAATATCTAGCAGAGCAAGAGACAGAGCCGGGCGAAGTTATCTCTGCAAGATTCTTGCCAATTACGTTACATATCGCACTGGGAAAAGTCGTTGGTGCGCTGCCAAATGGCCACGAAGCTGGCACGCCGCTTTCTGAGGGGACAGGTGCTACGCATGGCTGCGATACACACGGGCCAACGGCTTTATTGAAGTCCAATGCACATTCTAAAACCAGAGGCATCATCAATCGCCAGGCACGCCTGCTGAACATGAAGTTGACGCCTAGTTCGGTGGCTGGCGAAGAAGGCACAAGACGGTTGATGGATCTGATCAGAACTTGGTGCGATTTGAAGATTAATCACATTCAGTTTAATATCATCAACCAGGAAACGTTGATCGAAGCCAAAGCAGAGCCGGAAAAATATCGTAACTTAGTCGTTCGTGTCGCAGGATACAGTGCATACTTCACGGAATTGTCCGGGGAGTTGCAAGATGAAATCATTGCACGCACAGAACATGAAATAGCATAAAAGAAGACGATAAAAAAATCCCGTTGTGCTACAAATCGTGTTTGTGGCACAATGGGAAAAATAGGGAGATGAGAGTATGGATAACAGGAAAATCATCAAAAACTATTTTGATGAAACACCATTCACGAAAAATCATTTGCATGTCATCATTCTTTTGGCCATTGCGATGATCTTTGAGCAAGCAGATAATTACAATTTTTCTTTCGTAGCACCTGTTCTGAGACAGGAATGGGGAATTTCTGTTCAGCAAGTGGGCTATGTTAACTCTTGTTTCGCGATCGGAATGTTGATCGGAACATTTGGATTCTCCATTGTCTCGGATAAAATTGGACGCAAACATTCTATTGTACTGTGTGCGGTCGTGTTCTCCTTAGGCTCGCTGCTCAACGGGCTGGCGCCTAATATTGAGCTGTTCATCCTTTTCCGTTGCCTGACGGGTATCGGCATTTCCGGGCTTTTGATCGTCGCTCCTCCATATTTGATGGAAATGCTGCCATCTAAGAATAGAGGGCGCATTTATGGTATTGCGATGATTGCGCCATTTATCGGCATTCCTATTGTTTCTCTTGTATGTAATATCATCATTCCTTTGGGTGGAGAATGGTGGCGTCTGATCTATATCCTGGGCGCACTTGGTTTGGTCATAGCTGTGCTTGGTCATTTTTGGCTGGTCGAATCTCCAAGATGGTTGGTGTCGAAAGGACGCATTCAGGAAGCTGAAAAGAATGTGGAGAAGATCGTTGGTGCAGATAAATATAAGGCAGATCTGAGTGGGCAGGCGCATACGAAGTCTGCTGAAAGAATTCCGCTTTCTGCTATTTTCAAAGAAATTTTCAATAAAAAGAACTGGAAACTTACGATTGGGCTTATGCTGTCATATTGTTTCACCATTTCTTTTGGATTGATCTTCATCAATTTTGCAGGCACCTTGATGTTGGACAGCGGTTTTGAACAATCTCAGGTTTTGCAGTTGACGTCGATGTTGTCATTGGGGATTATTGGGGGCCCGGTCATTACAGCGTTGTTTTCCGAGATGGGTGGCCGTAAAATTCCACTTGTTTTAACAGGCATCATTACTGGATGTTCGATCTTCGTGTTTGCAACTACCGAAAACTACACTGTGATGTGCATCGCTGGGATGGTGGAGACGGCCGTTGGCCAGGCCAACATTGTCATGTTGAATGCCTATACGCCAGAGATGTATCCGACAAAGATCAGAAATGCGGCGCTGGGCGTTATCACTTCTGTAGGACGAATTTTCAACATTATAATGATGGCCATATTCCCAATGATTTACGCTGCTGTTGGATTTGGATTGTCTTATGGCATTCTTGGGATCGGTTTTTTAATTATTTCGCTTTGCGTAGGCCTGTTTGGTGTTCGTACAAGCGGTAGATCACTGGAGGAAATTTCAGAATAAGAATAGAAGAAGGGATGCTGCAAAAAGTGGCATCCCTTCATTGATAAGTACAGTGGATCATATTTTCTTTGAAGACATTGAAGATAAATCTTTTCGTGTTTTTTGGAGCAGCGCAGAGAGCTGATGAATGAGATTTTCATACGGACTATCCGGTGGGTAGAGAAAGAAAACCTGATATTGATTGCCCTTGAGGGGGATGGCGATCAGTTGGGCGTCGCTCATGAAATCGTTCGCTGCAATGATATTGTTGGTCGAAAGAATGGCATTGGAGGATTTCAGATAGTTGGTGATCACGCGCGGATTGTTGCTTCGCAAAACAATGTTTAACGTTTTAGTGGAGTAAGTGTGTAACTGTTTTTGATAGAATGCTTCTGTTGTGAAATCATAATCATGGAAAATGAGCGGGTAACCCAATATATCGTCAATATCTACTATTTTTCTGATTGCCAGCGGATGCTGGCGATTCATAACGGCAGAAAAGCGGTCATAGAAAACGGTGGACATTTTCAGAGTGCTGTTTTTTATGGCTGACGCATAAGTGTTAAAAACATTTGTTCCCAAAAAGAGGTCGTATTCATAGATATCATCAGGCAAGGCATAAGGATCAGAAGTATTTGAGACCTTAACGATGAAATTAATTTGCGGGAAACTTTGCTCCATGGCTTTAAGAGAAGGGAACAGGATGGTATCGGCAATCGACTGCATGGAATAGATTTTGAAGTCGATGTTTTCTTCAGTATTTATAGAGTCGAAATGCGTTAAGAACTTTGCTTCTTCAGTAAGCTTATGGATGTCGGCGAGAATTTGTCTGGCGTAAGGCAGGAGTAGGGCGCCTTCTTCTGTCAAGTTGACGCCGTCGGAAAATCGTGCGAACAACGCAATGCCCAACTCATCTTCCAGCGCTTTGATGGAACGGGAAAGCGTAGGTTGTGTGACAAAAAGATTTTGCGCAGCGATGCTGATTGATTTCGAGCAGGCAATTTCTTCGAAAGCCTGCAATTGCTCTATACGCATTGAAGGGCTCCTTTCATGATAGAAATCGTTGAAGGATGACGAGATATTTAGAAAGAAGGATCATAATGGAATGGATATCTTTAATTATACTATTTTTGGTCGTGTTTGTCGCGTCTATTGTGCAGGGAATCAGTGGATTTGCTTTTGGGATCCTTGCCTTGCTTGTTGTGCCATATTTTTATTCTTACACACAATCTGTTGCATTGGTTGCGTTGATGACGGTATTTCTGCTCGTATATAACGCGATCGTTTATCGCGCATATATTAATTGGTCACTTGCACCGGTGGCTATTTTGGCATTTTCCGTTACAGATATTGCTGCGGTTTGTTTGTTGAAGTATATAGGCAAATATGAGTTTATTTATGCCCTGCTTGGCGTGATCTTTATTTTAATGGCGATTTATCTGTTGTGGATGAAGGATAAGATGCACATTGCAGGAACAACGAAAAATGCCGTGGCTTTTAACGGCTTGGCGGGAATCCTGAACGGACTTTTTGGCGCAGGCGGTCCTATAGCAGCGGCTTATTTTCTAGCTGTTTCTAAGGATAAAAATGAATATATTGCTACCGTTCAGGCTGTTTTTTCTGTGGCAATGGTCATTGATGTGGTGGTACGTGCGTTCAATGGCATGTATACGCTGCAGCTGATCGCGTTGGCGGTAATTTGCATTGTGTTTATGATTTTGGGGCTGGTGGTTGCAAAAAAACTGTTCCAAAAATTGAGCAGCGCGAAGGTGCAGGTTATTGTTTGTATTTTGATGCTTGCCAATGGCATAAATTTAATTGTAAGATCTTTTGTATGAAGTCATTGGAAATCCAAGATTTTTTAAGAGGAGAGATATATGAAGGGCTTAGAGCTATCCGAGAGATATTATGAAACGTATGGCAAGCCGATGTTAGAGGCGCGGTTTCCGGAATTACTGCCGCGTATTGCTGTTGGCTTAGTGGGGCAGGGATCGGAATGTTTTGGCTATGACGATGATATTTCTATGGATCATGACTATGGCCCTGCATTCTGTTTATGGTTGACTGCGGAAGATTATGAAAGATATGGGCGTGAAGTGCAGGTTGCATATGACTCGTTGCCGAAGGAATTTCTTGGTGTACCTGGGCGGATTGTGAGTGCGCAGGGTGGCGGGCGCGTTGGTGTGTTGGAGATCCACGCGTTTTACCGGCAATTTATCGGCGTGGAGCAGCCGCCGCGATCGATGATGCGGTGGCTGCATTTGCCGGATGCACAGCTTGCGTGCGCGACGAATGGCAAGGTGTTCAGCGATTCCTTGGGAGAATTTTCTGCGATCCGCAGTGCGATCGCGGTCTATCCAGAGGATGTGCGCGTTAAGAAGATGGCGGCTCGACTGGCGGTCATGGCGCAGTCTGGGCAGTATAATTACGGGCGCTCGATGCGCCGCGGCGATGTTGTTGCTGCGGAGCTTGCGCTGCGAGAATTTGTGCAGGCGGGGATTTCCTTTGTGTATCTGTATAACAGGCGGTACGCGCCGTATTATAAATGGCTGTATCGCGGCATGCTGGATTTGCCGTTGTTGGCAGGCGAGGTGGCAGGATTGTTCCGCCAGCTTATGACAACGGGCGCGCAGGAAGCGGCGTGGAGCGAGGAGGGCGCGGTTGGATTTAATCCGTATGTGAATCTGCGCGACACGAAGGTGCAGCTGATTGAGCGCATTTGTATGCTGGTGATCCAGGCGCTGAAAGCGGATGGGCTGAGTTTGCTGGAGGATGATTTTTTGGAGCCGCATGCCTGGGAACTGATGAAGCGCATCGAGGATCCAACGCTGCGACGGTGCCATGTGATGGAAGGAGCGTAAAAATGACGTTACAGGAGAAAAAAGATCAGCTTGTTGAACGCGAATGGGCGCTGTTTCAAGCGGTGCACAACGAAGGTGGGCGGGCGTCCTGCCAGAATGACAGAGCTACGTTTGTCGTCATGCGGAGCAGTCAGTTTGCGCCGTGGAACGAGGCGCTTGTGGACAGTTACAGCGCGGATTTAGACGAGGCAGCGGAGCAGGGGCGCAATCTTCTTGCGGAAAAATATGCCTGGATGATGGAAAAAACGCATCCTGCTCAATTTCTGGCGTTGAAGGATCGGCTGCCGGTGCTTTCTGAGGAGATGTGCGAGGACATTCGCGTGATTGTGGAAAAGCAGCTGATGTGGATGAAGGTGTATCGCCGCCAGTATCCGCTGCTGGCAGCGGGCAACCGCGCGCTGACGTCAGAGGAGGATACGGCGTGGGACACGTCGTTTGAAACGTATCTGGAGGGAGAGCTGAAGACGTATTCGCCGGAAACGGTGAAAAAGCTGCGCGATTTTGTCGAAGAGCTGGAGGCGGCAGGAAAAAATCTGGCGCTGCTGACTATGGCGGCGACGGTGAAAAGCTACGGTTTCGCTTCGTTGGATCAGGCGGAGGCGACGCTGGCAGAAAAAAGAAAGGGCTAAAGACGAAAAATCCTGGGTGAACGGTGGTTCACTCAGGATTTTTTACTTATGCTCTCCATGTGCTTGGGGCGAAGAGGAGGATGAGGGGCATGATCTCGAGACGGCCGGCGACCATGCCGAAGGAGAGGACGAGCTTGGAGAATCCGCTGAAGCCGCCGAAGTTGCCGGTTGGGCCGATGGTGCCGAGGCCTGGGCCGACGTTGTTGTAGGTGGTGGCGACGGCGCTGAAGGTGGTGGCGAAGTCGATATTTTCGAAGCTGATGAGCACGACGAGGCCGAAGAAGACGAAGGTGTAGAGGATGAAGTAGAGGGCGATGTCGTTCTGTGCGCGCTCGTTCATGGGTTTTCCTTCGTAGACGACGACGCTGACGCGTTTTGGATTGACGGATTCGTGGAGTTTGCGTTTGGCGAGCCCCACGAGGGCGATGACGCGGCTGATCTTGAGCCCGCCGGCGGTGGAACCGGCGCAGCCGCCGATGAACATGAGCAGGAGCAGGATGAGCTGGCTGAACATTGGCCACTGGCAGTAGTCAACGGTGCAGAAGCCGGTGGTGGAGATGATGGTGGCGACGTTGAAGAAAGCGTCTTTGACGCAGAGCCAGAGGCTGTCGTACATCGGCAGGATATTGAGGACGATGGCGAGCACGGCGGCGAGAACGATGGCGACGAACCAGCGCAGCTCGTCGCTTTTCAGCGCTTCACGCCAGCGTCCGCGCAGGGCGAAAAAGTAGAGGTTGAAGTTGACGGAGAAGATGAGCATGCCGAAGGCGAGGATGAGCTCGATGGGCACGGATTCAAAGGCGGCGATGGAGGTGTTGTAGTTGGAGAAGCCGCCGGTGCCGGCGGTGGCAAAGGCATGGAGGATGGCGTCGTACGGGCTCATGCCGGCACCGATGAGGATGCAGATGAGGATGAGGGTGAGCACGGCGTAGATGACGTAGAAGACGCGGGCGACGGTGCGCACGCGGGAGAGCACTTTGTCGAAGGTTGGCCCGGGCATCTCGCTCTTTAAGATGTAGATGTCTTCGCTGTTGGATTTTGGCAGCAGGGCGACGGCAAAAACGAGTACGCCCATGCCGCCGATGAAGACGGTGAAGTTGCGCCAGAAGAGGACGGAGCGCGGCAGCGATTCGATCTCGGAGAGGATGGAGGAGCCGGTGGTTGTGAAGCCGGAGGCTGTCTCAAAGATGGCGTCGGGAATGGATGGGATGGCGCCGGTGAAGAGATAGGGGAGGCTGCCGAAGATGACGAGCATGATCCAGGAGAGGCCGGTGATGGCGAGCCCTTCACGCACGTAAATGCTGCGGCGTTTTGGTGGGCGCGACGCCATGGCGGCGCCGACTGCCATGGTGGCGACCATGGCCTGAAAGAGGGGATAGATGGTGTCGGTGCCTTCGTGATAGATGAGGGCGACGAGGATTGGCAGGATCATCAGCACGCCGACGACGAAGGTGACGCGACCGGTGACGTAAAGTACCATGCGGCGGTTCATAAGCTCACTCCTTCCGCAGGATGTCGTCGATGGCGCGCAGGGAATGGTCGGTGGTGGTGACGATGATCATATCCCCTTCATGGAACACTGTCTGGCCGCTTGGCGCGAGACGGCGGCCATCCTGGGTGATGGCGGCGGCGATGAGGACGCTCTCTTTGATGGGCAGCTCCATGAGCTTGCGTCCGATGATGGCGGAGCCGGCAGGTACGCGGAATTGCAGGGCTTCGACCTGGTTATCGGCGAGGCGGTAGAGGGCTTCGACGTCTTTGCCGCGGGTGTCGATGACGGCGCGGATGAGACGCAAAATGGTGTCGGCGATGATGTTGCCGGGGGTGATGACGGCGCCTGGTCGGTCTTCGCCGAGGATCTCGAGCATCTGGGTGCGGTTGACTTTGGCGATGGTGGCGGGCATGCCGTGGTTTTCGGCGTACATGCAGATGAGGATGTTTTCCTCGTCGATGCCGGTGAGGGCGATGAGACAGTCGTAGCCGGAGATGCCTTCTTCCTCGAGGCTGCGATAGTTGGAGCCGTCGGCGAAGACGACTTCGACGTTTGGATGGAGCTGGGCGAGTAATTCGGCGGTCTTGCGGTTGTTTTCGAGGACCTTGATGTGGTATTTTGTGCTGCCCTGCTCGATCTCACGCAGGAGATAGTGGGTGAGTCGGCCGGCGCCGATGATCATGAGAGATTTGACGCGGCGGTTGTGCTTGCCCTTGCCGTCGCGGCGGAAGAAGTTCAGGATCTCGGCGCTGGAGCCGCTGACGTGAATGATGTCGCCGGCCTGGAGGCGGAAATTCCCCTTTGGGATGATGGCCTGGCCATTGCGCTCAACGATGACGACGAGGACGTGCTCCTTGAACTGGTTCTGAAATTCTGCGAGGGTCTGGCCGACGAAGGGATGATCCTGCGGCAGCGGATATTCGACGATGTTGATGCGCCCGCGCACGAAGGATTCGACGCGCGTTGTCGCTGGAAAGCGCAGGAGGCTGGTGATCTGACGGGCAGATTCGCGCTCAGGATTGATGATGGCGTCGATGCCGATGCTTTCCTTGATGAAGCTCTGGTGGGCGGTGTATTCGTGCTCGCGGATGCGGGCGATGGTGTATTTGGCGCCCATTTGCTTGGCGAAGATGCAGGAGATGATGTTGATCTCGTCCTGCGCGGTGACGGCGATGAAAACGTCGGCGTGGGCGGTGTCGGCGCTTTGCAGGGCGTCGACGTCAACGCCGCTGGCGGCGATGCCGGTGACATCTGTGGTGTTGATGAAGCTTTCGAGCTTGTCGGCGTTCTGTTCGATGACGACGACGTCGTGCTCGTCGGCGAGTTCTTTGCAGATGATGCTGCCGATCTTGCCGACGCCAACGATTACGATATGCATGGGTAAAAACCTCCGGGTTTTTCAGTTAGGAGTTAGCCGCTTTGCGGGAAAACTCGCAAAGCTCGTTTTCAGTGAGAAGTGAGGAGTTGGTTTTGCTGGATCGCAAACGTTTGTGGCTGTGCTTTCAGATTGGTCATTTCTGCAGCGTAGCGTTGTTCTTTGCAATAACCAGAAAAAAACTCCGCACTCCGCATTTCTAACTCTTCACTTAATTTAAGTGTTCATAAAATGTTTCTGTCTGCTGGATGATGTCTGCCTCGACATCGGAGAGGGCCTGGCCCATTGGGTAGGTGATGTAGTGGACGAGGTTCACTGGGGTGTCGGTGAGGCTGACGGTTTTCAGGAGCCCGCTGGTGAAAAGAGAATTGAGACGGGCGGTGAGCATGCTGGTGATGCCGATGCCATCGCTGCGGTACACGTACTGATAGAGGCTGGCGGCGTCCTGGAAAACGAGGTGGCGCGGCAGATCGGCCCAGCGGCTCTGGGATTTGATGAAGCCGAAATCGACGAGATCCCGCGGCACGGAAAGGGGCACCTTCCCTGGCAGATGATTCAGGCGCACGCTTTCGAGGGATTGGAAATAGCCGCCGCTCTTGACGAAGAGACAGAGGTTGTCGTTGTACTGCGGCATGAGGCGAAGGTTCAGGCTGTTGGCGTATTCGCGGTGGCGGCTGAGGTTGAAATCCAGCGCGGCGGAAAGGCCGATGGAGGCGGTGTTGTCTGAGATGTCGTGGAGCACATCGCTGGCCAGAGCGTGGCGCAATGTGAAGGAGACATCGGGAAACATGCTGCGCGTGTGGTAGAGGGCTTCGTTCAGGATGCCGCTGGTGAAATTTGTGGCCTGGAGATAGACGTGGAGATTTTGCGGCGTGGTGATGCCGGCTTTTTTGCGAATGTCGTAGTAATCGTCGACGGTTTTCTCGACAAGCGGCAAGATCTCGCGGCCAAACGCGGTGAGATCCATGCCGCGCCGGGTGCGGCGAAAGAGCGGTCGCCCGACTTCCTTTTCAAGGCCGGCGATGGCTGCGGAGAGCGTCGGCTGGCCGACGTTGATCTTTTTTGCAGTCAGCGAGAGCGAGCCATAATTGGCGACTTGCAGAAAATATTCCAGTTGTTCGATTCTCATGAGAATCCTCCCTTTTTTGGTCGAGCGCGCATGCTCGGCTCAACAGTCACCCCTATTATAGCGCGGTCTAACCCCTTGTCAATAGCTGCTTTTTCGGGGTGGATATTTAACGGAAAGATTGCATTTTCCTTACGAACATTTTACAATCTAAAGGAAGAGAAAAGAAAAAAGGGGGTTGAGCAGGATGCTCCAGGCGCTGGATTTTCTGCGCGAAATGACGTTTCTGAGCGTGGCGCTGCGGCTGATGATGGCGATGTTCTGCGGTGGGCTGATCGGGCTCAACCGCGAACGCATGCGCCGTCCCAAGGGGCTGGCGGGCTTTCGCACCTATATGATGGTTTCTGTCGGCGCAGCGCTGACGATGCTGCTTTCCCAGTATGAATACATGATGGTCACGACCCAGTGGGCGACGATCGCCGGTAAGGTTGGGATCACGACAGATGTGTCGCGCTTTGGCGCGCAGGTTATCAACGGCATCGGTTTTCTCGGCGCCGGGACGATCCTTGTCACGAAGGACAACCAGGTCAAGGGCCTGACGACGGCGGCTGGGCTTTGGGCGTCGGCCTGTCTGGGGCTGGCGATCGGCGCTGGATTTTTCGAGGGCGCGATCATGGCAGTGGCGATCATCATCGTCTCGATGTATTTTTTCGCCAATCTCAAGCACGAGCTGCAGTCTCAGTCGCGGGTGCTCTCGATCTATGTTGAGGTGAAATCCCTCGTCTATCTCGGCGATGTGCTGAAAATGGTGCGCGATCAGGGCGGCACGATCATAGAAATGAACATCGACGACGACCGCGGCAAAAAACGCCTGATCTACGACGCGGAGATCGTCATCCGGCTGGCGCCGGAAATGACACCGGACACGATGCTCGCCTGTGTGTCGCAGGTTGAGCATGTGAAGCACGTACACGAATTGTAAAAGGAGGGGAAAACGATGCTTTCGATATTTGATGGTCTGCGCGATTTCACCCTCATGGCGGTGACGGTGCGCATGCTTCTGGCGGTTGTCTGCGGCGGGATCATCGGCATGGAGCGCACGCTGCATCGCCGTCCTGCAGGCTTCCGCACACACATTCTCGTCTGCCTCGGGGCAGCGATGACGACGCTGACGAGCCAGTATCTGTATCTCTATCTCGATTATTACACAGACATGGCGCGTCTCGGCGCGCAGGTTGTGGCCGGGATCGGTTTTCTCGGCGCAGGCACCATCGTCATCAGCCGCCAGCGCGTGCGCGGGCTGACGACGGCGGCCGGCCTCTGGGCGGCGGCGATCATCGGGCTGGCAGTGGGCGCAGGATTTTACGAAGGAGCGATCCTGGCGACGATCCTGATCGAGCTGGCTGCGACGGTCTTTTTGAAGATCGAAAAGCAGGTGATCACGAAAACGTCCAACATCCACATCTTCCTCGAATACAACAAGCCAAAAGCACTGGAGGAAGTGCTCACCTACTGCCACGCGCGTGAGATCCAGATCATGCACCTGGAGATCTCCCGCGGCAAGGAGCCGGAAAATGTGACGATCGCACTGCTTTCGGTGCGTCTGGCGCATCAGATGAAGGCCGAGGAAGCGCTCAAGGCGATGGTGGATGTCGACGGTGTAATGCTGGCAGAAGAATTTTAAAAAAATCACAGGAAATTTCATTAATGTGCTTGCAATGGTCATATTAGTGTGCTATGATACAAGCATAGAAACACCAACGCCCATCACATAAGGACAAATGAAAGAGAGGATTATCATTATGCAGAAATATGTTTGCGATCTTTGTGGTTATGTTTACGATCCAGCTGAAGGCGATCCAGATAACGGCATCGCACCAGGCACCGCTTTTGCTGATATTCCAGACGATTGGGGCTGCCCACTCTGCGGCGCTGGCAAAGGCGACTTCTCTCCAGAAGCGTAAGCAAGTGATTATGACAAAAGGCTCGGCGATTTGCCGGGCTTTTTTTGTGTCTGGGCGTGTGCGACAAAGTATAAATGAAAAACCATATGGAGTATTTTCAAACTTTCCAGAGTAGCGGAATCCATTATGCTGATGCTAAACTAAGATCATGCGAAATACTGTTTCGCAAATTTTTTGGAGCACTGGTTAGCTGGATCTAATAAAAGCGGAGGTAAAAAAATGGAAACGCGAAGCAACAAATTGCAACCTAAGGATCTTATCAATGTGGGCATATTCACAGCTATTTATTTTATCATTTTCTTTGCGGGCATGATGCTGGGATATATTCCGATCTTTATCCCGTTGCTGGGATTGGTATGCCCTATTTTGTGCGGCATTCCTTTTATGTTGTATCTAACGAAGGTCAAAAAATTTGGCATGGTATCTTTGACTGGAATTATCCTTGGCTTGCTGAATTTGATCATGGGTAGCGGCGTGCTGGTCTTGATCTTTGGCATCATCTTTGGTGTCCTGGGCGATGTAATTTTATGGGCCGGAAAGTATCAAAGCTGGAAATGCACGCTCCTTGCGGGTGGGGTGTTTTCTCTTTGGATCATGGGTTATGTGAGCCGGATGTTCTTAACGCGTGACGATTTCTTTGCTTCACTTGTGAGCAGTTACGGGCAGGAATATGTTGATACGCTGATCTCTTATACGCCAGGCTGGATGTTTCCGGTTTTGTTTATTGTGACGTTCATCGGCGGTGTCTTGGGCGCGCTGCTCGGAAAGGCTGTGCTGAAGAAGCATTTTGAAAAGGCGGGGATCGCCTGATGGATACGGCGACGCAGGCGCTAAAATTTGAAAATAAGGCGATTATTCCAAGCGATCCGCGAACAAAACTGTTTTTGACGATCACTGTCAGCACGATTATGATTACTGGCGGTACGGGCGGGTTTATGAATGTTGTTCGTCCGTGTCTTATGGCTTGTCCACTGATTTTCCTGCTTCTTTCAAAGAAATGGAAAGCTGCAGCCAGATTTGCTGCAACATATGCTGTTTTGTTTATTTTGGAACTCTCGGTGCTGCCGCTACTTGCGGGCGCATGGCATTTTATCCTGGAAGCTGCAGTTGGGATCTATACGCACATGCTTCCTGGATTTGTCATGGGATATTATCTGGTGAGCACGACAACGGTCAGCGAATTTGTCAGCGCGATGGAACGGATGCACGTTCCACAGAAGATCGTCATCCCGATGACGGTGGTGTTTCGCTTTTTTCCTACACTCAAAGAGGAGTATGCAGCCATACGGGATGCGATGAAGATGCGCGGCATCATGACGCTCCACAGCCCCATGAAGATGCTGGAATACCGGGTGGTCCCGCTGATGATTTCTACCAGCAAAATTGGCGAAGAACTCTCGGCGGCAGCTCTCACGCGCGGGCTTGGCGCACCGCGAAAACGGACGAATATTTGTAAAATTGGCTTTGGTCCATTGGATATTTTCTTCTTCCTGCTGGCGATTCCCTGCTGGATCGGTTTCTTTGTTTGTTAGGAGGCAGCGTCTATGATCGAACTTCGCAATATCAATTTTCGTTATGCTGGAGGAACGGATACCGGTAGGCTTGCAAACATTGACCTGATCATCCCGGATGGGCAGGTTGTTCTTTTGTGTGGCGGGTCTGGCTGCGGAAAAACAACCCTGACTCGGTTGGTGAATGGGCTGATCCCGAATTACTATGAAGGCGAGTTGAGCGGCGAAGTTCTGCTGGATGGAAAAAACATCAGCGCCCTTCCGCTCTATGAAACGGCAAAATATGTGGGGAGCGTTTTTCAAAATCCCCGCACACAGTTTTTTACGGTAGATTCCACCAGTGAACTGGCTTTTGGCTGTGAAAATCAGGGCTTGCCGGAGCGAGAGATCATCCAGCGGGTAAAATCGACTGCGGAGCAATTTAATATGAATGATTTGCTGGGGAAAAATATCTTTTCTCTTTCCGGTGGGGAAAAACAAAAGATTGCCTGCGCCGCCGTGTCGGCTGCAGATCCGCCCGTCATTGTCCTGGATGAACCCTCTTCTAATCTGGATATGTCAGCTACGAAAGATCTGGGCCGGATGATTCGGATTTGGAAAGAACAGGGGAGGACGGTGATTATTGCGGAACATCGGCTCTATTATCTGAAAGCGCTGATAGACCGGGTTATCTACTTGAAAGATGGGAAGATCGAAAAAGATTTTACGGCTCAGAAAGCCTTTGAGCTTTCTGCAGCGCAGCAAGTTGAAATGGGCTTGCGGCCCTTTGATCTGGGGAGTTTTCCTGTGACGGTGCATCCTGTTGTCGGTGGGGGGATGATCGAATGTGAGAACTTTCATTTCGCATACGAAAAGCAAAGGGCTGCGTTGGATATTGACAGGCTTTCACTGCCGCAGGCGGGCATTATTGCGGTGATTGGTCATAATGGAGCGGGAAAATCCACGCTGGCTCGCTGCCTCTGCGGCTTGGAGAAACGCTGCAGGGGCGTTGTGAAGGTGGAGGGGAAACCGTATAATAGAAAACAGAGGCTATCTCTGTGCTATATGGTTATGCAGGATGTGGGCCATCAGCTGTTTACGGAAAGCATAGAGGAAGAGCTGCTCATCAGTATGGCAGAAGCTGATCCTGACAAGGCGGATGCGGTGCTTGAGCGATTGGATTTGCTGCAGTTTAAGGAGCGTCACCCGATGGCGCTCTCCGGTGGTCAGAAGCAGCGGGTGGCGATTGCCACCGCTCTTGTTTCTGAACGTAAGATTTTGGTGCTGGATGAACCTACCAGCGGTCTGGATTTACAGCACATGAAAGAAGTGGCCAATGAGCTTATAATATTGCAGGAGATGGGCAAGACAGCCCTTGTTATTACCCACGATTATGAGCTGATCGTCAATTGCTGTACGCATGTTCTGCATTTGGAGCATGGAACGGTACAGGAACATTATGCGTTGGATGGTGCGGGGTGAACCGCCCCCTGTCAAGTAGATAGGGTAAATAACAAAAATATTGTTTCAAACG
>URZX01000002.1 GCA_900552455.1 uncultured Peptococcaceae bacterium | reverse complement strand
TTTCGAAGAAACAAAGCCACCACCATTAAACATTACTAATTTCTAATTAATCATTCCTACAAGCTGCTGTTATACCACAGTCGCTGTGCGCCGGCGGCTGCTGTGGGAAAGCGCGTGGCGTTGTGGGAAAAACAACGAGAGCTGCCTTCTGCCATTAGAATTCGTGTTATAATACAATTAAATATCTTTGATTGCTATATCCGTAAGAAGATGGTAAAATAAAATTGTGTATAAGTTTCAAAATTTATGCGAGGTTTTGAATAGTTGAAAGGAGGACGCAATATGGAAACAAGAGTGGCTACGCTGGGGATCATTGTGGATCAGTCGGCAGACACAGAAGCGCTGAACGCGATCCTGCATGATTTCCGCGAATACATCATTGGCCGCATGGGCATTCCTTATCGCCAGAAGGGGATGAACATCATCTGTCTGGTGGTGGATGCGCCGCAGGACGAGATCAACAGCCTCACTGGCAAGGTTGGCAGCCTGGAGGGCGTGAACGCCAAGGCCTGCTATGCGCAGGTGTGAGGGCGTATGAAGGAACAGACGCTCACTGCGCTCATCGACACGCTGCGCCAGACGGGCACGCTGAGTGATGCCGAGCTCTCGCGGCTCTACCACGAACGCACGCCGGAGACAGACGCCTATCTCTACGCCCAGGCGGACGCTGTGCGCCGGGAGGTGTACGGCAATGCGGTCTATCTGCGCGGGCTCATCGAGATCTCGAACATCTGCAAAAACGACTGCCTCTATTGCGGCATTCGTCGCAGCAATGGCGCGGCCTCGCGCTACCGCCTGACGCTGGAGGATCTCCTGGCCTGCTGCGAACATGGCTACGCGCTGGGCTTTCGCACCTTTGTGCTGCAGGGCGGCGAGGACGCGTTTTTTACAGACGAGGTGCTGGAGGAATGGGTCGGCGCTGTGCATGCGCGTTTTCCCGACTGCGCGATCACCCTCTCCCTGGGCGAGCGCAGCCGCGAAAGCTACGCCAGACTTTACAAAGCTGGCACACGTCGCTACCTGCTGCGTCATGAGACGGCGACGGCCTCCCACTACGCAAAGCTGCATCCGCCGGAAATGAGCCTGGCGCACCGCCTGCAGTGTCTGGACGATCTGCGTGATCTCGGCTATCAGACGGGCTGCGGCATCATGGTGGGCTCGCCCTATCAGACGTGGGACAATCTGCTCGCCGATCTGCGCTATATGCAGCACTTCGATCCGCAGATGGTGGGCATTGGCCCCTTCATCCCTGCGAAGGACACGCCGTTTGCCGACGAGCCTGCTGGCAGTCTGCGCGACACGCTCTGGCTGCTCGCTGTGGTGCGGCTCGCGCTGCCGCGGGTGCTCCTGCCTGCGACGACGGCGCTGGCGACGCTCGATCCAAGGGGTCGCGAAGCAGGGCTGCGCGCTGGTGCAAATGTGCTCATGCCAAATCTTTCGCCGCTTTCTGTGCGAAAGAAATATGCCCTTTATGACAACAAAGCAACTTTAGACGGAGAAGCCGCCGAAAATGTGGCGGCGCTGTCCGACTGGCTTCGCGGCATTGGCTACGAAGCAGTGGTGGACAGAGGAGACTATAGGACCTAATGGGAAAGCCCTGCGCTGACCCAGAAGAGAGGAGTAAATTTTATGTATAATCCAAAATCACTGAAAGCAGAAGAATTCATCAACCATCAGGAAATCCTGGATACGCTGGCTTATGCCGACGCCCACAAAAACGATCTCGCCCTCGTCGATGAGATCCTCGAAAAGGCCAAGCTGCGCAAGGGCCTGTCCCACAGAGAAGCTTCCGTGCTCCTGGCCTGCGACGATCCTGAGAAAAACGCCGAGATCATGGCCCTGGCTGAGCAGATCAAGAAGGACTTCTACGGCGACCGCATCGTCATGTTCGCGCCGCTGTATCTGTCCAACTACTGCGTCAATGGCTGCGTTTACTGCCCATACCACGCCAAGAACAAGCACATCGCCCGCAAGAAACTGACCCAGGAAGAGGTCGCTGCGGAGGTGCGCGCGCTGGAGGATATGGGCCACAAGCGCCTGGCC
Source organism: uncultured Peptococcaceae bacterium (assembly GCA_900552455.1). Lineage (GTDB taxonomy): Bacteria > Bacillota > Peptococcia > Peptococcales > Peptococcaceae > UMGS1590. The sequence continues at coordinate 190,604 of URZX01000002.1, read as the reverse complement.
ATCGAAGCCGGCGAGGATCCGGTGAACAATCCGATCGAGTACATCCTCGAATGCATCCACACCATCTACAACTCCACCCATGACAATGGCGTGATCCGTCGTGTCAATGTGAACATTGCTGCCACGACGGTGGAAGAATACAAGATGCTCAAGGATGCCGGCATCGGCACCTACATCCTCTTCCAGGAAACCTACCACAAAGAAAGCTACGAGCAGCTCCATCCAACCGGGCCAAAGCACAACTACGCATGGCACACCGAAGCGATGGACCGCGCCATGGAAGGCGGCATCGACGACGTTGGCCTGGGCGTGCTCTTCGGGCTTGAGCTCTATCGCTACGAATTCGCAGGGCTCCTCATGCACGCCGAACATCTGGAAGCCGTCCACGGCGTCGGCCCACACACCATCAGCGTGCCACGCGTGAAACACGCCGACGACATCGATCCAGACGAATTCGACAACGGCATCGACGACGATACCTTCATCAAGATCATCGCCTGCATCCGCATCGCTGTGCCATACACCGGCATGATCATCTCCACCCGCGAGAACCAGGAAGTCCGCGCGCGTGCGCTGCACGTCGGCATCAGCCAGATCAGCGGCGCTTCCCGCACCAGCGTTGGCGGCTATGTAGAGCCAGAACCAGAAGAAGAAAACTCCGCCCAGTTCGATGTCAGCGACAATCGCACGTTGGATGAAGTCGTGCAGTGGCTCATGGGCATGGGCTACATCCCAAGCTTCTGCACCGCCTGCTATCGCGCTGGCCGCACTGGCGACCGCTTCATGAGCCTGTGCAAGGCTGGCGAGATCCAGAACTGCTGCCATCCAAACGCGCTTTTGACCTTGCAGGAATTCCTCCTGGATTATGCATCGCCTGAGACCCGCGCCATCGGCGAAAAAGTCATCGCCGAACAGCTGAAGCAGATCCCACGCGACAACGTCCGCCAGAAGACCGAAGAGTATCTGGCCCAGATGGAACACGGCGAACGCGACTTCCGCTTCTGATAAGGAGGAAACGGCATGAGTCTTCAGGAAACCCCAACCGCCAACCGCCTGCACATCGGCTTTTTCGGGCGCTGCAACAGTGGGAAATCGACGCTCATCAATGCCTTCACCGCTCAGGACGTGACCATCGTTTCGCCAGTCGCCGGCACCACCACCGACGTCGTCCAGAAAAACATCGAGCTCCATGGCCTCGGCCCATGCACGCTCTTGGACACCGCCGGTTTTGACGACAAATCCTCCGACCTCGGCAGTCTGCGCCTTGCGCGCACTGCCCAGGCCGCGGAGAAAGTCGACATCGCCGTCGTCGTCTTTGATGCCGAGGACCTGTCCTTTGAGGAAGAATGGCTCGCCCATTTCAAGGAGCAGAACACGCCCGTCGTCGCCGTCGTCAGCAAATGCGACCTGCGCACGCCGGATCCAGCGTGGCTCGCAAAGATCGCCGCGCTCGTGGATGACGACGTCCTCACCTTGGACATCACGCGGCGCGAGGACATGAACGCCCTGCGCTACAAGCTCGCCAGCGTCAATCCCCTGCGTGAAGAGCCAGAGATCACCCACGGCCTCGTCCAGGAAGGCGATCTCGTGCTCCTCGTCATGCCGCAGGACATCCAGGCGCCAAAAGGTCGCCTCATCCTGCCGCAGGTGCAGACTATCCACGAGCTCCTCGACAAGCGCGCGCTGATCTTTTCCGTCACGCCGGACCATCTCGACGACGCCCTCGCGTCCCTGAAAAATCCGCCAGCGCTCATCATCACCGATTCGCAGGTCTTCGCCTACGTCCACGAGCGCACACCAAAGGAGACCAAGCTCACCTCCTTCTCCGTGCTCTTCGCCGGGCTCAAGGGCGACATCGCCACCTACATCCAGGGCGCTCAGGCCATCGCCGAGCTCACGCCGGATTCGCGCGTGCTCATCGCCGAGCTTTGCAGCCACGCCCCCCTCGAGGAGGACATCGGCCGCGTCAAGATCCCGCGCAAGCTGCGCCAGCGCTACGGCGAGAGCATCCAGGTCGATATCTGCGCCGGCGCCGATTTTCCCGAGGATCTCTCCGGTTACGACCTGATCATCCAGTGCGGCGCTTGTATGGTCAATCGCAAGCTCGTGCAGAATCGCATCACCCGCGCCAAAAAAGCAGGCGTGCCGATCACCAACTACGGCATCACCATCGCCTGGCTGAACGGCATCTTAGACAGCATCGTCTATTAAGCCGACAAGCTTGTCATTAATCATAGTATGATGAGGGTGTATCAGCAAATTCAGGATTACATATAAAATACGCTGAATAATCCTGAAAATAAAAATGTTCCGAAAATTTGGTAGATATTGTATAATACCAAGTAAGAAGTTAGAAGCAAGGGTTAAAGAAACAACCTGCGACGGTTTTTAACCCACACGTGCACAATTAAGGGGTGTTACAATGAATTACGAAATGTTAGACAGAAACAAATTAAATGAGCTTGACGCCTACATCGAATCCTTCGAAGACAAACCAAGCCATTTGATCATGATCCTCCATCGCGCACAGGGTTTATTCGGTTATCTGCCAAAGGAATTGCAGATCTATGTAGCTGAAAAAACAGGCGTACCTGCTGCGAAAGTCTATGGCGTCGTCACATTCTATTCCTTCTTCACGATGAAGCCAAAAGGCCGTCACACCATCTCCGTCTGCATGGGGACCGCCTGCTTCGTTAAAGGCGGCGAGCGCATCCTCGACGTTGTCAAGGACGAGCTCGGCGTAGAAGTCGGCCAGATGACAGAAGACGGCATGTTCACCCTCGAACAGGTGCACTGCCTCGGCGCCTGCTCGCTGGCACCAGTCATCTCCATCGATGGCAAGGTCTACGGCCATGTCACCCGCGACAAAGTCAAAGAGATCATCCAGAGCTACTACATTGAAGAGGAGGATGTATGATGAGCGAACGTTTGAATTCCTACGAAGCACTGAAGGCGAAACACGATGCATTGCAAGCTGCCCAGGACGCCCAGGAAAGTGCTGTTGAAGTACGTGTAGCCATGGGCACCTGCGCGATCGCTACCGGTTCCAAGGACGTGCTCGACACCATCGAAGCAGCCGTTGAAGAAAACGGCCTCGATAATGTGGTAGTCAAGTCAACAGGCTGCATGGGCTATTGCTATGCAGAGCCTACCGTTGAGGTTGCCGGCATCGCCGTCGATCCAGTGATGTTTGGCTACGTTGACAAAAAGATCGCCCGTGACATCATCGAGCAGTATGTCATGAAACAGGAACCTGTTGACGCACGCATCGAAACCTGTCACGTGAATGCGTAAAGGAGGAGGTCACACTATGGAAACGAAAAAGCCTGTTCAGCAGCTGCGTATTGCCCTCAGAAACTGCGGCGTCGTTAATCCTCGCGACATCGACGACTGCATTGCCCACGACGCTTACATGGCACTCGGTAAGTGCCTTTTTGAAATGACCCCAGCCGACGTCGTCCAGGAAGTGCTTGATTCCGGACTGCGCGGCCGCGGCGGCGCCGGCTTCCCAACCGGGAAGAAATGGCAGATCGCTGCCGGCTATGACGCCGACGTGAAATATGTCATCTGCAACGCCGACGAAGGGGACCCAGGCGCGTTCATGGACCGCTCCATCCTCGAAGGCGACCCACATTCCGTGCTCGAAGCCATGGCCATCTGCGGCTATGCCATCGGCGCACACGAAGGGCGCATCTACATCCGCGCCGAATATCCACTCGCCGTCAACCGCCTCGAACACGCCATCGAGCAGGCGACCGAATATGGTTTGCTCGGCAAGAACATCATGGGCACCGATTTTGATTTCAACATCGAGATCACCCTCGGCGCCGGCGCCTTCGTCTGCGGCGAAGAAACCGCGCTGCTCCACTCCATGGAAGGCAAACGCGGTGAACCATCCACCAAGCCTCCATATCCAGCAGAATGCGGCTTCATGGGCAAACCATCCAACGTTAACAACGTAGAAACCTTTGCCAATATCCCAACCATCATCAACAAAGGCGCAAAATGGTTCTCCTCGATCGGTACCGAAAAGAGCAAGGGCACCAAAGTATTCGCCCTCGCCGGCAAAGTCAACAACGTCGGCCTCGTTGAAGTACCAATGGGCACCACGTTGCGCGAGATCATCTACGAGATCGGCGGCGGCATCAAGGGCGGCAAGAAATTCAAAGCCGTTCAGACCGGTGGCCCTTCCGGCGGCTGCATCGCTGAGAAATACCTCGATCTGCCGATCGATTACGACAACCTCGTCTCCATCGGCTCCATGATGGGCTCCGGCGGGATGATCGTCATGGATGAAGACGACTGCATGGTTTCCATCGCGAAGTACTATCTGCACTTCTCCGAAGAAGAATCCTGCGGCCGCTGCACCCCATGCCGTATCGGTACCCGTCGTATCTCCGAGATCCTGAACATGATCACCGATGGTCGTGGGAAGATGGAACACATTGACGAACTCAAACGCATTTGCTACACGATGAAAGATACCGCCCTCTGCGCACTCGGGCAGTCTGCACCAAACCCAGTTCTCTCCACCATGGAAAACTTCTGGGATGAATACGTCGCCCACGTCGTTGACAAACGCTGCCCAACCGGTACCTGCCGCAAGATGACCCGCTACCAGATCGACCCATCCCGCTGCGCTGGTTGCTCCCTCTGCGCACGCAACTGCCCAGCCGATGCCATCAGCGGTGTTCTGCGTTCCCCATTCACCATCGACCAGAGCAAGTGCATCAAGTGCGGTACCTGCATTGAAAAATGTAACTTCGGTGCGATCTTCATCGGTTAAGAGATAGGAGGAAAGAGAAGTATGAGCGATGTAACTTTAACCATTAATGGCCGCGAAGTCACTGTCCCAGCGGGCAGCACCATCCTTGACGCTGCCAAGAAACTTGATATCTGGATCCCTACGCTCTGCCATATGAACCTGCATGGCACAGAAATGGACAACCATCCAGCAAGCTGCCGTGTCTGCGTTGTCGAAGTCAAGGGCAAACGCGCCCTCATGCCATCCTGCGCAACCCCTGTATCCCCAGGTATGGAAGTCATCACCAACTCCGCCCGCGTCCTGCGCGCCCGCAGAACCGTTGTGGAACTCCTGATTTCCGACCATCCAAAAGCCTGCCTCACCTGCCTCAAGAATGGTGACTGCGAGCTGCAGGAAGTTGCCGCACGCCTCGATATCGACGACGTCCGCATCACCGGGAAATCCCAGTCTACCTACAAACTTGACAATACCTACACCCTCGTGCGCGACATGAACAAGTGCATCATGTGCCGTCGCTGCGAGACCATGTGCAACGAAGTACAGAAAGTCGGCGCACTTTCCGCCGTTGGCCGCGGCTTTGAGGCCGTCGTCATGCCAGCGTTCGAAAGCCCACTGCTCGAAACCCGCTGCGTACATTGCGGCCAGTGCGTTGCCGTCTGCCCAACCGGCGCCCTCGTTCAGAAGGATGCCACCTGGGATGTCATCGACGCCATCGCCGATCCTGAAAAAGTCGTCGTCGTACAGACCGCGCCATCCGTCCGCGTCGCCATTGGCGAACCATTCGGCATGGAAGCCGGCTCCATCGCGACAGGCAAAATGGTCACCGCACTGCGCATGATCGGTTTCGACCACGTTTACGACACCGACTTCTCCGCCGACCTGACCATCATGGAAGAAGGCACCGAGCTGCTGCAGCGTCTGCGCCGTCACCTCGCCGGCGAAGAAGGTCCACTGCCGATCTTCACCTCCTGCTGCCCAGCCTGGGCCAACTTCTACGAAACCCAGTATTCCGATCTGCTGCAGCATCCATCCACCGCGAAATCGCCACAGCAGATGTTCGGCGCCGTCGTCAAGAACTATCTTGCAGAAAAACTCGGCGTGCCTCGTGAAAAGCTCGTCATGGTCTCCATCATGCCATGCCTCGCTAAGAAGACCGAAGCCGTCCGCCCGGAATTCTCCGAAAATGGCAATCCGGATGTCGACATCGTTCTCTCCACCCGCGAGCTCGCACGACTCATCAAGCTCAAAGACATCAACCTCGCAGAGCTGCCAGAATCTGAATTCGACGACCCACTCGGCGAATCCACCGGTGCCGCAGTCATCTTCGGCTCCACCGGCGGCGTTATCGAAGCAGCAGTACGTACCGCTTACGAGATCCAGACCGGCAAACCACTGCCTAAGCTCGATTTCGAAGAGCTCCGCGGCTTCGAAGGCATTCGCGTCGCCACCATCGACGTCGACGGCATCCCTCTGAAGATCGCCGTTGCCCACGGCCTCGGCAATGCCAAGATCCTCTGCGATGAAGTGCGTGCAGGCAATCCAAACGGCTATCATGCCATCGAAGTCATGGCCTGCAAGGGCGGCTGCATCGGTGGCGCCGGTCAGCCATACCACCATGGCGACGAACAGGTGCTCCTGAAGAGAATGAAAGCCATCTACGAGATCGACAAGAACATGCCGATCCGCAAATCTCACGAGAACCAGTCCGTGCTCGCGCTGTATCGCGACTACTACGGCGAACCAGGCAGCGAACTGGCTCATCATCAGCTGCACACCCACTACATCCCACAGGATAAATATTGATTACCACAGACACACCTGTCTCAGGGGGCCGCGTTTTTCGCGGTTCCCCATTTTTTTCATCCAAAACGCCAGCCGTTCAGAAAAACTGAGCAATTTTGCATAATTTTGAGCGTTTTTCAGGAAAAATGTTCAAAATTAACAGATAAATCCCACGAGTTATGGTAAAATGATATTATGCAGCAGGAAAATTTTTCCTGCAACAAAAAAAATAACGATTGAAAATTGTCTAAGGAGACAGAGGGCAAAAGGTGAATAATATGTCTAGTGAGATCAAAATTTGTATGGGCAGTGCCTGCCATATCAAAGGCGCACCAGATCTGGTGCATGTATTTCAGAAAGAGATCGAGGAACGCGGCGCCAGCGACAAGATCAAGCTCATGGGCTGCTTCTGCAAAAAACGCTGTCTGGAAGGGATCAACGTTGAAGTGAACAACGTCACCTACGGACACGTATCGCCAGAGGATGTTCCCCGATTGGTGGATATTGCTTTGGGGGGAGAACAATGAAACATTTTCCATTTCCGATCGTCAACAAGGACAACTCAAACTGTCTCGACTGCTACCGCTGTTTGAGAAAATGTCCCCTTGATGCGATCGAATTTTCGTCCGGACGCGCGCGCATCATCACAGAATCCTGCATCGTCTGTGGAGATTGCATCCGCGAGTGTCCGCAAAAGACCAAGCGCATCATCAGCGACATGGACTTCGTCATCCGCGCGCTCAACGAAGGCAAGCCGCTCGTCCTCAGCATCGGCGAAATGGCCCTCCTGGCCACCAAGATGTCGCCGATCGAGCTCGCCAAAAAAGCTTACAACATCGGCTTCGACTACATCGAAGAGCTCGACGTGCTCGAAGAAGAAGTCATCCGCGAAGTGAAGGAATACGTGCGCGCCAGCGACAAGCTCGTGCTCTCGAGCCATTGTCCCGTCATCGTCAACCTCGTTGAGCAGCACTATCCAGAATGGATCGAGCATCTGCTGCCGCTGACAAGCCTCGCCTCGCTCCACGCCAAGGATCTGAAGAAACGCTTCCCAGATCACATGGTCGTGCACGCAGCAAGCTGCCCCGCAGAATTTTACAACCGCCAGAACGATGAAGACATCGACTATCTCATCACACTTTCCGAGCTCGAGCGCATCATCCGCTACACCCCAGCCGTGCGTAGCGCCGCAGACGCCGAAAATCCGTACTATATCGAATTTGAAGGCGGTTACGCCTTCTCCGTCGTCGGCAACCTCTCCGCGCGCCTCATCGATGATGGCGTCGTCGATCGCAACGCCGTCGAGTGGTATTCCGGCGTCGAAGCCTGCATCGACATCCTCAAGAAAAAAGACCAGGGCCTCTGCGAAGAAGTCCAGTTCCTCGAGCTCATGGCCTGCGAAAGCGGCTGCGTCACCAGCGTCGACATCATGATCCCCGACAGCGTCTTCGGGCGCTGCCTGCGCATCAAGCAGTACAACGGCGACCGTATCTACCTGCCAACCTTCCAGCTCAGCGTGCCGCCGATCACATCAACCTTCGAAAATCGCAAATACGAGCAGCCAAAGGTCGATGCCCAGGCCGTGCGCGCCGAAATGGACGCCTGCTTCAAGGATACCGACGCCATCACCTTAAACTGCGGCGCCTGCGGCTACGACACCTGCTACGCCAAAAGTGCCGCCGTTGTGCGCGGCGAAGCCACGCGTGACATGTGCATCAGCTATCTCAAGGCCAAGGCCGAATCCTTCGCCAACTCCGTCGTCAACAACATCGCCAGCGGCATCCTCGTGTTCGACAAAGATTACACCATCCTGCAGATGAATCCGTACATCGAGAAAATGTTCGGCCCATACCACATGGAAGTCGGAAGCCTCCTCAGCGATTATTTTGACGTGCGCTACATGCGCAAAACCGTTGAAAAAGGCGAGATCGTCCGCAACCTCAAGATCGCCTTCAAAGACCTCGGCATCTGGACCCAGCAGACCATCCAGCCGCTCGACAGCGCGCGCTACGTCGCCTTCATCGTCGACATCACCGACAGCGAAAAGCAGCGCGAGCAGTTCAACGCCGTCAAGCGCGAGCTCCTCGTCAACGCCAACCAGGTCATCGACGACCAGATGCGCACCGCCCAGGAGATCGCCAACCGACTCGGTGAAACCACCGCAGCAACAAAGATCACCCTGCTCAAACTCATCCAGGAATTCGAGCGGGAGAAGGAGTTGACCTAAGATGGCTATTATCGGTGAAGTCGGCATCGCGCAGCTGCGCCATGTCGGCGAAGAACTCTGTGGCGACAACGTCGAGATCATCCGCAATCCCGACGAAACCGTCATCGTCCTTTCAGACGGCCTCGGCAGCGGCGTCAAAGCCAACATCCTGAGCTCCCTGACCGCCAAGATCTGCTCCAAGATGATCGCAGCAGACGTGCCCATCGAGGACGTCGTCGACACCCTCGTCAACACCCTGCCAACCTGCTCCGAGCGCGGCGTCGCCTATTCCACCTTTTCCATATTGCGCCTGTACAACAACGGCGTCGTTTATATGGTCGATTTCGACGGCTGCCCAATGGTCCGCATCACAAAAGATAAAGAGATCTCCGCCATCGAGACCAACCCAACCGACGCCAACGGTAAAACCATCCACGAGACCAGCTTCCGCCTCGAAGCCGGCGAGACCATCGTCATCGTCTCAGATGGCGTCGTGCAGGCAGGCCTCGGCGAAATGCTGCCATTCGGCCTCGGCACAGATGGCCTCATCGACACCCTCCAGCGCTTCTGCGACCTCGACGACAACGTGCAGAGCATCGCCTGGAAGATCGTCAACATCTGCAAAAGCTACTATATGGGCGAGCCAGGCGACGACACCACAGCCGTCGTGGTCCGTCTCAAGGAAGAGCAGAGCATGGTCATCATGACCGGCCCGCCTGTCAATCCCGCAGACGACGCCCGCATGGTCTCGCGCTTTGAAGCCACCGAAGGCACCCACGTCATCTGTGGCGGCACCACCGCGCAGATCTACGCCCGCGAGACCGGCAAGAAAATCTTCTCAGATTTCAAATACGTCAACAAAAAGATCCCGCCAACCTCGCGCATCGAAGGCGTCGACCTCGTCACCGAAGGCATCATCACCCTCTCCGCCGTGATGAACCTCCTCGAAGACCAGGAGCTGCCAAACAGCGACGACGGCGCCACCCTTCTCCTTGAGAAGATCATGGAAAGTGACCGCATCATCTTCCTCCAGGGCATGGCCACCAACATCGCCATGAAAGACAACATGCCCGTCGACCTCGACCTCCGCGACGTCATCGTCGAAAAACTCGCCGCCAAGCTCCGCAGCATCGGCAAGATCGTCGAGATCGTGCAGTATGATTGAGGGAGCGCTGGATAAATCTCAGATATTTTACCTCGTGTGTTTTGTGCACGAGGTTTTTTATTTTTTGCCAAATCTTCCTGCGAGAATATCTGGCTTTGGTGAGAAATGTCCGGTCTTCATGATAAATCCACAATCCTGTGATACACTGGCCAGGAGGTGGTTTATTTGAAGAGAATCTTGATCGTAGAAGATGAGCCGGATATTCAGGAAATCCTGGAAACCTATCTCCAGCATGCAGGCTATGAAACGACCCTTGCTGGAGATGGCGTGGAGGCGCTGGCAAAATTTCAGGAAGGCGCGTTTGATCTGGTCCTCTTGGATGTCCTGCTGCCGAAAATCGACGGCTTTGGCGTCTGTGAATGCATCCGCAGAACATCCAACGTGCCGCTCCTGATGCTGACGGCGCTGGATGGCGAAGAGGAGCAGCTGCGCGGCTTTGGACTGGAGATCGACGATTATGTCACAAAGCCATTTTCCATGCCCATCCTGCTGCAAAAGATCCGGGCGATATTGCGACGCGCCTCAGGCGCTGGCGAAGAAAATCGCCTGCTGCGTTATCGGGATCTGACGCTGGATCTCGATGGCATGGAGGCTGTTCTGGCTGGGCGTTCGTTGGATCTCACTGTGCGCGAGTTTGAATTGCTGCAAGTTTTGATCGCCAGCCCGGGCCGGGTGTTTACGCGGGAGGTGCTGCTGGCAAAGCTTTGGGGCTACGATTTCTTTGGCGATGAGCGCGTGGTCGACAGCCACATCAAAAACCTGCGCCATAAGCTGGAGGTCAATTACATTGAAACAGTGAGGGGAGCGGGCTATCGTGTTGCGAAAGAAAATCCGTAAAAGCCTGACAGCCCGCATTTTTCTCATCACTGTCCTCGTTTTGCTGGGCGCCGGCACGATCACCTTCGGCCTGATCGCCTGGGCAACGCCGAGCAGCTATCGTGCAGTGATCGACGCTGATCTTACAAGAAGGGTCCAGGCGCTGACTGAGACGCTGCAGGCCGTTCCTCTGGCAGATTGCGGCCCGGCGCTGGAGGACTTTGTGCGCGAGGCTGGCGCAGATGTGACATTGGCAGCACCGGATGGCGAGCTCGTGTTCTCCAATGTGCAGCCTGCAGGCGAAGCGCTCGCAGAGGACGCTGCAGCCACAGACGAAACAGAAGCGACCATTGCTGTGACGACGGCTGAGCAGGCGACGCTGACAGCCGAGGTGTTTTTTTCTGATCAGGCGCGCTCCTACACGCTCTATGTGACGCCGCGGCTGGAAGCAGAAAACGTGGCAGTGCGCGCGCTGATCCAGATGGCGCCGTGGGTGCTGTTGACAGTGCTGTTGTTTTCACTACTGGGCGCGTTTGTATATTCCAGATACATCACGCGGCCGATCGTTCAGATGAGCGACATCGCTGGAAAAATGGCGGATATGGATTTCGACTGGAAATGCCAGGAGACCAGAGAGGACGAGATCGGGCATTTGGGACGGAGCCTCAATCAAATGGCAGAGAAGCTTTCGCGTGCGCTGGAAGCGCTGAAAGCGTCCAACGCAGCGCTGCGCGGCGAGGTGGCGCAGGAACGGGCGCTGGACCTGCAGCGTAGGGCGTTTTTTGCAGCTGCTTCCCACGAGCTGAAAACGCCGGTGACGATTCTTCGCGGCCATCTTTCCGGACTCTTGGACGGCATCGGCATCTATCAGGATCAGGAGAAATATCTCGCGCGCTCCCTGCAAACGACGGCGCGCATGGAGCATCTGATCCAGGAGATCCTGATGGTTTCGCGGATGGAAGCCAGGGAGCATGCGCTGCCTTTGGAGCGCCTTGATCTTTCAGCGATCACAGAAGAGCAGCTGGCGTTGGCCGCTGATCTGCTTGAGCAAAAAAATCTACGTGTCGCTGCTGACCTCTCTCCGGCGCTGATGCTGGATGGCGAGCGCGCGATGCTCTCGAAGGCGATCGGAAATCTGCTTGCCAACGCCGCGCTCTATTCGCCCTGCGGAGAAAACATCCGCATCTGGTCCGGAATGCAGGACGATGCGCCGACACTCATCATCGAAAACACTGGTGTTCATATTGGTGAGGACGCGCTGTCCCATCTCTTTGATGCGTTTTATCGCGAGGAAGGTTCGCGCAATCGCCAGACAGGCGGCAGCGGGCTGGGGCTTTATCTGGTGCGGATCATTCTGGAGCGGCATGGCGCAAGCTGCGCGATCGATAATACGGCAGCAGGCGTCCGGGCGACGGTGCGCTTTGACCAAGCTGCACATAAGACGCACACCTGATGCATGCAGGTGTGCGTTTCTTCATATAAAACACATATTGGCGCCAAGTGTGCTTCATCTTGCTGGGATATTCTGAGGATGAATCTGAACAGAAAGGATGAAGACGATGAATATTGAATGTCAAGATTTGAGCATGGCCTATGCGAATGGGAAACAGGCGCTGCAGCATGTGGATCTCTCGCTGGAAGCGCCGAGCCTGATCGGGCTTTTGGGGCCCAACGGCGCTGGCAAATCCACGCTGATGAAGCTGTTGGTGTCGGCGCTGGTGCCGACTGGCGGCGATATCCTGATCGATGGGCAGCCCCTTGCCAAAAGAGAGCGATTTTTGAAATCGCACTTAGGCTATCTGCCGCAGGATTTTGGCCTCTTCGACGAGCTGACAGTGGCGCAATTTTTAGGCTACATGGCAGCGCTGAAAGGCGTGCGCCGCCCAGAGCAGGCGATCAACGCAGCGATCCAGGCGGTCAATCTGCAGGAAAAATCCCGGGCGAAGATCCGCACCTTGTCTGGCGGGCAGCGTCAGCGCGTGGGCATCGCGCAGGCGCTTTTGGGCGAGCCCTCGCTGCTCATTTTCGATGAGCCGACAGTGGGGCTGGATCCTGAGGAGCGCATTCATTTTCGCAATCTCTTTTCGCGCAGCGCGCAGGATCGTTTGGTGCTGCTTTCCACCCATATTATCGAGGATGTGCAATCGGTGTGCGATCAGATCGTCGTGATGGATGGCGGCCGGATCCTCTTCGCTGGAACACCAGCGGCCATGATCCGCACGGCGGCAGGGCACGTTGGTGAATTTCTCGAACAGGATATGGCGCAGGAAGAGGGCCTGCACATCACAGCGCGGGTGAACACCAGCCAGGGCATCCGCTGTCGCGTGGTGGCAGACAAGCTTCCGGATTATGTCAGGATCGCAGAGCCTTCGCTGGAGGATGCGTATCTCTATCTGATCTCGCGAGAGGAGGCGCAATGAACATGCTGAAGCTTCTGCCGTTAGAATTGAAAAGACTGCTGCAGAGCCGTTTCACCTGGCTGGTCATCGCGCTGACAGCATTTTCGCCTGTGCTGGGACTCATTCTCTACAAGCCAGCCAGCGCCACGACCATGCTGTCGATCTATCTGGCGAATCCAGCCATCGCCGGCGGCGCAGCAGGAGGGATCCTCTTCGGCGTGCTGACCATCTGCGAATGGGATCGGGCAGTTCGCCATCGCGTCGAAGTGCTGATGGATGCCGTGGTCTCTCCGCTCAGCCTGGCGCTTGTGCGACTGTCAGCGCTGATGGTCTGCGCGCTGTGCGCTTTTGCGCTCACGCTGCTGGCATGGCTGCCCATCAGCAAAGGGCTGATCGGCGCTGTGTTCGATCTCAGCGATTATGCGCTGGCCTATCTGCTATTTATGGGCCTGGCGCTGCCGCTGGGGATCTTGGCAGCAGCGGCAGCCTACCAGTTTTGCCGACGTGCCGATCTTGCACTGCTGCTGTTTGCGGCCTTTGCGGCGCTTTCCCTGACTCTGTGGGCGGACAACTGGCAGCTCTGCTGGCTCAATCCCTGCGTCTGGGCGCTGTCCGACGATTTTTCAAACGTGCGCATTTTTCGCTCCGTTGGCTATATGCGGCTGACGTGGCTGCTGGCGCTTTCCGGCGTGTGGACGCTTTCCTGGCTCTGTGTGCGGCAATATGGCAAGGGACTTTTGGGCTCACTGCGCCAGAATATCCGGCGCATCTATCGTCCGGCCATCGTGGTGATCCTACTGGCCTGCTCAGGCACAGCTTACGCCGCGCAGCCCTTCGTCGATCACAGCAATCTCGACGAAACAGCGACGACCTTTGCCGAGCTGGACGATGCCGAGGGCGTGGTTTGCACAGCGCGTTCTGCGCAGGTTTTTCCGGATGTCCAGGCAGGAACGCTGTCTGGCCGGGCCAGCTACTGGTTTGCAAACACTTCTGGCAAAGAGCAGGTGGTCGCCTTTGGCGTGACGCCAGGCTACGAGATCTCACACGTGCAGGCAAATGGCGAGGACGCGCCATTTACGCTGAGCGATTATCAGGAATACAATGAGGCCAAGCTGGAGGTGACCATTCCTGCTGAGAAAAGCGTGGAAGTGACGCTGGATTACGCAGGCTTTCCTCAGGAAAATCGCATGATGTCCACCATGCAGGGCAGCATGGAGATCACAGGGGAATATCTGTGTCTGGAAAATGCCGCCCTGTCACCACGATTGATGAATGTGCTGCCAGCTGGCGCGCTGTATCCGACGACGATCGAGATCACGCTCCCAGCGCAGATGACGGTGATCCCCTTTGGCGATAGCGAGGCAAATGCTGTCGCGCATCACGAGGATGGCACCACAACCTGGCGCTACGAAACCGGCAGCACCGGCGGCATTCTCTATGCAGGCGACTACATTCGCGAAGACATCGCAGCCGGCGATCTGACGATCGCGTTCTACTACGGGCGCAAGCATCAGGCTGTGATGGAAGCTGCTGAAGCGGTGGATGCAGTAAGAGCTGTGGTCGATTATTGCAGCGAACACTACGGCCCGCTGTCCTTTGGCGCTGGCGAAACGCTCAAGCTCATCCAGAGCCGCGTGTCCGGCGGCGGCTATGCAGCGGATGGCGCCAGCTTGCTGGATGAGGCAGATTTCACCGCAGAAAATCTTGCCAACGCCGACAAAGGCGCTGGCGCTGGAGAAGTGATGATCCACGAGTTGGTCCATCAGTGGTGGGGGCTGGGGAATATGTTTGACCAGTCCGATCCAACCAGCCCCTGGTCTGCAGAGGGACTCACAGTCTATACGACCTATCGCATCGCCAAAGCGCTCTACGGAGAGGCGTATGCGCAGGCGCACTACATCGACAGATGGCAGCAGGCCGTGGACGATTATTATCAGGATTTCTACGTGCGCAATCCCGATGCGCTGGCCGCGCTGCCAGAGGAAAAGCAGCTGGAGATCACCAACAACCTCACCTATGTGCGGCAGTATTGCGAAATGCCGCTGAAGATCCTGAAGGCCGAAGCGCTCGCAGGCGGGGAAGAGGAGATGGACCAGATCTTGCACAAACTGTTCACGCGCGAGATCGATCCCCTGTCGCCGTATCTGACCTATGAGGAATTTCTGGCTGCCTGCGGGCTGGATGAGGAGGCGTTGAACCTTGCGTAAAATATTTTTCTATGAGTGCAGGCGACTGCTCTGCAACAAATTCTTTCTGGGCCTGCTGCTGGTGATCCTGTTCTACGGCTGGCAGGTGCTGAATCGTGTGACAATCTTTGGCATCGCGCACACAGCGCCGTATTCTCCCTGGAGCTTTGGCGACTATCTCTGCCGCATGCTGCCGCTTTTGTGGATGGGCGCGCTGTTTTTCCTGAGCTTTTTCAGCGGTAAAGCCGAGGCGCGGCGAAAAGCGCTGACAGCCGCCACGCCTGTGAAACCAGCCGTTTACAGCATGGTGCGCTGCAGCGCGGCCTTCGTAGGAACAGCGCTTGTTGCCCTTGTGGTGATCCTGCTGGCGCTCGTGTTTTATAGCAGGCTGTTTCATTGGGCAGAGTGGCGCACGCTGATCTTTCCCGCTGTGATCACGCTGCTGCCACCGTTGGTTTTTGCGCTGGGCAGCGGCTGGGCATTGGGGCGTTTTCGCTCCTGGTTGCTTTATTTGTGGATGCTCTTTCCAGTGGTGTGGATCGCGCTGCCCTTGCCGGATAGTTTCGGCCTCGTCACCGGCAGCGCATTTGCCGAGCGGCCGCTCGCGCTGAACACATTGGATCCTGCGTTTTCACTTTCGCAGGAAACGATCATTTGTCAATGCGCGCTGTTTTTTGCAGGCACAGCGCTGCTGTTCCTCCATCCCAAGAACAGGCGCTCGTAATCGCGCTTGAGATATCGGCGCGATGCCAGTACAATAGAGTCAACGAATGACTAAGAAGGGAAGATCAGACCATGAAACTCACCGTGCTGGTTGACAACAATACCACCATCGATCGCTACTTTCTCGGCGAGCCCGCTTTGAGCTTTCTCATCGAGGATGGCGAAGAGCGCGTGCTTTTTGATGCAGGCTATTCAGACGCCTTTGTGCAGAATGCAGCAAAGCTCGGCGTCGATCTTACGCGTACCACGCAGATTGTGCTCTCCCACGGGCACGACGACCACACGCGTGGGCTGCCAGCGCTTTTCGCCCTCGGCGATTTTCGCAGCGTGCCGCTCACAGCGCATCCTGACTGCTTCTGGCCGAAGCGCAGCGAGGGCCTCGCCATCGGCATGCCCTACAGCGCAGAAGCGCTCGCCGAGCGCGTGGATCTGCGCCTCGTGCGCACGCCGCAGCGGATCAGCGAGCACCTGATCTTCCTCGGCGAGATCCCACGTATGCTTGACTTTGAAGCAAGCTACGCCATGGGCGAGCGTTTGCGGGATGGCATTTGGGAGCCAGATCTCATCAGTGAAGACAGCGCCCTCGTCTACGAAAGCACAGACGGTCTCTTCATCATCACCGGTTGCTCCCACAGTGGCATCTGTAACATCATCGAATACGCCAAGCGCGTCTGTGGCGAGTCGAGAATCCTCGGCGTCATCGGCGGCTTTCACCTCTTTGCCGACGACAAACGCCTGACGCAGACCGTCGACCACCTCGCCGCGCAGAATATGACGCACGTCTATCCTTGCCACTGCGTCTCCCTCATAGCCAAAGCAAAAATGCTCAGCGCCGGACTCCCAGTGGAGGAAGTCGGCGTCGGCATGACCATCGAAATCGCATAAAAATAACGACCGCGACAATCCGTCGCGGTCGTTGTGCGTTCAGCGGTGGGCGGGAAGGGATGCGTGCTGTAAGGAGAGGCAAACTAAAGTCTGTTTGGCATATAAAAGACTGATTGGAGCGGAAAAAATCTGTGCACTTTGTTATGATGATCTCTGGAAGCGCCGAGAGGCGCTTTCAAAAACACTGTGAGTTAGCGGAAACAAATTAAAAGGAGGACTTTTCATGACAAAACAGAGTGCGAATAAAAAGATGCGAGGAAAGGATCTGATCACGATTGGGATCTTTTCTGCGATATATTTTGTGATCAATTTTGCGTTTATGCTGATGGGTGGATTTCATCCGATCTTGTGGATCCTGATGCCCGGATTTATTGCTGTGTTTGCGGGGATCCCGTTTATGCTGATGACGGCAAAGGTGCAAAAGCTGGGCGCTGTATTTTTGATGGGGCTTATCACTGCGCTGATCTACTTTGCTACTGGTCAGTTTACGCTTGTGATATTGATCTCGATGGCGTCTGCTTGCATTTTGGCAGAAGTCGCTCGAGTGCTTACGGGGTATAATAGCTTTAGCGGAAATGCGGTGGCTTATGTATTTTTTTCGCTGGGCATGGTTGGTTCACCGCTTCCGATCTGGCTGTTCAAGGCGGATTTTCTGGCTCAGATCACAGCGCAGGGGATGCCTGCTGATTATGTAGCGGCTTTGGAAGCGTTGTCCTCGAATGCAATGCTGATTGTATTGTTTGTCGCGCCGATCATTGGCGGCGTTATCGGTGCATTCATCGCCAGAGGCTTGTTCAAAAAGCATTTTGAGAAAGCGGGCATTGTGTGATGAATGCGGCTGACAAAATCCATTTGTTAAAATTCGATCCACGGACAAAGCTGCTGCTCTTGGTGTTGGCAAATGTGGTTGCTTTTACACAGCATGCGCTGTGGGTTGAGATCACGTGGGTTGTTTTGCTGCTTCTCCTGATCGTTGGCTGCGGATGTGGAAGATCTGCGTGTAAGCTGGCGGTGGCCTTCGGAATTTGTCTGGCGTTACAATACTATGTGCTTCCAAACGCGCCAAAAATTATAGCCAGCAGCTTTACGATCATCGTTTCCTACGCTAGAAAGATCTTTCCGTGTTTGATCGTTGGCGCGATGATCGTGCAGAAAACGTCGATCCGGGAATTGATGGTCGCTTTGCGAAAATGGCATGTTCCGCAGAGTTTGATCATTCCGCTGTCGGTGACGATGCGTTATTTTCCTGCCTTGAAAGAAGAAACCGGCTACATTCGCGATGCGATGAAGCTGCGTCATATTCGTGGCTTCAAGAAAATAGAATGCCTGCTGGTACCGACGATGATCTCTGCGCTGCAAACAGCGGAAGAATTGTCTGCAGCTGCTGTGACACGGGGCATTGAAAATCCTGCGCCAAAGACGAGCATGATTGATATGAAGTTTGGCGTGCAGGATGTTTTATGTCTGACGGCTGGCGTCGCTTTTTGTGGGATTTCGATCTTAGTGGGATGAGGAGGCGGTTTGTGTGATTCAAATTCAAAATGTATCTTTTGGCTACGAGGAAGAACAGGAAACGCTTTCCAATATCGATCTGGAGATCGCGCAGGGAGAATGTATTGTCCTCACGGGGGAATCGGGCTGTGGGAAAACGACGGTGACAAAACTGATCAACGGCCTGATCCCACATTTTGTCTGTGGCGGCGTTTTATCTGGCCAGGTATTTGTGGGTGGGTTAGAGGTACCAAAAACAGAGATGTATCGCCTGGCGGAGGAGGTTGGCTCTGTATTTCAAAATTCGAAGTCGCAGTTTTTTAATATCGACTCGGACAGCGAGATCACTTTTGGTCTGGAAAATGCGGGGGTCGAACCCAAGAAGATCAAAGAACGGTACGATGCCACGGTTTCTGCTTTGAAGATCCAGCCGCTTTTGGGAAGAAACATTTTTTCCATGTCTGGCGGCGAAAAACAGAGTCTTGCCTTTGCCAGCGTTTATGCCATGAATCCGTCTGTTTTTGTGCTGGACGAGCCGACGGCCAACCTGGATGCTGACGCGATAGAGACGTTGCGCGGGCAAATCTTTCAGCTTAAAAAAGAAGGGCGGACGGTGGTGATCGCTGAGCATCGGCTGTATTTCCTGATGGATCTGATCGATCGTGCTGTTTTTATCCAAGATGGAAAGATCGTGCAAATATTTTCTGGCGCAGAATTTCGCCAGCTTTCGGAAGAACAGCGCATCGAGATGGGGCTTAGAAGTCTGGTGCCGCCTGTTCTGCACTTGCCAGAAGCTGGTCCGCCAGGCGCGCAGGAAGGGCTGTCTGTAGAAAATCTTTCCTGTGCCTTTGAGAAGCAGCCAGTATTCAGCGATCTGAGTTTTTCTGCAGGGCGGGGAGAAATTTTGGGCGTTGTCGGGCATAACGGCGCAGGAAAAACAACGCTCGTGCGCTGTCTCTGCGGGCTGTTGAAAGAGACGACGGGCAGCATTCGCCTGGATGGACTGATTCTTTCGCCAAAACAGCGGAATAAGGCCTGCTTCTGCGTGATGCAGGATGTGAACCATCAGCTATTTTCTGACAGTGTCTGGAATGAATGCGAACTGGCACAGCCAGATTGTCCGCCGGCGCGGACCCGAGAAATTCTCAAGTCCTTTGATCTGCTGGATCTCAAAGAGCGTCACCCGATGGCGCTTTCTGGCGGTCAAAAACAGCGGCTTGCGGTGGCGACGGCCCTGCTTTCAGACAAGGACGTGCTGGTATTTGATGAGCCTACAAGTGGGCTGGACCATCGTCATATGCTGGCACTTGGAAATATGATCCGGACGCTGAATGAGAAAAATAAGGTGATCCTCGTTGCTTCGCATGATGTTGAGTTTTTGAGCCAGACTTGTGATAAGATATTGAGCATAGAAGGAGGCTGGACAGAGAGGAGGTAGCATTCATGATTGATCTCTTGCAGAAAATTGATTACGGCTCCAATGTAGAATGCCTGATGGAATCGGAAGAATGCCAGGTCATGCGGCTGCGCGATGATTCTGGCGAAGGCAGGATGACATTGTATCGTGTTTTTCCCAGCGTGGTCCTGATGTATAATGACTTTCATATGAGTGCATGCGTTTCCGAGTTTCAGACGGCTGAAGATCTGCTTTGCATTGATCACTGCAGGGAAGGGCGTATTGAACAGGAAGTTGGTCAAAATGTTTTCAGTTATCTGGGCGCTGGTGACCTTCGGGTGGATCGGCGCATCCATCATTCTGGCAAGGTGGCGTTTCCTCTCTGCCACTATCATGGCATTTCCATCAGTTTTCAGATGACGGCTGCAGCAAAAGAACTCCCGGAATATATGAAAGATTTTTCTGTTGATCTTTTCGCCTTGCAGGAAAAGTATTGCGCGGATCGCTCGCCCTATGTCATTCCGGCAGAACCGGCGATAGAGCATATTTTTTCGGAGCTCTACCATGTTCCGCGCAAAATCAAACGGGACTATTTCCGGATCAAGGTGCTGGAGCTGCTGCTGTATCTGGATGCGCTGGAACTGGCAGGACGCACAGAAGAACGCCCGTATTTCTATAAAAGCCAGGTTGAAAAAGTGAAAGCGATCCAGGCGCTCCTGACACAGGATCTGACAAAAAAATACACCTTAGAAGAGCTTTCTGCGCAGTTTGACATCGCTTTGACGCCGATGAAAACATGCTTCAAGTCGGTGTATGGCAGTCCGATCTTCACCTATATGAGAAATTACCGGATGAACGTGGCGGCGTCGCTCCTGCGCTCGGACAAATCACTGAAAGTGGCTGAGATCGCCGGGCTTGTGGGCTATGACAGTCCCAGCAAATTTGCAGCAGCGTTTCATCAGGTCATGGGAAAAACGCCGCTGGAATACCGAAAATCCGTGAACTGATCGGAGCAGAAACGGCCCAGTGGAGCGGACGAAAAAACAGGATCGTGATAGCATTAGGATGGTTAGCAAAGTCTGACCATCCTTTTTTTGTTGACCAGATTGATTGAAAGAGGTGAACGTTTATGGAGCAACAAAAAGAAAACTGGATCAGAACGCTCTTATCTTTTGCAGGCCCCTGCAAGGGAAAAATGATCCTGTCGGTTTTCTGCGCCATCTTGAGCGTGGGTGGTGGTTTTGTTCCGTTCTGGGCGGTGTATGAAATTTTGATCCTGTTTATCGATCAAACAGTCACACTGAGCGCCATCCAGTTTTGGTGTCTGGTGGGTGTGGCTGGATATCTTGTTCGCGTGGTTTGCTTTGGCGTCTCGACGATCTTGGCACATATTTCCGCTTATACCATATTGGAAGGTCTTCGGCTGAAAATTGCAGATCGACTGATGCGGGCGCCGCTCGGCGAAGTCATGGGGCGACGAATCGGCTATTTGAAAAATATCATCATGGACAAGGTCGACGATATAGAGCCGCCGCTGGCACACATGATCCCGGAGCTGACGTCGAATTTGTTGTTGCCCCTTGCGATTTTTGCCTGGATGCTGGTGATCGACTGGCGCTTGGGGCTTTCCGTTCTGATCGCGCCAATCCTGTCGATGATCCCGATGGCATTTCTGATGAAAAATTACAACAGTCAGTACGCAGCCTATATGGAGGCGAACAACCACGTCAACAGTGTGATCATTGAATATGTGGAAGGCATTGAGGTTGTCAAAGCGTTTAATCAAAGCACCAGTTCCTATGAAAAATTCGTGGGCGCTGTCGAATCTTTTAAAGGCTTTACCCTTGACTGGTTCAGGAGCACATGGAAGACCATGAACCTGATGCTGGCGATCATGCCAACGACGCTCGTTGGCGTGCTCCCTGTCGGACTTTTGCTGAATCGTGCCGGGCAGATCACGCCGGCAGAATTGGCGATGGGGATCATTCTTTCTCTGAGCATTGTTGGACCATTGATGAAGGTCACGACGTTTATCAACGAAGCAAAATCCATGGAATATGCAGTCGAGGCAGCCAATGAGCTGTTGAATCTGCCTGTGCTGCCGGATTCTGGCAAGATGGTTCCGCTCCGGCGCACAGATATCGTTTTACAGGATGTGTCGTTTTCCTACGGGATGAATGGTGGCGAAGAAAACGACGTGCTGCATCGCATCAATCTCACAATGCCAGAGGGAAGTTTTACAGCGCTGGTCGGGCCTTCTGGCGGCGGAAAATCCACCATTGCTCGGCTGATCGCGCGATTTTGGGATGTGACCGGCGGGAGTATTTCTATTGGCGGCAGAAACATCAAGGAACTTTCCATTCGTCAGCTCTCCGAGTTGGTCAGTTTCGTGACGCAGGACAATTTCCTCTTCAACTGTTCGCTCAAAGAGAATATCCGCCTGGGCAATCCAAATGCGACGGATGCGGAGGTATTCGCCGCCGCCAGAGCAGCTTGCTGCGATGAATTTATCGCGCGGCTTGAAAAAGGCTACGACACCTCAGCCGGAGACGCCGGCAAAAGGCTTTCCGGCGGCGAAAAACAGCGGATCGCGATTGCGCGGGCAATTTTGAAAAATGCGCCGATCGTGATTTTGGACGAAGCGACGGCTTTCACCGATCCGCAGAACGAGGATAAGATCCAGAAATCCATCATGGCGCTTTCTCAAGGAAAAACCTTGCTGGTGATCGCACACCGATTGTCTACGATCCAAAACGCAGATCAGATTGTCGTTCTGCAGAAAGGCCAGATTGTAGACTGCGGAAAGCAGGAGAAACTACTGGCACGCTGCCCGCTTTACGCAGATTTGTGGCAGGCGCACATTGGTGCGAAAAACTGGTCGGTAGGCGAGAAAAAGGAGGGAACTGCAGGTGTTTAAGACGATGAAGCGTATTATTCGGTGGGCAGGACGATACAAAAAGCGGCTCTATCTCGGCTCTGTATGCTCATTTTTCAGCAGCCTGGCAACGGCCATTCCTACAATGGTGGCAGCCTATGCGCTGGACAAAGCGATTCAGGCGTACTGGACAAATACGGCGATTGAACCTGCTTTGATCTGGCAAACGCTGTGGATCATTGTTGGTTCGATCGCACTGAATTTTTTGCTTTCCTATCTTCGCGCTGTTTTGCAGGAAAGCATTGGCACCGAAGTGGCCGCTGGTCAGCGCATCCATTTGGGCGACGTTCTGAAGCGGGTCCCCCTTGGGTACTTTTTACAAAACAGCGTCGGCGATATTTTGGCGGGTGTTACCACAGAACTGTCTGTTTTGGAACTTCAGGGCATGAAGATGGTGGATGCCGTCATCAATGGATATGCAAAATTTATCGCCATTGTTTTGTGCCTGATTTTCTTTAGCCCGGTTGCTGCAGCGATTTCTGTTATCGGCGTTGTTTTTTCGGCCCTGGCCTTACACGGAATTAGCCGCCACAGCGAAAAAACTGCTACGACCGCTCATGAAGCCGTGGAAAATATGTCTGGTGCAGCGATCGAATACATTCGCGGACTTTCCATCGTGAAGTCCTTTGGGCAGGAAGGGGCATCTACCCAGAGCTTTCGCAGTGCCAACAAAGCGTTGAAAGACATTCGTATCGGTATAGAAAAAGGCTTTACGCCGTTCAACTGCCTGCATCTGTTCGCATTGAAACTGGCCTCCATGGGCATCGTTTTTATCTGTGCGTGGCAGGCGGCGCAAGGACAGATGAGCATGACGTTCTTCCTGATGTTTGTCCTGTTTTCTTTCGTGATGTTTGGCAGCGTGGAGAATATCAACGACGCAGCGCATCTTCTTGGTGTCATAGATTCAGCCATGGACAAGCTGGAAGCGTTGGAAAATGCAGAGTATATCGACCAGGATGGAACGGATATCAAGCCAACGTCGTATGATATAGAATTTAAGGACGTGTCCTTCGGCTATGACGATCGCATGGTTCTGCATGATCTGAATTTCACCATTCCGCAGAATGCCACAACTGCCATCGTCGGGCCATCTGGCGGCGGAAAAACGACGCTGTGCAACTTGATCGCCCGGTTCTATGATGTGAACAGCGGAACGATCACCCTTGGCGGAACAGATATTCGAGCCTTTACCTGCGACAGTCTGCTGAGAAATATCAGCATGGTTTTTCAGAATGTGTACCTGTTCCGAGATACCATCAAAAACAATATAAAATTCGGCAGACCAGACGCTGCAGATGAGCAGATCATCGCCGCTGCAAAAGCGGCCCGCTGCCACGATTTCATCATGGCATTGCCAGATGGCTACGACACAGTGATCGGAGAAGGCGGCTCATCCCTTTCCGGCGGCGAAAAACAGCGGATCTCCATCGCCAGAGCGATGCTCAAAGATGCGCCCATTGTCATCTTAGACGAAGCCACCGCAAGCATTGATCCGGAAAATGAGCACCTGATCCAGGAAGCCATCTCCGCTCTGACTCACGGCAAGACCATCGTCACCATCGCGCATCGCCTCGCCACGATCGAGAATGCCGACCAGATCCTTGTGATCGACGGCGGAACTGTGGCGCAAAGAGGCACGCACAAGGAATTGCTGGAACAGGAAGGGACGTATAAAACATTCATCAAGATTCGCGAGCAGGCCGAAGGCTGGCGGATAAAGTAACGGCGTCAGCTCGGCGTTTCGACAAAATATAACGACCGCGACATGATCAGATGTGATTATATCGCGGTCGTCGTGCGTTCAGTGGTGGGGACAAAGGAAAGAACGTGTCATGAAATCGCAGTTGGCGTTAACTGTTTTCCAGATTCTTTGCTCGTCGGTATTCCAGCGGAGAAAGGCCGAACTCTTTTTTGAAAACGGCAGCAAATTTTCCCTGATTGGAATAGCCCACCTGTTCAGATATTTCAGCGATGGGATATTTTGTGCCGGCGAGAAGCTCAGCAGCTTTTTTCATGCGCGTTTCCCGAAGCCAGGCAGAGATATTCTGGCCATAGACGCCGCGAAAGTAATTTTTCAGGCTGGTTTCACTGACGGAGAAGCGTTCTGCAATCTGGCGAATGGGAATGTGCTGGCGCAGCTCGTCAGAAAGGATCTGCGCCGTTCTTTTTGCAAGCTCGACCTGTACTTCTGTGTAGAAGCCGCAGGCTTTTGGCGCCCGGATTTCTGCGCTGAGAAGATGGTGCAGAAGTTCAAGGGTATGGAGCTTCAGATAAAAATCAGACGGATGTTCAGAAAGCCGCCAGAGCTTTTGAAACAGCAGCGCCAGATCGCTGTCGGCTTCGTTGATGTAGGTCTTTTTCCTGCACAGATAAAGCGCTTCCAGCTTGGAAAGATCGAGAGAAAAGGTCTGCATCAGCTCGCGCGAAGCGCTGAAAAGAAGCGGCAGGTCAAAATAGATTTTTATTCCCTGATATTGATTCGTGGGGAAGATGTATTCCTTTTGCGCGGTCTGTTCACTGATACAAAAATCATTTTTCGCCAGGTAAATGTAGGCGCCATCATCCAAAAGCAATTCACTCCGGCCGGAAATACAATAGTTGATCAACAGGGGCTTGAGCGCTGCATTTGCGTCTGATTCCGGCCACACAGGCGCGTTTACAAAAATAAAAGCCAGCGTCAGTCCCGGGAAGAGCGGGTGGAATGTCATGCGTCCTGTGCCGTATGGCTGGTTCAAAAGCAATACGCTGCTATTTGGATTTTTTTTCAACGTCACACCGGCAACGGAATCACTGTTTTCCAAAATGCTTTCCATGATGTCACGCATCGTTTTCACCTCATTTCGTCGCGCAGAAGTATTGAAAATAGTATACCGGCGAAGAAATCCTCCGTCAATGAAAATGCCGACAGTCAGAAAAACTCGCTGCTATTCGGGCCTAAAATGCTGATATGTGCATAGAACCGGTGGTTAATGTGTGCTACCATGAAATAAATTAGCGAAACCTAATTGTAGGCGCAATCATGTTAGGAGGGTTCAAAATGAATAACAAACTGCAAGGAAAGGATCTCATCAATATCGGCATTTTTACGGCGCTATATTTTATCGTCATTTTTGCTGCGGCATCTATTGGCTTCATTCCGATCTTTATTCCGCTGATCAGTGTGATCGTGCCGATTGTTGGTGGTATTCCGATGATGCTGTTCTTTTCGAAGATCAAGAAATTCGGTATGCTCACCATTTGTGGCGTGCTGCTCGGGATCATCATGCTCTTGACTGGCATGGGCTACTGGTGTATTTTAACCGGCCTCGTCTTTGGCTTGATCTCTGATCTTATGCTGAGAGCCTGTGACTATAAAAATGCCAAGCGTGAAGTGCTGATCCATGGCGTCTTTTCTATGTGGGTGATCGGCGCATTTATTCCAATCGTTGTGACGCGCGAGGCGTACTATCAAAACCTGCTGCCTGGTTATGGTCAGGAGTACGCCGACACACTCATGGCCTATATGCCGGACTGGATCTTGCCGGTGCTGCTCATCGCTGCCTTCGTCAGTGGAATTGCAGGCGGTTTTATTGGACGTAAAATCTTCAAAAAGCACTTTGAACGGGCAGGCATCGTGTGATGAAGCGCGAGATTCTGGCGAGCACGGCACAGAAGCGTGGCATTTCTCTCGATCCGCGCACCAAGCTGGCACTGCTTGTGTCGATCGCCGTCTTTGTGCTCGGCGGCTCCTACGCAGGGGCGATGCAGTGGGTGATGATCGCGCTGTCGGCGGTGCCGCTGCTGCTTTTCCTCGCGGCGGGACGCTTTCGCGGGGCGTTTCTTTACGTGCTCATCTTCGGCGTCAGTCTCTGGCTGGAAATGGTGGCGCTCGCTCGGCTCGAAGGACTGGCGAATTTTCTCGCTGTGACGATCGTGGGCATTTTTCTGCGCTTCACGCCGAGCCTGGCAATGGGCTATATCGCCATGAGCACGACCACCGTGAGCGAATTTCTCGCAGCGATGGCTCGGCTCCATCTGCTTCAGCAGGTGGCGATCCCGTTGGCGGTGATCTTTCGCTTTTTCCCGACGATCGCCGAGGAATGGCACGCCATCGGGGACGCCATGCGCATGCGTGGGATCCGGCTTGGTGGGGGCAAAGTGGGTGTGATGTTCGAATACCGCCTTGTGCCGATGATGATCAGCGCCGTAAAGATTGGCGAGGAGCTTTCACAAGCGGCGCTCACCCGCGGCCTCGGTGCGCCGGTGAAACGCACCAACCTCGCGGAGCTTGGCTTCGGCGGCTGGGACGCGTTCTTTCTTGCGCTCTGCGTGGGTGCGTGGTTGGTGCAGGGCTGGGTCTGGCTTCACTGATCCTGCTTGAGATGGGCCAGACGGCGAAATTCCAGCGGCGTGACGCCATAGCGGCGCTTGAAAATGGCGGCGAACTTGCTCTGGTTGAGATAGCCAACGGCTTCGGCGATGGCAGAGACCGGGGCTTTGGTCGTTTGCAGAAGCTCAGCGGCACGCGTCAGCCGGGATTCGCGCACGAAAGCCGCGAGGCTTTGGCCGTAAACGCCGCGAAAGTAATTTTTGAGGCTCGATTCGCTGATGCCGAAACGCGCTGCCAGTGTGTGCGCCGGATGGGATTGGCGCAGATCGGCGGTGACGATGGCGCAGGCTTCTTTGGCGATGGCCACTTGGCTGGCAGTGTAGTAGGTGCGCGGTGTGCTGTCCTGGATTTGAGCGGCAGCGAGCGCGGCGAAAAGCGACAGGCTCAGCCTTCTCTGCGCTGCAGGATCCGGGGCGTTCTGTTGCTGCCAGAGGGCACGCAGGGCTTGGGCGGTGTCTGCGTTCATGGTGCAGATGCTGGTGTTCGCTGCGGCGCCATAGTGCGCGACGAGCGCCGGAATATCGAGGCCGAAGTCTGCGCGCAGCCAGGGGCGTTCACGCTCGAGTTGCGTCGCCTCTATGAAAAATTCCACGCCTTCGTAAGATTTCCGCGGATACACATAAGCCCCTGCGGCGTAGCGCTCGGAAAGGGCGCAGTCGCCGGCGCTTACATACACATAGCGCCCGTCGTCGAGACAGAGCTCGCAGCGCCCGGCAAGGCAAAGGTTAACCAGCAGCGGACGGTCGCCAGCGCTTGTTTTCGGAAGCTTCGGCGCAGGCCAGCGTGGCGCTGCGACGCGGATAAAGGCAAGGGTGAAGCCCGGCCAGAGGACGTGAAAATCAATGGTGCCGTTGCCACCTTCGGTGACAAGCTGAAGTGTGGCGTGATGGTCATCGTGCGTCAGTGACACGCCAGGCAGCGAGAGACACTGAGCGAGAATGTCTTCGAGATGCATGCAGGATTCCTCCGTTGTTCGCCAGTTGTGGCGCCAGTTTTCTGCGTTCATTATAGCACGAACGCGTTGGTAGCGTCAGTAAGCGGCGGATAATCCGATATCAAATGGAGCCAAAATACCGTTTGGTTGTAGAGACGGTGGTTTGTCTGTGCTATCGTTAGGGTGCCTGGACAGGCAAATAACGATACAGGGAGGAATCATTTATGAACAACATTCAGGCGAAAGATCTCATCAGTCTCGGGCTGTTTACGGTGCTCTATTTTGTGCTCGGCTGCTGCGTCGCGATCCCGATCGGATTTGTGCCGATTTTTGTGCCCGTGCTCGGGATGCTCTGGGCGATCATCACAGGGATTCCCTTTATGCTCTATGTGACGCGGGTGAAAACCTTCGAGCTGATCACCTTGATGGCGATTCTTAGTGGGCTGCTCATGGGGCTCACTGGCATGGGCTTCTGGGGCGTGCCGATGGGCGTCGTCTTCGGGCTGCTCGGTGACCTGATCCTGAAAAGCGGCGGCTACCGCAGCGCGGCGAAAATCCTCGTCGGTTATTCGGTGTTCAGTCTTTGGATGGTCGGCACCTACATTCCGATGTATTTCATGGTGGAAGCGTCTTACGAAAGTTTTGCGGCAAGCTACGGCGACGAGTACGCGACACAGGTAATGGCAGTGATGCCGCCGTGGAGCCTGGCGCTTGTCGTGGTGGGGATATTCCTCGGGGCGCTGGTGGGCGGCCTGCTGGGACGCAGACTTTTGCGCAAGCATTTCACCAGGGCAGGGATCGTCTGATGCTGCGGCTGGATCCACGGACAAAGCTGGCGTTGCTCTTCACAGTGACAACACTGATGTTGGGAGCGAGCAATGAAGGCGCGATGCTTGCGGTAAAAATGCTGCTCAGTCTGGTGCCATTTGTGCTGATCCTGAGCGCCGGGCGCTGGCAGATGGCAAGCAAATATCTTCTTTTCTATGCGCTCTGTTTTTTGGCGGAGCGCATCGCCTTTTCTTCGCTGCATGGGTTGTCGGCCTTTGCGGTGCTGGCGCTGACATCGATCATGACGCGCTTTGCGCCGGGCATCATGGTCGGGGCCTACTTTGTCACGACGACGTCGGTGAGTGAATTTCTCACGGCGATGGGGCGGCTACATGTGAGCGAGAAGGTGCTGATCCCACTGGCGGTGATCTTTCGCTTTTTCCCGACGATGGGCGAAGAATACTGCGCCATCCGCGATGCCATGCGCATGCGCGGGATCAGGCTGGGGCGCGTGGGGCCGGAGGCGCTTTTCACTTATCGGGTGGTGCCGCTGGTGATCCGGATCGTGAAGATTGGCGACGAGCTTGCAGCTGCGGCCCTCGCCCGCGGCCTTGGTGCGCCGGTGGTGCGCACGCGCGCGAAGCACGTCGGCTTCGGTGGCTGGGATGTGCTGGCTCTTGCGCTCTGCGTGGGGAGCTTTGTGGTATTTTTGTGTGCTAGATGAAAGGAGTTGGGGCGAATGATCCGTTTTGAAAATGTGAGTTTCCTTTACGGCAGCGCGACGGAAGGCGGGGCTGGGGTGCGAGGGATCGATCTGGAGATTCCCGAGGGCGAATGTGTGGTGCTCTGCGGGGTATCGGGTTGTGGCAAGACGACGCTGACGCGTCTCATCAATGGGCTGATCCCTCATTATTATGAGGGGGTCCTTTCGGGCTGTGTCCTGGTGGACGGGCGCAATGTCAGTGTCGAGCCGCTCTATGACACGGCGGCGGTTGTTGGGAGTGTGTTCCAGAATCCACGCTCGCAATTTTTCAACGTTGACACGACGAGCGAGGTGACCTTCGGGCCGGAGAATCTCGGCTGGCCGGAGGAACGGATCCGTGAACGGTTGGCGAAAACGGTGCAGGATTTTCATTTGGAAGCACTGATGGACCGCAGCATTTTTGCCCTCTCTGGCGGACAGAAGCAGCGCATCGCCTGCGCCGGAGCGGCAATGATGGATCCGGCGGTGTTTGTGCTGGACGAGCCCTCGGCGAATCTCGATGCCCGCTCCACCGAAGCTTTGCGGATGGTGCTGGCACAGTGGAAGGCGCAGGGAAAAACGATCGTGATCTCGGAGCATCGGCTCTATTACCTGCGCGGCATCGCGGACCGTTTTGTTTATCTCGATGATGGGCGCGTTATCCACGACTGGACGGCAGCAGAATTTGCGGCGCTGCCTGACGAGGAGCGTTCGGCGTTGGGCCTGCGCGCATACGATCTTGCGCAGCTGGTGCCACTGCCTTTTACGCTTACGCCAGCGGAGCAGATTGTGCTGGAGAATTTCCACTTCACCTATCCCCGAAAGGGCACACGTAAAGAAGGGGCGGAGCGGCTCGACATCGATCGCGCGACGTTGCCAGGGGGGCGCATCTGCGGCATTATTGGTGACAACGGCGCGGGGAAATCGACTTTCGCGCGCTGCTTCTGCGGCCTTGAGAAGCGCTGCGGCGTTGTCACCTGGCGAAATGAGAGACTGACGGCGAAGGATCGGTTGCATCGCGCCTACATGGTGATGCAGGAGACAGGCCACCAGCTTTTCACAGAAAGCGTGATGGAGGAGGTGCTCCTGAGCATGGATGCACCGGATAAAGCGCAGGCGGAGGAGATTCTTGCCGGGCTCGATCTGCTGGCGCTCGCGGAGCGGCATCCGCAGTCTCTTTCCGGTGGTCAGAAGCAACGCGTCGCCATCGCTTCGGCGCTGGCAAGTGGGCGTGAGCTGCTCGTTTTCGATGAGCCCACGAGCGGGCTGGACTTGCGCCACATGCGCGAGGTGGCAGAGATGCTGCGATCCCTTTGCGCACGCGGCGTGAGCGTATTCGTGATCACACACGACATCGAGCTCATCTGCGCCTGCTGTACGGATATTGTGGAGATCGCAGGCGGGAAAATCTGTGCACAGTATGTGCTCGATGCAGATGGCGTGGCAAGGGTGAGCGATTATTTTCTCGGAGATAGAAGGAAAAAATCTACGTCAGATGCTTGACGTGAGCGGAAGCTTACGTTATACTCAAAACAGTGTTATGAAACACTGTTTTGAAATGAAAGGAGATGGTCAGATGGCCAGACAGATCGAAGGTGTTTACGAGGCGGTGCTGCGCTGTGCCGAGGAGGAATTTCTCGCGAAAGGCTATAAGGATGCGTCGCTGCGCACGATTGCTGAGCGCGCCGGCACGAGCACAGGATCGATTTACACGCGCTTCGGTGACAAGGAGGGGCTGTTTTCTGCGCTGGTGGCACCGGTGGCGGGTGCGCTCAAGGAGATGTTTTTGGAGATTCAGGAACGCTTCCACAATTTTGACGCCAGCGTGCAGGAACAGGAAATGGGCAGCTACACGCAGACGCAGCAGATGGCGATGCTCGATTATATTTACGATCACTTCGACATTTTCCAGATTCTCCTGGAAGGTGCGGAAGGCACGCGCTTTGCACACTTCGTTGACGAACTGGTGGAGATCGAGGTGGACTACACCTACAAATACATGGCGGTCATCGGCTGCGAAAGCGTGAAGTGCGGGATCGTCACAGAAGAATTTATCCATATTATCGTGACGGCGTATTTCAACGGCATGTTTGAAGTGGTGCGCCATGAAATGACGAAGGAAGCGGCAATCAAATATATCCGCTTGCTCAACCGCTATCATATGAAAGGTTTCGAGACGGTATTCGACGCCGCCGAATGATCGCTAAAAACTGTGCTCGATCGGGCCCGTGGGCACAGTTTTTTATAGAAGTGAGAGTTAGTTATAGCTTATAGAATGGAGGCTGAATTATGGATACGAAATCAGCTTTGTTGCGCTTGTGGGAAATGGGTGCGGCGGAGCATAGTCGTCTGGCGCGGGCGATTTTCACAGCCTGTGTCGGTGTGCTTTGTGGAATGCTGCCGTATATCGCTGCGGCGCAAATCATCATCGGTCTGCTCCATGGTGAGACGGCGATGAATGGCTATCTCTGGTGGTGCGCGTTGGCGCTTGCGGGTTTTGTTTTGCGGGCAGTACCGTATACGTGGGCGCTGGGGATGAGTCATACAGCAACGTTTGATATATTGCGGCAAGTACGCGCGCAGATTCTTGCCAAGTTGCCAAAACTTCCGCTGGGGGTGATGATCGATACGCCGAGCGGAGAGCTGAAGCAGGTGATCGTCGATCAGGTGGCGAGCATGGAGCGGCCGCTGGCGCATCTTCTGCCGGAGATGACGGCAAACATCGTGGCGCCTGTGGCGATCTTCATCTATCTGCTGGTGCTCGACTGGCGCATGGCGCTGCTTTCTCTGGTGTCGATTCCGGTGGGGATGGCGTTCATGATGCCGGCGATGAAAAATTATGGCGCGCAGTATGCTGGCTCGGTCAAGGTGGGACAGGAGATGAACGCAGCGATCGTCGAATACATCGGTGGCATCGAGGTCATCAAGGCGTTCAACCAGGGACGCGCGTCCTACGCGAAATTTGCCGAGCGGGTCGTGGCAAACGCGGCCTATTTCTACAACTGGATGAAAAGTTGTCAGCTGCCAATTTCCATCTCCCGCGCGGTGTCGCCGACGACGCTGGTGACGGTTTTGCCGGTGGGCTGGCTGCTCTACCAGAGTGGAAGTCTGGAGATGGAGACCTTCATTACAACGATCATCCTTTCGCTGGGAATCGCCGGGCCGCTTTTAGCGGCGATGAATTTCGTCGATGATCTGGCAAAGGTGGGAACGACGGTTGGCGAAGTGGACGCCATCCTCGCAGCACCGGAGCAGGACCATGGCGCGGCAATGGTCGCCCTTGGCCAGATGGACATCACGCTTTCGCATGTGTCCTTTGGCTATCACGAGGACGAGGAGATTTTGCACGACGTGAGCCTCGAGATTCCGGCTGGCAGCATGACGGCGCTGGTGGGGCCGAGCGGCAGTGGAAAATCGACGATCGCCAAACTGATCGCAGGCTTCTGGGATGCGCCCGAGGGGCGGATCACCTTGGCTGGGCACGATCTGCGCGAGATTCCGTTGGCCCAGCTCTATGATCAGATCGCTTTCGTTGCGCAGGACACCTACCTTTTTGACGACACGGTGCGCGAGAACATCCGCATGGGTCGCCCGAGCGCCAGTGACGCCGAAGTAGAGCAGGTGGCAAAGCTTGCGGGCTGCGACGATTTTATCCGCAATCTGGAGAACGGTTACGACACCCGCGTTGGCGGCGGTGGGGCGCATCTTTCCGGCGGCGAACGCCAGCGCATCACAATTGCCCGCGCGATGCTCAAGGACGCGCCTGTCGTCATTCTTGACGAAGCCACTGCCTACATCGATCCTGAAAATGAAGCGATTATCCAGCAAGCCGTGGCGCAGCTGGTGCGCGGGAAGACGGTCATTGTGGTGGCACATCGCCTCTCGACGATCGTGGACGCTGACCAGATCTGTGTCGTTGATAAGGGCTGCATCGTCACAAGTGGCAGGCACGAGGCATTGCTTGACACTTGCGCGCTCTACCGCGAGATGTGGTTGGCACATATTGGTGGAAAGGATGGTGACGCAAAATGATTGAGGTATTGAAAAAGATCTGGCAGTTTGCCGGAGATGAACAGCAAAACATTCGCACGTCGATTTTTGGCAGCTTCATTTTTGCGGTGTTCCATATGCTGCAAGTGGCAGCGATATATTTTGTAATCCTTGCGCTAACTGACCATGACACAACAAACCGCACTGTCTGGATCGCGCTGGCGTTGATCCTCGTGAGCATCGCAGGGCGCGCTGTCACGAACCGCTTTACTCAGCTTCAGCAGACCCATGCAGGGTATTTTATGGTGGCAAATCGGCGCGTTGCCATTGGCGACAAGCTCAAGCGTGTGCCGATGGGATACTTCAACGACAAAAGCCTCGGTGCCCTCACTGGCGTCACCACTACCGTGCTCGAAATGGTCGAGACGCAGGGGCCGGTGGTGCTTGTCAATATGATGAGCGGGTTTATCAACTCTGTCGTTTTCGTGCTCTGCCTTCTCGCGTTTGACTGGCGCATTGGTCTTATCGCCGTGTTCGGTGTGGCGGTGTATCTCGTTGTGCTCTCGGCCATGGAGAAAAAATCTCAAGCCCTCGCGCCAAAGCGTCAGGCATCTGAAACGGTGATGGTTGACGCTGTGCTCGAACAGCTCCAGGGCATGAGCGTGATCAAATCCTTCAATCTCACTGGTAAGGGTGACGGTCGCGTGCGTGCGGCGCTGACGGAAAGTGCCCGCGCCAACCTCGCTATTGAAAAAAGTCTCTGCCCTTACATCGCGCTACAGGAGATCGTGCTCCATCTCTTTTCTGTGGCCATGATCGCTTGCGCCGTGTGGTTCTACCTGGCTGGGACGTTTGGCCTGGCGGATGCGCTCATGACTGTCGTCGTCGCTTTCATGGTATTTTCCCAGATTCAATCTGCCGGGAGTGCTGTCGCCGGATTGCGCCTCGTGGCAAGCTCCATCGATCAAGCTGACGAGGTCGACGAAATTCCAGAGATGGACGATGGCGCACGCGCCTTCGAGCCGCAGGATCATACCATCGTTTTCGACCATGTGGATTTCGCCTACGAGAACAAGCCTGTGCTGCACGATGTCTCGCTGATCATCCCGGATCGCAGCACCTGCGCCATCGTTGGCCCAAGCGGCAGCGGCAAGACAACCCTCTGCCACCTCATCGCTCGTTTCTGGGATGTAGAGAGCGGCAGTATCGCCATTGGCGGGCACGATGTGCGCGCGTACACCCTCGAGAGCCTGATGAATCAAATCAGCATGGTTTTCCAGAATGTCTATCTGTTCGCCGACACCATTGAAAACAACATTCGCTTCGGCAAGCCGAACGCCAGCCGGGAAGAAGTCGTCCGCGCAGCTCGGGCTGCCTGCTGCCACGATTTTATCATGCAGTTCCCCCAGGGCTACGACACCGTTATCGGTGAAGGCGGCGCTACCCTCTCTGGTGGCGAGCGCCAGCGTATTTCGATCGCCCGCGCGATATTGAAAGACGCACCGATCATCATCCTCGACGAGGCCACCTCGAGCGTCGATCCTGAAAACGAAGCCGAGCTTCAGGCCGCTTTCGCCGCTCTCGCGCGTGGCAAAACTGTGATCATGATCGCTCACCAGCTTAACACCGTGCGTCACGCCGACCAGATCCTTGTGCTGGATAATGCGCATATCGTCCAGCGCGGCACGCATGCAGAATTGATCCAGCAAAAGGGCCTGTATGCTGATTTTGTATCAGCCAGACAGGCGGCGATCGGCTGGAAACTGGCCGAGTCAAAGGAGGAAAAATGAAACTTCACGCATCCGGCGAGGATTACCTGGAAACCATCCTCATTCTGCAAAAGCAGTGCGGCATGGTGCGCTCTGTGGATGTGGCCCGTCAGATGAGCGTGTCGAAACCAAGCGTATGCCGGGCGGTGGCGGTTTTGCGTGACGGCGGCTTTCTCGAGATGGACGAGGATCATTTCCTCTATCTGACCGACGCAGGTCGCAAGATTGCAGAAGAAATCTATGCGCGCCATCGTTTTTTCACAGAGCGGCTCATCGCTGCAGGCGTTGATCCTGAAACAGCGGAAGCCGATGCCTGCCGGTTGGAGCACGCGATCAGCAGCGAAAGTTTTTCAAAGCTTGCAAAGGCGGTGGAGCAGAGGCAAAAATAGAAAATAACGACCGTGACATGATCTGTTGTGATCAATGTCGCGGTCGTTTTGCGTTCAACGCCGAGAGATACAGGATGCGAGCTGGTTGTCAGATGGAGCATTTTTCCTGCTAAAGAGTTGGTGAAAAAACGGATGATGGCTATAATCAAATTTAGTTAGTTGATGCTGACATTATTTATTGGAAAGCGAGGAAAATCTCTATGGCAAAACAGGGAAGTCAAAAAATCAAACCGAAAAAAGGCTTGCCTCGCCTCATGGAGCTGGCGATGACGCAGAAAGCGCCTATGGTGGGAGGAATGATTCTTTCTGCCCTGGCTACGGCTGCGTCGTTTCTGCCCTATCTGGCTATTTATTTTATCATTCAGGAAATTGTGGGAGCCTATCCGGATTTTGATACTTTAGATGTTTCAAAAGTGCTGGGATATGGCACTCTGGCACTTGGCGGAGTTCTTCTGAATGTATTGCTTTATACGGCGTCTGTGGCATTGTCACACATTGCGGCTTATGGCACGTTGTATCAATGTAAAATGGATTATGTAGCTCACATCACAAAGCTGCCACTGGGGTATCATTTGAAAATGGGAAGCGGCAAACTGCGAAAGATCATGGATGACAACATTGAGAGTCTGGAAGGATTTATCGCTCATGATCTTCCCAACATGATTTCTGCGTTTGTGGCGCCAATTGTCATGCTGGTGTTGGTTTTTGCGGTGGACTGGCGCTTTGGTTTGGCAACCTTCGTGGGAATTATTGTTTCTTTCCTGGTGTATGGTGTGACTTCCGGCGGTAATAAAACAAAAAATTGATGGAGGACTATCAAACTTCTTTGGAGGATATGAGCAATGCCTCTGTGGAATACATCCGGGGAATTGCAGTAGTCAAAGCGTTCAAGCAGACGGCATTCTCTTTTAAACGCCTGCATGATTCTATCAAGAATTACACGAAAACCGTCATCCCATACTCTTTGAGCCAGGAATTGATGACGGCAGCCTTTACAGCCGCCCTTAACGGGATTTATCTGTTTATCATCCCGGTGGGTATTTGGATTGGCAGCTCCACAAACGATTACCAGTCATTTGCTACTTCCTTTATTTTCTATCTGATCTTTGTGCCAGTGATTGCTTCAATCCTAATGAAAGTGCTGTATGCTTCTGTCAATGCCATGCAGGTAGGCAATGCAGTGGAACACATGGACCAAGTTCTGGCAGAACCGGAGATTTCGGAAAAGGACATTTCTCAGAAACCGTCTGCATACGATGTTGTTTATGATCATGTAACCTTCTCCTATACAGAGGATGAGGCAAATGCGGCGTTACAATTCGTATTCTTTACTGCACCCCAGGGAAAGGTTACTGCCATTGTCGGCCCATCCGGCGGCGGTAAAAGCACCATTGCCAGCTTGCTTCCCCGTTTCTATGATGTGGAACAGGGGGCTATCCGTATCGGCGGAGTAGACATCCGTAATATGAGTACCGGCGATCTGATGGATACCGTCAGCTTTGTATTCCAGGACAATTTCCTGTTTAAGCAGAGTATTTTGGATAATATCCGCATGGGAAATCCAAATGCAACTGAAAAAGAAATTGTAGCTGCCGCCAAAGCTGCTCAATGCCATGAATTTATTTCCGAACTGCCGCAGGGCTATCAAACCGTGTTTGGTAAAGACGGCGTGAAACTTTCCGGTGGACAGATTCAGCGCATTGCCATAGCAAGAGCCATTGTGAAAAATGCCCCTATCCTGGTACTGGATGAGGCAACCTCTTTCAGCGACCCGGAAAATGAACGTCTTATCCAGCAGGCTCTTTCCGAATTGATGAAAGGCAAAACAGTCATTATGATTGCACACCGTCTTTCGACAATTCGTAATGCTGACCAAATCCTTGTGGTAGACCATGGTAAAATTGTCCAGTCTGGCACACATGATGAATTGATGGCACAGTCTGGGCGCTATCAGGATTTGTGGAATAATTATACTGCGGCGTTGACATGGAAGTTCAGCGTAGGAAAGGAGGTTTTTCCAGATGGAAAACCAAAGAAAAATCTTCCAGTGATGCGATTGTCGCGAAACGGACAGAAAAAGCCCATGGGGGAGGAATGTCTGGAGAGCATCTTTATTTTAAAAATTTCATGTGAATTGTTATGCCTGATGGTTTATCCATCGGGCATTTATATGCCTTGCGAAATGGTTAGCGTGATGATACAATGATGTTAGTTTTATTAAGCTAACTATTGTGATAAGGAGGAACTATATGAATGATTTTCGTTTGATCGAACAAGAAAAAATTCGTCTTGGCACGCATGGTGAAAATTATGGCAGCTGGATGTCGACGCCAGTGTTCTTTATGATCGGCGGTGGTGCGCTGCTGGCGCTTGCGCTGGCTGTGGGGTCCCTTGTTTGGCTGCATGTTGTTGTGCTTGCGGCACTCTTTGGGCTTGTGGCGATGGCGTTGATGGGCCTTTTTGGGCTCTGTCTCTGGATCCGTCGTCAGTATGCGGCTAAAGGTGGAGGGCTCATGGAAAAAGTGCACGCTCACGTGCTTGCCAATCTTGATTTCGATGGTCAGGGCACGCTGCTCGAAGTTGGCTGTGGGTCCGGTGCGCTTGCGATCCGTGCGGCGCTCACCTGGCCAGATGCGCGCGTAATCGGGATCGACAGCTGGGCGCCGGTCTATTTCTACAGCCGCGCAGGCTGCATGAAAAATGCTGACAGCGAAGGTGTTGGCATGCGCTGCATTTTCCGACAGGGCGACGCGCGCAAGCTCGATCTGCCGGATGAGAGTGTCGATGCGCTCGTGAGCAACTATGTCTATCACAACATTGTGGGATGCGACAAGCAAGCGCTCCTGCGCGAATCGCTGCGTGTGCTCAAAAAGGGCGGCGTGTTTGCAATCAACGATTCCATGCGCCCGAATCTTTATGGCGATATCGAAGCGTTCGCTCAGAGTTTGCGCGATGACGGTTACGAGGAAGTGTGTATTATCGATACGACCAGAGAAGTCTTTGGTGGTCCGCTGCGCGCGTCCCTGATGATGCTTGCAGGCTCGCGGATGATCGTTGGACGGAAGTGAGCACGATGGCGATTTTATTCACCTGGCTTGGCAGCGGCAGCAGCGTTTGATGTGTTGTTGTGGATCTGCCATGGTACTAATTAATTCCTTTGTTCGGGTGATCTTGCGCAAGCATGCTTTTGCTGTCGAACGAAAAATATGGACGATTAATGGGGGACAAAATGAACCGTGCAAAAAGTATTGTGCAAGTGACGAGTGCACTGCTCATCATGATGGGGATCATCCATGCGACGATGACCATAAAAAGTGTTGCGCCGAATGTTCCTGCGGAAATTTTGCAAAATGGGGCGTATGTGCTGATGGTGCTTGGCACCTTGATGTTCATTGTATTGAGCAAGAAATCGCTACGCGATGTCGGGCTGTTCCGCTTGCATCTTGTGCGACAATTGATTGTTGGCGGAGTGATAGGCGGAATATTGTTGGTCGCCTGTGGCGCTTTTACAGGATGGCGTTTCTTCACGAATGGTTGTTCCTTGTACGTTGTTTTAAGTCAGCTGCTTGTGGCTTTCGCAGAGGAGCTGTTTTTCCGTGGATATCTTCTGGAAATGATGAAAGATGTGGCAAGAACTTCTGAGCGTGCGGTTATTATTTCGGCGTTCTTATTTGGGCTTTGGCATTATCCGATCTCCCATAACATAGGCTTGGTGATCATAACATTTTTCCTGGGCGCTATTTATGGAACGTTGCGCACACTTTTTGCAAAAACTGAGAAAGAAATTGGAATTGTGTCTCTTTCTATCGCTCATTGGCTCTTTAATGTGGTTTTGTAAGAAAAATAGAATTTGGTAGCACTGTTAGCAGGTGTCCGGTTGGGCACCTGCTTTTGTGCTTCGCAATATAAAACGACCGCGACAATTTGTCGCGGTCGTTGTGCGTTTAGCGGTGGGCGTGGCGTGGGGGTTGTTGGAGGTCGGGGAGTTTGCTGAGGGCTGGGGAGAGGATGAGGGCGATGACGAGGCCGCTTGCGCCCTGGATGATGTTGGCGGGGATGCTGGCTGCTGCTGCGAGGCCGTAGAAGAAATATTCAAAGCAGAAGTAGCCGCAGGCGACGAGGACGATGTCGATCACGCCGCCGCAGATGACGCTGGCTGTGCGGCCTTTTGGCAGATGCTGCAGGCGCTGGCAGGCGAGGGCTGTGAGGAGGGCGACGAGGCCTTTGATGAGGAAGGTGGCGGGAACGTAGAAAAAGTAGCCGCCGAGGAAATCGGAGAGGCAGCTGCCGAGGCCAGCTGCGAGAAATCCGTAGAGGGGCCCGAGGATGATGCCGGAGAGGATGACGAGGGCGTCGCCGGGATGGATGTAGCCGCCGGTGCCGGGGGTTGGGATGCGGATGATCATGGTGGCGACGCAGGTGAGCGCGGCGAAGAGGGCGGTGAGGACGAGCTTTTGGGTGTTAAATTTCATGGGAATCACTCCTTCGTTTTCATAGCTCAATGATAGAACAAAGCTGGCCCTGTGAAAAGAGCCAGCTTTTGAAAGAATGATATGTCCAGTTTGCAGTCCAGATTCAGTCGCGGAATGTCAGGGTGGTGTCTGACATTTCTTCGATGATGGCGAGAGATTCGACGCGGATGCCGCGCTCGCGCAGGCGGTCGCCGCCATGCTGGAAGCCTTTTTCGATGACGATGCCGCAGCCTTCGAGGGTGGCGCCGGACTGGCCAATGATCTCGATGAGGCCTTCGAGGGCGCAGCCGTTGGCGAGAAAGTCGTCGATGACGAGGACGTGGTCAGCAGGCGAGAGGAATTTTTTGCTGACGACGACGTCGCTCACTGTTTTGTGGGTGAAGGATTCGACGCGCGCGTGGTAGAGGTCGCCGTCGAGGTTGAGGCTTTTGCTTTTCTTTGCGAAAACGACGGGCGCGTTATTGAAATGCTGGGCGCAGATGGCTGCGATGCCGATGCCGGATGCTTCGATGGTGAGGATTTTGTTGACGGGCGAGCCGGCAAAACGGCGGGCAAATTCGGCGCCGATCTGGTTCATAAAGGCAATGTCGATCTGGTGATTGAGGAAGCTGTCGACTTTGAGCACGTTGCCAGGCTTGACGGTGCCGTCTTCCAAAATGCGTTGCTTTAATTGTTCCATGTGTGGTCCCCCTGTTTTTCGTCGTGAATATTCTACTATGATAACGCAAGCGCGGCGGCTGTGCAATGGTTTTTGGCGCAAAAATGCCCGGCGCGGTGTGCGTCGGGCGGCTCTGTTTGTTGGCGTTATCTGGTGAGGAGGGTGCGGTCGGAAAGGACGGCACCGGCGTTTTTGTAGTGTTGCATGATGTCTGCACCGGTCATGCCCTGGCGCTCCTGGCCGGCGATGTCGAGGATGATCTTGCCGCTGTCCATCATGATGGTGCGGTTGCCGACGTGGAGGGCGCTTTCGAGGTTGTGGGTGATCATGAGGGTGGTGATGTTGTGCTCGTGCACGATGTCGTTGGTCAGGCGCATGACGGTCTCGGCGCTGACTGGGTCGAGGGCGGCGGTGTGCTCGTCCAAGAGGAGCACATCGGGCACGACGATGGTGGTCATGACGAGGGCGAGGGCCTGGCGCTGGCCACCGGAGAGGGTGCCGACTTTGACGTTCACGCGATCCTCAAGGCCCATGCCGAAGCGGGCGAGGTGTTCGCGGAAGAGGTCGCGGTTTTTCTTCGTCAGCGGGAAGCGCAGCGGCCCGATGCGGCCGGAGGTGTAGGCGAGGGCGAGGTTTTCCTCGATGGTCATGTTCGGCGCGCTGCCGCGCAGCGGATCCTGGAAGAGTCGGCCGATGATGCGCGAGCGTTTGTGTGCTGGCAGATAGGTGATGTCCTTCCCTTCGAGGGCGATGCGTCCGCGATCGACGAAGAAATCGCCACAGATGGCGTTGAAGAGGGTGGATTTCCCTGCGCCGTTGGAGCCGACGATGGTGATGAAATCGCCTTTCTCGACGTTCAGCGAGAGGCCGTCGAGGGCTTTGTGGACGTAGCCGGAGCCTGTCGAGAAGGATTTTTCGAGTTTAGTCAATGTGAGCATCTCTCAGGTTCTCCTTTCTCTTGCGCTGCATGTCGAGAAGCTGCTTGATGGCCGGAATCGCCAGCGCGATCGTGACGATGACGGCGGAGATCAGGCGGAAGGCGGCGGATGGGAAAATGTTCGTCTGGTAGGCCAGCGCGATCAGAAGGCGATAGATAATCGAGCCGAGCACGGCGGCGCAGAGTCCGCAGAGGATGCCGCGCTGCCCCAGGAAGGCTTCGCCGATGATGACGGACGCGAGCCCGACGACGAGCATGCCGACGCCGCTGGAAATATCCGCAAACTGCTGATACTGCGCGAGGATCCCGCCGGAAAGGGCGATGATGGCGTTGGAAAGCGCCAGTGCGAGGATCTTTGTGACGCCGATGTTGATGGAGCTGGCGCGGACCATGTACTCATTATCCCCGGTGGCGCGGATGGAAAGCCCGATGCGCGTTTTGAAGAAGGTGTAAATGAGGAAGACCGCGAGCGCCACGAGCACGAGATTGACGAGGGTTTTCGCCAGATCGAGATCGCCGCCGAAGATCGGCGCTGTGAGGCTGAAGATGGTGTCGACGCCGATGAGGGTGAGGTTGGCCTTGGAATCCATGGTCAGCAGGTTCACTGAATAAAGCCCGCTCATCGTGAGGATGCCGGCGAGGATCGCCGGAATGCGCAGGTACACATTCAGCGCCCCAGTCACCACCCCGGCCAGCGCGCCGGCGGCGAGCGCCAGCACGATGCCGAGGATCGGATGGCCGAGGTCAGCGAAAACCGCCGCCACGACCAGGCCGAAGGTGAAGCTGCCTTCCGCCGTCAGATCCGGAATGTTCATGATGCGAAACGATATGTAGATGCCGATCGCCAGGAACCCGTAAATGAGCCCCAGCTGCAGGCTGCCAATAAACAGAGTCATGAGAATGCATCTCCTTAGAAAGCAAGATTATTCTGCAGTGGTTTGAACAAAGGTTGCACCGTCGGTGGCGCCATCTGGGAAGGTGATGCCGATTTCAGCGATGTAGTCTTCGTTGAGGACGGTGTCGCTCGCTGGGAAGACGACGGATGGAATGTCTTCAACAGCGGTGCCTTCGAGGTACTGGATGATCATGTCCGCAGTGGCGGCGCCGATCTCTTTGTCGCTCATGGCAACGGTGGCCATGGCACCGGTTTCAACAGTGGCGGCGCTGCTGGCGTAGGTTGGCAGCTTGTATTCAGCGGCGATATCAGCGACCAGCGCCATTGCGCTCTGGACCATTGCCGAGTTTGGAATGAAGACAGCGTCCACATTTGGGAAGAGATTCTGGCAGGCCTGCTGCACTTCGGAAGAGTTCGTGACGACAGATTCTTCGACGGTGTAGCCGTTTTCTTCGAGATAAGCCTTCGCCGATTCAACAGTGGAGACTGCGTTGTCTTCACTCGTGTTGTAGACAATGCCGACCGTCTTCACATCCGGCGTCAGTTTTTCCATGAGGGCGAAGATGTCTTCCACAGGGATCGCGTTGGATGTGCCAGTGGCGTTTTTGTCAGGTTTTTCCATGTCGCTGATGATGCCAGCGGCAACAGGATCGCTCACAGAGGTGAAGAAAACAGGAATGTCGCTGCCGGCAGCCACACAGGCCTGAGCAGCAGGGGTGGCGATCGGCGCCAGCACGTCAACGTCTTCCTGCACCAGGTTCTGCACGATCGTGTTGAGGTTCGAGGCATCGCCCTGGGCGTTCTGGTATTCGATCTTTACCTTGTCTTCGCCGTAGCCCTTGGCTTCCAGCTCTTCGATCAGCCCTTCGCGCATATCGTCGAAGGCCGGGTTGTCCATCTGCTGCACGATCGCGACGGTTTTCACATCGCCAGAGCTTTCAGCAGAAGCGCTGGCAGCAGAGCCCTGCGACGAATCGGAGCCGCCGCCCCCACAACCGGCGAAGGTGACAAGCATGGTGCAAGCGAGTACAGATGCAGCGAGTTTTTTGAGTGTGTTCTTTTTCATGGTTTTTTCCTCCAAATTTTTGAAATTTGTTGGTTCGCCAGTGGGTGGGCGGCGGCAGGTAAACAAAAAGCACCTGTCCTTCAGAAAGGACAGATGCTTGAATTTCATCTGCGGTACCACCTTATTTAGCGCTTGCGCGCTCACCTCATGCAGGATGCCAACACATCCCTCACCCTTAACGCGAGTGTCACGTCAGCTGCTACTAAGACGAACTTTTCACAGTGCCCTCCGTGGCCCATTGTGCCAGCGCGTGTTCGTCAGGCTTCCACCGTCCCCGACTCTCTCTGCAACCGTGTGCTGGTTTTACTTCCACATCTCTGGTTTGCATTTATTTTAGCGGGATGAAAAGCGCTTGTCAATATGAAATTTTAAGAAATTTGGTGTTTTGTGAGGAAATCTTTGTGCGCGCATGGTGGAGTGGGCGCTGAGATTGAGCGCTGCAGCAAAAGCTGTGCGCCAGTGGTGGACGCGCGGCGGCGCGTGATCGGCGAGAGTTGTGCGCGGACAGTGGACGGTTCAAGCAAATTCAAGCACCCTAAAGCACCCTTAAGCAAATCAAGCTGTTACTGTTACTGTAAATGTTACTGTTACTGTTACTGCTACTGTTACTGCTACTGCTACTGGTACTGAGATATAATACCCCTATTGTTCACCGAGCGCCGCCATGCGCGGTGCAAATGGGTGTGCGGCAGCGTTTTTCTGTGCAGCTGGCGCTGCACGTTGGGTGCGATTTTTCTATCTCGTTGCAGCAGCGTCGGGAATATGCTGTGCACGCGCTGACGAGGTGTGGTATTATGGCGTCACAAGAACGAACGAGAGAGGAGTTGGTAGCATGCTGGATTATTTTGTTGTGGATGCGTTTGCGGAGCGGCCTTTTGGCGGCAATCCAGCGGGGGTCTGTGTGCTCGCGGCGCCGCTTGAGGAGGCGCAGATGCAGCGGATCGCGGCAGAAAATCGCCTGCCGGAAACGGCGTTTCTGTTGGGCGCGGATGGGCACTACAGCTTGCGCTGGTTCACGCCGCTGGATGAGATCGATCTCTGTGGCCATGGGACGCTGGCGGCGGCGTTTGTGGTGATGAACCATTTGGAGCCGGGACGCACGCGTGTGGCCTTTGAGACGGAAAGCGGACTGCTCACTGTGGAGCGACAGGGTGCGCGTTTTGAGATGGCGTTGCCGCGCAGAGAACCGCGCTCTGTGGCCTGGACGC
This sequence comes from uncultured Peptococcaceae bacterium, assembly GCA_900552455.1. Classification (GTDB taxonomy): domain Bacteria; phylum Bacillota; class Peptococcia; order Peptococcales; family Peptococcaceae; genus UMGS1590. Next base: position 145,658 of record URZX01000002.1, on the reverse strand, counting down.
CGGCGCTTGCCGAGGCTTTGCAGCTTGCGCAGGTTGTGGATGCGTATGAAGCGCGGGATCTCTTTGTGGTGCTGGAGAATGAGCGGGCTGTGCGCGATTATCAGCCGGATTATGAGAAGCTCAGAACACTCTCGTCGTGGCTCGGCATTGTGCTCACAGCGCAGGGAACGGAGGTGGATATTGTCTCGCGCTATTTCTGCCCTGAGCTGGGCGAGGAAGATCCTGTGACGGGTTCGTCGCACTGTGTGCTCACGCCGCTTTGGGCGAAATGGTTGCGCAAGGGGACGCTCTCAGCGCGTCAGCTGTCGCCGCGCGGCGGTCTGCTCTATTGCACGTTGGAAGAGCAGGCTGTGCGTGTAAGCGGCAGCGCTGTGCTTTATCTGCAGGGAAATATCATGGTATGAATCACAAAGGGCCGAACGTTTTGGTGCATTCGGTCCTTTTCTGCAAGTGGCGAAGATGTGCTTCAGCATGCGCTCGGTGAATAGAGCGGACATTTGTCCACCAGAGTTAGAGATAGAGTTAGAGTAAGAGATAGAGATAGAGTGAGAGATAGAGCGAGCGCCAATGGCGCGGCGCCCCCACGCGCACATTTTGGCTGATTTTTGTCAAGTTCAAAAGATCCTGGTGACGAAAAAGCAAATGCTTGCGCGGCAGCGGCTTTCTGCGCAGCTGTCGCTGCACCATGGGCGCATTTTTCGCCAGGGATTTTCAGCAAATCTCGCTGGCGCGGAGAACCAGCCGATGCCAGCTCAGAAAATGTGCGACGATCGTGGCGGATCACGCGATTTTTTGCCCGAAAGAAAAAATGGGGGTGGATGCCAAATGCACAAATCACGCTGAGCACGTCTAAAATCGTCGCAGCGCGACGGAAGGAGCATGAATGGCATCTCGGTACCTTCAGAACGATTCCCCAGCGTTAAAACGCAAATCTGCGCGTTTTCGCGGAGTCGGGCGCGAGTGCCCTGCTGATATTCCTGGCGGAGGATGGCGCAAAAGCTGCGCCCAGCGCGCGCTGTGGCTGCTTGTGGCGGTCGTTTTTTATTTCGCGAAAAAACAATCCTTGACAGGCGCTGGTCTGTATTGTATGCTTTAAGTGTGACGGTTAGTTAGTTGAGTGACTAACCGGCAAACGACAAGGAGGTGGGCGCATGACGATCGATCCGACAAGTGAAAAGCCGATCTTTCTCCAGATTGCGGAGCAGCTGGAGGATGCGATCTTTACGGGGATTTATCCGGAAGGCGAGAAGGTGCCGTCGACGAATGAGATCGCGGCGCTTCTGGCGATCAATCCGCACACGGTGCTGAAGGGGATGAATCTGTTGGTGGACGAAGGCATTATCTACAAAAAACGCGGCCTGGGCATGTTCGTCAGTGACGGTGCTGTGGCTGTGATCCAGAAAAAGCGGCAGGCGCAGTTTTACGAGCGCTACATTGAGCCGCTTGTTGTTGAAGCAGAGAAGCTGGCGGTGACGAAGGACGAGGTCATCGCGCTGATCGAGAGGGGGTACAACCATGAACGGGATTGAGATCAAAAACGTATCGAAGCACTACAAAAATGTGGCGGCACTGGACGACGTGACGCTCACCTTTGCGCCGGGGAAGATCTACGGCCTCCTGGGCCGCAATGGCGCGGGGAAGACGACGCTGTTGAACATCATCGCGAGCCGCATTTTCGCAAGCGGCGGCACGGTGACGATCGATGGTGAAAACGCGGTGGAGAATATGCGCGTGCACGACAAGCTCTTTTGCATGAGCGAGCAGGATCTCTACAGTCCGGCGCTCAGGGTGCGCGATCATTTCAAGTGGACGGCGCGCTTTTACGAGCACTTTGACATCGAGCGGGCGCACGAAATCGCGGCGCTTTTCGGGCTGGACGAGCGCAAGAAATTCAAGGCGCTGTCCAAGGGCTATCAGTCGATCTTTAAGCTGACGGTGGCGCTGGCGCTGGATGTGCCCTATGTGATCTTCGACGAGCCGGTGCTGGGGCTGGATGCGAACAACCGCGAGCTGTTTTACAAGCTGCTGCTGGAAAAATACGAGCGCGAGGGGAACACGCTGATCATCGCCACTCATCTCATCGAGGAGGTGGCGAATCTGATCGAGGAAGTGGTGCTCATTGATCGCGGCAAAGTGCTCTTATCCGAGAATGTCGAAGTGCTCTTATCCCAGGGCTACACGGTGAGCGGTTTTGCGGGCGATGTGGACCGCTACTGTATGGATAAGCGTGTGATCGGCGTGGACAATCTCGGCGGGCTGAAGCTGGCCTATGTGCTCGGTGCGCGCACGCCGGTGCCGGAGGGGGTGAATCTGCAGTTCACGGCGCTGAATCTGCAGAAGCTCTTTGTCAAGCTGACGGAAGCAGAGGAGGGAGCGTCATGAGTAAGCTGAGGCCGCTGGTTGCTTTCGAGATCACGACGACGATCAAATATCTGACGATTTTCTACTGCATTGAGTTCAGCATGGTGGCTGTGACGTTATTATTGACCTGGCTTGGGCGGGGCAGTCTCGACCATCCGTATTTCGCCTGTATGGAGAGCTGCGCGATGATTTTTATTTTCATCTTCGGCATTTTTGGCTTTGCAGAAGATTTTAAGATGCTTTTGCAGAATGGTTTTACGCGTTGTTACATTTTCATCGCGACGCTGGCGCTTTTTCTGCAGACGGCGGCGACGCTGGCACTGGTGGATACGCTGGCGGCGCGGTTTCTGGAGGGGGTGGCGCACGGCTACTGGTCGCTTTTCACGGCGATTTATGGGCCGAACCATACGCTCTGGCTGCAGGGGCTCTGGCGCTTTGGGGTGTACCTGGTGCTGGTCTGTGTTGGCTACTTCTGTGCGCTGACGGTGACGCGGCTGGGGACAAAACGTGCGCTGATCCTTGGGATCGCGCTTTGGTGTGCAGGCGTGGTGATATTGCCGATGGCTTTTCGTGAATGGCTGCCCGATGCGCTGCGTTATGATATTGGCACTGGGGCAGAAACGTTCATTTATCATTGCGCCGGTTTCACGGCGGAGGGCGTGCAGCTGGCCAATCCGCTGCTTTCGCTGGCGGTGCTGGCGGTGGTGGGCTTTGCCATCTGCTTCGCCCTTATGCGGCGGGCGCCATTGAGATGAGAGGAGGATTCTGATGAAACCGATCAAAGCATTACTCTGGTGTGAAACGTTAAACACGCTTAAAATGGCTGCGAGCTTTTACGGGGCGATGCTGGGCTGCATGGCGATCATGCTGTTGGTCATCCAGGGGCTCACCGGCGAGGCGATCTTTACAACTGTGCCGGGGATCGATCTGCTGGCGATGGTATTGGCCATTGTTGTTGGCGCTGTGGCGATGTCGGAAAACTACCGATATTTTAAGCAGAATGGGTTCACGCGTCGCGCCATCTTTCTCGGCGATCTCTTTGGCTTTGCGCTGGGCGCGGCAATAGTGGCGGGTGTTGGCGCCCTGCTGCCAGTGGTGGCGCGCGGCTTTATTCCGGGCTATCTGTCGGCGGTGATGCAGGTATACGGCAGCGATGTGGGAGCGCTGGCCATCTGGGCGCTGCTCTTTTTCAGCTTTTTCTTTCTGGCGAGCCTGTCCTATTTCATCGGCGCGCTCGCGCTGCGGCTTGGCAAACGACGCAGCTTGATCGTCGCCATCGTGCTCTTTTGTCTGGTGATGGTGGTGCTGCCAACGCTCACGCAGGTCTCCCGCAGCTTCGCACTGTTCAGCGGCAGGGTGATCGATGCGTTCATCGTCTGTCTGGGCTTTTCTGCAGAAGCGGCGCCGCTCATCTGGCCTGCCGTCGCGACGGCAGCAGTGGCAAGCGGGATCGCCGTGCTCCTCGGCTATGCAGTGATGCGCCGCTTCGAATGGCGGTGGTGAATAGGTTGCGGCTCCGTTACGGCGGAGCCGCTTTTTGTTGCGCGGGAAAGCCACTGGCGGTACAATAGGGATAACAATGAATGGAGGTGGAGCGGATGATCCGACTGGCGATCTGTGACGACGACGCGCAGGCAGTGGCGGCGCACCGTACTTTGGCAGAGCAGGCGCTTGCCGGCGGTGGTTATGGGGGAACGGTGGAGACCTACACGAACAGCGAAAGCCTGCTGGCAGATATTTGTGAGGACGGGCGTGTGTTCGACCTGATCCTGCTCGACATCGAAATGCCGGGGCTGGACGGCATGGCGCTGGTCGAGCGCATCGCGCCGCTCTTGCCGCAGGTGCGGGTGATCTTCATCACGAGCCACCGTGAGTACGCGATCGACGCCTACGCGCTGAACATTTTCCGCTATGTGCCGAAGGACGAGCTGGCGCAGCGGCTGCCACAGGCGATTCTTGATGCAGCGCAACTCATTGCGCTGGAGGAGGGCAAGAGCTATACGATCCAAACGGCGCACCGGCTGGAAAAGCTGGCGCTACGCGATATTCTCTATATTGCCCGCGAGGGCAAAAATGTCTGCTTTCTCACCACTCAGGGTGCGACGCTTGAGCGCACGAGTCTGGCGGCGGTGCTGGAGCGGTTGGACGATCCGGCGTTCGTGATGATCGACCGCGGCATGATCGTCAATCTTGTGCACGTGCTGGCAGTGAAGGAGGGCTTCGCTGAACTCGATAACGGCCAGCGTCTGCCCATCAGCCGTGGACACCTGGCGGAGGTAAAGGCGCAGCTTGCCGCCTATTGGGGGGCGCTCTTATGATCGGCGTGGAAATCTCTGTGCTCTTATCGGCGATTTTAAGAGCACTTTTGGGACTGTATCTGACTGCGCGCCTGCTCGGAAAATGCGAGCACTTTTCGCCGCGCTGCGCGCTGGTGGGCGTGGCGGCGCTGGGCGCGCTCGCATTTGGCTGGCCGAACCCGGCGCAGATGATGCTCGAGGTGGCAGCGATGGCGCTTTGTGCAGCGTGGCTCCTGGGCTGCGACGGGCGCATGAGCCTCTTTGTTGCGACGTTTTACGAGATCGCGCTGGCGCTCTGGAGCTTTCTTGCGGCAGCCTGGCTGGGCGTGGCCATCGCAGATGCAGCCTTTCTCGATGGCGCAAGTGCTCAGGCGCAGGCAGCGCTCTGGCTTGTGCATGGTCTGGCGCTTGTGCTCGTGCTGATCTTTCGCAGCAGGACGTTGTCGCGCGCGCTGGCGATGAAGGGATTCGCTGCGTTTTTCCTTGCGAGTCTGCTGGCGCTGATCTCTCTCGAGGAGCAGCACAGGCTGGCGATTCCTGCGGATGCGACGGAGCTCCAGCTGATGCTCACGCTCATCCTGATGATCGGCGTGCTCGTTTACAACCTGCGCAGCCAGCTCGATACCGAGCGGGAGCTCGCCGAGCTGCGTGCGGCGCAGGCGGAAAGCGCCGAGCGGGAGTATCAGCGCTTGTCTGAGACCTATGCGACGAATGCGCGGCTTTTTCACGATCTTCACAATCATCTGGGGGTGCTGCGGCGGCTCGTTGCGCAGGAAAAAAGCGCCGAAGCAGCCGCCTATCTCGACAGCCTGCAGGCGCCGCTGTCAGCGCTGACCGAGCGCGTCTGGACCGGCGACGAGATCGTGGATGTGCTGATTGCAAGCAAGGCACAGGCGGCTGAGGCAGCAGGCATCCGTTTCACAGCAGAGGTGGAATTTCCGGCGCATAGCAATCTGCGCGGCGCCGATCTCTGCGCGATCCTCGGAAACCTCCTTGACAACGCCCTCGAGGCTGCAGCGCAGACCGACGCGCGCTGGTTGCGGCTGGTGATGCGGCGCATCGGGAGAACGCTTGTGATCAAGGTGGAAAACAGCGCCCATCCGCCGCAGGAAAACTGCGCCACGACAAAATCCGGCGAGCTCCACGGCTGGGGACTGGCAAGCGCACGCACAGCCGCTGCCCGCTACGACGGCGTCGTGCAGACAAGCTATGCCGATGGCGTTTTCACAGCAGTGGCGACCCTTTCTTTTGAAGCAATTTGACCACGCCTGCTCACGGCGTGGTTTTTCGCGCCCAAAAACCGACCATTCGCGGACATTTCCGCAGCGCGCACGCAGATCGTGTAGGATAGAGACAGGATAAAAAAACGATGATCCACAAAGGAGGAAACGATCATGCGTCACTATTATTTTCGTCTCATTATGGGCTTTGTATTTCTCGCCTGTCTCATCTTCAGCGCTGTGACAATGAATGTCAGCGGCGTCGTGCTTTTCATTTTCATGAGCACAGCCATGTTTTACGGCGCTTACACAGCGTGGAAGTCGGGCGGCGGCGATCAGTCATGAGCGCGCTCGAGATCCAGGGATTGTCTGCCTGGTACGCACCGGAGCATCCTGTGCTCAAGGACTGCACGTTCTCCCTCGGGGAGCACGAGGTCGTCGGCCTCATCGGGCTTAACGGCGCCGGCAAGACCACGCTCCTGAATGTGCTCAGCGGGCTGCACGCAGATTTTTCCATCGCTCGTGCGGCGTTCGATGGCGCGGCGGTGCAGTTTCGCGATCCCGCGTTCAAACGCGCGCGCTACACCGTCTTCGCCGAGGACGCCGCCTTCGGCTATTTCAGCTTCCGCGAATACCTCGCCTTTGCAGCCCGCGCTTACGCCCAGCCGCTGCCGAATGTGGACGCCCTCGTCCGTGGATTTCATTTCGCCGACTACGCCGAAACGCCGATCCGCGATCTTTCCACAGGCAACCGCAAGAAAGCCTTTCTCATCACCGCGTTTGCCCTGCGTCCGCCGCTGCTCCTGCTGGACGAGCCAGTGAACGGGCTGGATTTCCAGAGCACCGAATTTCTCTATACGTGTATGAACAACTACCGCAGCCAGGGCACGCTGCTCTTTTCGTCGCACGTGCTCGAAAGCATCACCCTCACAGCTGATCGTGTGCTCATTCTTGAAAACGGGCGCATCAGCCAGACCTTCAGCAGCGGCGAGATCGATGCGCAGGCAATCCGGGAGGCGACGCGCGATGACAACGTTTGATTATTTTCTGCGCAAATACTTCGGCGCGCGGGGAAAGCGCCTCGTGCGCACCCTCGTCGTCTGCGCCGTCGTCTATGGCGGCCTGGCTGCGACAGAGTGGCGCGTCGCCATTTCGCCCTTCGTGCTCTGCCTGATGACCAGCGTGTTCAGCGGCGGCGCCATGCTCCGCGCTCTTGCTGCAGCGGATGGGCAGACCGAGCTGCGCCATCTGCTCATGCTCCCGGAAAATGCGCGCGGCATTGTGCGCGGCTACATCGGCGCGCTGGCGCTCTACACTCTCGCCACGAAAACCCTGCCGCTTCTGTCGCTCTTGCTTGCTGTCAGCCGCTGGAGCGCGCAAACACTCTGCAGCGTCGTTTCCTGCGCGCTTTGCAGCGTGCTGCTTGCGGCGCTTTTTCGCAGCGGTCTGCGCTGGCTCGCCGCGCTCTGGACGCTCGCACTTTTCGTCGTGCTCCGCCTTTGCACAGGAGAGCGCGTGCTCCTGCCGCTGCTTGCGCTTTCTGCAGCCGCATCCCTGTTCCTGCTTGCGCGCGCAGATGCCTGGGCTTTTCTGTGTGCCACAGCGCCTGGCAGCCGCTCCGGAAAGCACGCGCAGCATTTTCTCATGCTCCGCTATTTCCTGCGCCATCTCTTCGCGCATAGAAATTATCTCGTCAACACCGCCGGGCTCTGGCTCGTTGCCGCCGCGCTGCCATTCTTCTTCGCCCGCGAGATCTTCGTCGCGCCCCTTGGCTTCGCCATCCTCACCCTCAACACCCCGCTCAGCGTTCTGCTTTCCGCAGATCCCACCTTCGACCGCGCCGTGCGCATGCTCCCCGGTAGCGTCAGGCTGTTCTGCCTGCCCTATGTCGTTCTGCTCGCCGGTGCAAATCTCCTCGCCGACACAGTCTTTCTCATCAGCTGGACCCTCACCATAGGTCCTGTCACACCGCCAATGCTCGCCGCCGCCGGCTTCATCGCGCTGCAAAGCGCCCTCGCCGCCGTCTGGCTAGAATGGCAGCATCCCCTCAAAAACTGGCGCAGCGAAAGCGACCTTTGGCATCATCCCCGCAAATACCTCGTTCCCGCCGTTATGCTTCTTCTAGCAGCAGCCATCGGCAGCTGGCCGATCCTCCCGCTTTGCTGGATCGTGCTCAACGCCGAGCTTGTCCTCGCTGCCCGGCAAATCACACGCGCATAAACAAAGGCCTGCTACACAGACGAAAATCGTTTGTGTAGCAGGCCTGTTGGCGCTTGTCTTCAGATTACGATTTTCGCGCCTAGAAGCTTCACAAATTCGCGGCAGATCGCAGCTAAAGGTAAAGAGTCGGAGAGGTTGAAAGATCGGTGAAATTTTCGTACAATAGAATTATAAAACCGACAGACGGGGAGGGGATTTCCATGCAACGCGCCCTAATCATACAACGAGCTGACCGCGCTGGAAATCGTTCGCGGCGCGACAGCGTGGTACTACGATATGTTCTGCGCGCTCAGAGTCGAGAGCGAGAAAAACTGGCTGGCTTAGCGCGGCGCGCCTGCTGTTCCTGTCAATGATCCAGAGAAGGGAGCGACGACCATGCCTTCTAACTTTGCATTTCTACAAGAAAAATATCCGGCGCTGTCTGGTTTCGGGCGGCTGGCTGAGCAATATCTCTACAGTGACGCCAATTCCTGCCTGATGAAGCTGGGTATGCTTGGCGAAACCATCGTCAGTCTGATGTTCAGCTACGACGATCTGCCGCAGCCCATTGAAAACAACGCCGCGAATCGTATCAACATGCTTCTGCGAGAGGAGCTCATCGATGAGAGCCTCTGCGAGATTCTCCACATGCTGCGCAAGGCGCGCAACAAAGCCGCTCACGAAGGCTGCGATTCTCTGGCCGCTGCCAAACGCTGTCTCGTCATGGCCCACAGCCTCTGCGAATGGTTCATGGAAACCTACGGCGACTGGAGCTACACCTACCACGAATTTGTCATGCCTGCTGCGCAGCCAGCGGCAGTGCCGATCGTCGAGAATAAGGCCATCGAGGCGCAGCTCATTCGCGCCACCGAAGCGACCGCCCAGGCTGCGCCCGCCGTGCCGCTGGACGTACGCCGCCAAAAAGCGCACCAGGCCGCCAGCCAGCGTCCGCGTTCGGAAGAGGAGACTCGCTACATGATCGACGCTCAGCTGCGCAAAGTTGGCTGGGAAGCTGACAGCGAAAATCTCCGTTACAGCAAGCGCACCCGTCCGCAGAAAGGGCGCAATCTCGCCATCGCTGAGTGGCCGACCTATTCCCGCCTGGGCAACAGCGGCCGCGCCGATTATGCGCTCTTCGTCGGCACTCAGATGATCGGCATCATCGAAGCCAAGGCCTATCACAAGGACATTTTCTCCGTCATTGATTACCAGGGCAAATCTTATCCGTCGAGTATCCGCGAGGAAGACGCACCTTACACCATTGGCAGCTGGGATGGCTACAAAGTACCGTTCACCTTCGCCACCAACGGCCGCCCCTATCTGGCGCAGCTGGAGACGAGTTCCGGCATCTGGTTCCTCGATCTGCGCAAAAAAACGAACACGCCGAAAGCGCTCCACGGCTGGCCAAGCCCGGACGGCCTCCAGGCGCTGCTCACGCGCGATCTCTCCCAGGCCGATAAAAAACTCAAAGCCCTGCCCTACGATCTCCTGCGCGATCCTGCCGGGCTGAACCTGCGCGATTACCAGATTCGCGCCATTCAGGCCGCCGAAGCCGCCGTCGTGAAGGGCCAGCAGCACATCCTGCTGGCGATGGCCACCGGCACCGGAAAAACCCGCACCGTCCTCGGCATGATCTACCGCTTCCTCAAGAGCGGCCGTTTCCGCCGTATTCTCTTTCTCGTCGACCGTACCTCCCTCGGTGAGCAGGCGCTCGACGTGTTCCAGGAAGTCAAGCTCGAAGACCTCCTCACCCTCGACAACATCTACGACATCAAAGGCCTCGAGGACAAGCGCATCGACCGCGAAACCCGCATCCACGTCTCCACCGTCCAGGGTATGGTGCGCCGCCTGTTCTACGCAGACGACGATACCCAGCCGGCGATCACCGACTACGACCTCATCATCGTCGACGAAGCCCACCGCGGCTACATTCTCGACCGCGAGATGTCAGGCGACGATCTGCTCTACCGCGATCAGCGCGATTACCAGAGCAAATACCGCGCCGTCATCGATTATTTCGACGCCGTGAAAATCGGTCTCACCGCCACGCCGGCGCTCCAGACCACAGAGATTTTCGGCAAGCCCGTGTTCAAATACACCTATCGTGAAGCCGTCATCGCAGGCTACCTCGTCGATCACGACGCGCCCCACGTGATCAAAACCAGACAGAGCGTCGAAGGCATCCACTACAGCACCGGCGACACCATCCTGCTTTACGATCCCGTCACCGGCGAGCTGCTGAACAGCGAAGTCCTCGGCGACGAGCTGGATTTCGATGTCGAAGATTTCAACCGCAGCATCATCACCGAAGGTTTCAACCGCGCCGTCCTCGAAGAAATCGCGAAGGATTTCGATCCGACCAGCGAGGAGCAGGGGAAGATGCTCATCTACGCTGCTAACGACCGCCACGCCGATCTCATCGTGCAGATTCTGCGCGAGCTCTACGCGCCCCAGGGCGTGCCGAGCGATGCCATTCTCAAAATCACCGGCAAAGCAGGCGGTGGCGACAAAAAGAAAATCAAAAACGCCATCCTCCGTTTCAAGAATGAGCAGAATCCGCGCATCGTCGTCACCGTCGATCTCCTCACCACCGGTATCGACGTGCCCCAGATCACCACCCTCGTGTTTCTGCGCCGCGTCCGCTCGCGCATTCTCTTTGAGCAGATGCTCGGCCGCGCCACGCGCCTCTGCCCGGCGATTAAAAAGACCCACTTCGAAATCTACGACGCCGTCGGCGTCTACGAAGCCATGGAAAAAGTCACCACCATGAAGCCCGTCGTCACCGGCGTCAACACCAATTTTGATGATCTCTTGAACGGCCTTGAAGTCATGAGCGACGACCGCCAGCTGGAAAATCAGATCGACCAGATCGTCGCCAAATTCCAGCGCCTGAAACCGCGCATCGCCGGCGATCTCCTCGATCATTTCAGAAACCTGACCGGCGGCCAGTCGCCAGACGAATGGGTCGCCACCGTCGAAAAAGCGCCGCTCCGCGACGCCAAAGCCCAGCTTCTCGACGCCCGCAGGCTGCTCCTTTTCCTAGAGAAAGAAGCCAGACCGGCGCAGTCGCCCGTCGTCGTGGATAGCAGCGCCGACGAAATCGTCGAGCACAGCCGTGGCTACAGCACCGGCACACGCCCCGAAGATTATCTCGAGGAATTTTCCCGCTTCGTCCAGAACAATCGCAACGAGATCATGGCCCTCAACATCATTTGCACCCGGCCGAAAGATCTCACCCGCGAGAGTCTCCGGCATCTCAAATCGCTGCTGGACAGCGAAGGTTTCACTGAAACGAAACTCAACACCGCCGTCGCCCAGATGACCAACCAGGAGATCACCGCCGACATCATCAGTCTCATCCGCCGTATGGCCCTCGGCTCGCCACTCGTCAGCCACGAGACGCGCATCCGCTGCGCCGTCGAACGCCTGAAAGACAACCACGATTTCTCCCTCAAAGAGCTGGGCTGGCTCAACAACATCGAAAAATTCCTTCTCAGCGAAAGCGTGATCAATATGGACACCTTCAACGAAGCCCAGCAGTTCAAATCCCGCGGCGGGCTGAAGAAGATCAACAAAGATTTTAACAACCAATTAGAAAACATCGTATTTGAACTCAACGAGTATCTCTACGATGATGGAGGATACACCGCATGACTACTCAGGAAATTGTCGCCAAGCTCTGGAACCTTTGCAACGTTCTGCGCGATGACGGCATCACCTACCACCAATACGTCACCGAGCTCACCTACATTCTCTTCCTTAAAATGGCCAACGAAACCGGCGTCGAAGAGCAGATTCCCGAAGCCTACCGCTGGGATGTGCTCGCGTCGAAGGATGGCAAGGAGCTGAAAGACTACTACGAAGAACTCCTCGACACCCTCGGCGAAACCGGCAACGGCCGCGTGCGTGAGATCTACCAGGGCGCAGTGAGCAACATCTCCGAGCCGAAGAACCTGCGAAAAATCATCGCCACCATCGACAGCCTCGACTGGTTCTCCGCCCGCGAAGAAGGCCTCGGCAATCTCTACGAAGGCCTGCTCGAGAAAAACGCCAGCGAGAAAAAATCCGGCGCCGGCCAGTATTTCACGCCCCGCGTGCTCATCGATGTGATGACCCGACTCATGAAGCCCCAGCCCGGCGAGCGCTGCAACGATCCCGCCTGCGGCACCTTCGGTTTCATGATCGCCGCCCACCAGTATGTCTACGACCACACCGACGGTTTCTGGGATCTCGACGCCGACATGGCAGAATTTGAGCAGAAGCAGGCCTTCACCGGCTGCGAGCTCGTCCACGACACCCACCGCCTGGCGCTGATGAATGCCATGCTCCACGGCATCGATGGCGACATTCTCCTCGGTGACACGCTCTCCAACTTTGGCAAGCAGATGCACGACTACGATCTCGTGCTCAGCAATCCGCCCTTCGGCACCAAGAAAGGTGGAGAGCGCGCCACCCGCGATGACTTCACCTTCCCGACCAGCAACAAACAGCTCAATTTTCTCCAGCACATCTACCGCAGCCTGAAGCGCGATGGCCACGCCCGCGCCGCCGTCGTCCTGCCGGATAACGTGCTCTTCGCCGATGGCGACGGCGAAAAAATTCGCACCGACCTCATGGACAAGTGCAACCTGCACACCATCCTGCGCCTGCCCACCGGCATTTTCTACGCCCAGGGCGTCAAGACCAACGTGCTCTTTTTCACCCGCGGCGCCAATGATACCGCGAACACCAGCGAAGTCTGGTTCTACGATCTGCGCACCAACATGCCAAGCTTCGGCAAAACCAATCCGCTGAAGCGCGAGCACTTCGCGGCCTTTGAAGCTGCCTACGAAGCCGACGACCGCCGCGCCGTGCGTGATGAGCGCTGGTCCGTCTTCACCCGCGAGGAGATCGCTGCCCACGGAAATTCCCTCGACCTCGGCCTGATCAAAGACGACAGCATCATCGACTACGACGATCTCCCCGATCCCGCCGAGAGCGCCGCCAGCGCCGCCGAACAGCTCGAGGAAGCCGCCAAACTTCTCCGCGAAGTCGCCGCCGAACTCCGCGCCCTGGAGGTGAGCGAGTAATGGCGAAGAAGCAGAAGAAAGAGCTCCCCCCAGAAGAACGCCTCGCCGCCGCCCGCGTCCCCGAAGAAGAATGGCCGTACGAATTGCCGGAAGACTGGGCGTGGGTGTATATAAAGGCTGGTTTCGAGGTAACTTCATCTAAGAGAGTACACAAAGAAGATTGGTTATCAGATGGAATTCCGTTTTATCGGACAAGAGAACTTGTAAAATTATCTGATGATGGATATGTTGAAAATGAGTTGTTTATTTCTGAGCAGCTTTACAATGAATTTAAAGAATCCTATGGCGTACCACAAGAGGGGGATATTTTAATTAGTGGGGTGGGAACAATTGGAGTTCCGTACATTGTAGATAGTTCCCAGAAATTTTATTTTAAAGATGGAAATGTTATATGGTTTAAAAATCTTGGATTATTTCTCCCAAAATATATTTTCTATTTGTACAAAAGTCAGTTTATGTACAACCAGCTCCATGCGATGTCCTCTGGCACAACAGTAGATACGTATACTATAGTGAATGCGAAAAAAACAAAAGTTCCGCTCCCGCCGCTGGAGATTCAGCAGCAGATCGTCACCAATATCGAGCGCCTCTTCGCCAAACTCGATCAGGCCAGAGAAAAAGCCCAGCAAACTCTCGCCACCGCTGAACCCCGCAAAGCCGCCATCCTCCACCAGGCCTTCACCGGCCAGCTCACAGAGAAATGGCGCGCAGAAAACGGTGTAGCGATAGAGAGTTGGGAAACGTTGACGTTGAACGATTGTGGTGAGTGGAATGGTGGTGGAACGCCAAGCATGCAACACGACGAATACTGGGAAAATGGAAATATTCCCTGGATAACGTCTAAAGATATGAAATCAAATCTCATAGAAGATACGCTGATGCATGTCAATATGGTGGGTGTGGAAAATTCTTCAGCAAAACTGATTGAAAAACCGTCGTTATTGTTCGTCACACGAAGTGGTATTTTGCGTCGAATGCTTCCGATTGCAATGGTGAAGAAGGCGTTTACTGTTAATCAAGATCTGAAAGTGCTCACTCCCAGCGAAGAAATCAATCTTGATTATTTGTTCTGGGCCTGCAGAGCTAAGGAACGAGAAATTTTGGCGACATGTATGAAAAGCGGAACAACCGTCGAGAGCATAAATTTTTCAGCATTAAAGCAAGTTGAAATTCCAATCCCGTCGCTAGAAGAGCAGAAACACATTGCATTGGTTCTTGATTTTTTGCTGGAAGATGAAGGTAATTTTCGCAAAAAAGTGATAGAGGTTATCGACAGTTGCGATGCCACAAAAAAGGCCATCCTCGCGAAAGCATTTCGCGGAGAATGACAGCAAGTTAATATATAGAAGGAGTTTAAATGCAAATTACTTTTTTAATTGGAAATGGATTTGATCTGAATTTAGGATTAAAGACGAGGTACAAGGATTTTTTAGAATATTATCCAAGTACAGAGCCACTTGATTATGTAAATAAAAATGCAATAGATAGATTTAAAAAAGATATTCAAAAAGATATAGAAACATGGGCTGATGCTGAAAAAGCTTTCGGTTTTTATACGGAGAAAATGTATAATGATGGATACACTGCTAACGACTTTTGCGATTGTCATGAGGATTTTTGCAAGAAATTAGCAGATTACCTATCAGAAGAGCAGAAAAAAATTGATTTTAGCAATGATGAAGATCAAATTCCTAATATATTTGCAGAGGCCATAGCTTTTGATAATTTAAAAAAACATTTTAGAATGGAACAAAGAGAACAGTTAGAGAAAGCAAGTAACAATTTTAAAGATGGATTTCATTATAATTTTATTGTGTTTAATTATACGAATACCGTGGATAAATGTTTTGAGTTAGCGAGAAAAAAGGCGAATCTAGGAAGAAGAAAATACGGACGAGAAACTTTTATTAATGGCTTTGGACAATTGATACATGTTCATGGAACAGTGAACAGAAATATGGTTTTAGGGGTGAATGACTTGTCACAAATTAAAGCCCCTGAATTATTTCAAGGCACGCCAGAAGAAAACATTAATCAAATTATAAAAAGAAATACAAATGAAATGTATGAAGAGCACACAGATTCGCAGGTTTTGGAGTTACTTAATAAAAGTAATCTGATTTATATTTATGGAATGTCTATTGGAGACACAGACAAAATATGGTGGGAGCGAATAATTGATTTAATGAAAAGCAATTCAAGTATACATCTGATAATCTACAGGATTGATAAGGTAGAAGATGAGCTTATGCGAAGACGTGTAAAAACTTTTGAAAATGAAGTAAAGGAACATTTTTTAGAAAATCAGGAATTAACTGATCAACAACGCAGGAAATTGCAATCTCAAATACATATTGATGGATTAAATATTTTCGAAGGGCTTAAAGATTTAGGAAAAGTATTTGAAGTTTAGGGATAATGACAAGATATGAAAAATTTCATATCGTTGTGAAAATTCTGCGCCGCCGCCGAAGCCGTCTGTGACGAGATCGACGCCACAAAAAAAGCCATCCTCGCGAAAGCATTTCGCGGAGAATGGCAGCAGCGCCCATAAAAAATCGCTAGCTCTCTCTGTGAAAGCTGGCGGTTTTATTTTATTCGTCGCGGTTCGCTTGGATGGCGTCGTAGCCGTTTTCTCTGGTGCGGATGCGGATGGCGTCGCGGATTTCGTAGCTGAAGATTTTTCCGTCGCCAGGCTCACCGGTGTAGGCGGCGTGTTCGATGGCGTAGATGGTTTTTTGCTCCCATTCTTCGGAGGAGACGACGATCTCGAACTTGATCTTTGGCTGCATCTGCACCTCGATCTCCATGCCGCGGACGACTTCGCTGTAGCCTTTGCTGGTGCCGCAGCCCATCACCTGGGAAACCGTCAGCCCGTTGACGCCGATTTCCGACAGGGCGTGCTTGACTTCTTCAAATTTTTCTTCGCGCACGATGGCTTCAATTTTGATCAGCATAGTTTCACCTCATTTTCCTTTCTCAGTCCAAGCCGTTGAAGCTTGGGTAAGCGTTTTCGCCGTGCTGCGAGAGATCGAGTCCGACGAGCTCGTCTTTTTCCGCCACGCGCAGCGGTGTGAAGAGGCGCGTGATCGCCAGGCAGATCAGCGTGCCGACGACAGCGACGCCGATGGAGACGACGATCCCGGCGAGCTGAGCGAGGAAGAGACGGGTGTCGCCGAAAACCAGTCCGTTCCACTGCGCCACGTCGTTGATCGAAGAGAGGCCGAAGAGCCCGGTGGCGATGCCGCCCCAGATGCCGCCGAGGCCGTGGCAGCCGAAGGCATCCAGGGAATCATCGATCTTCAGACGTTTTTTGATCAGCGCGATGCCAAAATAGCTGATCGGACTGGCCAGCGCGCCGATGATGAAGCTTGCCCAGATCGGCACAAATCCTGCGCCCGGCGTGATCGCCACAAGCCCGACGACAAGCCCGGTGGAGGCGCCGACGAGGGTTGGCTTTTTGTCCTTGATCGCGTCGATCGCCATCCACACGAGCATGGCCGAGGCGGAAGCGATCGACGAGGTCATAAACGCGTGGGCAGCGAGGCCGTTGGCCGCCAGGGCGCTGCCGGCGTTGAAACCAAACCAGCCAAACCAGAGCATCGTCGCGCCGAGCACCACGAACGGAATGTTGTGTACGCGGTAGACCACCTGCGCATAGCCGCGGCGCTGGCCGAGCACGATCGCGAACACCAGCGCGCTCACGCCCGAGGAAATGTGCACGACGTTGCCTCCGGCGAAATCCACCGAGCCCAGCGCCGCCAGCGCGCCGCCTTCGCCCCAGACCATGTGTGCCAGCGGATAGTAGACCACCAGCGACCAGAGAATGACGAAGAGCACCAGCGCCTTAAAGCGCACGCGCCCGACAAGCGATCCAGTGAGCAGCGCCGGCGTTATCACGGCAAACATCATCTGGAAGCCGCAGTAAATGAGGTGCGGAATATTGTCCGCGTATGGCCCAGCTTCCATGCCCACGCCGTTCAGCCCAAACCAGCGCAGGTCGCCGATGATGCCGCCGTGGTTACCGCCGAAGGCCAGCGAGTAACCAACCAAACACCACATCAGGGTGGCGATGCCGATGATCGCCACACAGCCCATCATCGTATTCACCACATTTTTGCGCCGCACCAGCCCGCCGTAGAAGAAGGCCAGCCCCGGCGTCATAAAGAACACCAGCGCAGCACTGATGATCATAAAAGCAGTATCTCCACTGTTCATTTTCTCACATTCCTTTCTTTTGTCCAGAGGGTAACAGGTTGCCGCGCGGTGAGGATTCAGAAAGATTTCTGAAAAACAAAAAAGGTGTTTGGAACGTTTTCACGTTTCAAACACCTTTGCTTGATGAACACAGTGTAGCACAGAAGCCGGCGTTCTGCAAGAGAAATTTTCAGCAGATTTCAACAAATTCTCGCTAGCGCGTTTTGTTTGAATGGTTTTTCTAGGCGTGCGTGTGTGGAACTGATATAATAAAGATAGAAATTCTTGCAGAAATGAGGTGTGTGTTATGATTCAGACAGTGAAAGAGGCGCAGTCGGTGTTGGCGCCGGTCTTTGATGAATATGGGATCCGGCGGGCGGTGCTTTTCGGATCGATCGCGAAGGGAACGGCAACGGACAGGAGCGATTTGGATCTGATCGTTGACAGTGGTCTGCGCGGATTAAAATTTGTTGGCTTTATCGAAGCGGTGCACGAAGCCGCGGGAATGCCGGTGGATGTGATGGATGTGACGCACATCGACAAGGGCTCGCGCGTTGACCGGGAGATCCAGAAAACAGGGGTGACGATCTATGAAAGAAAAGATCATCATTGATAAAATGCTGCGCTACCTGACAAAAGTGGTAGAATATTGTCAGGGTTACAATTATGACCAATTTGTAAAAGATGAAAAGACGACAGAGGCCTGTGTGTTTAATCTTAGCCAGTTGGGCGAATTATGTCGAACGTTGGACGATGATTTTATGAAAATACACAGCGAAATTCCATGGCGCGCCATGTACGGATTACGCAATCGTATTGTGCATGATTACGAAGGCATTAATTTGATGCTGGTCTGGGATGTGATCTCGGAGGATCTGCCGGAGTTGAAAAAAACAACTGCTGGAATTGAGAGAGAATTTATGAATGGAGTTTTTTTAAAGCAAACGCGTCAGCGGGAAAGATTTTCGCTGACGCGTTTGCTATTTTCTGCGGACGGGCGATCAATGATGGTCGCAGTCGTGGTGGTCGCAGGCGATCTGGTTGTCTTTGAGGGTGCCGGCGAGGTAGGCTGCGAGGACGTCTTCGATCGGGCCGCTGCAGCCGCGGATGACCTGGATGCCGTTGGAATTGAGCACGTTCAGGGCGCCGTTGCCCATGTTGCCGGCGAGCATCATGCGCACGCCGATGCGCGCCATCTGTGGCGCGATGTCGGATTTGCAGCCGCAGCCTTCTGGCGATGGCATATCTTCGGTGGCGATGACTTTTCCGCCTTCCACGGTGACGATGGTGTAGTGGTCGCAGTGACCGAAATGGTCGTCGATGCGTCCGTCTCTGGTTGGTAATGCGATTTTCATTTAATATTCCTCCTGTCTAGCGGTATTATACAGCGCGCGGCGAAAAATGTACAGAGCTTGCGCGGCTCTGCGATGTCGTGTACAATAAAACTATCTGTTACCCAAAAAAGGAGCGGTGAATGATGGACAAAGAACGGAGAAGGGCGCTGGGCGCGCTGACGCACGAGCTGGGCATCGGCGGGCTGGATCTCGAGATGCTGGATGTGGCGCTGACGCATCCTTCCTACGCGATGGAACATAATCTCGACCACGACAACCAGCGGCTGGAATTTCTCGGCGACGCGGTGGTCGATCTGATCATGGGCGAATATCTTTTTGCGCAGTTTCCGGCGGACGACGAGGGCAAGCTCACAAAAATGCGGGCGAGTCTGGTCTGCGAGGATGCGCTGGCTGGCGCTGCGCGAAAGCTGGGGCTGAACAAATATCTGCTCCTGGGCCGTGGCGAGGAGGCGACGGGCGGAAGTCTGCGCCCATCGAATCTGGCGGATGCCTGGGAGGCGATGTGCGGCGCGATCTATCTGAGCGCGGGGATCGAGGTGCTGAAGCCGGTGCTGGTGAAATATCTCGAGCACGCGATCACGATGGTGCAGGGCGGTTATTACGGCGACTATAAAACGCGGCTACAGGAATTTATCCAGCAGGAGCCGGACCACACGATCAGCTACGAGGTGCTGGAAACGCGCGGCCCTGCCCACGACCGCGATTTCCATGTGGAGGTCCAGGTCGACGGGATCGCGCGCGGACGCGGTTGGGGAAAATCGAAGAAGCTGGCGCAGCGCGAAGCGGCGCTGGCGGCGCTCGTTGCTTACGGCGAGCTGCCGAAGGTGGAGAAGAATCAGTGAAACACGTGATCCTGCCGGTGTTTGTGCCGCACATGGGCTGTCCGCACACCTGTGTGTTCTGCAATCAGTTTCGCATCACGGGCACCTGGGAGCCGCCGGATCTCGCCACGCTCGCCTGTCAGGCGGAGGAATGGGCGGCATCGAGCGGCACGCTGCCGGAGTTGGCGTTTTACGGCGGCAGCTTCACGGCGATCGATCTCAAGACGCAGACGGCGCTTCTGGAAAGCGCGGCGCAGCTGAAAAAGGACGGGCGCATTTCTCGGGTCCGTCTTTCGACGCGCCCGGATGCGCTGGACGCGGAGGTTTTGGCGCGGCTTGCGCATTACGGCGTAGATACGGTGGAGATCGGTGTGCAATCGCTGGATGACGAAGTGCTGGCGGCGTCTCAGCGGGGCCACACGGCGGCGCAGGCAGAGGACGCGATCAGGCGCGTGCAGGCGGCGGGGTTTCGCTGCGGTGCGCAGATGATGGTGGCGCTGCCGGGCGATACGCCGGAAAAAAGCCTTGCCACCGGAGCACGACTCGTGCAGCTGGCGCCGGATATGGTGCGCATCTATCCAACGGCGGTGATCCGCGACACGGCGCT
Organism: uncultured Peptococcaceae bacterium; assembly: GCA_900552455.1. Taxonomy (GTDB): domain Bacteria; phylum Bacillota; class Peptococcia; order Peptococcales; family Peptococcaceae; genus UMGS1590. The sequence continues at coordinate 125,532 of URZX01000002.1, read as the reverse complement.
GGCGGAAGCTTATGCCGCAGGCAGCTATCAGCCGTGGCCGCTGGATGCGGTGCTCGACACGGTGGCGGCGCTGCTCGATCTTTTCGATGCGGCAGAGATCCCGGTGATCCGCGTGGGGCTGCAGGCGGAGGACAACCTCTCGCAGGGAGATGTCATCGCTGGCGCCTACCATCCAGCGCTGGGCGAGCTTGTGAAAGCGCGACGCTTTCGTCGGCGCATGGCGGCGCTATTGCGGGAGCACGAGGCTGCGCCGGTGCAGTTTGCTGTGGCACCGCGATTTCTCTCGCAGGCGATCGGTCAGCATCGCGAAAACCTTCATTATTTATCAGAGCGCTGCGGCCAGCCGGTGACGGTGGTGGCCGACGCTTCTGTTTTGAACGATACAGTAGAAAGAATGTGACACATGTTTCTTAAATCCTTAGAGATCCAGGGTTTTAAATCCTTTGCAGATAAGGTATATTTTTCTTTTTCGCCGGGAGTGACCGCCATCGTCGGGCCAAACGGCAGCGGCAAGAGCAACGTGGTGGACGCGATCCGCTGGGTGCTCGGTGAGCAGAGCGCGAAAACGCTGCGCGGTGCGAAGATGGAAGACGTCATCTTTTCCGGCAGCGCCGGGCGCAAGCCCGTCGGCATGGCGCGGGTGACAATGATCCTCGACAACAGCCAGCGCATTTTCGCGCTGGACGCCGACGAGATCGAAGTCTCGCGCACGCTCTATCGCTCCGGCGAGAGCAATTATATGCTCAACAAAAACACCTGCCGCCTGAGAGACATTCAGGAGCTTTTCATGGACACTGGCCTCGGCAAGGACGGCTTCAGCGTCATCGGTCAGGGCAAGATCGAAGAGATCCTCACTCTGCACGCCGAAGAGCGGCGCGGCCTCATCGAGGAAGCGGCAGGCATCAGCAAATACAAATACCGCAAGCGCGAAGCAGAGCGCAAGCTCGAATCGACGAACGACGACATGACGCGTCTCGACGACATCCTCTACGAGCTCGAGCAGCGCATCGATCCCCTCGCCAAGCAGGCGGAGAAGGTGCGCGTCTATCGTGGGCTCAAGGCAGAGAGCGACAAGCTCCAGCTCGCTTATCTGACAAAACAGCTGCTGCAGGCGCGGGATGACGAAAAAGCCCAGCTCGATACGCTGGAAGCGGAGCACGAAAAAGCGCTGGCGGCGCAGACTGCCCTCGATCAGTCAGAGGCGGCCCTCGCAGAAGCGAAGCAGACATTAGCGCGGGAGCGTCGCGCCATGGAAAGCGCGCAGTCGGCCTACACCGATTCCCTGCGCGAAACGCAGGAGCACGAAAAAGCGCTGAGCCTGCTCGCTGAGCGGCATCAGCACGCCGAGGAGCGACTGGCGACGCTGTCTGCGCAGGCAGAGGAGAATCATCAGAAGCTCACAGAGGTGCGCGAAAATGTGGAGACCTACGCGAGAGCGCTGGCAGAAAGCCAGGCCGAAGCGGCAGAGATCGACAGCCAGGCTGCGCAGGATCAGGCAGCGCTGACCGCTGCGGAAAACGATGTGAGCGCGCTGAAAACGCGCATCGACAGCCTGCAGGCGGAGCAGTTCGAGACCCTTTCCGAGCAGGCAGCCACCAACAACACGATCACCCGCCTGGAGCAGGCGATGAGCGGCGACGCAGCGCGCAGCGAGCGTGTGGCATCGCGTCTGGCGGAGCTGGAAACGCAGCACGAAGCCCTGGCGGCAGACGTGGCGCAGCGCCAGACGGAGCAGGCACAGAGCGAAGCGGCGCTGACAGAAACCGAAAGCGCGCTGGCAAAGCTTGAGCACGACATGACGACCTGTCGCCAGGCGCTCGCTGCCCAGCAGGAGCAGCAGCGTCATCTCGAACAGCAGCTCACCCAGGCGCAGAGCCGTCTGGAAACGCTGGAGGAATTTGAAGCCTCCGGCGAAGGGTACTACCAGGGCGTGCAGCAGGTGCTGCGCGCGAAAAAAGAGCGCCGGCTTTCCGGAATCCAGGGCTCGATCCTGCAGCTTCTGGAGATCCCGACAGAATATCTCACAGCCATCGAAAACGCCCTCGGCGGCGCAGCGCAGAACGTCGTTGTCGACGACGATCGCGACGCCCAGCAGGCCATCGCCTGGCTGAAAAAAGAGCGCCGCGGCCGCGTCACCTTCATGCCGCTGAACCTCGTCAAGGGCAAGCGACAGGACGTCGATTTCCACGACGACGCCGTGATCGGTCTGGCGCTGGATCTGGTGCAATACGATCCGAAATACGAAGCCGTGATGGCGCAGCTTCTCGGCCGCGTCTGGGTGCTGCGCGATCTTGCGAGCGCGACGGCGCTGGCCAAGCGCACCGGCGCGAAGCATCGCTTTGTGACGCTGGATGGCGACGTGCTGGCGCCTGGCGGCAGCATGACCGGCGGGCATCAGAAAAAGCAGAGCTCGATCGTCCACCGCAAGCACGAAATGGGCGCGCTGAAGGATAAGATCGCCGCTCTCACCGTCGAAGCAGCAAAGATCGTCGACACAGCGGCGAAGCTGCAGACGCAGCTGGAAAAGCTCGCGCAGTCGCAGGAGCGTGGCAACGCGCGCAAGCAGGAGGAGCAGCTGGCGCTGCGCGAGATCGCTGTCGTCCTCGAACAGCAGCAGGCGCAGGTAAAACGTGTGCAGCGTGAGCTGGAGCTTGAGCGTATGAATCGCGACAGCCTCAGCGCCGAGCGTGCGACAGCGGAACAGGATCTCGCGCGTGCGAAAGAAGCGGCAGAAGCGCTCAGCGTCAAGCTGGAAACCCTCGCTGAAGATCTGGCGCAGGCGCGCAGCGATCTTGGCCGGGCGGAGACCGCCCAGCAAACAGCGCAGGCAGCGCTGCAGGGCGTGCTCGTGCAGCAGGCGGCGCGCGATGAGCAGGTGCAGCATCAGCGCGAGCGCTACGCGGCCGCCGTCAGCGAAGCAGCGCGCCTGCAGCAGGCAGTGGCGCAGCAGGAAACAGACAGCGCCCAGCTTGCAGAAGAGCTGGCTACCCTCAGCGCGCGTCTCGACGACGAGCACACAGCGTTGAAAACAGCGCAGGACAGCCACTTCGCTGTCGATGCCACCATGCAGGAAGCGAAGGCACGCATCGATGCGTTGGAAGAAGACATCCGCGAGCGGGAAAAATCCGTCAGCGAGGCGCGCAGCACGAGCGACAATTGCTGGCGGGCGCACAGCACTTCTGAGATGCGGCTCGAGCGTACCACAGAAAAGCTCAACCAGTTTGAGGAGCAGCTTCTGGAAGCCTTCGGTTTTTCGCCGGATGTTGCCATCGCCGAAGCAGATCTTGAGCTCGACACCCAGGATGCGCCAGCCCGTCTCAAAACGCTGAAAAACAAGATCGCTCGTCTCGGCGAGATCAATTTCACCGCGCTGGAGGAATATGAGCGCGTCAGCGAGCAGGCGGCATTTCTGCAGACGCAGCTCGAGGACCTCAGCCTCGCCAAGCAGAAGCTCGAGGATGTCATCCACGAGATGGAGCAGACCATGTCCAGACGCTTCAAAGAAGCGTATGAGAAAGTCAACGAGCAGTTTTCGCAGATCTTCACCGCCATGTTCGGCGGTGGCAGCGCGCGGCTTGAGCTGTCGCTGCCGGGTCGTTATCTCGAGACTGGTGTGGAGATCGTGGCCCAGCCGCCTGGCAAAAAAGAGCGCGTGCTGACGCTGCTCTCCGGCGGCGAGCGCGCACTCACAGCGACGGCGCTGCTCTTTGCGCTGCTGGAGGTGCGGCCGAGCCCGTTTGTCATTCTCGACGAGATCGAAGCCGCGCTGGACGAGGCCAACGTCGAGCGATTTGCATCCTTTATCATTCAATATACCAACAAAACCCAATTCATCATCATCTCTCACCGCAAGGGCACCATGGAAGCGGCGTCTGTCCTCTACGGCATCACCATGGATGCCAACGGCGTTTCCAAGCAGGTATCCGTGCGGCTGAGCGATTATCAGGACGAGCAGGAGGCTTAGCACATGGGATTATTTGACCGTTTATTTAAGAAAAACCAAGCTGAAAAAACCGACGCCGAAGCGCTCAACAAAGAGCTCAACGACGGACTTTCAAAAACCCGCCGTGGTTTTATGGAAAAAGTGTTCGGCGTGCTCAGCGGCAAGGAGATCGACGACGATCTCTACGATGAGCTCGAAGAAGCGCTCATCCAGGGCGATGTCGGCGTCAACACTGCGCTCGATCTCGTGGAGCGTCTGCGCGAGCGCGAAAAACGCGACCATCTAAAAACGAGCGCCGATCTGCAGGAAGCCTTCGCCGACGAGCTCGTGCAGCTGCTCGGCGAGGAAGAGGAACCGCTCAAGCTCGAGCCGGATACCCTCAACATCATCCTTTTCGTCGGCGTCAACGGCGTCGGCAAAACAACGAGCATCGGCAAGATCGCCTGGCAGCTCAAGGAGCAGGGCCACAAGGTCATCCTCGGCGCTGCCGACACCTTCCGTGCTGCTGCTGCCGATCAGCTCAAGATCTGGGGCGAGCGCGTCGGCTGTGATGTGATCGCGCACCAGGAAGGCGCCGATCCTGCTGCTGTCGTGTTCGACGCCATCGCTGCGGCAAAATCCCGCGGCTGCGACGTGCTCCTCGTCGACACCGCCGGTCGTCTGCAGAACAAAGTCAACCTCATGAACGAGCTCGCGAAGATCCGCAAGATCATCGATCGCGAAGCGCCAGACTCCCTGCGCGACGTGCTCCTCGTGCTCGATGCCACCACCGGCCAGAACGCGCTCAATCAGGCGAAGGTTTTCAAAGATACTGCCGGCGTCACCGGCGTGATCCTGACCAAGCTCGACGGCACCGCCAAGGGCGGCGTGGTCATCGGTGTCAAAGCCGAGTATGATCTGCCGGTGAAATACATCGGCGTCGGCGAGCAGAAGGAGCATCTGCAGGTGTTCAATCCACGCACCTTTGCCGAAGCGCTGTTCCTTGGTTTTGGCGGCGACGACCAGTCGGAAACAGTTGACGACGCAGCAGAAACGGCAGAGGAGGCAGAAGCCGATGAATAAAACCCTGTTCCGCAATGTCACAATGCTTGAAGGCGACGCACTTTCGCCAGTCGTCGGCGATCTGCTCGTCGCAGACGGGCGCATCGCCGCTGTCGGAAACGTCAGCGCAGAGGAAGCAGCGGACGCCGTGGAATTTGCCCGCGGCGAGCATTATCTGCTGGCGCCAGGCTACATCAATACCCACACCCATGTGGCGATGGCACTCCTGCGCGATTACGGCGGCGACCAGCCGCTGGATGTCTGGCTCAACAACTATATCTGGCCGGCAGAAGCACGTCTTTCTGACGACGATGTGTACTGGGGCTCCTGCCTCGGCATGCTGGAAATGATCGCTGGCGGCGCAACCTGCTTCATGGAAATGTACGACCACTGTGACGCCATTGCACAGGCCGTCGTCGACAGCGGCATGCGCGTGATCATCTCCCGCGGCAGCGTCGGCATGAACGATCCTGAGGGGCGCGGCATCGCAGAAAACGACGCCGCCTACGCGCGCTGGCACGGCGCCGAAGAGGATCGCATCCGCATCTGGTATGGACCGCACGCGCCGAACACCTGCCCTGGCGAATACATCCAGGAAATGGCGGCGCACGCACGCCAGCGTAACACCGGCGTGCACATCCACGTCGCGGAAACGAAGGGCGAGTTCGACTTCATCCAGGGAAAATATGGCATGACGCCGGCAGCCTGGCTGGAAAGCCTCGGCGTGCTCGATGTGCCAACCCTCGCTGCCCACAGCGTCTGGCTCACAGATGAGGACATCGCGATCTATGCGCGTCACGGCGTTGCAGCTGCGCACAATCCGATCAGCAATCTCAAGCTCGCCAGCGGCATCTGCCGCGTCGAGGATCTCGAGCGCGCTGGTGTCGTTGTCGGTCTCGGCACCGACGGCGCATCCTCGAACAACATCATGAGCATGCACCGCGAGCTGCAGGTGGCTGCGCTCATCCACAAGATCCGCAACTACGATGCGCAAGCCGTTGGTGCGCGCGATGCGCTGCGTCTGGCGACCGTGAACGGCGCAAAAGCGCTGCGCTGGGACGACGCCATCGGCAGCATCGCCGTCGGCAAGCGCGCCGATCTCGTGCTCTACAAGCTTGATCAGCCGTGGAACGTGCCGCATCACGACGCTGTGAGCAATGTTGCCTACGCTGCGCAGCAGAGCGACATCGACAGCGTTTTCGTGCAGGGCGATTGCCTTTACAAGCACGGCGAATATCAGACGCTCGACGTCGAGCGCATCATTGCAGAAGCAGAGCGCCGCGCAAAACGACTCGTTGGCTGAAAATTTTTCACGACCGCCCGTTGCCTGGGAAAAATCTCAGGCGACGGGCGGTCGATTTTTTTTGCGCGCGCTGGCGAGAATTTCTGGCGGCGAGCGGATTTTTTTGGCGATTCTATTGACAATTCGCGGCTTAGGATGTATCCTAAGTACAGAGTTAGCACTCGAGAGAAAAGAGTGCTAATAAGGAGGCGAGAGCATGTTAGATGAGAGAAAAGAAAAAATTCTAGCAGCGATTGTCACAGATTTCATAGATACAGCAGAGCCGGTCGGCTCGCGCACCATCTCCAAAAAATACGACATCGGTTTCAGCTCGGCGACGATCCGCAACGAGATGAGCGATCTCGAGGAGATGGGCTACATTGTGCAGCCGCACACCTCAGCGGGACGCATCCCGACAGACGTCGGCTACCGCTACTATGTGGACCGGTTGATGTTCCGCGCCCAGCGCTCTTACAGCGATGAAAAGCAGCTGTACGATTACATCCGCAGCCAGGCCAGCCTCGACGGCGAGCGCATGCACGCCATCCTCAGACACATGGCAGACGTCACCGGCTACACAGCGATGCTCGTGGTGCCGGAGGCAGAGATCACAAAACCGTTGCTCTCGATGCTCGATCTGATCTACCTGATGCCGGAGCGTGGCCTCATGGTGGTCGTCACCGACGACGAACGCGTCGAGCAGCGTCTCATCGATCTGCCAGAAGGCTTCGGCCCGAAGGAGCTGAACGTGGTCAACGGCGTGCTCAGCCATTATCTGCGCGGACTTTCCGTGGCCCACTGGCACAGACCGCTGATCGAATTCCTCGTCGACCAGATGGGCACAGCCTCGAGCTTTGTCCACGATCTTCTGGATATCCTAAACGAGATCCTCAGCAGACGCCAGCAGAAAGAGGTCATCGTCGAAGGTGCGCTGAATATGCTTTCCTTTGCAGAGTTCCAGGATCTTGAGCTCCTGCGTTCGCTGCTCAGAGCGTTCAGCGATGACGACGAAGTGGCCACCTTCTTTGACAATCTGCCGGAGAAGGGCCTGACGATCCGCATCGGCGACGAGAACAGCGCGTCAGAGATCAGCGCCTGCAGCATGGTCGTCGGCAGCTACAGCGTCGGCAAAAATGTCGGCCATCTGGCGCTCATCGGGCCAAAGCGCATGAACTATATCAAGTGCGTGGCCATGGTCGAAGCGGTGCTCAGCGGATTTGAGCAGCTGTTCACGCGATTGGAAAAAAACGAAGCCCGCAAAAATGCCCTCTCCACCGTCGTCGCTCACGATGGCGATTGGCAGAGCAGCGCAGGGCTGGCGATATTTGAAGAAAAGTATTAGTAAGGAGTGCTGTGAATGACAGAACAAGAACAGGCCAAGGATCCTCAGACCGAGGAACAGGCGCCGGAAGAAACCACCGAACCTGAGGTTGAGGTCGCAGAAGAAGCGGAAGCTCCCGCCGAAAACAACAGTGCCTACGAAGAACTCAACAAGCGTTATCTGCGTCTCCTGGCAGATTTTGACAACTTTAAGCGCCGCACCACCACAGAAAAAGAGGACATCGCCAAATATGGCACGATGACCCTTGTGAAAGAACTTCTGCCGGTGCTCGACAGCTTTGAGCTGGCGCTGAAAAATCCGCCGGCAGATTCTGAAGAGAGCGTGAAGGCTTTCCAGGAAGGGTTCGAGAAAGTGCAGAAGCAGCTTCTCGACTGTCTCACCAAGGCAGGTCTGGAACGCATCGAAGCCATCGGCCAGGAATACGATCCAAACTTCCACGAAGCGATCATGGTCGTGGACGACGAATCGCAGCCAGCCAACACCGTTTTCGACGAGCTGCGTGCAGGCTACAAATTCAAAGAAAAAGTCATCCGTCCAACGGTTTGCCGTGTGACGGGTAATAAATAAACAACCACCATCTTTTATTGATAGATTTTTAGGAGGAATATTACAATGGGAAAAGTAATTGGTATTGACTTAGGGACTACAAACTCTTGTGTGGCAGTCATGGAAGGTGGCGAAGCAGTCGTCATCCCTAACAGCGAAGGCAACCGCACCACACCATCCGTCGTTGGTCTGAACAACAGCGGCGAACGTCTCGTCGGCCAGGTCGCAAAGCGTCAGGCCATCACCAATCCTGACAACACCGTTGCCAGCATCAAGCGCCACATGGGCTCTGATTATAAAGCCACCCTCGGCGGCAAACAGTACACCCCACAGGAAATTTCTGCGATGATCCTGCAGAAGCTGAAAGCAGATGCAGAAGCCTACATCGGTGAAACCGTCACCCAGGCAGTCATCACCGTTCCTGCATACTTCAGCGACAGCCAGCGCCAGGCAACCAAGGACGCTGGTAAGATCGCCGGCCTCGATGTGCTCCGCATCATCAACGAACCAACCGCAGCCGCTCTGGCTTACGGCGTCGACAAAGACAACACCGATCAGAAGATCCTCGTCTTCGACCTCGGTGGCGGTACCTTCGACGTTTCTCTGCTCGAGATCGGCGACGGCATCTTCGAAGTTCTCGCTACCAGCGGCAACAACCGCCTCGGCGGCGACGACTTCGACAAGAAGATCATCGATTGGGCCATCGTTGAATTCAAGAGCCAGACCGGCATCGATCTCAGCGGCGACAAGACCGCCATGCAGCGTCTGAAAGAAGCTGCTGAAAAAGCAAAGATGGAACTTTCCACCGTCACCACCTCGAACATCAACCTGCCATTCATCACCATGGACGGCAACGGTCAGCCACAGCATCTGGATCTGACCCTTTCCCGTGCAAAATTCGACGAACTGACCGCAGACCTCGTTGAAAAAACCATGGGCCCATCCCGTCAGGCACTTTCCGACGCTGGTCTTTCTGCTGGCGACATCGACAAGGTCATCCTCGTCGGCGGTTCTACCCGAATCCCAGCCGTTCAGGATGCTGTCAAGAAACTCACCGGCAAAGAACCATTCAAGGGCATCAACCCTGACGAATGCGTCGCCATCGGCGCAGCCATCCAGGGCGGCGTGCTCGTCGGCGAAGTCAAGGACGTTGTCCTTCTGGACGTTACGCCACTGTCCCTCGGTATTGAAACCCTCGGCGGCGTCATGACCAAGATCGTGGAACGTAACACCACCATCCCAGTTTCCCGCAGCCAGGTCTTCACCACTGCAGCGGACAATCAGACTTCGACCGACATTCACGTGCTCCAGGGCGAACGTGAAATGGCGAAGGACAACAAGACCCTCGGTCGTTTCAGCCTCATGGACATTCCACCAGCTCCACGTGGCATCCCACAGATTGAAGTCACCTTCGACATTGACGCCAACGGTATCGTCAATGTCTCTGCCAAGGATAAAGGCACCGGCAAGAGCCAGCGTATCACCATCCAGTCCAACAGCGGGCTTTCCGATGAAGAAATCGATCGCATGGTCAAGGATGCAGAAATGAATGCTGAAGCCGACAAGAAGATGAAGGAAAAAGTCGACACCAAGAACAATGCCGACGCACTCCTCTTCCAGAGCGAAAAGGTGCTCAAGGATGCCGGCGACGCTGTGGATGCAGCAGATAAGGAAGCCATCGAAAAAGCCCAGGCCGATCTCCGTGCCGTCATCGATAGCGATAACACCGAAGAGATCAAGGCGAAGAGCGAAGCGCTCACCAACGCCATCTATAAAGTCAGCGAAAAAATGTACGCCCAGGCAGCCGCTCAGCAGCAGGCTGGCCAGGATGCACAGGCACAGGGTCAGAACAGCGACGGAACCTATGATGCCGATTTCACCGAAGTGGACGACAATAAATAATGGCTGAAAAGCGCGATTACTATGAGGTGCTCGGGGTTGATAAAAACGCCAGCGACGCGGACATCAAGAAAGCGTTCCGCAAGCTTGCGCGCAAATATCACCCCGATGTCAACCCAGGTGACAAAGACGCAGAAGCAAAGTTTAAGGAGATCAACGAAGCCTACGATGTTCTCTCGAACGCCGAAAAACGCCAGCAGTACGATCAGTTTGGCCACGATGCGCCAAACTTCGGCGCCGGCGGATTCGGTGGATTCGGAGGCGGCGGATTTGGCGGCTCAGCCGATTTCGGAGACCTTGGCGATATTTTCAACATGTTCTTCGGAGGCGGCGGTAGCGCCGGTGCGCAGGCCAACAGTCCGCGTCAGGGCGCAGACCTGCGCTATGATCTGACGCTCTCCTTTGAAGATGCTGTCTTTGGCTGCAAGAAGACGATAACCGTCGATCGTTGGGTGACTTGCTCCACCTGCGGCGGCTCAGGCGCAAAGCCTGGCACCAGCGCGGAAACCTGCAGCCGTTGTCACGGCACAGGCCGCGTCACCAGCATGCAGCAGACACCGTTCGGCCGCATGCAGACCCAGACCACCTGCCCGGAATGTGGCGGGCGCGGCAAGGTCATCAAGGAAAAATGTCCAGATTGCGGCGGCACAGGCCGCAAGCGTGAATCGAAAACCCTGGAGGTCAATGTGCCTGCTGGCGTCGACAACGGCACCCGCCTGCGCATGGCCGGCGAGGGCGAAGCCGGTGAAAACGGCGGCCCATCCGGCGATCTCTACATCTATATCCGTGTGCGTCCGCATGAGATCTTCACCCGCGACGACACCGATATCTATATGGAACAAAAGATCAACGTCGCTCAGGCAGCGCTTGGCGACGAGATCGAAGTGCCAACCCTCGAAGGCCGCATCAAATTCACGATTCCGGCCGGTGTACAGAGCGGCGCGCGCTTCCGCCTCAAAGGAAAAGGCGTCAAGGGCATGCGCAGCTACGGCAAAGGCGATCAGTATGTGACTGTCATCGTCGAAACGCCAAAAAATCTCACCGACGAGCAGCGTCAGCTCTTTGAAAAGCTCGCCGATTCTCTCGACCGCTTCGACGGCCAATCCGCCAAGGGCGCGAGGCGAACAGAGAAGAAGAAAGAAGACAAGGGCTTCTTCGACAAGATGAAAGACCTCTTCACCGACGACGATGAAGACGACAACAATTAAACACCTCCAGCCGAGGCTCAGAAATGGGCCTCGGTTTTTTGCGTCCGGCACAGAATCTGTGCTATAATAGTTCAGTGACTACAAAATAACGAACGAAGGATGATGGAAGATGATAGCAACCTTGGTCAACGCAGCAGTCGTCATCGCCTGCGCGCTGCTGGGTAATTTTCTGCAGCGAGGATTTCCTGACAGACTGCGCACACTGCTGATGCAGGCGCTTGGGATCTGTATCGTCGTCGTCGGCTTGCGCATGGTGCTCGACGTTTCAAACGACATCGTGATCGTGCTTTCGATCGCGATCGGCACAGTGATCGGCCATTTCTGCCAGCTCGACCGCCATCTCGACAACCTTGGCGTGCGCGTGAAGCAGATCGCCAAGGTGGACGACGCCCGTTTTGTCGATGGCTTCGTCAGCGCCAGTTTGCTCTTCTGCGTCGGTGCCATGGCCATCGTCGGTTCCTTTGAAGCAGGGCTGAACCAGAACTACAGCATCCTCTTCACAAAATCCGTGCTCGACGGCATCATGGCCATCGTGCTCGGCTCCACACTGGGGATCGGCGTCGCCTTTTCAGCCGTCGCCGTCATTCTTTACCAGGGCGCGCTGACGCTCCTCGCCGGCTTGCTTTCGCCCGTGCTCACTGATCTCGTCGTCAGTTACATGAGCGCCGCCGGTGGCATCATGATTATGGCCATTGGTATTACGACGGCTGGCATCAAAGAGATCAACACGGTCAACATATTGCCTGGTCTTCTCATTGCCGCGCTGCTTGGCTTTTTGATGCCGGCGCTGGGAATGGCCTGAGCGAAGGAACGCGATGATGAGAAAAAACACGCGCAAATTTCTTTCAGTGATTCTTCACGTTGCAAAGTGGGGTGCCATTGTCATCGCTGGTTTGCTCGTTCTTGTGGTGATTGTCGTTGGCGTGGCGCGCATGGTGACAACGCAGAGCAATGCGATCGATCCGCATCGTGGTATCGACGAGGAAATCTATGTGCCGCTGGATGGACAGGAACAATATCTGTTGATCCGTGGCAATGATGTGGATAATCCCGTGATCATCTGGCTGCATGGTGGTCCGGCTGGGCCGGATGCCTATACGAATTATGTTTTTCAAGATCAGCTCCTCGATGAGTATACTTTTGTCAACTGGGACCAACGCGGCTGTGGCAGAACTTATTTCCGAAACAGAGAGGACGATCCTCAGAACAACACTGCGACTTTTGCGCAGACTCAGAAGGATCTGGACGCGCTCATCGCTTATCTCTGCGAGCGTTTTGGGCAGGACAAGGTGATCCTCGTTGGCCATTCCTATGGTACAGCGGTGGGCAGTCGCTATGCGCTCGATCATCCAGAGCGGGTGACAGCGTACATCGGCGTGGGCCAACTGGTGACGTTTGAAAGCGAGCTCTACAGCTACGAAGATGCGCGGCAGCGTGCGTTGGCAAGTGGAGAAGATGTCTCGAGGATGGACGCTGCCTGTCAGGAATTTCTGCGAGATAAAACGGTGATGAATATGCTGGCGCTACGGCAGCAGACCAGCGCCTACCATCACGCGGAGAAAGCCGATCAGAATTTGCTGTGGCTGGCTGCGAAATCACCGTATCTGGGCTTCGACGATGTGCGCTGGTTTTTGACACAGCTATGCAGCGTGGAAAATTTCGTGGCGCTGAATGAAAATTTGTTTGATGATGCGTTGAGCGTGGATGTGCGAGACTTTGGACTCACCTATCAGATTCCGGTTGGATTTATTTCCGGCACGGACGACTGGACGACGCCGGTGAAATATTCAGCAGATTATTATGACGCAATCTTTGCACCAAAGAAAGAGATGCAACTGATCGAAGGTTGCGGACATCATCCGCAATATGAAGACAGTGTGCAGTTTTCGCAGGTGCTGGAAACCATGCTTCACACCTTATTAAACGAGTAAAGAAAGAGGACAGATTCATGAAACTGACAAAGAAAATTCTAGCACTGCTGTTGACGCTGATGTTGTCGCTGGGAATGTTTACCGCCTGCGCGCCGACAGATTCCGCTTCGAGCGGCGACAGTCAGCCGGCGATCGCAGAAGACGGCAGCTACACCTCGAAGGATGAGGTGGCGCTTTACATCCACACCTATGGCCATCTGCCGGAGAATTATATCACGAAAGATGAAGCCTACGACCTTGGCTGGAAGAGCGAAGGCACACTCGACGAGGTGGCACCGGGCATGTCCATCGGCGGCGACTACTACGGCAACTATGAAGGCGTGCTGCCAGACGAACCTGGTCGCGAATACCACGAGTGCGACATCGATTACGAATCGGGAAATCGCAACGGCAAGCGCATTGTCTACTCGAACGACGGCAACATCTATTACACAGAGGACCACTACAACAGCTTTGAACATTTGTACGGAGATGATGAATGATGCAGGAGATCATCATTGATTTCAGCAAATACGCGAGCATTGCGGACTTTCACGACGACATCGCAGCGCGGCTCAATTTTCCAGCGCATTACGGGCGCAATCTGGACGCGCTCAACGACTGCATGCGAGAAATCCCGCCGGGAAGTGTGCACTTTACGATCTTTTACGGCGGCAGCGGCATTCCACACAAGCAGCAGGTGACGATCGCAAAGATCCTGCTGGGGAAAAACTGAACGACCAACGGATGGCTTCGGCCATCCGTTTTTTGGTGGATTGACGACGGGAAGTAACTCTTTTATACTGGGAGCAGAAAGGCTTGAAAGAGAGAAAGGAGCGTCGAAATGACGAAGAACATACAGAAAATCCTTGCTGCGCTCTGTCTGGCGCTGCTGCTTGCTGGTTGCACGAGTCTGGACTCGGCAGGATACACGCAGGTGTCGAGCGAAAAGGCGGCGCAGCTGATGGCGGATTATGACGATGAGATCGTGCTCGATGTACGCACGCCGGAGGAATACGCGGAAGCGCACATTCCTGGCGCGATCAACGTGCCGAATGAGGAGATTGGCGAAGAACCGATCGCGGAGCTGCCGGATAAGGATCAGATCATCCTCGTTTACTGCCGCAGCGGCAATCGCAGCAAAGAGGCTGCGCAAAAGCTGGCAGATCAGGGCTATACGAATGTCATCGAATTTGGCGGCATCAAGGACTGGCACGGCGAGACCGTGGCTTCATAAAACAACACAGGCTCACGCCGGGATTCTGGCGTGGGCTTGTCTGCATTTTAGCGGAGATGGTACAATAGAGGGTGCAAAGGAGGCGTCACAATGACACTGAAACATAAAGCGCCTGATCACATCATTGTGCGTGGGGCGCGGGTGCACAATCTGAAAAATCTGGATGTGGATATTCCACTGGGCAAGCTGGTGGGGATCGCTGGTGTCAGCGGTAGCGGAAAATCGTCGCTGGCGTTGGGCGTGCTCTATGCCGAGGGTTCGCGGCGTTATCTGGAATCCCTCTCGACATACACCAGACGGCGCATGACGATCGCGCAGGCGGCGCAGCTTGACGAGATCGACAATGTGCCAGCAGCGCTCGCGCTCAGACAGCGACCAGCGGTGCCAGGAATCCGCAGCACTTTTGGCACGTCGACAGAGCTCTTGAACAGCCTGCGGCTGATGTTCTCGCGCCTGGCCAGCCATCGTTGTCCGAACGGACATTATCTGAATCCAACGCCGGACGTGGCACTTGGCAAAGCCGTGGTTTGTCCGGTCTGTGGTGTGGAATTTATGCCGCCTGGCGCTGAGAGTCTGGCCTTCAACAGCGAAGGTGCTTGCTCGACATGTAGCGGCACGGGCATTGTGCGCACAGTGGATGAATCGACCCTTGTGCCGGATGAATCGCTTTCGATCGATGAGGGCGCAGTGGCGCCGTGGAATTCGCTGATGTGGTCGCTGATGACGGATGTCTGCCGGGAAATGGGCGTGCGCACCGATGTGCCGTTCTCGGAACTTTCGCCGCAGGAGCGGGACGTCGTTTTCCATGGTCCGGCAGAAAAACGCCACATCTTTTATCACAATAAAAATTCTAACCAGGCTGGCGAGCTGGATTTTACCTATTACAATGCTGTTTACACTGTGGAAAATGCGCTGGCGAAGGTCAAAGACGACAAGGGCATGAAGCGTGTGGAGAAATTTCTCAAGCAGGACATCTGTCCGGACTGCGGCGGATCGCGATTGTCCGAGGCTGCGCGTGCGCCACGACTCTGCGGCAAAAATCTGGCGGAAGTGTCACAGATGACGCTCGATGCGCTCGTTCCGTGGGTGCAGGCAGTGCCGGAGCAGATGCCGGCGAATATGCGCGAGATGGCGGAGACGATCTGTGACACGTTTCTGCACACTGTAAAACGCCTGCTCGATCTTGGCCTCGGCTATCTGGCGCTGGATCGCGCATCGAGCACTCTTTCTACCGGCGAGCGTCAGCGCGTGCAGCTGGCGCGGGCCGTGCGCAATCGCACAACAGGCGTGCTCTATGTGCTCGACGAGCCGTCGATCGGGCTGCATCCGGTGAATGTCGATGGGCTTCTGGGCGTCATCGATGATCTGCTCGCCCATGGAAATTCCGTCGTCCTCGTGGATCACGATGCACGCGTGCTCGCTGCCAGTGATCATCTCATCGAGCTTGGCCCCGGTGCCGGCGTGAATGGTGGACAACTGATCAGCCAGGGAACCGTTGCGGAAGTGGCAGCAGATCCGCGCTCGTTGATCGGACCGTTTCTTCGCGGTGAAAACGTACACGCACGTGAGCGTGTGTCTGCCGCCAGACTATTCATGAGTGGGCGCATCCATCTCGAAACCACGCCGCTGCACACAGTCCGCGCGTTGGCGCTCGAGATCCCGAAAGGCCGGCTCACCTGCGTCACCGGCGTTTCTGGCAGCGGTAAAACGACGCTCATCCTCGAAAGCCTCGTGCCCGCTCTGCAGGCGCTGACGAGCGAGACAGCGCCGCCAGCACATGTGCGCAGCATCGAAGCCGAAGGCATCCGCCGCATCAATCTCATCGATGCCACCCCGATTGGCACCAACGTGCGCTCCACCGTCGCCACCTACGCTGGTGTGATGGACGAATTGCGCCGTGCCTATGCGCGCATTCCGCAAGCCAAGGAAGCAGGCTGGAAAGCCGGCGATTTTTCTTATAACACCGGGCGTTTGCGCTGCAGCGAGTGCGACGGCACCGGACAGATCACCATGGACGTGCAGTTTCTGCCAGACGTGGAGATCACCTGTCCCGTCTGCGGTGGCAGCCGCTACAGTGAGACCGCCGAGCGCATCAAGCGCACGCCAAAGGGAGCAGACGCCGCTGACGCGCGTTCCTTGCCAGAGTTGCTCGCCCTCACCGTTGACGAAGCGCTGGCGCAGACAAAGGATCTGAAAAAAGCGCACGAACGGCTGCAAACCTTGAGCGATCTGGGCCTTGGCTATCTCACCCTCGGCGAAGGCACGCCTGCGCTCTCCGGCGGCGAAGCGCAGCGGCTCAAACTCGCTGCCGAAATGGGCCGTGAGCAAAGCGACGCTGTCTTCGTCTTCGACGAGCCAACCATCGGCCTGCATCCGCTGGACGTGCGCACACTGATCACCATTTTCCAGCGTCTCATCGATCAGGGCGCGACCGTCGTCGTCATCGAGCACGACCTCGACATGATCGCAAACAGCGATTATATCATCGACATGGGCCCCGGCGGCGGAGAAAGCGGCGGCCGCATCGTCGCAGCCGGTACGCCAGAGGATGTTGCTGCAAACCCTGAAAGCATCACCGGCCGTTATCTGAAAGAATTGGTGTAAATGAAAAGGTCCAGAACCGTTATCTTGGTTCTGGACCTTTTTGCGTGTGATGGAATTTTGGGGGATGCGCGGATCATTTCTGTTGCGTGGCTTTTCTATATTCCCTCGGTAGCAGTCCTGTACTTTTGCGAAATAGCGTTGCGAATCGGCTGGAAGTCGAATAGCCAACCGTTTGTGCGATCTGACCGATGGAGAGTTCTGAGCTTGCCAATAAATATTCCGCCTGACTCATGCGTCGCTGTTGAATATATTCCGTGATGGTGCAATGATAGTAATTTTTGAAGCAGCTTTTTAGTTTTGTTGTGCCCATGCAGGCAATCTGAGCCAGTCTTTCCAGAGGAATATCTGCAGCATAATGATCGTTGAGATATGCGGCAACGGTTCGGACGCTGTCTATGTCTTGTTGCGAGAGTATGCGTGGTTGTTTATCCGGATATTTCAGCTGAAACGCCACAACCAGCGAAACTGCTTCAGCAACTTTTCCTTCGTAAAAAAGCTTTGCAGCGAGTCCTTCTCCGCGATAATCTCGGATTTCAGTGAGCAACTGTGACATTTCCGGAAAATCTGTCGTCTCATCAATCTTGCGAAAAGCAGTGATTGGATCGAGTTGTGTTTCCGGATACAGCTTTTTCAAATAATCCTCATAATAGGCCGGCGCGATCCCGATTCCGATGGAGCGCACAGGAATGTTCTTGTGGATTAAAGCCTTGTATGGCGAGGACCCTCCGATATAAGTTTTGATGCAACCGGCGGAGAGACGGCGATAGGGAGATAATTCTTCTCCGGAGATAGAATCGTAGCGGGCGATGTTCAGATAATTTGGCAGGGAAAATTCCAGAAGATAATCTTCCCGAAAAGAAAAATTGTGGATCTTGATGTCATAGAGATCTTTCTGGCCATAGGTCCAGTAAGTGCCTTCACCGATCTCGGGTGAGAGTTTCCAGCAATCACCCATGCTGCCGTATTGCTGGTTGTCTGGATCATGGATGAAGCCATTTCGGATGAGCATCGGCGCAAAAAAAATGGTCGATGATTTCTGACATAGCAGAGCGCCTCCTTTGTGCAAGGTGAATGTCAGTGAAGCTGGCAGAGAGGGTGGCCTGGGCCACAAGGTGAATGCCTCCGAAGGAGGCGGAAAAGGTGGCTTGGCCACAACGATTGGACGGACGTATGAAAGGATCAGACGAACATCGTTGGAACCCATTGCATGTTGGTTAATGGTAGCGTACTGTATTAAACGATGATTAGCGATATCTAATTAAAAGCTATCACAAATCATTTGTCGCGTCAAGATAATACAGATTAGGAGGATCAATATGAGTAATCGAGCAAATTCTATGAACAAAGGACTATCGGTAAAGGATCTGGTAACGACAGGGATTTTTACAGCACTGGTGTTTGTCTTCATTTTAATTGGTGGCATGTTTTTCGCAACAAATCCTGTGCTGACTTTTTTCATGCCTGCTGGAAGTGGTTTGTTGGCCGGACCGGCGTTTTTGCTGATGATCGCAAAGGTCCAGAAACGTTGGAGCCTTTCTATCATGGGCGTTGTGATTGGTATTCTCTGGTTTGTGACTGGGATGCACTGGGCTTTTGTGCTGGGCTATCTGCTTATGGCGATCGTCGCTGATTTTGTTGCTGGAGCAGGAAAATACAGGAGCAAAAAGCTCAACAGCCTGGCATACATTTTATTTTCGCTTGGCAGCACAGGAACCTACATCCTTTTCTTTGTTGATCCGAACGGCTGGGCACAGACCATGTTAGGAAATGGAACCGAGCAGAGCTATATAGACACCATGCAGGCAACCGCGAATACCGGCATCCTGGTCGCGATGTTCGCTGCCGTTCTCATTACATCTGCGATCAGCGCCTTCGTGGGTTGCAAGCTTCTCAAAAAGCAGTTTGAAAAAGCAGGCATCACAGCATGAGCGGCCAGCGTCAGAAGCAGGGGCTTTGGCTTGATCCGCGAACCAAACTTTTTCTGATTTTGATTTGTGTGCTGGCGTCCATGTTTGCGCCCGCGCTTGCATACCAATTTGCGCTTGTCGTGCTGATCGCCGTGCTGGGAGCCTTCTTTGGAAAGTGGAAATATGTCATGAAAGCAGTCTGCTTTTATGCGCTCGTCTGTCTGTTGACAGTCTGGATCATGGCAGAACTGACGGGCACACTGCGCACAATGTTCGTTGCCTTTTTGGGCTTGTTCCACAAAGTCTACGCTTGTGGAATGTTGGCTGGGATCATCTTGAAAACAACGAAAGTCAACGAATTTCTGTCGGCGATGAACCGTGTCCATGCGCCGAAAAAGCTGGTCATTCCCCTGGCGGTCATGCTGCGCTATCTCCCGACCATTGGGGAGGACTGGCGCTATATCAAAGATGCCATGCGGATGAGGGATGTTTCACCCTCACTGGCGGGCTTTTTGCTGCATCCGGGCATGACGGTGGAATGCATTTATGTGCCACTCTTGATGGCGGCTTCGAAAGCGGCGGATGAACTTTCCATTGCTTCTATCACGCGTGGGATTGAAAATCCCAATCCCCGTACCTGCCTTGTCCAGATAAAATGTGGAGCCAGCGATTGGTGTGTGATGGCTCTGGGCGTTGCATTTTTGATTGTTGAGCTCTGTGTGCGGGGAGGTGTGACCCGTTGATCGAATTTGAAAATGTATCGTTTTCGTATAAGGTGAATGGCTCCGAAGGAGCCAAAGAGGATGGCCTGGGCCACAAGGTGAAAGCCAGCGAAGCTGGCAGAGAGGATGGCCTGGGCCATCCAGGGCAGGATCATGGCGGGCTTTCTGACATCAATCTGAAAACCAGCGACGGAGAATGTGTTCTGTTTTGTGGCCGCAGCGGCTGTGGAAAGACGACGATCACAAGGCTGGTGAACGGGTTGATCCCGCAGTTTTATCAGGGAACGCTTCATGGACGTGTGCTGGTGGATGGTCAGGAAATCGCAAAGCTCCCGATGTATCAGATCGCTGCGAAGGTCGGTTCTGTTTTTCAAAATCCGCGGACACAGTTTTTCAATGTGGACACCGACAGCGAGATCGCCTTTGGTCTCGAAAATGCGGCGCGTCCACCGCTGGAGATTGCCGGGCGTGTGGTACAGACGGCGGAAGATCTGCATATTCAAGAGCTGCGGCAGAGAAATATCTTTGAGCTGTCTGGCGGCGAAAAGCAGAAGATCGCTTTCGCATCTGTCTATGCCATGAACCCGCAGATTTATCTGCTGGATGAACCATCTTCCAATCTTGACATGACATCGATTCGGGAACTCGCGGAACATTTGCAGTTGATAAAGCGCCAGGGAAAAACGATCCTGATCGCAGAACACCGGCTGTACTATCTGATGGATTTGGTTGACCGAATCGTTTATCTGGAAAATGGACGGATCGAAGGAATGTATACTCCGGATGAATTCCGTCAGCTGTCAGATCAGGAGCGTGTGCGCATGGGGCTACGGGCAGTGGATCTGAGAACGGTTTTTCCACCGGAAATCTGTTCAATTGCGCCTGCGTCGGTGTTGACCTTGCAAAATGTGACGCTTCGCTATAAAAAGCGGATCATTCTACATGATGTCACATTTTCCGCCGGAAGAGGGGAGGTGATCGCCGTTGTCGGCCATAACGGCGCCGGGAAAACGACTTTTTCTCGCGCTCTTTGCGGGCTGCACAAAGACTGTGAAGGAGATTTCCTCTGGGAAGGCAGACCGATGGCGCACAAAGAAAGGCTGAAACGCTCCTATATGGTGATGCAGGATGTTGGCTACGAGCTTTTCGCCGACAGTGTGGAAGCAGAGTGTTCCTTTGGCATCCGCGCGGCTGATCAAGCATTGGTGCGTGCGACGTTGGAAGAGCTGGAGCTTTTCTCATACCGGGCCCGCCATCCGAATACGCTTTCCGGAGGACAAAAGCAGCGATTGGCCGTCGCCGTCAGCATGATCTGTGAGAAAGATCTGCTCGTTTTTGATGAACCGACCAGTGGCCTGGACTTTGACAGCATGACTCAGGTGGCGGGGCTGATCCGTAGGCTTTCCGACATGGGGAAGATCATCTTCGTTGTCACCCATGATTTTGAATTTGTCTGCCGCACGTGCTCTCGTGTTCTGCATTTTGACGAAGGCGAGATGCCTGATGATGTTCCCGTAACAATAGATGCCCTCCCGAAATTGAGAGCGCTGTTTTCTGTCAAGGGGAATGACCAGGAAGCGATCAGCAGTTTAGATGGAAAGAAGAGATGAGTAATGAAAAAGAACAAAGAAAACAGAGTGGCATTGCTGCTTCAATGGGCTGGTGAGCAGAAAATATGGTTGTATTTGGCGATTGTTCTTTCGGCACTCAGCGGCCTGTGCATTATTGTTCCCTACATTGGGATTTACCGGTTGATGGATGCCATGTTTAATCGGGCTTGCACACAAGAACTGGTCGTGCAGATTGTGGCGCTGATCGCAGCCGCTGTTACGCTGCGGTTTGTGCTGTTCGGCGCTTCTGGCGTGGCGTCTCACAAGGGGGCTTACGGTGCGCTGTTTAAAGTGCGCTGCATGGTAGCGGAACACATGGCGCACGTGCCGTTGGGCGCATTAAATGAGCGCTGCACAGGAGATATTAAAACGGTTTTGAATGAAGACATTGAAAAGCTGGAGCTGTTTTTGGCGCATAATCTTCCTGAACTTGTGTGTTATCTGGTGGGGCCGATCGTCATTTTTATTTACCTGATGACAGTTAATGTGCCGCTGGCTTTGATCTCGTTGGTGCCGCTGGTTCTTGCTGTCGTGATGATGGGTCTGATGTTCAAGAACACTGACGATCTGATGGCCCGCGCCAATCAGTCCATTACCGCGCTGAATGCGGTGATGATCGAGTACATCAACGGCATGAAGCTGATCAAAGCTTATAATATGGGAAGCAAATCCTTCCAGAAATTTTCCGGCGCGATCCGTGAGGAAAACGCCATGTGGAATGAAACCGCTCGGCGGATGGGCCCTCCGTATGCAGCGTTTATTGTTGTTATCGAATGTGGCATGCTATTTCTGGTGCCGATAGGCGGGATGTTTTTCCTGAAAGGATCGCTCACAGCCAGCGCGTTTCTGCTGTTCGTCTATGTGGGTTCTATGTATCTGACGGAAATCCGGCCGTTGCAGGAATTGGGTACAAATTTCGCCAATGTGTTGAATGCTGTGACGAAAACCAAAGAGATTCTGGACATTCCTGTTTATAGAGGCGGCACAGATTTTCCTAAACATCATAACATTGAACTGCGGAATGTACGCTTTTCTTACAAGGTGGATGGCTCCGGAGGAGCCAGAGAGGACGATGGAAAAACCGATGTGCTGAAAGGCGTCAATCTTAAAATACACGACGGCGAACGCATGGCGCTTGTGGGGCGCTCCGGCGCTGGGAAAAGCACAGTGATCGAGCTGATCTCTCGCTTCTATGATGTACAGGAAGGCGAGGTGCTGATCGGCGGGAAGAATGTCAAGGAGCTTGACTATGATACCATTCTGAAAAATGTCGCCATTGTATTCCAAAAGACCTTTCTCACCCGCGACAGTGTGCTCGAAAATATTCGCATGGGATCAAATGCCACGCTGGAAGAGGTGCGCGCGGCCGCAAAAAAGGCACAGATTGATGAGTTCATCATGTCTCTGCCACAGGGCTATGACACGAAGGTGGGCAGCTTTGGCTCCCACTTTTCCGGTGGCGAAAAACAGCGGATCGCGATCGCGCGCGCGATCCTGAAAGATGCGCCCATTTTGATCTTGGACGAGGCCACAAGCGCCTCAGACCCGGAAAATCAAATGGAGATCGATAAGGCCATTGAAAATCTCTGTGAGGGTAAAACGGTCATTGTCGTCGCGCATCGTTTGAGCGCTTTGAAAATGTGCGATCGCGTAGCCGTGGTGGAAAATCATACGATCACCTGCGTAGGCACTCACGAGGAAGTTCGAAAGAACAACGCGTACTACAGAAAAGCCTGGGCGGACTACGAAACGGCTCGGAATATCACATACCAGTTGGAAGGAGGCGAGCAGCATGCGTGAGAACAAGGTGAATGCCAGCGCAGCTGGCAGAGAGGGTGGCCTGGGCCATGATGTTCTAAATAAGAACCGCAATTTCTATATTGGTGTCGGCGGAACCGTCCTTGAAGGGCTGCTTTCCGGCAGCTTGTTTATGCTGCTGTATTCGGTGATGCAGTTTTTGTGGTCAGGGCAGTTTGATATGAACCGCGTGCTGGTTTTGACAGGCATGATAGTCGGGATTTTTCTTCTTCGCATCCTGATCTACAGCTACGGCTATACCAAAGCGCAGATTGGCGGCGCAGAAGTCAGCAAGAATATCCGCCTTTTTATGGGCGATCATTTGAAGCGCATCCCGCTTTATCGGTTTACAATAGGCGGCACCGGCGATTATATCAACATCATCACAAGCGATGTCAATAACTACGAAAAAATCCTGACTCACAAAATTGGGGATCTGGCCAAAAGTTTTTCGCTTTCGCTGATGCTCGTCGCCTTTGTCATGACAATCTATGTTCCGGCTGGAATAATCCTGCTCGCAGCAGATCTTTTATTGATCCCGAGCTTGTGGTTTTCTTTCCGCATGGTGCGAAAATATGGAAATGAGAAGAACGCGATTTGTGCGGAAAATGTTTCGAGCATTGTGGAATATGTGTCCGGCATACAGACCTTTCGCGCTTATGGCGTAGGCGGTATGAAGAACAAAAGTGTTGTGGACGCCATGCGGGAATTCAGCCGCATCAGCTTTGTGTACGAAGCAAAAGTACTGCCGGTTGGTGCTGGATTTAGCGTGTTGAGCTGGTTGGCCTGCCCGTTGGTTATCTGGGTGGCTTATGCGCCGTGGGCGGCGGGAACACTGGAAACAGTGGACTATCTTTTGATCTGTATGCTGCCTTTATTCTGTGCGAAGCTGTCGAACACGATCTTTGTAGACCTCAACAGCTATAAGAATCTGATGATCTCGAAAAATAAGATCCTCAGCGTCATGAACGAGCCGGAAGAAACCGGCAGCATGGAGCCGTTTCAAACAGATGCACATGACATTATCTTTGAGAATGTAGATTTTGCGTATGTTTCTGGTGAACCGGTTCTACAGCATGCGAGTTTTACTGTTCCTGACCAGAAGCTCACGGCCATTGTCGGCGACTCTGGTTCCGGAAAATCTACCATTCTGAATCTGATCGCAAAATATTACGAACCAACAAACGGAACAATCTCCATTGGCGGCCAGCCGATCAACCATGTAGCTGCTGAGCGTGTGCTGGAACAAATTTCCATGGTGGACCAGGACGTCTTTCTTTTTGACGACACCATCCGGGATAATATTCGGCACGCCCGCCCTGATGCCACAGATGAGGAAATCGAGGCTGCTTGCCGAGCAGCTAATTGCGATGGTTTTATCCGCAAGATGGAAAAGGGCTATGATACGCCAACTGGCGAAAACGGGAATCTGCTCTCCGGTGGTCAGCGTCAGCGTATTTCGATCGCGCGCGCTATTCTGAAAGACAGCCCAATTCTGCTCCTTGACGAAGCAACAGCGTCTCTGGACATTGAGAACGAGCTTGCCGTCAAACAGGCCATTGCCAATCTGTTAAAAGAGAAAAAGACCGTGGTGATGATCGCCCATACGCTTTCCATTGTCAAAAATGCCGATCTCATCCTTGTGGTAGCTGACGGCAAGATTACTGAAGCCGGTACGCACGATGAATTGCTGGTTAAAGGCGGAAAATATGCGGCTATGTGGAACGCAGAGCAAAAGATATCAGCGTGATGGAGTTGGGATAACAAAATGAAAACCGTCTATGGCCACACACATTGGTGCGGTCATAGACGGTTTCTTTTTATTCAGCGATCACGTAGCCGGCGAGCGTTGGATGGTCGGCGATGCGTGCGTTCTGCGGCTCGCGGAGCACGCAGGCGGCGATGACGAGGTCGGTGCCGGCGAGGGTGAAATTGACAAGGGCGGAAAGCAGCGAGAGGGTGCCAGGAAAAATGAGCAGAAGCGCGAGGCTCGCAAGTCCGAGCACGGCGAAGGGCAGGAGCACGCCGGTGAGGTAGGCGCGTTTGGCGAGCGGCCGTTCGCAGCTCGTTGTCGGCATCATCGCACTCAAGTGGAAATGCACATCCTGCCAGCGCAGAGAACCGGCGACCATCCAGCCGAGGCCGTGGAGCAGCTCGTGGAGTGTGACGCTGACGGCGATGATCGCGAGAAATGCGATGAAAAACGTTGGTCCGCCGAGGGTCAGCAGCTGCGCGCGGTCGCGCAGCGCAAAGCGGAAGAGGCAACCGACGGCGATGAGAAATGGCAGCGCGCAGAGCACGCCGTAGAGCATCGCCTGGCTTTTGGTGAAGGTGCGTGCGCGCTCAGTCATGGTGATCGCCTCCTTTATGGATCACAGGCGCATATCTTTTGCAGCGGCGTAGGTGCTCCCCGTGGTGAAAAAACTGAGCCAGTAGAGGACGCTGAGCAGGGAGAGAATATCGAGTGGCGTGTAAGCGAGGGTGAGCGAGAGAAATCCTGCAACGGCTGCTGCCTGGGCAACGCAGAATGCGATCGCGACGCCGATGCCCAGCACGGCGGTACGCGCCAAAATCCGCTGGCAGCGTTTCGGCGCACGACGTGAAAGCCAGCTTGAGGACGCGAGGGCTGAGAGAATGATGAGGACAGTGATGATCGTTTGCAACATGATGAACAACTCCTTTGGTTTTATTTGTTGGCACTAGTATAATCTATTTCTAGCGCTAAGTAAAGTATTTCTTACATAGTGGCTGAAAAATTTCGCTCTTGCGCAAAAAAAGAACCAGCTCAGCGAGCTGGCGAGATCTGTTCAGCGCACTTTGCGCAGGATGGCAATGGCGACGAGAACGACGATCATATAGAGGTTGAAGACGAGACGATAGGAATTGGTGAAGATATAGGGGCTGGAGAGAATGGTCCAGGTGAATTGGCCGAAGAGATTCATGAGAATGAAGAGCGCTACCAGTCCCCAGAGACAGGCGCTGCCGATGATGGCGCGGCCGTGTTCGTCGCGGCCTTCTTTGGAAAAAGCGTAGAGGACGAAAAGAACTATGAGCACGATGCAGGCGATGGCATTGAACCAGACAAAGGTAGTATTGTCCATCAGGCTGTAAATGGCTTGGTAGATGGGGGAGTCGTAAATGGTTGCGAGCATGATGGTCTCCTTTTAGAAGATTTTCAGATTACGGACGATGAGAATGGCAATATCGGCTGTGAGAAGTACGGATGAGTAGGCGAGCTGGGCAATGTTCAGGGCGCGGGTGCTGTTTTCGAGACCCCAGCTGCTGCCGCCGTAGAAATAGCCGAGTGCGTTCATCGCCAGAAAAAGCACGACAAAGGCGCAGAGAGCGCTGGTGGCGATGACTTTGCGACCGCGTTCGTCGCACCCCTCTTTCGAGAAGAAGTAAAGCAAAAAGAGCGCGAGCAGGCCAAAGCCAGCGAGGGCGTTGATTCTCAGCACGGTATGATTATCCAGAAGGGGCGCGAGTGTTTCAAGCATCAGTCATTCTCCTTAAAATCAAATAAATCTTCGATGGTTACGTCAAATACCTGGGCAATGCTGTAGGCCAGGAGCATTGACGGATTGTAGCGGTTGCGCTCGAGTTGCACAATGGTTTGGCGCGAGACGCCTACAAGATCGGCGAGCTCCTGCTGACTCATACGCTTGGTGGCGCGGTAGATGTGGATCTTACTTTCAAATGCGTACTTGCTTTTCTTGGCCACGGATGCTCGCCTCCTTTCAAATCTTTGTCTATTATAATTTATTTCTTACAGTTTGTGAAAGATTTTTGCCTGCAATGGGCACAAAAAATGAGCGCCCGTTGGACGCTCGGCTTGTTTTATTGGACGTAGGCTGTGTTGCCGCTGCCGGTGGTGGTGTCGCTGCTGGTCGATCCGGAATCGCTGGAGGTGCCGCCGCCGTTTGGTGTGATGGTGGCGCCGGTGTTGTTGTTCCCTTCGTCGATGGTTGGGCGGGATGGCACGGTTTCGGTGGTGGTGCCGCGGTAATCGTTGCCGGTGTTGGTCTCAGCCGGTGGCACGTAGGCGCCGCCGTAGCCTTCGTAGGTGGTGCCGCCTTCGCCGCTGCCGACGTAGGAACCGTTGGTGTCGTAGCCGTTGTCGACCATGCCGGCATTTTCTAGCAGATCTTCACCGCTGGTGGTGTCTTCGACGGAGCTTGCAAAATCGACGAGGTCGAGGTCTGAGGCTTCGAGCTGTTTACCATCTTTCATGAACTCCTTGTTGATGAGCTCGAGGATGCCGGATTCAGATGGAATGTAGTAGGAAAGTTCACCGATATATTCTGGCGAGCCTGGCAGGATAAACATTTCGATGCTGTCAGCGCTCATGCCCTGGGCCTGTTTGAAGAACCAGATCATTTCGCTGACCGTGAGATCGGTTTCCATTTCTTCGCTGACAACTTTGGCGAGAGCTGGAACTTTTGTGATGATGGATGCGCTCAGAAGTTCATTGCCGAGGGCTTCAAAGAAGAGCTGCTGCGCGCCGATGCGGCCGATATCGCCGGTGGCGTAGCCGGAACGGAAGCGCACGAACTGCAGCGCATGTTCGCCGTCAAGCACCTGGTTGCCGGCTTTGATGTCGATCTCAAGATCCTGGTAAGGGTCGGAATATTGCAGGTCGTATGGAACGTCCATTTCGACACCGCCGATGGCATCGATGGCCTGTTCAAATCCTTCAAAGGTGGTGATGGCGTAGCGATCGATCGGCAGACCGGTGAGCATCTCAACTTCGTGGATGGTCTGTTCGATGTTGCCCTTGTGGTCGACGCTGTAAGAGCCGTTAATCTTTACGATGTCGCGGTTGTCGACGTTGCTCATGGTATCGCGTGGGATGCTCAGGAGCTTGAGGGTTTTCTTTTCGGTGTTGAAGCTGGCAAGAACGATGGTGTCGGCGTTTTCGTGTTTGCCGTCGACGCCGCAGAGGAGGATGTTGTAGGTATCGTCCTTGAGCACGTCTTCGTCGACGGTGCTGTCAGAGGAGGTTGGTGCTGTCGGCAGAAAATGATATGCTGCAAATCCTGCCCCGGCGACGACGGCGAGTGCCAGGACGAGGATGATGATCAATCGTGAAAAGAATTTTAACATGGTGCCCTCCTAGAGCAATTCTTTGAATAATTGGCTGCGATATGGGGAAAGCGCGCCAGCCATCGCGTAGGTTTCCTGAAGTGCGCTCGTTTCTACCCACAGCCCTTCTGCGAGAGGCGCAGGAGCGGCAAGCTGCACGAGCCAGCCTTGCATGTGCCATTCTCTGTGGGTGAAAAGATGCTTGGCGCGTCCGAGATCTGTGAGAGAATCGGGCGTGATGTTCAGGTTTTTCAGGTGGATTGCGAGAGCGTCGCGATCGAGTGTGCCGGGAAGATCGAGAAATTCCCAGAGCCCGGCGAGAAGTCCTCGCTGTGGACGTTTGTGGATCCACACCTGGGTGCCGCAGTTGAGGATGACAATGGTGTGCGGCTCGATTTGGCGCGGCTTTTTTGCTTTTTTGATCGGCAGGAGCCAGGTAAGCTGCTGCTTTTTTGCTTCACAGAGTGCTGCCAGCGGACAGGCTGCACAGCGAGGTATGCCGTTCGCGCTGCAGATCATGGCACCGAGGTCCATCAGCGATTGGTTGAAATCGCCAGGGCGGTGCGCCGGAACGAGGGACGCAGCCAACTCTTTCAGTGGCTTTGCGGCAGACGCGACGTTAATCGGTCCGTCGTAAGCGGTGACGCGGCTGAGGATGCGCAGCACATTGCCATCTACAGCGGCGACGCGTTCGCCAAATGCGATGGAGGCGATGGCACCTGCAGTGTAAGGGCCGATGCCCGGGAGCGCGAGCAGATCGCTGTAGCTTTCCGGCAAGAGCCCGTTGTGTTCAGCGAGCAGGATCTGCGCCGCTTCACGAAGATGGTCGGCACGGGAATAATAGCCGAGCCCTTCCCAGAGCTTGTGGAGCCTGTCTTCACTGACGCGTGCGAGATCTGCGATCTGCGGCAGTTCTGTGATAAAACGTGTGTAGTAAGGGATGACGGTCTGCACCTGTGTCTGCTGGAGCATGATCTCCGAGAGCCAGACGTGATAAGGCGTCGGATCCTCGCGCCAGGGCAGCAGGCGGCGATTTTCGTCGTACCAGCTGAGCATCCTGTCTGCGAACGCCGCAGCCGACAGAGAAAATGTGCGCATGCAAACGCCTCCCGTGAATAGTCTGTACAAAATAATATTACCGTTTGCGCCGTGAAGCGTCAATATTGAATCAGGGATTGTCAACAATTTATTAGATGGACAAATCAGGCGGCGAATGACAGTGAAAATTCAAGAAAAGGTTTTGCAAGCGATTTCATAAGCTCGTGTGAAGAACGTGACGATTTTGTAAACGTTTTTTGCCGGAATTGTCACTAAATTATATGGTTTCTTTCGTTTATGCGTGCTATAATAATAGTAACGAAATGACAAGGAGGCGGTCCGTTGTTTCATTCCATGCAATTGCTTAACGAAATTGCCTATCGCTATGCAAGATTAAAAGGATATGTCTTTGCTCGCTGAGTGCGACCGATGTGCATCCCGCAATAAGGCAATGGACAAACGACTGTAGATTGGCGCTGCCGCTTTGTCCGCAGCGCTGTGAATCGAAACTAAAACTGAACATCAAAGATGCGCTCCTCGCATTCTCGCGGGGAGTGCGTTTTTTTATTGCCGGCACCGGACCATTGCGCAGGGCGGCAAGTTGCGGTACAATACATTCATCTCAGATAATCTGGGACGAAGGAGGGTGAACCTATGACAGCCAAAGATTCGATCGACGTGTTTAAAAAGCTTCCGAAAAAGACGCTCGTTAAATGGGCGCTGTTTCTGATCGCTGTTTACGCGCTCTACGACGGTGTGTATATCTGGGCAGATTCGAAGCGACTGATGCTCGACATGAGCGATGTAACGAGCGGATTGGTGCCGATCCTTGTGATGCACATCGATCTGCCACTTCTCATTGGCAGCGTGCTCATCTGTTTGCTTTTTGACAGACGGCGGATGCTGGCAGCGCTCGCCATCCGTAACAGCCGCGAGATCCTGTGGATGGCGCTTGGCGCTGTTTTCTTTATCGCAGTGGTGTTTTTCAAGGAACCATCTGGCACAGTTGCTGCTTATGAGATCGTACAGGCGCTGGTCATCGCTGGTCTGCTGGAAGAGCTTCTCTTTCGCGGACTGTTCTTTTCCTGGCTCGATGCTGCCGGGTGCGGCTGGCTCGCTTATTTTGTGAGTGGTTTGGCCTGGGGCGCGCATTATGGCATCCGCGCCATTGTTACGAGCAGCACGATGACTTTCTGGGCCGTGTTGCCAGTGGCGATTTTCGGCGCTGTCGTCGGGACGCTCGCCGCCATCATTTATAAAAAAAGCGGTAGCCTCTGGCTCGTCGCTTATCTTCACGGAGCGCTCAGTCTCTTATGAGACGGCGTTCCGTCGTTTTTTGTGGAACAATAAAAATAGGCCTATTGATAAGCTCGTCGACTTGCTCATCAATAGACCTATTTTTATGTATTGTTTGAAGATGGCTCGGCATCTTACTTTGCGCGCTGTACTTTGTTGGAACGCAAGCAGCGGGTGCAGACATTCAGTTTCTTAGGGGTTCCGTCAACTACAACACGAACCTTCTGAATGTTAGGCTTCCACGTTTTCTTGTTTCTGATATGAGAGTGGCTAACTTGCATGCCGGTTGCAGTACCTTTACCACAAATATCGCATTTTCTGGACATTACAAAACCTCCTTTAGCATCTGTGAAATCATACTTGATTAGGATAACAGATAGACTGGGAAAAATCAAGGGCTTTTCAAGAAAAAGCGGGGGAATGTGTAAATTCCTCTGAGAGGGCACGCATCAAAATATTTTAATATGTCAACCATCGTCCCTGCGCCGCTTGCACCTCAAATAGCGCTGTGTTATACTAATTTTATTGGATCAGAAAACGTTTGGAGGGACTTTGTCATGAGTACCGAAAGAAAATACACCAAAAACTATCCATTCTATAAAGAATATGTCTGCCCAGTCTGCGAAGGACGCGGTGCTGTGGAATGCTGCAACGCTGACGGCACAGATTGTGCGCCGATCCCATGCGATTATTGCGGTGGCAAGGGCACCATTGTTGAAAAGAACACCGCTGGTCTTATTGGCACGGCTGTGGTTGTGGTGGCGGTGATCGTCATCGCTGCGATCGTGCTGTTTTAAGGGGGAAGGCGGATAAATGGAAAAATCATCTCTCTTTCCCAAGATCGCTAGCCGCTGTGAAACCTGTCACGGCGCAGGTGTGTTGCCAGGCCGTTGCCGCGAGGACGAGCTCTTGCCATGCCCAACCTGCAAGGGCAAGGGTGTGATCGCGCGCAAAAAATCGAAAAAACACGTCGAGGAACGTGCCTGCGACAATCCGAATTGCAAAAATGGTCGGGTGCAGCAGCTCACGGTCTTGGATGGCCGCGAGGTGCTGACGGAAAAAGTCTGCCCAGTCTGCGACGGCTACGGTGTCATCTACAACGAAACGGTGACGACGACCACTGTACACGAAAAATGCCCAACCTGTGGCGGCGCTGCAGTGATCACTGCTGGCGAAATGCGTCGCAGAAAGCTCGAAAGTTTTTGTCCGGATTGTCACGGTACAGGATACAAATTGGAAGAACAACCCGTCAAACGCGCCGCGCTTTTTGGCATCGGAGCGTTTATTTACCCTGCCTTCGCTGTGCTTGGCACAGGCTTTTCATTGATGCTGAAGGGCGTGAAGGCGGCGATCACTACAAAAGTGCCGAAAAATAAATAATCTTTGCTATCAATGTAGGACTGCGCCCTGTGGTTCTACATTCTTTATTTCACGCGTGCCCATCTGGGCGAAGGAGGAATTTGCAACATGTTGTATGATGATTTCAGAAAAGAAAAGATGCAGGCGTTGAAGGAAAAGGACAAGCTGAAGAACAAGGTCATCACGAATATCCTTTCTGACCTGATCTATATTAAGAAGGAACTTGGTCAGGAGCCAACGGAAGCGGACAGCGCCAAGGCGGTCGCCAAGCAGGTGAAGCAGGTGAAGGAAGCGATCGAGATGAGCAAGGATCGACCGGACAAGCTCGAAGAGCTGGAAGCGGAGCTGGCGGTGCTGGAGCAGTATATGCCAAAACAGCTTTCGGAGGATGAGATCAAGGCAGAGGTGCTCGCGCTTCTCGATGAAAACGGCATCGGGCTCGATCCGAAGAATAAGGGTGCGATCATGAAGGTGGTCATGCCGGCGCTCGCTGGCAAGGCTGACGGCAAAGCGATCAACAAGGTTGTATCGAGCCTGTTCTGATGGATCGTCAGGAATTCGGGCGCGCCGGAGAAAAACGTGCAGAGCGTTTTCTGCGGGAGCAGAAGCATCGCATCGTGGCGAGAAATTATCGCGCGAAGCAAGGCGAGGTGGATATCATCTCGCTGGCGCCGGATCGCACGCTGGTTTTCACAGAGGTGCGCAGCAAGCACGATTGCACGTATGGCCATCCGCTGGAGACGGTGGACGCGAAAAAGCAGCAGCGTGTGCGGCTGGCGGCGCGGCAGTTTCTCTATGAGCATCCGCGCTACGGCGATCACGCCTGTCGCTTTGATGTGATCACGATCGTCGGCGAAGGCCAGGCGGCAAAGCTGGAATATTTCCCGGATGCGTTTTAAGTCTACAAAAATTCTTGGATTTTTTGCTGGAACGTTGACGTTATACTCCAGCTGTGATAAAGTAATAATGTAATACTATGTGCGTTTGGCACAAGAAGAAAGAAATAGATCACCGTCATTAGGATATATGTGAATATGTCATCATGCGGGAAAGCATACCTAGGGTGGAAACAGTCCAACCAAGTGGTATGGGCACTTGGCTGCTACACCGAAGGGATAAAAGCCCAGGCGGGTAGGTTTCCTACACTTTATCAGAAAGAGAGGAACCTATCCGCCTGGGCTTTTTTGTTTGTAGCGATGATCAGAATGGAGGCAATTTGAATGAGTGTACAAGTTGGAATTATCATGGGCAGTGACTCGGATTTTCCATTGATGAAGAAAGCCGTCGATGTCCTGGAAGAATTTGGCGTCGGTTATGAGGTGAAGGTGTCCAGCGCACACCGCACACCGGAGGATACGCTGACCTATGCGGAAACTGCTGTGGAACGCGGGCTCAAGGTGATCATCGCTGGTGCAGGCGCAGCAGCGCATCTGCCTGGGGTGATCGCAGCAAAGACGACGCTGCCTGTCATCGGTGTGCCGATCAATGCCACGGCGTTGAATGGCCTCGATGCGCTCTACGCGATCGTGCAGATGCCATCTGGCGTGCCGGTTGCTTCTGTGGGCATCGATGGCGCGAAAAACGCCGGCCTCTTGGCGGTGCAGATCCTTGCAACTGCTGACGACAGCCTGCGTGACAAGCTGGCCCGCTATAAAGAAGATATGAAGGAATCCGTTCAGAAAAAGAACGCGAAGATCCAGGAAACCCTCGCTCAGAGTGACAAGTAATGGAGGTATGTGATGATTAATCGTTACAGCAGAGATGAAATGGCCCAGATCTGGACCGAAGAAAACAAATTTGCTGCCTGGCTGGAAGTCGAGATCCTCGCTGCAGAAGCCTGGTCAGAACTCGGTGTTGTGCCAAAAGAAGACTGCGTGGCGCTGCGCAAGAACGCGCGTTTTGATGTGGATCGCATCTACGAGATCGAAAAGCAGACGCGTCACGATGTCGTTGCTTTCACGAGAACAGTTTCTGAATCCCTCGGCGAAGAAAAGAAATGGGTTCACTACGGGCTCACCAGCACCGACGTTGTTGACACGGCATATGGTTATCTGCTGAAGCAGGCCAACGACATTCTCAAAAAAGATCTTGAACATTTGAAAGATGTCATCGGCAAAAAAGCCAAGGAATATAAATACACTGTTGAAATGGGCCGTACCCATGGGGTACACGCTGAGCCAACGACCTTTGGCCTGAAGCTGCTCAACTGGTATTCCGAAATGAAGCGCAACATCGAACGCTTCGAGCATGCGTCCAAGGCTGTGGAAGCAGGCAAGATCTCCGGCGCTGTTGGCACTTTTGCGAATACGCCGCCAGCTGTTGAAGCCTATGTCTGCGAACACCTCGGCATCCGCGCGCAGGAAGTTTCCACGCAGGTGCTGCCACGCGATCTGCACGCTGAATATCTGGCTGTGATGGCGCTCATCGCGACATCCGTTGAACGTTTTGCAACGGAGATCCGCGGGCTGCAGAAGACGGAACAGCGCGAAGTGGAAGAATATTTCGCAGCTGGCCAGAAGGGCTCGTCGGCAATGCCACACAAGCGCAATCCAATCGGCTCGGAAAATATGTGCGGCTGCGCGCGTGTGCTGCGCGGTTATATGCACACCGCTTACGAAAATGTGGCGCTCTGGCATGAACGCGATATTTCCCACTCTTCCGCAGAACGCATTATCCTGCCGGATGCAACGATCCTGCTTGATTATCAGCTGAATCGTTTCGCGAAGATCGTCGACACACTGACGGTATTCCCGGAAAACATGATCCGCAACATGGGCGCAACCTTCGGGCTCATTTATTCTCAGCACGTCATGCTTAAGCTCATCGACAAGGGCATGAGCCGCGAACAGGCGTACGATCTTGTGCAGCCAAAGACGGCGCGTGCCTGGGATGAACAGGTGCCATTCCGTCCACTTTTGGAAGAAGATCCACAGATCACCAGCGTGCTCTCCAAGGAAGATCTGGATGACGCGTTTGACTATCACTATCACCTCAAGCACGTTGACGAGATTTTTGAACGTTGTGGCTTGAACTGAGTTTTATACATAATCAACCATTTTTAGGAGGAATTTTATCATGGCAGTAGAAGTTTTGGAACAGTTGTACGAAGGCAAAGCAAAGAAAGTATTCAAGACCAGCGACGACGCGCTCTACATGGTCGAATACAAGGACGATGCGACCGCATTCAACGGCGAAAAACGCGGCACCATCGAAGGCAAGGGCGTCATCAACAACAAGATGAGCGCCATGCTCTTTAAGGAACTGGAAAAGCAGGGCATTGAAACCCATCTCGTGGAATTCGTTGACGACACCCATCAGCTCGTTAAGCGCGTTGAGATCGTTCCACTGGAAGTCATCGCGCGCAATGTCATCGCTGGCTCCCTGTCTAAGCGCGTTGGTCGTCCTGAAGGGGAAGTGCTGCCTCAGCCAATCCTCGAATTCTCTTACAAGAACGACGATCTCGGCGATCCAATGATCAACCGTTTCCACGCCACCGCTCTGGGCCTGGCTACCGATGAAGAGATCGACAACATCATCGCACAGGCGCTGAAGATCAACGAACTCCTGCAGGCGATCTTTGACAAGGCCAACCTCGTGCTCGTCGACTTCAAGCTCGAATTTGGTCGCACGCCAGATGGCAAGATCATCCTCGCTGATGAGATCTCTCCAGACACCTGCCGTCTCTGGGATAAGGATACCCACGAAAAGCTCGACAAGGACCGTTTCAGAAGAGACCTTGGCGGCGTAGAAGAAGCATACATCGAAGTTTACAATCGTCTGAAAAACATCGGCCTTTAATCCACAAACTAAGGGGAGAAATAATATGGCTCGTATCACTGAGGATGGGATCCACGAAGAGTGTGGCGTCTTTGCGATCTGCGCACCAGGCATGGATGTGGCACAGCTCGCTTACCTGGGGCTCTTCGCACTGCAGCATCGTGGCCAGGAGGGGTGCGGCCTTGCTGTCTGGAATGACGGCAAGATCCGCTTCCACAAGCGCCTGGGTCTCGTCAACGACGTTTTTAATGAAGAAATTCTCGCAGGGCTTCCTGGGAGCCTTGCCATTGGGCATGTGCGTTACGCGACGACTGGCGAGACCAGCGAGCTGAACACACAGCCGATCGTTGCCAACTACTATCAGGGTCAGTTCGCGCTGGCCCATAATGGCAACCTGACCAACACAGAAAAACTGCGCGATTCTCTCGCCAAGACCGGCTCGCTCTTCCAGACAACGACGGACACGGAGGTCATCTGCAACTTGCTGGCGCGTTATGCAGAAAACAGCATGGATGTGGCGATGCACAAAGCGATGCTCGATCTCGAGGGAAGCTATGCGCTCGTCGCTGTCAACGACGGCAAGATTTTCGCAGCGCGTGATCCGTACGGCAACAGACCGCTGTGCATCGGGGCGCTGCCAAACGGCGCCGGTTATGTGGTGGCGTCGGAATCCTGCTCGCTGGACACCGTCGGCGCAGATTTTGTGCGCGATGTGGATCCAGGTGAGATCATCATCATTGACGAAGACGGCGTGCATTCTGTGGCGACGCAGAAAGCCAGCCGCACCGCACACTGCATTTTCGAATATGTGTATTTCGCTCGTCCGGACAGCACCATCGATGGCATCAACGTCAACCAGTCCCGCCGCCGCATGGGCGCGATCCTCGCGCGTGAGACCGGCGATCTTGACGTGGACATTGTCATCCCTGTGCCAGATTCCGGAACGACGGCGGCGATCGGTTACGCCGAAGCCGCTGGCAAGCAGTTTACGCAGGGCATCCTGAAAAACCGCTACACGGCGCGTTCTTTCATTCAGCCAACGCAGGCGATGCGCGAACGCATGGTCAATCTCAAGCTGAGCCCGATCCGCGAAGAGATCGGCGGCAAGAAAGTTGCAGTCGTTGACGACTCGATCGTTCGCGGCACGACGAGCAAGCGCCTGGTGGCGCTCCTGCGTGAACGCGGCGCTGCTGAGGTGCATATGCTGATCACCTGTCCGCCGGTGCTGTATCCTTGCTACTATGGCATCGACACCGCTGAGCGCGACAAGCTGATCGCTGCCAACAACAGCATCGAAGAGATCCGCCAGTACATTGGCGCCGACAGCCTGCATTATCTCAGCCTCGAAGGGCTCTACGAAGCAGTGGGTGGCGAGGATGTGTATTGCGCAGCCTGCCTCAACGGCGATTATATCTGCGGCTATCCGGATTGGAAAAAGTGAGCATAGGAGGAATACCTGTGGAAAAGAAAACCATTACCTATAAAGACGCCGGCGTCGACATCGACGCAGGCAATGCGTCTGTTGAACTCATCAAGCCTTATGTCAAGCGCACCCAGCGTCCGGAAGTGATCGGCGGGCTCGGCGGCTTTGGCGGGCTTTTCGCGTTCGACAAGGACAAATATGAAAACCCTGTGCTGATCAGCGGCACCGATGGCGTCGGTACAAAGCTGAAACTGGCTTTCGATATGAACAAGCACGACACCATCGGCATCGATGCCGTGGCCATGTGCGTTAACGACATTCTCGTCAGCGGCGCAGAGCCATTGTTCTTCCTTGATTACGTGGCAGTCGGCAAGCTCGAACCAGAACAGTTCTCTCAGGTTGTCAAGGGTGTGGCTGAAGGCTGCGTCCAGGCAAACTGCGCACTTGTTGGCGGCGAAACGGCGGAAATGCCAGGCTTCTACAAGATCGGCGAGTATGATGTGGCCGGTTTCTGCGTCGGCGTGGTCGATCGCGACAAGATGATCGACGGCTCGAAGATCAAGGCTGGCGATGTCATCTTTGGTCTGCCATCGACAGGGCTGCATTCCAACGGATTTTCTCTGGCGCGCAAGCTGATGCTGGAAGTTGAAGGAAAATCCCTCACCGATCCGTTTGGCGACAGCGGCAAGAGCGTCGGCGAAGTCATGCTCGAACCAACGAAGATCTATGTCAAGAGTGTGCTGGCGCTGCTCGAAACCTGCCCGGATGCGATCCTCGGCATGGCACACATCACCGGCGGCGGTCTCATCGAAAACGTGCCACGCGTGCTGCCAAAGAACGTGAACGCAGAATTTGACCGCACAACCTGGCCACGTCCAGCCATTTTTGACGCGCTGGCAGAAGCTGGCAATCTCGGCGATGACGAGCTTTATAAGACCTTCAACATGGGCATTGGCTATGTCATCATCGCAGACAAAGACCAGGCCGACAAAGTCGCTGAAACGCTGGCGGCTCAGAATGAAACCTTCTATCAGATCGGCGTCATCACCGAAGGCGACGGTTACACCGTGATCAAGTGAGAAGGGAAGGGTCAAAGTGAAGATAGTCGTATTCGCATCCGGTCGCGGATCGAATTTTAAGGCAATCGTTGAAAATATTGAATCCGGCGCGCTGACGAACGTCGAAGTTTCGCTGCTGCTCTCTAACAAACCGGAAGCAAACGTGCTCGCTTACGCTGCAGAAAAGGGCATTCCTCATGTCTGCGTCGATGAAAAGCAGTTCGCCAGCCGCGAAGCCTACGAAGAAGCAGTGCTCGACGAAGTGAAGAAGGTGCGCTGCAACCTCGTTGTGCTCGCCGGATATATGAAGATCCTCGGCGCCGATTTTCTCGCGAATGTTGGCTGCCCGGTGGTCAATATCCATCCATCGCTGCTCCCATCCTTCCCAGGGCTCCACGCTCAGAAACAGGCTGTGGACTACGGTGTGAAGGTGAGCGGCTGCACCGTGCATTTTGTCGATGCAGAGCTGGATCACGGCCCGATCATCGCGCAGGTGCCAGTGCCGGTGGAAGACGGCGACGACGAGGACAGCCTCTCGGCGCGCATTCTCGTGCAGGAACATCAGATCTATTCGATCTGCCTGCAGCTCATCGCAGATAATAAGGTGGCCTTTGATGGTCGCACAGTGAAAATCAAGAAGTAGGGGTGTTATCGTGAAAAGAGCATTGATCAGTGTATCAGATAAAACAGGACTTGTAGAATTTGCCAAAGCGCTGGTGGAACTCGATTACGAGATCCTTTCCACCGGTGGCACCGCGCGTGCATTGCGCGACGCTGGTGTTGCAGTTGTGGAAGTCAGCGATGTAACGAAATTCCCAGAGATCCTCGATGGCCGCGTGAAGACGCTGCATCCGATCATTCATGCAGGGATCCTCGCCCGCGGCACAGAAGAACATATGCAGACGCTGAAAGATATGGACATCACGCCGATCGACCTGGTGGTCATCAATCTCTATCCGTTTGAAGCGACCATCGCCAAGGAAGGCGTGGATCAGCAGACAGCCATCGAAAACATCGATATCGGTGGGCCAACGATGGTGCGCGCTGCTGCCAAAAACCACGAGCGCGTCTCCATTGTCGTCGATCCTGCACAGTACGACGACGTTATCGCAGCGCTGAAGAGCGACGAAGGCATCACCCTCGCTCAGCGTCAGAAGCTCGCGATGCGTGCTTTTGAGATGACGGCGCGCTACGATGCAGCGATCAGCCAGTATCTCGTGAGCCAGTTCGCAGAGGATGTGTTCGAACCATCCTACAGCTTTGGCGGTGTGCTCAAGCAGGGCCTGCGCTACGGCGAAAACCCTCACCAGAAAGCAGCTTTCTATGCCAGCTCGACAAAAGCAGGCACCCTCGCAGGTGCAGAACAGCTCGGCGGCAAGGAGCTCAGCTATAACAACATTGTCGATACCGACGCTGCCTGGCAGATGGTCAACGAATTCACCGACCGTCCAGCCTGCGCGATCATCAAGCACACCAATCCTTGCGGCTTCGCTGTCGGCAGCACTGTGCTGGAAGCCTTCACCAAGGCGCACGACGCCGATCCGCTTTCGTCCTACGGCGGGATCATCGCGTTCAACCGCGTGCTCGATCAGGCGACGGCTGAAGAGATCATCAAGACCTTCTTTGAAGCAGTCATCGCACCAGGCTACGAAGACGGCGTTGTGGATATCCTTCACAAGAAGGAAAAGCTGCGCATCCTCGATACCCACGCCTGCGGCCAGGTGACCACGCCATGGATCGAGACGATCAGCGGCGGTTTCCTCGTGCAGGAGCGCGACATCCATCACCTGGATCCAGCGGAGCTCAAGGTTGTCACCGAAACGCAGCCAGATCCAGCGCTTTTGGATGATCTCGTGTTCGCATGGAATGTGGTCAAGCATGTCAAATCCAACGCCATCGTCGTCGCCAAGGACGGCGTATCCATTGGCGTCGGCGCTGGCCAGATGAACCGCGTTGGCAGCTGCGACATTGCGCTCAAGCATGCCGGCGACAAGGCTAAGGGTGCGGTGCTTGCCAGCGATGCGTTCTTCCCATTTGCAGACAACATCGAAGTGGCTGCTGCAGCCGGGATCACGGCGATCATCCAGCCAGGCGGGAGCATCCGCGATCAGGAAGTCATCGACGCCTGCAACAAATTCGGCATTGCCATGGTCTTCACAGGCGTGCGTCACTTTAAGCATTAAGAGAGGATAAAGCTATGAAAGTATTAGTAGTGGGCAGCGGCGGTCGTGAACATGCACTTTGCTGGAAGATCGCCCAGCGCCCTGATACAGAAGTTTATGTCGCTCCTGGTAACATCGGTATGGTCGATGTGGCGACGCTCGTCAATATCAAGGTTGATGATATCGCAGGCCTTGTGGATTTCGCGAAAGCGGAAGGGATCGATCTCACTGTTGTCGGTCCGGAGCTCCCACTGACGCTGGGCATCGTGGATGCGTTCCAGGAAGCCGGGCTTGCCTGCTTCGGCCCAAACAAAGCGGCTGCAAAGCTCGAAGGCAGCAAAGCTTTCTCGAAAGAGCTGATGAAAGAA
Source organism: uncultured Peptococcaceae bacterium (assembly GCA_900552455.1). Classification (GTDB taxonomy): domain Bacteria; phylum Bacillota; class Peptococcia; order Peptococcales; family Peptococcaceae; genus UMGS1590. The sequence continues at coordinate 84,921 of URZX01000002.1, read as the reverse complement.
TATGGCATCCCAACAGCAGCCTTTGACACCTTCACCGATGTGGACAAAGCGAAAGCCTTCGTCGACGAGATCGGCGTGCCATGCGTGGTCAAGGCCGACGGGCTGGCTGCTGGTAAGGGCGTCATCATCTGCATGACCCGTGAAGAAGCCGACAAAGCCATCGAAGATATGCTGACCGATCACGCCTTCGGCGATGCCAGCGCGACGATCGTCATTGAAGAATACATGGTCGGGCCGGAAGTCAGCGTGCTTGCGTTCGCTGACGGGAAATCTGTGCTGCCAATGGTGAGCGCGCAGGACCACAAGCGCATTTTCGACGGCGACAAGGGACCAAACACCGGTGGTATGGGCGCGTATTCGCCAGCGCCGGTATACACCGAGGCGCTTTCTGCCGAAGTCAACAAGACCATCATCGAACCAACCATCGCTGCCATGGCTGCTGAAGGAACGCCGTTCACCGGCATTCTCTACACCGGCCTCATGCTCACAGAAAAAGGCCCACGCGTGCTGGAATACAACGTGCGCTTCGGCGATCCTGAAACCCAGCCGATCATGGTGCGCATGAAGAGCGACATTGTCGCGCTTTTCCAGGCCTGCGTGAATGGAAAACTCGACGAGGCGACGCTCGAATGGCATGACGAAGCTGCTGTCTGCGTGATCATGGCCTCCGGCGGCTATCCAGCCAGTTCCGAAAAGGGCGTGCCTATCCATGGCCTTGACGACATCGCAGCAGAAGAAGCCATCGTATTCCATTCCGGCACCGCTGAAAAAGACGGAGAAATCGTCACCAACGGTGGGCGTGTGCTCGGCGTTACTGCCAAGGATGCGACCATCAAAGGCGCCATCGACAAGGCCTACGCTGCTGTGGAAAAGATCAACTTTGACCACATGCAGTTCCGCCGCGATATCGGCGCCCGTGCATTACAGTAAGGGGAGAACACAATGAGCGAAATCAAACGCTTTTTTGTTGAACGTAAAGCGGATTTCCGCGAAGAAAATACGGCGCTGCTCCAGTCGCTCGTGCGCGATCTTGGCCTTTCGGCGCTGGAGGATGTGCGCATCATCCGTCGCTACGATCTGGATCTCGACGAATCGTTCGACACCAAAAAGATCGGCGATCTCGTACTCTCTGAGCCACGCGTCGACCAGATCTATGCAGAGACGCTGCCAGCAGAGTATGACGGCAAGACGATCCTCGCTGTCGAGCCGCTGCCTGGCCAGTACGATCAGCGCGCCGACAGCTGCGCGCAGTGCATCGAGGTTGTGACTGGCGCGCGTCCTGTCGTCAAGACGGCGGAGGTTTACGTGCTTTTCGGCGCGCTCTCTGCAGAGGATGTCGCTGCTGTTGAGCATTACCTCGTGAACCCGGTAGAAGCGCGTCTCGCTGCGCTTGAAAAACCAGAAGCCTTCGAAGCGCCAGCGCCTGCTGCAGACACTGTGCCAACAGTGGAAGGGTTGATCGACGCTGATCGCGAGGGACTGGCTGCCATCATCAAAAGCTACGGCCTTTCCATGGATGTGGACGACCTCGCTTTTCTGCAGGCCTACTTCCAGGAAGAGCAGCGCGATCCAACTGAGACCGAGCTCAAGGTTGTCGACACCTACTGGTCCGACCACTGCCGTCACACCACCTTCAATACTGTGATCACCGATGTCACCATCGAAGATCCAACGGTGCAGAAGGTCTACGACGAATACCTCGCTTTGCGTGAGGATGTGTACAAAGATCGCGAGAAATGGCCGCCGATCTCTCTCATGGATCTTGGCACCATTTCCACAAAATATCTCAAGAAGCATGGCCTTGTGCGTAATCTCGACGAGAGCGAAGAGATCAACGCCTGCTCCATCAAGACCGATGTCGACATCGACGGCGTCAAGGAGCCGTGGATCTACATGTTCAAAAACGAGACCCACAACCATCCAACTGAAATTGAACCATTCGGCGGCGCAGCCACCTGTCTTGGCGGCGCCATCCGCGATCCGCTGAGCGGACGCAGCTATGTTTACCAGAGCATGCGCGTCACCGGCGCAGCTGATCCGCGAAAAGCCACCAGCGAAACCCTGAAGGGTAAGCTTCCTCAGCGCAAGATCTGCACGCTGGCTGCCAAGGGCTTTTCCTCCTACGGCAACCAGATCGGCATGGCCACCGGCATTGTCGACGAAGTCTACCATCCTGGCTACGAAGCCAAGCGCATGGAGGTTGGCGCTGTTGTCGCAGCAGCGCCTGCTGAAAACATCGTGCGCCAGCGTCCAGAACCAGGCGACATCGTCGTGCTCCTGGGCGGCAAGACCGGGCGCGATGGCTGCGGCGGCGCTACCGGCTCTTCCAAGAAGCAGGACGCCAACTCCCTCGAAACCTCCGGCGCAGAAGTGCAGAAGGGGAATCCTGTCGAAGAGCGCAAGATCCAGCGCCTCTTCCGCAGACCGGAGATCGCCCGCATGATCAAGCGCTGCAACGACTTCGGTGCTGGCGGCGTTTCCGTCGCCATTGGCGAGCTTGCGGACAGCCTCCACATTCATCTCGACCGCGTGCCGAAGAAATACGAAGGCCTCACAGGCACCGAGCTGGCGATCTCTGAAAGCCAGGAGCGTATGGCCTGCGTCATCGCCAAGGAAGACTGGGAAGCCTTCCGCGACATGGCCTACGAAGAAAACCTCGAATGCACCAACGTCGCCGACGTGACGGATACGGGCCGGATGATCATCGAATACCGCGGCCAGCACATCGTTGATCTCGCGCGTACCTTTGTCGATTCTGCCGGTGCACGCAAGGAAGCCAGCGTCGTCGCCACGAAAGACGCCGATCCGCATGCGAAGGTTGCCGTGCCAGCCGACAAGCTCGACGCGCTCAAAGCGCATCTGTCCGGACTCAACGTTTGCTCCAAAGCAGGGATTGTTGAACAGTTCGACTCCACCATCGGCGCCGGCACCGTGCTCTTCCCGCTCGGCGGTAAGTATCAGGCCACGCCGATCCAGACCATGGTCGCCAAGATCCCTGTGCTCCGCGGTGAAACCAACACCGCCAGCCTTTTCGCTTACGGATTTTCGCCAGACGCCATGAGCCAGAACCAGTTCTGGGGCGCTTATCATAGCGTGCTCGAATCCATCATGAAGCTCATTGCCACCGGCACCACGACGCGCGACGTTTATCTGTCCATGCAGGAATATTTCCACAGCATCAAAAACGTGCCAGAGCGCTGGGGCCAGCCATTCAAAGCGCTGCTCGGCGCGCTCGCCGCACAGCGCGACCTCGAGCTCCCTGCCATCGGCGGCAAGGATTCCATGAGCGGCTCTTTCGAGGATATGGACGTGCCACCGACGCTCATCAGCTTCGCCACCACCATTTCTGAAGCAGATCGCGTCATCAGCCCAGAGTTCAAAGAACCAGGTCACAAGATCGTCAGCGTGAGCGTTCAGCGCACCGCCGACGGCCGCGTCGATCCAGAAGCGTTCAAAGCTTTCTACGAAGCCATCCAGACCGCCATCCAGACTGGCAAGGTTGTCAGCGCCTGGAGCGTTGGTCAGGGCGGTATCATCGAAGGGCTCTACAAAATGGCCATCGGCAACCGCTACGGTGTCACCTTCGCCAAGGACGTCGATTTTGACAGCCTCTTCCAGCCAGCCGTCGGCACCCTCGTGCTTGAAACCGCTGCGGAAGAGATCGGCATCAAGACCGAGCTGCTCGGCGTCGTTTCCACCGCCTTCACCTTCAGCTGGCCAGATGTCACCATTGATCTCGCTGTGCTGGATGACGATTACAACGGCACCCTCGAAGACGTCTACCCAACTGCCGCTGAAAACGATTACGTCGGCACGCCAGACGCTTTCGCCGTCACAAAGCCTGATAAAACCTACCAGTTCGCCGGCCAGATCAGCGGCGCGCCAAAGGCCGTTCTCGCTGTATTCCCAGGCACCAACTGCGAATACGACACCGCCCGCATTCTTGAGCGCGCCGGTGCCAAGGTAGAACCGATCGTCATTGGCAACCTCACTGCAGAACGCCTGCAGGCATCCATCGACGCCATGGAAAAAGCGCTCTCCGATGCACAGATGCTCGTGCTCCCTGGCGGATTTTCCTTCGGTGACGAGCCGGATGGCTCCGGTAAATACATCGCTGCCTTCTTCCGCAACGAACGCCTCAAAGAAGCCATCGAGCATTTGCTCTCTGTTCAGGACGGGCTCATGCTCGGCATCTGCAACGGCTTCCAGGCGCTCGTCAAGCTCGGCCTCCTGCCATACGGAAAGATCGTCGATCCAACTGAAAACGACTGCACCCTCACCTTCAACACCATCGGGCGTCATCAATCCAAGTACGCCCTCACCAAGCTCATGAGCAACCAGTCGCCATGGCTCGCAGGCATGGAAGTCGGCACAACCTACCAGATCCCATTCTCCCACGGCGAAGGTCGCTTCGTCGCCGGAGAAGAAACGCTGAAGCATCTCTTCGCGAACAATCAGGTGGTCACCCAGTACGTCGATTTTGACGGAAATACCCGTCTCGATATGCCGTATAATATCAACGGCTCCTACGCCGCCATCGAAGGGCTCACCAGCCCAGATGGCCGCATCCTCGGTAAAATGGGCCACAGCGAACGCGTTGGCGCGAACATCGCCAAGAACATTCCTGGCAATAAGCTCCAGCCGATCTTCGAAAACGGCGTCAACTACTTCAAGCTCTGATAGGCATGCATAAAAATAACATCCCGCTTTCACTGGATTTTTCCAGCGAGGGCGGGATGTTTTTGTGTTTTGGCAGAGAGAGCGTCACACCGTTCGTTGATATAATAAGGGGAGCCAGAATCTTTTAGATAAATTTCAAGGAGTGTGTCTTGCACATTCTTGCGCCATATTATACTGGATGGAGATTTTTGATAAAAGGACGGATGAATAACGAAAATATTGTAGAATGTGTAATTATTTGCGTATTTGAAAAGCATCACATTTTAATAAGGACGAAATTGGTCATGAGAAAGTACAGAATCTTTCTTGTAGCTATTCTTATCATGAGAGTTGCTGTGCTTACACTAACCGCTATTCTCGCAGTTGGTCTCGCGACCATACGGCAAACTTCTGAGGAAGCTATCACTGTTCATGTCGATGGTGCAGTTGTTGTGTGCGATGTATCGTCGGTTTTAGAAAATGACCGTGTTTATTTGCCAATGCGTGCTGCTGCAGAAGCGATGGGTGCGCGTGTTTTCTGGGACAATTATGTACGCAGTATTCACGTAGAGAAAAGCAAATATCACAGCTGATTTTGTCATCGGCAGTAACATCAATGGTATTGCCAAACAGAACAATGTTGCGCCAAAACTCATAAATGATTGCACCATGCTCCCGATCCGCGTCTTTGCAGAATCTCTTGGCGCCATCGTTTTTTAGGACAATGCATCTAGGGATGTTCAGGTAACCACTAAAAGCTCAACGACGCCATCCGCACTATTGGAAACATCTTTTATTTTCAGTAATAACAGCTACAAATTTCATCGCCTAACTTGCTCTGCTGTCGATCGCATGATTAACCCAATCCTGTATCAAAGTAGTCGCGATGCGTTAATCGCTCAAGGTTATAGCCCATGCAAGTTGTGTGATCTGTAATAAGGCGTTCTTACCATAGAAAACGAGAAGGAGGTTGTCGCGATAAGCGGCGGCCTCCTTTTTATGATTAGATAGAAGCATCTGCTAAGAAAAAATATAACAGTTCTGTGATCGTTTTTTGCGCAAGCGACATATTATTATCTCGTGGATGAATAACATATAAATAAATATCTGGATAGTTGATTCCACGAATTTCAAGCGCTTTAATTAGACCGCTTTGGAGCGCAAAATGTGTATTGGCAACTTTCTCACATGCTAAAAAATAACCGTCATTTGATTGAACCATTTGGAAGATCTGGTCTGTAGTATGGGCGTAGATTGTGTGAGTTGAAGGACTTGGATAGATGTATTCTCTTTCATTTTCATGATAGGTGATTAATGGAAAATCTTCGAGATCATTTTGATCAACATAGCCTTTTTTAGTCAGTTTATTCTTGCTACTGAATAAAGCTTTCATTTGATCACGCCATATAAGGTGAATTTCAATGCCAAGTTCTTTAGCTTGAGAAAATATTTCGTGATTTTTTACAGGTCCTATCGACTCTAAGACTCCAATACCAATGTCAACATCGCTTGACAAATAGCTGTCAAGATTATGCCGCAGAGGAAGGTCGTAAATTGAAATATTTAAATTTGGACAGAGGGCGTTTAATTCTTTATAAAAATTTGCGGCAAGAAATGGTGCGATCAACGGGAAGGTGCCAATTTTTATTTTCCCTTCGAGCTTAGAAAATAATTCGATGTTATTTTGCCAACTATTGTAAGCGCTTGAAAAGAAGTCTAGCATTTGCACACAGTCGTTATAAACGAGTTTACCAAATAATGTGGGTTGGATGCCCGATGATGAGCGATGAAGAAGTTCTTGCCCGAGTTCCGTTTCAAAGTTTTTTATTGCATTTCCTAGGGCTGGTTGAGTGATGTAGAGCGTTTCGGCTGCCTTATTAAAGCTTTTTTTGTCGACGATTTCAACAAAATACTTAATATCCTCCAATCGCATACTAATACCCCCCTCTTAATTAATGGATGTCATGGGCTTTCTAGTGGAATTATAACATATTTCTGATTGCTAGAGAGTCTCAGATGAATAAATTTTTATGAAGTATGATAACATGCAGAGACTTATAAAAAATGTTATAACAAGTCACAGGCTATAATCCGAATTTATTATCAAAGCTGTTATAAGATCTTAGATATATCGATTGAGCGAACATCATTAATGGTTATTTCACTAATAAAGTGGCTTTATGATAAAATTTAGATAAATCAAAGGAATCCGGATTGGGATTAGATTTAGAAGAAAGGAGCGTAGTTGCATTCTAATATGCGTGTTAAAGAATGTTTTTGTGATTGGAGGGTAAAAAAATGTCAGCTCAAGAAAAATTACCTTTAAGTAAAAACAGTGTGGCACAGTGGATACATGTTGTTATCATTTTATTCTTTATGTTTGGTTTCAAATATGTATGCCCACCATTTAGTACTATTACAGAAGTTGGGGTAGGCGTGCTGGGTGTTTTCATTGGCCTTGTATATGGTTGGACAACATGTGGCGTTTTTTGGACTAGTATCCTTGGAATGATCGCTCTGGGGTTTACAGGCTTCCAAACAGTGACTGAGTCTCTACAATATGGTATTAGTCACAATAATGTTTTGACACTGTTATTTGTATTTCCGTTTATGTATATCATAGAAGAAGCAGGTATTGTCAGATGGATTTCTTATAAATTAGTAAATTTAAGAATTGGTCGTGGAAGACCGTGGGTGCTGTCCTTCCTTTTGGTCTTTACAGCAGCAATTATTTCCGCATTGGTTAATCCGTTTGTTGCTATTTTCTTTGTATGGTCAATGTTCTATTCTGTATGTGATATTTGTCATTTGGAAAAAGGTAAGTATACTCAATTTATGATTGCGGGTATTGCTTTTGGTGCAACTATCGGGTGCCAGCTGTTTATTTTCTCACCACCTGTGATGCAGGCAGTTGGTGTTTACGAGGGTATTTCAGGATATACATTTAATGCAGTAAAGTATAGCGTTTGGGTTTTAGTCGTTGAAACTGTTTACTATATTCTGTTTGTATTATATGGGAAATTTATTTTACGTTTAGACTTGTCGAATATTCAGATTGATAAAATTGAAGGTGGAGAAGATCATTTGGATACCTATCAAAAAATCACAATGGTATTTTTGGTCTTGTTTTTGGTCTTTATGTTTTGGCCAAGCTTTTTACCAGCAGAATGGACCAGTTCGCAAGTTTTTAGTGCATTAGGTAGCAAAGGGGTTCCAGCTATACTCTTAGTTGCGATGGTAATGCTTAATTTTAGCAAAGGTATCGATATTAACGAAATGTTTACTAAGGGCATTCGGTGGAGCGCAATTTTCCTTACTGCTTGTGTAATGGTTATTATCAATGCCGTAGGCAGCCCTGAAGTGGGAATCTCTGATGCTTTGGCAGCGTTGCTATCCCCATTGCTGGAAGGCAGAAGTGCACTGGTCTTTATTGCCCTAGTAACGTTGATTCCTGCAATTATCACAAACTTTGGAAGTAATGTGGTGGTAGCGTTACTGTTTATTCCAATTTCGTATACGTTTGCGTCGACAGCAGGTTTCAATTATCATGCGATTGCTTTGGCAGTTTTCCTGTGTTCTAATGCGGCATTAGGGACGCCAGCAGGTTGCGCAACAGCAGCTATCTTACATGGGAACTCTGAATGGATTACAAGTGGACAAGCGGCCAGACATGGCGCTGTTCAGGTGGTAATTGTTTGGGCTTCTACGTTGTTAATTGGTTATCCGTTAGGGTGTTTCTTATTCCCAGTTTAATGATAATGTTCTTCAAAAAATAAAGATTGGTGATTAAAATGTCAAAAATTAAAAGAATGTTTTTGATTGAAACTGGTAGAATTATTGTTCCTGATAGTGATCCGTATGCAAAATATCATACGGAAACCTTCAAGTACTCTATTCAGGTTCCTGCAGTTTTATTAGAACATGAAGATAAAGGACTAGTATTATTGGATACCGGGATTGAACCTAACCATTTTTCTAATAGCCAGGTGTCGCGCTTAATATATGATGAGAATATGAGAATTGATCATCAGCTTGAAAAGATTGGTTATACGGCAGATGATGTTAAAAATATTATTTTGAGTCATTGGCATAGAGATCACCATAATCAACTTTTTCTTTTCTGCAATGCGACACTTTTTATTAGACAAAAGGAATTGGAAGGATTGCAGGCCACCCCATTAGTTGGATATTCTCCAGATGAAGTGAGCTCTTTTGAACGGTTTAAGAAAGAGTGCCCCAAAATGGAGATTGAACTGATTCCAGATGAGAAAGAGTATGATTTGTTTGGAGATGGGAGCATTGTGCTTATAGATACCAAAGGACATACACCTGGACATCAATCCATGATGGTTTCCTTGTGTAATAGTGGAACATGGATTTTTGCGGTGGATGCAATCCATAATGAATTACATTTTACGGAGCATAACTATATTGAAAATACATGGAATCTCGAAAAACATATAGAATCTATGAACAGATTAGAAAAAATATCAAAAAGCTATAATGGACGATTGATCTTTGGACATGATGTTGATCAATGGAGCCAGCTTAAAACGTTGCCGGAGTACTATGATTAAAGGAGTGAATATTTATGGGAACGAAGTATTGGTATGAACAAGCTTATCCAACGTTATTTAGTCCAATTAAAGTAAGAAATCAGATTTATAAAAATAGAATTTTCGCGGCACCACACGGTGGATCCTATTTAAGTTTGGAATTAGATAGGGATGGCTATAATAGGATGTCTGATTTTGGCATAGAATTCTATGGCGCAGAAGCCAGAGGAGGCGCGGCGTGTGTCTGCAATGGTGAAGCAAATGTAGATATGGTGCGAGGTAATGGACATCCGGTGTATTTCAATACTTTTACTGATGAAACACTACCAACATTGAATATTTTTACAGAATTGTGCCATTCATATGGGGCGAAAGCTGCAATTGAGTTGTCACATTGTGGCGAGTTTGCAATTCCTATATTTAATGAAAATCATCAGAATCCAATTGGGCCTTCCGCAAAGGTAATTAATGGATATCAAGTCGAGGAAATGGATGAAGATGAAATGTATCGTGTGGCAAAATGTTTTGCTGATGCTGCTCATATGATGAAGCGTGGTGGTATTGATCACTTATTGGTACATGGTGGCCATGGATGGCTGCTTGCTGAATTTTTGTCTCCATTGGAAAATTTTAGAAAAGATAAGTACGGTGGATCGTTAGAAAATCGTGCCCGTTTCCCAATGATGGTATTAGATGCTATTCGTGAGCGTGTTGGCGATGATATGGTCATAGAATATCGTATCAGTGCTAGTGAGTTGACGCCTGGTAATCTTAGCATGGATGAGACCATTGAATTTGTTAAAATGATTGAAGATAAGATTGACATCATTCAATGTTCTGCAGGCGTGCGTATTACGCCGTTGACACGAGGCATCATGCATCCAACGCATTTTATGCCAAATGGTTGTAATGTGTATTTAGCGGAAGCCATGAAGAAAAGTGGTATAAAGATTCCGGTTACTGCAATTGGCGCAATTAATGATCCAGCTTTGGCTGAACAGATTTTGTCTGAAGGTAAAGCAGATTTTGTTGGTATGGCACGAAGCTTTTTGGCAGATCCTGATTGGGGTGAAAAGGCTCGCGCTGGGAGAGCTGAGGATATTCGGCCATGCGTAAAGTGCCTGAGATGCTTAGATATTTTTGCTGGAAGAAAAGAAGGAAAAAATGGTCAGGTTGGTGATGATTTAGAAAATCAAACTAAACTCTCTAGTTGTTCTGTCAATCCAGAGCATGGCCGTGAACCATTTTTGTTCCGGTATCCAGCAGCAAAGAGACAAAAAAATATTGCTGTTATCGGTGGAGGACCATCTGGTATGCAGGCTGCATTAAAAGCAGCAGAAAGAGGCCATTTGGTTACACTTTTTGAAAAAGATCATCAATTGGGTGGCCAGTTAAATTATGCGAAATATGTAGATTTCAAAGAAGATATTAACAGATATATGGAATGGGCAATCCGTCAGGTTAATAAAAATGAAAATATTACTGTCGAATTGAATAAAACTGTTTCTCCTGAAATGGTTGGTGGTAAGTATGATGCCGTAATTGTAGCGATTGGTGCAGAGTTCAAAAAACCTCCGATTGATGGCGTGGATAATGACAATGTTGTTTTTGCAACAGATGTATATGGTCATGAAGAAAGTGTTGGAAATCAGGTTGTGATTATTGGCGGAGGTTCCGTTGGCGTAGAGACGGCTATTCATTTGGCAGATTTAGGGAAACAAGTTACTCTGATTGAAATGGCTGACAGACTTATTTCCGGTGGAGCATATACAGAGCGTTTGCAAGCAATACATTATTTGACCTACAAATATGATCGGAAAACGGCAGCTTTGAATAAAGATGATGAACGAGAAAATAAGTGTCGGATCATGCTTAATACAACTGTAACGAAAATTGATGGAAACGTTGTTTCTGTAAAATCTGCTGATGCGGATCAAGAAGAAAACATTACTGCAGATACAGTCATTTTGGCATCCGGACTCAAATGTAAAGAAGAAGAACGAGAAGCTTTCAGAGGTACTGCGTACGATGTTATTATGGTAGGTGATTGTATTAAAGTTGGAGATCTTTATAATGCAACAATAACAGGATATGATGCTGGATTAATTCTGTAAATAAAATATCATACACTAAATAAAAGGTCCTCTTTATGAGTGGTAGTAACGAAATTCTACTTTCATAAAGAGGATCTTTTGGATATTGTATTAATTTGTTTCGTTCTGGAAGTTGGGTGGCGTGCAAAGATTTTGGCAACGATGGGAAGCGTATCAACCTCAGGAAGAAAAAACAACTCACCCTGCGCTGGCGTGAGCTGTTTCTATATAATGCTTTTCTCTGATTTCGCACCCCGTCCTTACATCGCCATTTCGATGTGCTTGCGGATGGCGGTGAGGGTCATGATGCCCATGATCTCGATCTTGCCGTTGAAGGTGTAGTGAGGGACGAGGTCGATGTCGCGCTCGTCGGCTTCTTCCCAGTCGATGAAGATCTGATCGCGATAGGCGCTTTCGTTTTCGAGCACGGCGAGGGCCTGGTCGCGATCGAGGCCGCATTCGGCGGCGAGGTCGGCGAGCAACGCGAAGTCGGAGATGTCCTGACATTCTTCGAAGTAGGCTTTGAAAATGCGGGTGTTCAGAGCGATGTGTTTGTTCTGCTCCTGTGCCCAGAGGGTGAGACGATGGGCATCTTCGGTGGCGATGTCGGGAATATGCGCCATGTCGTAGTGGAGGTCGACTTTTGCGGCCATGTCTTCGATGGATTGGAGCTTTTTCAGCACGCCGGCGCGTTCGCTTTCTGAGATACCGAGGCCGTCCACGAAGGTGCGTTCCGGATGGCTTTCTTTGCCGGCGTCGAGGAGGTAGACGCGGTGGGTGACTTTGTAGTCGCTGATGCCCATTTCGTCGAGCACCTGAAAGAGCTGTTTTTTGCCGATGTAGCAGTATGGGCAGGTGTAGTCGGACCAGATTTCGATGTCTAACATGTTGTGGTTGTCTCCTTATTTATGATATTTCTGTCCAGCGTTCACGCGGGCGCAGCGGTAGAGCTGCTCACAAAAAATGACGCGCATGAGCTGGTGGGGAAAGGTGAGCCTGGAAAAGGAAAGGGCGAAATCGCTGCGCTGGAGGATGCGATCGCCGAGGCCGTAGCTGCCGCCGATGACGAAGACGAGGTGGGTGTGGCCGCTCATCTCCCAGCGGCGAAAGGTGTCGGCGAGGGCGAGGGTGTCGAGCTCTTTGCCGCCAATCTCGAGGGTGATGACGAAGTCGTCGTCTTTGATGTGCTTGGCGAGGCGCTCGGCTTCTTTGTCCTTGAGGGCGCAGATGGCTTTGTCGCTTTCCTGAGCGGGATCTTTTTCATCGGCGACGGTGACGATCTTGAACTGGTGATATTTGGCGAGGCGCTTTGCGTATTCGTCGATGGCGGCCTGCCAGTATTTTTCCTTGATCTTACCGACGCACAGGAGGGTGATATACATTATTCGCTTGCCTCCGTTTGCGCGAGCAGGGCGTCGATGGTCGCCTCTTCCGGAGTGACGTAGACGGTCTGCTGATCGGTGTAGATGACCATACCAGGCTTGGCGCCAGATGGCTTGTGGACGTTTTTGCGCAAGGTGACGTCGACGGGCACCTTGGCGCTGTAGCGTGCTTTGGAGAACCAGGCGGCGAGCTCGGCGGCTTTTTCGATGATCTCAGGCGAGAATCCGTCGTAGCTTCGGTGGGCCTTGATGATGACGTGGGCGCCGTGGATGTCCTTGGTGTGGAGCCAGAGGTCGGCGTTTCTGCCGATCTTCTGGGTGACGTAGTCGTTCTGGTGGTTGTTCTTGCCGATGTAAAGCTCGTAGCCGTCGATGAAGAGGTGGGTTGGCTGCGGCTTGTGCTGTGCTTTCTTGCCGCGCGGTTGGGCATGGCGCTTGGCGTAGCCGGCTTCTTCCAGCTCGAGGCGAACGTCTGTGAGATCGTCTGTGGTCTGAGCCTGATCGAGGCTGTCTTCGATGGTGCGCAGATACTCCAGCTCTTCGGAGGTGCGCTCTGCCTGCAGGGCAGCTTTCTCGGCGCTGATCTTGGCCTTGTTGTATTTTTTGAAGTAGCCTTGCGCGTTTTCGTTCGGCGTCTTGCTTGGGTTCATCTCGATGGTCTCAAGCGGAGCGCCGTCTTTGTAGAAATTCTCCACCTCGGCGCTTGGCCCCTGCTTGATGCGGTAGAGATTGGCGGTGAGGAGCTCGCCTTTGATGCGCCAGCTGTCGGCGTGTTCGAGTTCGTCGACTTTTTCCAGCTGCAGGGCGAGCTTTTTCTCGCAGCGTTCCTTTTCGTGGCGCACGATGCGCTCAAGGCTGGTGCGTTTCTGGCTGAAAAGCTCCTGTTCTTCCTTGATCTCGTAGAAATCCTCGAGCATGGTGGTCATGTCGGGCCGCGTTTCCTGGTGGAATGCGGCGAACTGTTCGAGGGCAAAGGGCGCAAAGGCGAAAATCTCACGCCCGCGATAGACGAGGGTCGGCTGCCAGTCGGCGTCCGCGCAGCGTGCAAGAAGGCCGCTGCATTGCTGCCAGAGGCGGTGGTAGTCGATCTCGCCGAGAAATTCAACGCGGGTGTCCGGCGCGATGTTGGCGCGCACGAGCAGCTCCGTCACCGTCTGTGGGCCGAGGCCGGCGATGGCGGAAAGCAGCGCCTTGCTGGCGGTTTTGGAAAGCCCCTGCTCGAGCAGCGCCTCGGCGAGGCTGGCTTCGTCCAGCGTGTCCAGTGCGCGCTTGTTCTGCGCTGGCGGCATCTGGTAAGGGATCCCTGGCTGGAACTGGCGGTAGTTGTTGGTGCCCATGCCGACGCGCCTGATGGCGTCGAGAATCGTGCCGTCTGCGCCCAGGAGCATGATGTTGCTGTTTTTTCCCATGAGCTCAAAAAGCAGGGTGAACGTTGTTTCTTCGCCGATCTCATTGCGTCCGCGCAGATCGAAGGCGATCATGCGCTCCCAGTCCACCTGGCGAATATTTTCGATCACCGCGCCCTGGATGTGCTTGCGCAGCACCATGCAGAATTGCGGCGGCGTCTGCGGGCTTTCAAAGCTTTTTCGCGAGAGCGATACGCGCGCACTTTGAGGATTGATCGTGGCGTAGCATTTGTGGTTGTGACCACCGGCGCGCACGCCCATCGTCATCGTTGTGGCTGAGGGCTGGCTGATCTTGTCGATGCGCCCGCCAGAGAGCTTGGTTTTCAGATCCTGCGCCAGCGCGCGCATCGCGATTCCGTCTAATGACATGGTTGTGTAGCCTCCTTCATGTGGTCTGTTTGTCGCTACCTTTTATTATAGCACAGAGCGCGCAGATCGCGGTAGTAGGATTTTTCACGCTCCGACAGGGAAAACGCCTGTCTGCGTGATCGCACAGCTTTTCGCCCACACCATCCAGAAAAGCGGCGGCTGAAAGCACTAAGCGATCTTCACCTCGCCCGGGCGCTCCGCGGTTTTTATCTTCCGATTGCAATCGCACCGCCTTTCTGCTATACTAAAACCAAGCAATAACCACATTGCCGTTACAGGCGTGGGACACCTACAAACGTCCCAACAGGCAACTCGGGTGTCTGTTCGAGTGATGAAGTATGTTCAGCGCGTCGGCGTGCGTTGGCATATGGAGCTCTGCGGGAGGGGTTGTGCAGCGGTACCCCAAGCCGACTAGGTCTACCTAGGTCTGTAGACTGAACGAAAATGCTCATAGCCCCGCCAATCTCTGGCGGGGCTATTTTTATGCAAAGAGGAGGGAGCAAGCGTGGATATTTTGCAGCAGTGCGCCAAAAACTACATCGCACTCACCCACCAGCAATACCGCATCATCATCGGGAGAAAACAGCAGAGACACGAGATCGTTCTCCGCTTTCATCCAGCAAACTTTCATCATCTCGCAGGTCTGCACAAGCTCACCGACGTTTCCCAGTTTCAGGACAAACGGCGCGAAGACGTGCTGAAAAAAATCCTCGCAGGAGCGTATTCAGACGCCGACGCTCACCAGAGCCGGTATTTTAGCAAAATCGAAAGCCGCATCCGCCTCGTGAGCGATCTCGAATCCTTCCTCGATACCAATAACCTCATTTTTCACTACGATCCACAGAAAAACAAAGGCTCTCTCATCCAGGCAGATTACCTCTTGCAAAATCAATGGCACAGCCGCCAGGCCTATCTTTTTCTCGTCAAACGCTTTCCAGATAGCAACGAATGTGCCTGCGAATCCATGTTTCTGCGCACAGGCCGAGACTACACAAAAGGACAGCAAAAATTCGCTCTTCTCTACAAAGAAAAAACCAACCTCACCACCGGCACCACCATCGTCCAATATGATAAACTGTAATAAGCTGCGCGTCCGCCGCAGCTTTTTTTCTGCACCCCAGCGCCGCCACGAAATCTGTAAACCGTCCAAAAATGATCAAACTGTGCAAAACTGCCGAGCGCTATCCAAGAGAGCAAGCCGACAGGCGCAGCTCGATTGGCTAATAGCGCCGGGGCGAGGCCGGCCCGAGAAGTCGAGCATGCCGCGAAACGAAGTGGAGCAAATGCGAAGGCTGATTGGCTGCCGGCTACTGCCCGGGGGTTGAAATCCTGTAGAACGTCCAAAAAAAACCAAAACCATGCAAAACTGGTCGAAATAATGCAAAATTGGTAAGAATTTCTGCTTGACAGTATGGTATAATAAAGCGAATAAAAACAACCAAAGGAAAGGATGAAGACAAATGATACACAAAACAACGCGCAGCATCTTGAGCGTGCTCCTGGCAGCGCTGCTCCTTATCGCGAGCCTGCCGCTCACCCCTGCGTTTGCTGATGGGGGGGCACGGTTTCCCAACAATCAGAGAGTGGTGAGAGCCAGTTCGCCGGCGGCAGCGGCACAGCGAATGATCCGTACCAGATTGCGACCGCCGAGCAGCTGGAGAAATTTTCCAGGCTTGTTGACGGCGATGAGAGCCTGGGAGCTACTGACCTCTGTGCCATCCTTATCGCCGATATCAACCTCAGTGGCGTGGGAGACTGGTTCTCAATCGGCACCGACGGCCAGCCATACATCGGCACCTTTAATGGCGACGGCCACACCATCAGCGGCCATTCTGATGAGCACGGCCTCTTTGACAATGTCGGCAGTGGCGGCACCGTGAAAAACCTCACCGTTTCCGGCACCGTCACCGGCGACTATTATGTCGGCGGTATTGTGAACGAGAACAGCGGTACCATCCAAAACTGCGCCTTTAGCGGCAGTGTCAGCGGCACAGGCGGCGGCAGAAAGGTCGGCGGCATTGTGGGATGGAACAAAAACGGCGGCACCGTCACAGACTGCCGCAATACCGGAAACATCAGCGGTTCCGCCAACGACGGCGCGGCCTACGTTGGCGGCGTTGTGGGCGAGAACAGCGGCACCGTCACCAACAGCTATAACACCGGCAAGGTCAGCGGCAGTAGCAGCGACTATGTCGGCGGCGTCGTGGGGGATAACAGTGGCAGAGTCGTAAACTCCTACAACACCGGCGCAGTCAGCGGCAGCAAGAACGTCGGCGGCGTTGTGGGGTATAACTACAGCGGCGGCAACGTCACAAACTGCTACAACACCGGCAGCGTCAGCGATGGCACTTATACCGGCGGCGTTGTGGGGTATAACATCAGCGCCAGCGTTGCAAACTGCTATTACCAGCAGCACGACCCAGCAATTTTCGGTATCGGCGACACCACAAAAGATGACACAAGAACTGTCGCCAAAACCGCCGACAAGTTCCACTCCGGTGAAGTCGCGTATTTGCTCGGCGAAGCCTGGGGCCAGAATCTGATGAACGAACCAAAAGACAACTACCCACAGCTGCGTGCTTTTGACGCCGACACACCGCAGGTGTATAAGGTTGCGTTTATGAACGACAGCGAAGAGCATGACGCCAAATACGCCAACAGCGGCATGACCGTTGATCTGCCTGCAACCGAACCGACGAAAGAAGGCTACACCTTTAGCTACTGGCAGGATAAAGCTGGAACTCAAGTGACAGAACCAATCAGCGTCAATTCAGACACCACCTACTACGCCAAGTGGCCACCGAAGGCGACACCGTCACCATCCAGGTCGCACCAGACCAAGCCTACAAGCTCGATGACCTCAGTGTCACCGCGAATGGCAAGGAGGTAGAACTCACCGCGAACGGCGACGGCACCTACACCTTCACCATGCCAAGCGCCGACGTGAAGATCACCGCGACCTTCGCCGAAGACCCTGACTGGACGCCGGACGAACCAGAAGAGCCATCCACCGATGTCAGCGACCTCTTCATCGACATCGCAGCAAACGCCTGGTATAAAGACGCCGTCCAATACGCCTATGACAATGGCTTCATGACCGGCGTGAGCGCCACAGAATTTGCGCCAGAAGCAACCACCACCCGCGCCATGATCGTCAGCATCTTAGCGCGTCTGGAAAGCGTCACCAGCGCCGAAGCCGCAGGCTTCGCCGACGTCACAGACGAATGGTACGCCACCGCCGTGAACTGGGCAGCAAACGTCGGCGTCGTCAACGGCTACGAAGATGGCACCTTCAAACCAAACGACGCCATCACCCGCGAACAGCTCGCAGCGATTCTGATGAATTACAGCGCATACAAGGGCGAGGATGTTTCAGCCCGAGCCGACCTCACAAACTACACCGACCAGCCAAGCGCATGGGCAGAAGAAACCATGTCCTGGGCCGTAGCGGAAGGCCTCATCAGCGGTGTGACCAACACCGAACTGCAACCACAAGGAAACGCCACCCGCGCTCAAGTGGCTGCCATTTTGCAGCGATTCCTCTGCAAATGATTAATGATAAATGAGTAATTAGTAATTAATGTTGGCTAGAGATCGATACGCCGCTGGCGCGTCGCATCGACTCTAGCCTTTTTATTTTATCTGCGAGCGTGCGCACACCACAAATTTTTCCCGCTTTGTTTCGAAGAAACAAAGCCACCACCATTAAACATTACTAATTTCTAATTAATCATTGAGAGATAATCATTTAAAATTACTAATTTGAAACAATCAACCAAGAGCCCGGATGTTTTACACCCGGGCTTTTCTGCGCCCCAAAGAGCGGCTGTCTGTCTGAAAAAAAGGATGACTTGCACGGGCAGCTATGCTATAATGGTATGCAGTATGATTGAGAGGAGAATGCGCATGGGCGAGGTTCAAACCTACGACCTGGAGCTCCTGGGCCAGACGTACCAGGTGCGTTCCGCTGACGAGGAAACGGTCGTCTCGGCAGTGTTTGAGCGTCTGCTTGCGGAAGTGGCGGCTGCTGGAGAAAATCAACCGGCGCTCACTCAGCGGGAGCAGCTTCTCATTGCTGCCCTCAACACCACGCAACAGCTTCTCGATCTTGAAGAAGAAAACAAATTATTACTCGATCTGCTCAACGCAGAATGATTGATGAATAAGGAGTGCACTGAATGTTAAAAGACCAACTGATCGATTTTATGAAATCGTTTGAAAAAGACCACGACGACTTTCGCCTTTATGTGACCTTCGACCACGTGCTCCTGCATGTCAAGGATTTCACCGCTGTGAACTACAGCGACGAACAGGGCCTGCGCGATCTGCTTGAATACCTGGTGCGCGCTGGCTGGGAAGGGCTGGAAGAAAATGGCCTGCTCGTTGGCGCCAAGAAGGATGACCAGAAGGTGAGACTGGGCGTCGGTGGTCAGGTGCAGTGGACCTACGGCCCATTTATTGAAATGAAAGACGTCGACCAGGCGTATCTTGGCTTCATCGAAGGCCTTTTTGAAGAGCTGCGCCGTCGCGGCATGACGCTCTTGGCCACTGGTCATCAGCCAGTCAGCACGGCTGCGGACATTGAAGTTGTGCCAACGGAGGAAAACAATTGCCTCACGGCCTATGCCGATGGCAACGACGCCCTCAAGGATGCCCTGCTCTGCAGTGCCAAGATGAGCATCAGCATGCAGTATGCCCACGTTGACAACTTCGAAAAGCGCTATCAGGCTGCCGCCATCATCCAGCCGGCGCTGGCAGCTTTCTTTGATAACACCGCCTGGATTGGCGGCAAGGAAAACGATGCTGTTCTCTACAACATCAACAACATCCTCACGGCAGAGCCTTCCTTCTATCATATGGAAGATGCCGTGAGCACCCATTTCAAATACACGGATTTCGCTGATTTCCTCATGGATGCGCCAGCGATCGCTGTGCCACAGGATGGTCACCTTGTTCCTGCAGAAGGGAAGAAGGTGGAGGATGTTTTCGCCGACGGCATGAGCCGCTGCGACATCCTGCGCGCGCTGCGCTATGTGCGTCCGATGGTTTCCTTCGACGAGCACGGCGTCACGTTGACCAACGTTGACAGCGTGCCATATCCGCTGAACATGGCGTATGTGCTCTGGATCAAGGCGCTCCTGTACAATCCGGACCACATCACCGCGTTGCAGCAGCTTATCGAAGAAATGAAGGAAGAAAACCTCGTTGCTGCCCATCAGGAGATCCTCACCAAGGGCCTGAAAGCGCCAATGCGCGAAGGCAACGCGTTCGATCTTATCAAGGATCTGTTCTTCATGATCGGCGTCACTGTTGGTCCAAAGGAACAGCACTATCTGCAGCCGCTGAACGTCCTTCTTTTCAAGGACGTCACCACCAAAGGCGTCAGCGCCAAGCAGTTTGCGAATATGCTTGCCAACGCCTGAATCTGATTGACCCACGAGCGACAGTTTGCTCTCTAGCTGTCGTTTCGTCACGACTTACGAGCGACAGCTTGCTCTCAAGCTGTCGTTTCGTCTTTTCACGTTTTTAGAAAGGAGAATGGGAATGAAACCAGTTGTTGCCATCGTCGGCCGCGCGAACGTGGGCAAATCCACCCTCTTCAACCGACTGACCGACACCCGCCGCGCCATTGTCGATGATTTCGCCGGCGTCACCCGTGACCGTCTCTACGAAGACGTCACCTGGAGCGGGAAAACCTTCACCCTCATCGATACCGGCGGCATCGAGCTCAAGAGCGACGACGAGATCTTGAAAAACGTTCGTTTCCAGGCTGAGATCGCCATCGAAGAGTCCGACGTCATCCTCTATGTCGTCGATGTGACCACAGGCGTTACCTCCGAAGATGAAGCGGTGGCTCAGATGCTGCGTAAAAGCGGCAAGCCCGTCATTCTCGTTGTCAATAAGGTTGAGCAGTTCGATGATCTCACCGACGTGTATGAATTTTACAGCCTCGGAATGGATGAACTTGTGCCAATCTCAGCTTCTCATGGCACCAACACCGGCGATCTTTTGGACGCTGTCTACGCACGCCTCGAAGAGATCCCGGAAGCCATCGACGAAGAAGACGACCGCGTTCACATCGCCGTCGTCGGCCGACCAAATGTCGGCAAGAGCTCCCTCACAAACGCCATCATCGGCAAAGAACGCTCCATCGTGTCCAACGTTGCCGGCACCACCCGCGATGCCATCGACTCCACCTTCATCCACGACGGCGAGGAATTCGTCATCGTCGATACCGCCGGCATGCGCAAGCGCGGCAAGATCGATATGGCCACCGAGCGCTACAGCGTCATGCGTGCCCTGCGCGCCGTCGACCGTTCGGACGTTGCGCTTTTTGTGATCAACGCCGAGGAAGGGCTCATCGAACAGGACAAAAAAGTCGCCGGCTATGTCCATGAGCAGGGCAAAGGGCTCATCATTGTCGTGAACAAATGGGACCTCATCGAAAAAGACGACAAGACCATGAAGACCTACACCGAAAAGATCAAAAGCCAGCTCCTGTTTATGAGCTACGCGCCGATCATTTTCGTTTCTGCCTTGACCGGCCAGCGCGTCGGGCGTATCATTGACATCGTCAAGGCTGTCGCTGAAACGCGTCTCATGCGTCTACCGACGAGCCTTGTCAACGAGATCGTGCGCGACGCTGTGCTGAAAAATCCGCCGCCGACCGATAAGGGCAAGCGGTTGAAAATTTTCTATGCGACCCAGGTGGATGTGGCGCCGCCGACTTTTGCGCTTTTTGTCAACGATGCCGAGCTCATGCATTTCTCCTATCTGAGATATCTTGAGAACTGCATCCGCAAGCATTTCGCCTTTGAAGGCACAACGATCCGCCTGGAACTTCGGAATAAAAAAGAGGGATAAATCATGGAGCAGGTCTCCGTTTTGAACATTATTATCATCATCATTGCTGCTTATTTTCTGGGCTCGCTTTCCTTTGGCTGGATGATCGCCCGCCTGCGCGGCGTCAACATCCTCGAAAAAGGAAGCGGCAATCCCGGCTTCACCAATGTCTGGCGCGTGCTCGGCATCAAATGGGCCTCGCTCGTGCTCATTTTAGACGGTGCCAAGGGGTATTTTTCCGCCATGATCGGCTACCACCTCGGCGGCGAGCTCGGGATGATGATCGGCTTCGTTGTCGCCATCGTCGGCCATTCGAAAAGCTGGATGCTGCATTTCAAGGGCGGCAAAGGCATCGCCACCGCCGGTGGCGCGCTGCTCTATGTATCGCCGATCACGCTGGCGATCCTGCTGGTGATCCTGGGCATCATCGTTGGCATCACCAAGTACATGTCCCTCGGCTCCCTCACCGTCGCCATCATCGCGCCCTTCCTGCTTTATTTTGAAGGACAGCCGCCTGTTGTCATCGGCGTCATCGTTTGCGGCCTCATCTATGTGATCTGGCTGCACCGCGGGAACATCAAGCGCCTTTTGAACGGAACAGAAAATAAGATCGGTCAGAAAAGGAGTTGACCAAAATGGCAAAAGTAGCAGTTTACGGCGCCGGCAGCTGGGGCACAGCGCTGGCTCAGGTGCTCGCCTTCAATGGCAACAGCGTCACTCTCTGGGGACGCAACAAAGAGCAGATGCAACAAATTGCCGAAAGCCGTGAAAATAAAAAATATCTGCCGGGTGTGCCGCTGCATCCGACGCTTTCTGTCACCAGCGACTGGCCAGAGCCAGAAGCCTTCGACTATCTCCTCATCGGCGTTCCAACGCAGAGTCAGCGCGGACTTCTGACAGCGCATCGCGACGAGTTTGCCTGTGCCGAGGGCGTGCTCATCAACGTCGCCAAGGGCATTGAAACCGCCACCGGAAAATGCGTCCACGAGGTTTACGCCGACGTTCTCGGCGAAGCGGTTCTCGATCGTTACGTTGTCCTCTACGGGCCAAGCCACGCCGAGGAATTTGGCCGCAATATGCCGACTGCCCTCGTCGCAGCCAGCCGCAATCAGGAAGCAGCAGAGGGCGTGCAGACCATTTTCATGAACGACAACGTTCGCGTCTACACCGGCAAAGACGTCGTCGGTGTTGAGCTCGGCGGCGCGCTCAAGAACATCATCGCCCTTGCCATCGGTATGACCATCGGGCTCGGCTACGGCGACAACGCCCGCGCTGCGCTCATGACCCGTGGCCTCGCTGAGATCACCCGCCTTGGCGTCGCCCTCGGCGCAGAGCCGTACACCTTTCTTGGGCTCACCGGCGTTGGCGATCTGTTCGTCACCTGCACGTCTGAGCACAGCCGCAATCGCCGTGCCGGCATCATGCTCGGTCAGGGGAAAAGTCTGGATTACGTTCTCGAGAACATGGGCATGGTCGTCGAAGGCGTTTCCACCACCAAAGCTGCCCATGCCCTCGCCGAAGAAAAACACATCGAAATGCCGATCCTCGATCAGATTTACAGCGTGCTTTTTGAAGGCGCCGATGTTGGCGAATGTACCCGCGCCCTGATGACGCGTGAGAAAAAAGGGGAGCACGACGATTTTGAAAAGAACGAGGAGGCGTGATCTATGGAAGAGATCATCAGCTTAGACAACGTATCCTATATCAGAAACGGAAACTACATCCTCAAAGACATCAACTGGCATGTGAATCGCGGCGAACACTGGGTCATCCTTGGCCCGAACGGCAGCGGCAAAACCACCACGCTGAACATGGTCAATGGCTATATTTTCCCGTCGCAGGGCCATGTCAAGGTGCTTGAGTTTGAATTTGGCCATTCCTCCATCATCGAGCTGCGCAAGCGCATCGGTTGGGTGAGTTCTGCCCTCAGCCAGTTCATCCCGACCAACGACTATCCGCTGCACATCGTCCTTTCCGGCAAATTTGCTTCCCTCGGCCTTTGGGAAAAGGTGGACGACGACGACATCGCCCGTGCGAACGAGATCCTCGATCTGCTCAAGATCCGCCACCTCGCCGAGCGCAAATACGGCATGCTCAGCCAGGGCGAAAAGCAGAAGGTGCTCATCGGCCGCGCGCTGATGAACCATCCTGACATCATCATCTTCGACGAAGCCTTCAACGGCCTCGATATTTTTGCCCGCCACGACATGGAGATCACCATCAATGAGCTCGCCGAAGGCAACATCACCTTCATCCTCGTCACCCATAACACCGACGAGATCTTGCCGGTTTTCGGCAAAGCGCTCCTTCTCAAGGATGGCCAGGTGCATTCCCAGGGCGATATCGATGATATGATCCAGTATGACAATCTCTCAGATTTCTATGGCGCCAATGTGGATGTGTTCAAGCACAAGGATCGATTCTATCTTTCGTTGGCCGACACAAAGAAGTAAAGGTTTGTTGTTCACACTGAATATGCTATAATAGAAATGATTAGTAAAAGTAGGAGGGAAGGGCCTTGCAAACCCTCGAATTTCATCTGGATCATTTCGATGGTCCGATGGACCTGTTGATGCATTTACTGGAAAAAAACAAAATTGACGTTTACGACATTCCTATCAACGAGCTGACCGATCAATATCTCATGTATCTGGAAGACGCTCAGAGCATGAACCTCGAGATTGCCAGCTATTTTCTGCTGTTTGCTGCCCAGCTCGTGCGCATCAAGGTGAAAATGCTCCTGCCAAAGCGGCGCAGCGAAGCAGAAGAAGAGGATCCACGCCAGAGCCTCGTCGATCAGATTGTCGCCTATCGCTTTTTCAAAGAGCTCGCTGGCGACCTCGAGAGCCTGCGCGACCGTTCTGCCGATTACTATCAGCGTAAGGTGGACCTCAGCGCCCTGCGCGAAAAATACAGAAAGATCGAGCCGCCTGTCGGCCTTGATCCGCGCCTGCTCCTTGCAGCCTTTGAGGTGCTCGAGGCCTACACCGAGGAAAAATCTCAGGTCATGGTCATCGAAAAGATGAGCTTTTCCATCGAAGACCTCAAGGACAATCTGCTGCGCTTCTGCCAGGAAGCCCGCTGTCCAACCTTCCAGAACATTTTGCGTGACTGCGGCTCCACCGACGAGCGCATCACCTTTTTCCTGGCGCTCCTTGAATGCATTCGCCAGAACGAGATCGTCGCTGTGCAGCATGAGCTCTTCGGAGACATCTGGCTGCGCCCTCAAGCGTGTTAAGGAGACACCATGCTCATTGATCTATCTTACAAAGCCATCATCGAAGGGCTGCTCTTCATCGCCGAAGCACCTGTGAGTGCAGCCGAGCTCGCGAAGATCTGCGAGATCAGCGAGCCAGACGTGCGCGAAGTGCTTGCTCTTCTTTCAGAAGACTACAGCCGTGAGGAGCGCGGCATCGTACTGCGCGAAGTTGGCGGCGGCTGGCAGTTTGCCACAGCGCCTGCCGTGGCGCCGTATATCGAAAAAACCTTATCTGAAAAGAAAACAAAGCTTTCGCATGCCGCCTATGAAACACTGGCGATTATCGCTTACAAACAGCCTGTCACCCGCAGCCAGATCGAATACATCCGCGGCGTCAAATCTGACGGCCCCATTCAGCAGCTTCTCGCGCGAGGACTCATCGAAGAACAGGGACGTCTTGATCAGCCAGGCCGGCCCGTCGTCTTTGGCACGACGGTGGCATTTCTCGTGGCATTTGGCCTGAAACGGCTCGAAGATCTGCCTAAATTCGACCAGTGCCAGAATTTTGACTTTGAATTAAAAGATGCACTGCCTGACCAGGCAGCGACTGACTTGAAATAAATCACTAGGAGGGATTCCTAATGTGTGGAATCGTTGGTTACATTGGCCCCAGAGAAGCGCAGGACGTGCTCCTCTCCGGGCTCGCAAAGCTGGAATACCGCGGTTATGATTCTGCAGGCATAGCAGTCCTCGCAGATCATACCATCACCGTCGAAAAACGAAAAGGAGAACTTGCCAATCTCGAACAGGCCCTCGCTGATCATCCCCTCGCCGGGCACGTCGGCATAGGCCACACTCGTTGGGCCACCCACGGCCAGCCATCCGACAAAAACGCCCATCCTCATCTCGGGCCAGAAGGCAAGATCGCCGTTGTGCACAATGGCATCATTGAAAATTATCAGAGCCTCAAGGAAACCTATCTCAAGGATCACACCTTCAAATCTGAGACCGACACCGAAGTTGTCGCCCATCTCATCGAGCTTTTCTACGACGGCGATCTTTTCGCCGCTGTGCAGCGTGCGCTCGCGGTCATCACCGGCTCCTACGCCCTCGTTGTTATGGCAGTCGATGAACCGGACCGCATCATCGCTACCCGCAAGAACAGCCCGCTCGTCATCGGCCTCGGCGATGGAGAAACCATCATCGCTTCCGACGTACCAGCCATGCTCGCCTACACCCGTCGCTGCATTTATCTCGACAGCGGCGAGATCGCTCAGGTTTACGCCGACCATGTCGACGTTACCGACCTTGCTGGTACAGAGCAGCACCTCATGGTCGACGAGATCCAGTGGGACGCCCAGTCTGCAGAAAAAGGCGGCTATGATCATTTCATGATCAAAGAGATCTTTGAGCAGATCGAAACCTTCGGCAGCGTCCTCGCCGGTCGCATTGAAGAAGATCACGTTGTTCTCGATGACATCAACATTGACAAAGCAACCATCGAAAAATGGCACCAGATCTACATCGTCGCCTGCGGCACCGCTTATCACGCTGGTCTCGTTGGCAAGACCATCCTTGAAAAGACGCTGAAGATCCCAGTTTTCGTCGAAGTCGCCTCTGAATTCCGCTATCGCGAACCAATGCTTGACGAAAATACCCTCGTCATCGTCATCAGCCAGTCCGGCGAGACCGCTGATACCCTTGAAGGCGCGCGCGAAGCAAAAACGGCCGGCGCCTCTGTGCTCGCTATCACCAACGTTGTCGGCAGCTCCATTGCGCGCGAATCCGACATGGTCGTCTATCTGTGGGCAGGTCCGGAAATTTCCGTTGCTTCTACCAAAGCCTACACCTCCATGCTCATCGCGCTCTATCTCATCGGCTTCTATTTTGGCGATGTATCCGGCCGTGTGGATGAAGCAGAAATGCAGACCATGCTCCGCGCCCTCGAAGCGCTGCCAGAGCAGGCAGAAGAGATCCTTGCGCCGGAAAACATCGACCGCATCAAAGCCATCGCCGCAGAATATAAAGATGCCAAAGATCTTTTCTACATCGGTCGCGGCATGGACTGGGCCGTTGCTCAGGAAGGCGCGTTGAAGCTCAAGGAAATTTCCTACATCCACGCCGAAGCCTACGCTGCCGGTGAACTCAAACACGGTACCCTCGCGCTCATCAGCGACGAAACGCCAGTCATCTCTGTCGCCCTGCAGCAGAAAACCTTCGACAAGACCATGAGCAACACCGAAGAGATGATCAGCCGCATGGTCGACGAAAACGGCGATGTCTCCGGCGCCAAAGTGCTCGCCGTTGTTCAGAAAGGCCAGCAGAACATCAGCGCCAAGATCCACCACGTTATCGAGATCCCAGTCTGCCCGGATTTCATCTCTCCAGTTCTCGCAGCCATTCCGCTGCAGCTCATCGCCTACTTCACCGCCCTCGTGCGCGGTTGCAATATCGACAAACCTCGCAACCTCGCCAAGAGCGTCACAGTAGAATAAACGCGTCAACCATCGCTCACATCGCCAGGCCGCGGTGTGAGCGATTTTTTGCTTGTCCGGATGTGTCCTGGCAGGGTATAATAGAGATAGATAAACACGGAATCATTAAAAATTGTCAGGAGGTGAGCAGAATGGCTACATCCAGCATCTTTCATAATTTTGTCATCAACGACCCGAAGCGCTTCATTGATGCCTACGAAGAATCTGAACGCTGGTGTGCAGAGCATCCGAGACAGCGTGTGAATGCAGTGAGTTTTGACGATCTGAGTCCGGAGGAACAACGCGCGTTTGTGGAAAGGTTTAGAGAAAATGCACGAAAATCAACCTAAGACTTCCTATATGTTCATGACCTTGCTGGATTTTTCTGAGCGTTTCGGTGCAGAATTGGTAAAAGAAACGCTGGCTGCATTTCGGTGTGAGAAAAATCAGGCGGTGGAAAATTTTCTCCGCGAAAATGCCATGGACTTCTCTCGTAAACGACAGTCTATTACCTATGTGGTCTTGCGTCAGTCAGATATGCAGCTCGTTGGCTATTTTTCCATCATCGTCAAACCGCTGTCTGTTCCTGCAGCAATGATCAGCAAAACATTGGCAAAACGCATTGCGCGTGTTGGTGAACTGGATCCCGGCACAGGGATGTATTCAACGGCGGCATATCTGATCGCGCAGCTCGGCAAGAACAGCGCTTTGCCGAAAGAAGACCGTATCAGCGGCAGCGATCTGCTCCATCTGGCCATGCAGGAGATTGAAAAGATCAGCTGGCAGGTTGGCGGAACGGTGCAGTTTTTGGAGTGTGAGGACGTGGAGTTTCTGCGCCACTTCTATTTGAAAAATGGCTTTACCTGGCTCGGTGCGCGTACGGATGGTTTTGATGAAAACGAGCAGCCATTTATCCTGCACCAGTACATTCGCTAGATCGACTAAGGCTGCTGTTGTATAATTATCTGTGATCGTTTCAAGCTGTACTATAATTTTCCTTGACAAGGACAGGCTCCAGTGGGTAAAATAGTAGCAGTGAGAATACCAAGTGATAAACGATGATAAGGAGTAGTAGGAGAAGCGTCGTCAGAGAGAAGCGCTGGTTGGTGAAAAGCGCAGACGGCTAATCTTTGAACTCGCCTTTGAGTTTTGCGAGAAATCGCCGGGTCACACCCGTTAGCAGTGAGAGTGGTCGCGCTTTGGCGCGGCAATTAGAGTGGTACCGCGGAATCCATGCCCTTTTCGTCTCTAAATTCTGAGACGAGAAGGGCATTTTTAATTTGGAAGGAAGGTTTAGAGACCATGAGCAAAGACAGAGTCATTATCTTTGATACCACGCTGCGCGATGGGGAACAGTCCCCAGGCTGCAGCATGAACTTACAGGAAAAACTGGCGGTGGCCCGTCAGCTCGAAAAGCTTGGCGTTGATGTCATCGAAGCAGGCTTCCCAATCTCCTCCCCTGGCGATTTTGAATCCGTCAAGATGATCGCCGAATCCATCGCAGAATCCACGATCTGCGGTCTGGCGCGTTGCTCCAAGAAGGACATCGATGCCTGCGGCGAAGCGCTGAAGGGCGCGAAGAAATCGCGCATCCATGTTTTCATCGCGACCAGCCCGATCCATATGGAATACAAGCTCAAGATGACGCCAGATCAGGTCGTCGAAAAAGCGGTGGAAGGCGTCAAGCTCGCCAAGACCTATACCGACGACGTCGAATTCTCCTGCGAGGACGCTTCCCGCAGCGAGATCCCATTCCTCTGCCGCATCGTTGAAGCCGTCATCGACGCCGGCGCAACGACGATCAATCTGCCGGACACCGTCGGTTATGCGGTGCCATGGGAATACGGCGATTTCATCAAAGCCGTCATCGATGGCACGCCAAATTCTGACAAGGCGATCTTCAGCGTTCACTGCCACAACGACCTCGGCCTCGCTGTGGCCAACAGCCTCGCAGCTGTGCACAAGGGCGCACGCCAGATCGAGGTGGCGCTGAACGGCATCGGCGAACGCGCCGGCAATACCTCGCTCGAAGAAGTCGTCATGGGGATCGAAACGCGCAAAGACGCGCTGCAGTGCGAAACCGGCATCAACACCCGCGAAATCTACCGCAGCTGCCGTCTCGTCAGCCAGACGACGAACATGCCGATCCCAGCCAACAAAGCCATCGTTGGCCGCAATGCTTTCCTGCATGAATCCGGCATCCACCAGGACGGCGTGCTGAAGAAACGCGAAACTTACGAGATCATGAGTCCGGAAACCATCGGCATCACCGCCGACAATCTCGTGCTCGGCAAGCATTCCGGTCGTCACGCCTTCCAGGTACATATGGCCGAGCTCGGCTTCTATCTCGAAGGCGACGAGCTGCAGGAAGCGTTCAGCGAATTTAAGAAGCTCTGCGACCGCAAAAAAGAAGTCCTCGACGACGACCTCATCGCCCTCATCGACGCCAAGATGGCGACCGCCGATGACGCGTACGTTTTCGATCATCTCTATGTGTTCACCGGCACCGATCTGACCTCCACGGCAACCCTCGGCGTCAAATTCGACGGCGAAGTCAAAGAGATCGCTACTCTTTCCGATGGCCCTGTCGACGCAGCCTGCAAAGCCGTTGAAGAGATCATCGGCGAAGAATATCGCGGCGCGTTTGACATGCAGACCTACCGCATCGAAGCGATCACCGGCGGCACCGACGCGCAGGCCGATGTTAACATCAAGGTTCTCTACAAGAACAAAACCTTCAATGGCCACGGTCTCAGCACCAGTGTGCTTGAAGCCAGCGCCAAGAGCTATCTGAACGCCATCAACAAAGCCCTGCATTGGGAAGAAATGAATCAACAATCAAAGGAGAACAACTGATATGGGAATGACAATGACACAGAAGATCATCGCAGCCCACGCGGGTCTTCCGGAAGTACACGCTGGTCAGCTTGTCACCGCCAAGGTCGACATGGTTTTGTCCAACGATATCACGGGCCCAGTCGCCATTCGTGAAATGCGCAAGGTGGGCATGGATACGGTCTTCGATAACACGAAGATCGCCATGATCCCGGACCATTTTTCACCAGCAAAAGACATCAAGAGCGCCGAGCAGTGCAAAGCGATCCGCGATTTCGCCAAGGAGCATCAGATCAAGCATTATTATGAAGTCGGTAAGATGGGCGTGGAGCACTGCCTTCTGCCTGAACAGGGCATCGTCGGCGCTGGTCAGCTCATCATCGGCGCCGACAGCCACACCTGCACCTATGGCGCCGTCGGCGCCTTCTCCACAGGCATGGGCAGCACCGACATCGCTGCGGCCATGATCAGCGGCGAAACCTGGCTGAAAGTGCCGGAAGCCATCAAGGTCACCGTCACTGGCGCACCAACGAATAAATATGTCTCCGGCAAGGACGTCATCCTCTATCTGATCGGCATGATCGGCGTGGACGGCGCGCTGTATCAGAGCCTGGAATTCTGCGGCGACGGTCTTGCGCATCTTTCGATGGACAGCCGACTCACCATCGCTAACATGGCCATCGAATGTGGCGCGAAGAATGGCATCTTCCCAGTCGACGATATTTGCCGTGCTTATCTGGCAGAGCGTTTTGACGGCGAAGTGGTCGCTTATGAAGCAGACGCCGACGCAGAATACCGCCGCGAGATCACCATCGATCTGGCAGCGCTGCGCCCACAGGTCGCGTTCCCACATCTGCCAAGCAACACCCATGCCGTCGATGAGATCGACAAGATCGCCATCGATCAGGTTGTCATCGGCAGCTGCACCAACGGCCGTCTTGAAGACATGCGCGTCGCCGG
Organism: uncultured Peptococcaceae bacterium; assembly: GCA_900552455.1. Taxonomy (GTDB): domain Bacteria; phylum Bacillota; class Peptococcia; order Peptococcales; family Peptococcaceae; genus UMGS1590. Next base: position 54,145 of record URZX01000002.1, on the reverse strand, counting down.
CGAGATCCTCAAGGGCAAAAAAGTTGCGCCATATCTCAGACTCATCGTCATCCCTGGCACCCAGGATGTCTACGAAGCCTGCATGAAAGAAGGCATCACCCAGACCATCCTCGACGCTGGCGGCGTCGTTTCCACGCCAACCTGTGGCCCTTGCCTCGGTGGCTACATGGGCATCCTCGCCAAGGGCGAGCGCGCGCTTTCCACCACCAACCGCAACTTTGTCGGCCGCATGGGCGATCCGGAAAGCGAAGTGTATCTCTGTAACCCAGCTGTTGCAGCAGCCAGCGCCGTCACCGGCTACATCACGAATCCTGAGGAGGTATAATATATGAGCAGTAAAGCTTGGAAGGTCGGCAACAACATCGACACCGACCTCATCATCGCAGCGCGCTACCTCAACGACGCCAGCGATGAAAATATGCGCGCCCATTGCATGGAGGACGTCATCCCAGATTACGCCAACACCATCGCGCCGGGAGATGTGCTCGTCGCCGGCAGCAATTTTGGCTGCGGCAGTTCGCGTGAGCACGCGCCGATCGCCATCAAAGTCGCCGGCACCAAATGCGTCATCGCGGAAAGCTTTGCGCGCATTTTCTACCGCAACGCCATCAACATCGGCCTGCCGATCATCGAATCACCGGAAGCAGTTCGCGCCATCGATCAGGGCGACGAGTTGGATGTCGATCTCGAAAACGGCGTCATCACCAACCTTACAAAAAATGAAACCTACCATTTTGAGAAATTCCCGGAATTCATCCAGCACATCGTTGAAGCCGGCAATCTCCTCAACTATGTGAAAGCGAAGGTGGGCCAATGAGAAGAAAAGTAGCAGTTCTGCGCGGCGACGGCATCGGTCCGGAGATCGTTGATTCTGCGCTGGAAGTTTTGAAAGCCGTCGATGCAAAGTATGATCTCGGGCTGGAATTTGTCGACGCAGCCTTTGGCGGCGCCGCCATCGATGAAACCGGCGAACCATTTCCAGAAGCCACGAAGCAAGTCGTGAAAGACGTCGACGCTGTGCTCCTGGGTTCCGTCGGCGGGCCAAAGTACGACGCGCTGCCACGCGAGCAGCGTCCGGAAACGGGCCTTCTGGCCATCCGCAAGGAGCTCGGCCTCTATTGCAACATCCGCCCGGCGAAGTATTATGATTTCCTCGCTGATCGCCTCGTCTTCAAGAAAGAAGTCGTGGAAGGCGTCGATATCGTCATCTATCGTGAGCTCACCAGCGGCATTTACTTCGGTGAAAAGAAACGTGAAGGCGACCGCGCTTACGACGTCATGGCCTACACCCGCGAAGAGATCGAGCGCATCGTGCGTGACGCTTTCGTGCTCGCCAACCAGCGTCCAAAGAAACATCTCACCTCCGTGGATAAAGCCAACGTCCTCGAAACTTCCCGCCTCTGGCGCGAAGTGGTGAATGAGATCGCCCAGGAATATCCCGATGTCACCGTTGACCATATGTACGTGGACAACGCTGCTGTGCAGCTTGTGTTGAATCCAAAACAGTTTGATGTCATCGTTACAGAAAACAGTTTCGGTGATATTTTGAGCGACGAATCCGCCGCTCTTGCCGGCTCCCTTGGCATGGTGCCATCCGCCAGCCTTGGCGGCAGCGTCGGGCTTTACGAACCCGCCCACGGCTCCGCGCCGGACATCGCCGGTCAGGGCATCGCCAACCCGATCGCGACGATCCTCTCTGCTGCTTATATGCTGCGCCTTTCTCTCGCAGCGCCCGAAGCCGCCAGCGCCATTGAAGCCGCCGTGCAGCAAGTCATTGATGATGGCTACCGCACCGCCGATATCGCCGCCGACCCTGCCACCGCCGTCAGCACCCAGGCCCTCACCGAAGCCATCATCGCGAGAGTGTGAGGGGGGCATCCACCAGCGTCCATTGGGCGCTGGTTTTTTGATGGATAGAAATGGTATAATGGTAGGAGAACAATTGACTGGGCGATATTGATATTTTCAAGGGAGTGATGATGTATGAAAACTTTATTTGATGCAACCACTCTAGGCGGAATCCAACTGAAAAATAGACTGGTGCGTTCGGCGACCGGAGATGGCCTGGCAACAGATGACGGGCGACCGTCTGAGGCTCATTTTGCATTGTATGAAGAACTGGCAGCGGGTGGCGTTGCGTTGATTGTTTTGGGCTTTACAGGTGTAAGTGAGCAAGATCCTTTTACTCATGGCGAGATGCGTCTTTCAAATGATGCGTTGATCCCTGAGTATGCACGACTTGTCGACAGAATTCACCGCCAGGGTGCGCGTGTGATGCCGCAGTTGGCATTGGGAATCTTTCAACGGGAATTCGCGCCAGGATGCTATAGATCTATAAGTGTGAATGAAATGACAAAGGTGGATATTGACACCGTTGTGCAGCGTTTTATCGATGCTGCTAATCGCGCCAAGCAGGCAGGTTTTGATGGCGTGCAGCTACATGGGTGTCATAAGGTTCTACTGAGTGAGTTCCTGCGACCTAAACGTAACCAGCGCACAGACGCTTATGGCTGTTCTGCAGAAGGGCGCTCACGTATTGTTGCAGAAATTATTCGCGGTATCCGCAAGCAGCTGGGGAATTTTCATATTTCAATTAAGCTGAATAATACCGACATGCCGTTGGGGGAGTGTGTGGAAACTTGCAAAATTTTAGAGCAAGCAGGGCTAGATTCCATCGAGATGGAATGGCTCTATCCACAATTACATGAAGCAATGCGACACAGTCTCGACGTACCGATCATATTAACCAGCGAACACCGAGATCCTGATGAAATGGAAAAATTAATGGAAGAAGGGGTTGACTATTTTGCCATGTCACGGCCGTTGCTTCGTGAACCCGATTTGCCTAAACGGTGGCAGGCAGGAGATCGCTGTGAGGCCCGTTGCATTTCCTGCGATCGTTGCCTGATCGAACTGGAGAAGGGCTGTGCCTTTCGGCCACGCCTTTGAAAATCGTTTGAAGAAAGGAACAACCATGGACTACAGAGAAAAAGCGATCAAATGCGTGAAGGATACCGTGCTGCCGATTCAGCGTCAACAATTTGAGGCATGTGGTTGTAACCTAGATGCGCAGTATGAGAAATACGGCGACACGGATGTATTCTTCGGCAAGATGATCGAGCCTGGCAGCGTGTATGAGATTGGTTATCCACGTTGCGTTTGCCCGGATGTGTTGAACGGTTCGGTCACCGACGCTGCTCATTGCGAGTGCTCACGCCAGAGCGTATTGTATATTTTGGAAAACCTGCTGCCTGAGAAAAAGATACAGGTTGAGATTCTGGAAACAGTTTTAAGCGACGGTGAGCGTTGTTGCTTTCGCGTGACGGTGGAGTGAAGAAGAAAAATATCCTGACAAGGAGGTGAGATGATGAAACGTGGCCTTGCCAACGCTCCATGCAAAGCCTGACAGGGTGGCGTATGTATGGAGCTAATGTTCAATCCTGCAGGCTTTGCATTTCTGAATTATCATTTATATTCGGAGTGCAAAGGAGCATAGAAAATGAACACAACAACAACTTTTGAAAGCATCAATCTGAACACCTGGCCGCGCAGCGAGTTGTTTCGATTCTACATTGATGAAATGCGCATTGTCATGAGTCTGACAGTGGACATCGACATCACACCGTTGCGTTGCTTCGTAAAGGCGCATGGCCTGAAATTTTATCCGACAATGATCTGGGTGGTAGCGACGATCATCAATGCTCATGACGAATTCAAGTATGGCTGGGATGACGCAGGGAATCTCATCAAATGGACGAGTGTGTCACCGAGTTACGCTCACTTTCATAAAACGGACGAACGTTTCACGAAAATGGTTACGCCATTTACAGCAGACTTGTTTGATTTCCATGCGCGTTTTCTGCACGATCGCGCTAGATGTGACAGTTTACGCGGCATTGTTGGTCACCAGCCGCCAAACTTTTTCGATGTGACCTGTCTGCCCTGGGTGCACTATCGCCATTTTGATCTGCATGTGTTTGACGAGGGCCGATTTCTGGCGCCGGTTGTCAGCTGGGGCAAGTTTGACAATGAAGGCGGTCGCAGCGTCATGCCGCTGACCATGAATATCCACCATGCTGTGGCAGACGGTTATCATCTTTCTCGATTTTTTACTGAGGTGCAGATGATGATCGATACGCTGCATGCATAACAGATCGTATAATACTTTGCCGGACGCCGCAGGCGTTCGGTTTTTTCTAAACTAGGAAAAGGCGATCGCTTACGATATAATAAAATGCAGGATGAACCAGCATGATTGATTGGGAGGGAGTTTTTGTGCGCCTGGAATATTTTGAATATCTGGTAGCGTTGAGTCAAAACCGGTCGATGAGTGCGGCAAGTCGTGAGCTGCATGTGGCTCCGCAGACACTGAGCATCGCCATTGGAAAACTGGAAAAAGAGCTGGGGGTGAAGCTGGTTGTGACAGACAATCAGGGCACCATGCTCAATGAAAACGGGCTGTTCTTGGTGGAAAAATCGAAGGAGTTTTTTGATGCCATCGCTGTTTTGCGGCAGCATGGCCTGGAGTCAGCAGCAATTTCAGAGCCAGCGATGGTTCGTGTATTGGCGGATGAGTGGATTAAAGAAGATTTTGCGGCTGAGCTGCTCAGCGGGATTGGCAGAGATGGTCTGTCACTGGACGTGACGATGGATTACTGCAAGGAGTCCGAATTGCCGGCGGTTTTTTCAGAAAGCAATTATGATGTTGGACTGCTTTACAATATTATCGTCAATGACAAAGCGATGCATGCAATCGATCCAGGCTTGTCATTCGTGCCATTCTGGCGGTCTGATCTCTATTGCATCATGCATCAGGCACATCCTCTGGCTGACCGCAAAACAGTGAGCCTGCAGATGCTGTCGCAAACCGAAGGCCCACTCGTGGTTGACCCATCTGGTGAAGAATTTTTGGCTGTTTTCAAACAATTTGCACCGCTGCCTCCGCTGGATTGGGAGGATAACCTTATTGCGCTGCAGAAAAAAGTCAGAAGCAATCTTGGCTTCAGTATGGACTATCTGTCTTTTGATGGTCAGCCTGTGCGTGGATTGCCGCCAGATTGCGTGGCGGTAAGGGTCAGCGATTCACTATATGGTTTATTGGGATATTTGCTGAAAACCAATACGCTGCCTTCGCGTGCAACGCGTCTTTTTCTGGATTATCTGCTGTCAGATATTGCGCATATTGCGTGATTTTTTTGTTTGATTCAGATTGAACGCCAAACAAAGTGGTGCCGGTTGTTATGCTTATTTACAGCAGATAAAAAACGTTGAAAATAAACTTATGTTTACACTGAGGATGATTATGTGATACAAAAGTACATGTGGTATCACAAAATTACCCCCTAAAAAAGCCACCATCATCGATTCGATGCGGCAGTTTTTACCAGCATCGAAGGTGGTGGTTTTTTTATTCTGGGGGACGACGACGAAGGAGTGTAAACATGTCAAAAGTAAATTTCTCTCTGGAAAAACCTCAACGCAAGCTGGGACTGGTGGGTGTGATCATTTACATTGTTTTAATGGATATGTTTATTCCGCTATCCACCGATCTCTATTTGCCAGCAATGCCGACGATGGGCGAACACTTGGCGACGTCTGATGCGCTGGTGCAGCTCTCGATTACAATCTTCTTCTTTTCTTATGCCATTGGCATGCTGATTTGGGGACCGCTAAGTGACAAATACGGGCGCAAGGCGCCGACGGCCATTGGCTTCATTATTTTCTGCGTGGCGAGTCTGCTTTGTATGCTGGCCGTGAATATTTATATGTTGTTGGCAGCGCGTCTCTTGCAGGGCATCGGCGCGGCGAGCGGGACGGCTATTTCCTTTGCCATGGTTAAGGATTGCTTTTCCGGGAAAGCACGCGAAACGGTGCTGGCACTTGTGCAAACCTTCTCAGGTTTTGCACCGATCATTGCACCGGTATTGGGTTCATGGATTTTGTTGGTGACAGACTGGCGCGGTATCTTTGGGGTGCTGTTGATTTTTGGGCTCATTGGCTTTGTTCTGACGCTGCTCTACGATGAAACGCTCGCAGAAGAAGAGCGGCTGCAGGGCAGCGCCTTCAAAAGTTTTCGTGCGCTGGGCGCGGTTATGCACAACAAAAGCTTTGTCTGGATTGTGCTGATCTATTCGGTGCTCTTGATCCCTTACTATGCCTATATCAATATGTCGCCATATATCTATGTGACCGACTTTGGGCTTAACGAGCAAGTCTACAGCTATTATTATGCTGGCTGCGCCCTTTTCTCGATGATCGGCCCATTCATTTACATTCGCTACTTGACAGATGTGGATAAGAATCGCATGAGCTATCTCGGCTTTGGCGCCTGTATCTTCGCCGGTGTTGCTATTATTCTGGTTGGGAATTTGGCACCAATCATTTTCTGCTTCCTGATGTTCGTATTTAACCTTGCGATTAATATACTGCGCCCGTTCTCCACGAACATCATTCTCGAACAGCAGAAAAACGATGTCGGTTCAGCATCGTCGGTGATGAATATGAGCTTTAATCTATTTGGCTGTGTCGGTATGCTGCTGGCTTCGGCGCCATTTACCAACAAAGCGATTGCTCTTGGTGCGATGGTTGCGATCTGTCTGGCGTTGGCGGCCTTAGGTTGGTGGTCGCTGAATCGATCCGGCAACGAGATCAAGGGCCTGTATCGTTGAGTGTTTGGCGATGTCTGAGAGGGCATCGCTTTTTTGCGGTTGGTGCTGTAATGATTTTTTACAGCGCCAGTCCATCTTGTAAAGAAAAACAGATTTACACATTGTACAGAGTGTGAAACAATGAATAGCGTGCCCAAAAGCAGAAACAAAGACATCAAAAATATCGCTGAAAGGGGTGTTGCTGGAGATGTCAAAAATGAAATTTGGGTTGGAGAAATCTCAGAACAAATTGGGGCTGAAGGGTGTCATTGCTTTTATCATTCTTATGGATGCATTTATTCCGTTATCCAATGACCTGTATTTGCCCGCGATGCCGACGATGGGCGAACATCTTGGCACGACAGATGCGCTTGTGCAGCTGACCATCACGGTTTTTTTCTTTTCGTATGCCATTGGCATGTTGATCTGGGGACCGCTTAGCGATAAGTACGGGCGAAAGAAGCCATTAGCCGTGGGATTTTTGCTTTATTGCGCTGCCAGTCTTGTCTGTATGCTGGCTTGGGATATATATGTTCTCTTAATCGCGCGGCTTTTGCAGGGGATTGGTGCCGCCAGTGCGACGGCAATTTCTTTTGCGATGGTCAAGGATTGTTTCTCAGGGAAAACGCGTGAAACGGTGCTGGCGTTGGTGCAGACGATTTCTGGCTTTGGTCCGATTCTGGCGCCAGTAGTTGGCTCCTGGATCCTCCTTGTCGCCGATTGGCGAGAAATGTTCTTGTTGTTGCTGGTGTTCGGGCTCATCGGGCTGGTGCTGACGCTGCTCTATGAGGAAACGTTGCCAAAGGAGGAACGGCTGAGCGGCAGTGCTTTCGAAAGTTTCAAAGAGATCGGTGTTGTGATCCAGAATAAAAGTTTTCTCTGGATTGTGCTAATCTATTCGGTGATTTTGATTCCGTTTTATTCTTACATCAATATGTCATCGTATATTTTTGTCGATTTCTTTGGCTGCAGTGAACAGATGTACAGTTACTACTATGCTGCTGTTGCGCTTTTGGCAATGCTTGGGCCGTATCTCTATATCCGGTTCATGGGCAACGCCGATAAAAACGTTCTTACTTACGTGTGCTTTGGTGTGTGCGTGCTTGCCGGTGTGGGTATTGTCGTCGTTGGGCAGCAGTCGCCGCTTGTGTTTAGTGTCTGATGTTCCTGTTTTACATTGCCACGAACATTTTGCGGCCGTTTTCTACCAATCTCATTCTCGAGCAGCAAAAACAGGATATTGGTACTGCGTCGTCGGTCATGAATATGAGCTTCAATTTATTTGGTTGTCTGGGTATGTTACTGGCTTCGGCGCCATTTGACAATCGAGTTTTTGCCATCGGCGTGATGCTGGCTGTTTGTTCGTTGGCTGGTGTGATCGGCTGGTGGGCCTTGGTGCGTTCTGGAATCAAAGTCAGAGGCCTTTATCGTTAAATCTTCGGTCGTTCGGCATGGTTCGGACGACGGATTTCTGCTATAATAGAGAAAACGCATGGATAAGAAAGGATGGATAGCCAATGGCTCATTTATTCAGAACGCCTCAGTACAGTTTTATCGGCGCGCAGGCGCTGGAGGAGGCGGCGCCGGTTTTTGCGCGGTTGGGCACGAAGGCGCTGATTGTCACTGGGCAGTCGATGGTTCGTCAGGGGCATGTGGCCATGCTGGAAGCGCTGCTTGATACACAGCAGGTGGCGCATGAACGGTTTTCGGCGGTCAGCGGCGAACCGACGGATGAGATGATCGAGGCGGGGCTTGTGGTTTATCAGCAGGCACACTGTGATTTCACCATCGGTTTTGGCGGTGGCAGCGCGCTTGATGCGGCGAAGGCGATTGCTGTCAGCGCGGCGACGGGCGAAAAGATTGTCGCCTTTAAAGGGCGCAGCATTGATGGGCCGGTGGCGCCGATTGTCTGCATTCCATCTACAGCTGGCACGGGCTCGGAAGCGACGAAATCGACCATTATTACAGACACTGCGAACAATGAAAAGCTGCTGCTTGTGGGCGAAAGTCTGCTGCCGACGCTGGCGATTGTTGATCCTGCTTTTACGATGGCAATGCCACAGAGTGTCACCATGGCGACGGGAATGGACGCGCTCACGCATGCCATTGAAGCGTACACGTCGCGCAAGGCCTTTCCGGAAAGTGATCTGTTCTGTCTGGCGGCGGTGCGGCGCATTTTTGCCAATCTGCCACGCGTTTTCAGCGACGGCAGCGATGCCGAAGCGCGCAATGAGATGGCCATTGCTGCCTATGAAGCTGGCGTTGGTATTGCCAATTCCTCTGTCACGGTGGTGCATGGCTTGAGCAGGCCGATCGGGGCGCTCTTCCATGTTGCCCACGGCATTTCCAACGCCATGCTGCTTGCGAAAACGCTGGTCTACATTGCCGACGGCGCCCTCGATCGTTTTGCAGCGCTTGGTCGTGCCATCGGCGTGGCAACAGACGCCGACAGCGACGAGGTGGCGACGGAAAAATTCCTGGCTGCTGTCGATGCGCTCTGTGCGACGTGCAAGGTGCCGACCCTCGCGGAATATGGCATCGATCGCGACGCGTTTTTTGCGCGCATGGACAAGATGGCCACCGATGCCCTCGCCAGCGGCAGTCCGGCGAACACGCGAAAGACGCTCGACAAAGATGACATCCTGCGGATTTACGAAAGCCTCTGGGATTGAAAGGAAGAGGACGCATGGAACTTAAAAATGTAGAAAACAATCTGCGAGAAGCGGGTTATGCTGTCTCGATTTTTGACACGGCAGATGAAGCACGCGCATATCTCGACGCGCAGGTGGATGGCAAAAGCGTTGGCTTCGGTGGTTCGGTGACTCTTGACCAGCTTGGCCTCTACGAAACGCTCAGCCGTCACAACACGGTGCACTGGCATTGGCGAATGCCGGCGGACAAAAATGAAGCGGAGGTTCGCGCCGCAGCGGCAGCGGCGGAGGTGTATTTTTCCTCTGTGAACGCGCTGGCAGAAAGCGGCGAGATCGTCAACATCGACAACGTCTGCAACCGCGTCGCGGCGATTCTCTACGGCCATGAGCAGGTGTATCTCGTGCTTGGCGAAAACAAGATCGCGCCGGATCTTGTAGGCGCCATCGATCGTGCGCGCAACATCGCCGCGCCGCTCAACGCCAAACGGCTCGGCTGTGCGACGCCGTGTGCCGTCAAGGGAGATCGCTGCTACGACTGCCAAAGCCCAGGGCGCATCTGTCGCGGCCTTTCTGTGCTTTGGCGTGCACCGGCAGCAAGCCACATCGAAATCGTGTTGATCTGTGAAACGCTGGGATATTGAGAATTATTTTCAGTCGGTCTGTTTGCCTGCAGACCGGCTATTTTTTTATGTCAATATTTGATGAGATTTAACGATTACCCCTCGAAAAATCAATTGCGTTAGTATATAATGGTTATGATTCCTGTCATTAGAGAGGATACTATGAAACTCAATAATTTTATCAAACAACTGAAAGCAATACCCCTGGCGCAGAGGGTGGCTCTCGGGCTGATGTTGGTGAGCATTTTTGTCGTCACGTTCAACAGCGTCTACAGTATGATCAACCAACAGCTCATCAAGACGATGACCGTTGGCGCAGAGGTCACCGATGTGGTCTACAGCGACTACGGCTTCATCCAGGCTGAAGAATCGCTGATCACGCCGAAGACATCTGGCACTGTGGAGCTGGCTGTCGACGAAGGGACACGTGCACCGAAAAATCACGAGATCTTTTCGGTCACGACAACAAACGACGACGGAGAAAGCAAAACAGAACCTTATTATGCGCCGATCTCCGGGGTGGTGAGCTATCACATTGATGGCTACGAAAACATGTCGGACATTGACGAGATCAAAGATCTGGATTTTCGCGGCATTTATGAAGATACATTCACAGAAGGCGGAGAGACAAACGCTGATAAGGATGCGGTCGCCGGCGAAGTTTATGCCAAAGTGATCGACAATCTCAAAAGAGCCTACATTTATATGTCCTGCACAACGGAAGACAATTCCTTTTTCGATGAAGAAGGGGACACCTTCCGCATCCGTTTTCCAGAATTAAATGAACAGACGACAGGAACCGTCGAAGAGATCACAAGTCAGGGGGACGGCAGGATCTTTTGTAAGATCGCGCTGGGCCCTGTGAGTGAAACATTTTTGACAAACCGGGTGGTCCAGGCGGAGCTCTACGAAGTACAGACGGCAACCCTCGATCTGTCCAAGGATTCCCTTGTGTACAGCGATGGTGAAGCCGGTGTCTACATCGTATCCGGCGGAATCGTTTCCTGGCAGGCAGTGAAAGTGCTCGACGAGAGCGCTGGTCGCGTGGAATGTGAAACCCTGCCGGAGGGCACAGTCATCGTGCTGACGCCAAACCGTGTGGAGCCTGGGGATGTTGTGAAAGGATCGTAATGTAAAATGTCAATTGCAGAAAATCTTGAAACCATCCATGAACATATTGAAAACGACTGCAGATCGCGTCATGCGGACAACGGTCCCGTGAAGCTCGTTGCGGTGAGCAAATACCACACCGTCGATGAGATCAAAGAAGCTTACAAAGATGGGCAGCGCGCGTTCGGCGAAAACCGCGTGCAGGAACTCCTGCCAAAGATCGATGCGCTGGCCGAAGCTGGTGACAGCGATATTGAATGGCATCTGATCGGCCATCTGCAGAAAAACAAAGTGCGTCAGGTCGTCGGCAAGGTGGCACTGATCCAGTCAGTGGACAGCATCGGCCTGCTCCAGGAGATTGAGAAACGCGCCGCGCAGCACGATTGCGACGTGGACATTCTCCTGCAGGTGAACGTTGCCGGTGAAGAGCAGAAATCCGGCATCGCTTATGAGGACATCGATGCGTTTGTGGCAGAGATGCCAAACATGCCGCACGTTTTCCTGAAAGGGCTGATGTTTATCGCGCCAAATCTCGAAAACAAAGACGATCTGCGACCATATTTTAAGAAAATGAACGACAAGTTCAATGAGCTCAAAACAAAAAATATCGACCATGTTGAGATGCAGTGGCTTTCCATGGGGATGAGCGGCGACTATGATGTGGCCGTGTCGGAAGGCGCCAACATGGTGCGTATAGGCAGTGCAGTGTTTAACACAAAATAATTTGGAGGTAAAACATGGGGATCAAAGATACATTGATGAACTCTTTGGGATTTCAGGACCAAAACGAAGAAGAATATCAGTACGAAGATGACTACGGTTACGAGGAACAGGATTATGTAGAAGAACAGCCGGCAAAGCAGCAGAAAGCTTTCTCCGGGCTGGGTTTCCGTTCCTCTGCAAGCGAGACAACGAGCGACGATTATCACACCGGCAGCGGTATGCGCATCGTGCTCTTGCAGCCAAGCCGTTTTGAAGAAGCGCAGAACATCGCCAGCTATCTCTTAGACAACAAAGTCGTTGTGTTCGATCTGCAGGAATGCGACGTTGATACCGCGATCAACATTGTCAACTTCGTCAGCGGGGCGATCTATGCCCTCAACGGCTCCATCCAGAAGATCAACGACCGCGGCGCCATTTTTGTGGCTGTACCGCCAAGCGTTTCGATGGACAACGAGCTGCGCGTCGGTCTCGGCGAGGACGACTACGGCCTGAACATTGCTGACTGGGTCAACCGCACCCACTCCAAAGCTGAATTCCAAGGCTAAGGAGGGCGATTGATGTTAAGTGCTGGGCTGGTTTATACGCTCTACCGCGCCGTACGTCTTGCCTTTAATCTGTATATTTTCATTCTTTTCGTGCGCATTTTGCTAACGTGGACAAGCATCAGTCCCTACAACAGCAAGATCGCGCGTTTCCTCAGCGACCTCACCGATCCATTTCTTGCGAAGATCGAGCAGTATATGCCGCAGGCGCTCCTGGCACCGTTGAATTTTTCGCCGATCGTGGCGTTTCTGATCCTGAGTGTGGCAGAGAGCATCATCCTGCGCCTGCTTTTGCTGTTGATGTAGGGCGCGCGCGATGCTGACATTTGAAAAACAACTGGCAGATTGGATCCGTCAGACGACCGTAGAATGGCGGGATGTGCTGACGGATTTTATGCCTCGCGAACAGCTCATGGCGGAGCTCGATACGCTGCGCCACGCTGGCGTGCGCTTTTTGATCGATGGCGGCTATGACGACGCCGAACGCGTGCGACTGTTTATGACCATGTTCGACGAAGAACCGACGCGCAAGGATCTTGCGATCAGCGTCATCGCTTTTCGCGGACAGATGAAATTCACCAGCTTTTCCCATCGTGACTGTCTCGGCGCGCTCATGGCGCTCGGCTTTGAGCGGCGCTGCATTGGTGATATCATCGTGCGCGAGGATGGCTTCGATGTGCTCACAAATTCGGAGATCGACGATTTTCTCCTGATGAGCGACGTCTCCATTCGTCACGTGCCGATGAAGGCGAAAAAGATCGCCCTGGAAAACTGGCAGGCGCCAGAGCGCACACTCAAAATGCTCTCCGTGCTTGTCGCGCAGACACGGCTGGATGCCGTCATTGCAAAGGTGTTCAATCTCTCGCGCAGCCAGGCAGTGGAATTTATCCGCGCAGGACTCGTGCAGATCGATCATCAGGTTGTGACGAACGCCAGTCGGCAGTGCGACGCCGGGCAGATCATCACCGTGCGCGGCAAGGGCAAATTTGTCGTCGATGCCGTCGAAGGAATGAGCAAGAAAGGCAAGATCAAGCTCTCCATCGGCAAATATGTCTAGGAGCGCTTGACAAAAAATGGCGTTTTGATTAGAATTTATGTACAAAGAACAAAGAGGCTGTGAACGGAACCGTTAGCAGGGCCTTGTTTTCTAGCGAGTCCATGTTGGTGGAAGATGGATAAGACAAGCTGCTATGTATCATCCGTGAGCCGCGACCTGAACCAGAGTAAGGAAGCCGACTGATCCGCGTTAAGGATCGCTTGAGTGTCTGCCGGGAAAACTGCGCAGATATGAGGGTGGTACCGCGATTCAAACTCGTCCCTTGGAGGGATGAGTTTTTTTATTTTATGTAAGAGGTGAAAACATGTCCAACAAAGACGAAAAAGAAAAAGAATACGGCGAAACATTGAACCTGCCGAAAACCGATTTCCCAATGCGTGGCAATCTGCCAAAAAATGAACCAGGCATCCTGGAATTCTGGGACAGCATCGATATCTACGACAAGATCCAGAAAAAGAACGCCGGCCACGAAAAATTCGTGCTCCACGACGGACCTCCCTACGCCAACGGCGAGATCCATCTTGGCCACACCATGAACAAAGTCCTCAAGGACATCATCGTTAAATCCAAATCCATCCAGGGCTATGACGCGCCATACGTTCCAGGCTGGGACACCCACGGGCTGCCGATCGAGCTCAAAGCCATCGAAAACACCGGCCTTGATGCCAAGAGCGAAGACGTCATTGGTTTCCGCAATGCCTGTGCCGATTACGCCATGAAATACGTGAACATTCAGCGCGAAGGTTTCAAACGCCTCGGCGTTCGCGGCGACTGGGAACATCCATATCTCACGCTGAAACCAGAATTTGAAGCCCGTGAGATCGGCATTTTTGGCGAAATGGCCAAGAAAGGCTACATCTATAAAGGCACTAAACCAGTTTACTGGTGCCCACACTGCCACACTGCTCTCGCTGAAGCCGAGATCGAATACGGCGAAGAAAAATCGCCATCCATCTATGTGCGCTTCAAAGTCACCGACGCCAAGGGAAAATTCTCCGAAGAAAATGCATACTTCGTGATCTGGACAACCACCCCATGGACCCTGCCAGCCAACGAAGCCATCTGCCTGAATCCGGAATTTGAATATCAGCTGTTGAATTTTGATGGCCAGCGCTACGTTCTCGCAAAAGAACTCGTTGAAACTGTCGTCAAGGAGATCGGCCTACCAGAAGATTACACCGTTGAAGGAGAATGGCTCGGCAAAGATCTCGAATACCTTGTCTGCCGCCATCCATTCCTCGATCGTGACAGCCTCGTCATCAACGGCACCCACGTCACCCTCGATGCAGGTACCGGCTGCGTTCACACCGCGCCTGGCCACGGCGTCGATGACTATGTTGTCGGCAGCCGCTATCATCTGCCAATCCTTTCGCCACTCGACGATGACGGCGTGCTCACCGAAGAAGCAGGCCCATTCGCCGGCATGAAGACCGACGACGCCAACAAAGCCATCTGCCAGCACATGGAAGAAAGCGGCGCCCTCTTAAAGCTCAGCTTCTTCAAGCACCAGTATCCACATTGCTGGCGCTGCGGCACCCCAACCCTGTTCCGCGCCACCAACCAGTGGTTCGCATCCATCGATGGCTTCCGCGAAAAAGCCCTCGACGAGATCGAAAACAACATCAAATTCACGCCAGAATGGGGCAAGGAACGACTCTACAATATGATCCGCGATCGCGGCGACTGGTGCATCTCCCGTCAGCGCGTCTGGGGTGTGCCAATTCCAGTGTTCTATTGCGAAGACTGCGGCGAGACTATCCTCGACGACGACACCATCGCCAGCGTGCAGAAGCACGTGCGCGAACACGGCACCAACTGCTGGTTTGCCATGAGCGCCGACGAACTTCTGCCAGAAAGCTACAAATGCCCTAATTGCGGCGGCACCCATTTCCGCAAAGAAACCGACATCATGGACGTTTGGTTTGACTCCGGCTCCAGCCATGAAGGCGTGCTGCGCGCAGAATCTGAAGACCTCTGGCCAGCCGATCTTTATCTCGAAGGCAGCGACCAGCATCGCGGCTGGTTCAACTCGTCGCTGTGCACCTCCGTTGCCGTTTATGGCCAGGCACCATACAAAGGCCTCCTGACCCACGGCTTCCTCGTTGACGAAAAAGGCAACAAGATGAGTAAGTCCAAGGGCAACGGCGTCGATCCAAAAGACGTCATCAAGCAGAACGGTGCCGACATCCTGCGTCTGTGGGTTGCAAGCTCCGATTATCGCAGCGACGTTTCCGTCAGCCACGGCATCATCAAGCAGGTCGCTGACGCGTATCGCAAGATCCGCAACACCTTCCGCTTCATGCTCGGGAATATCTCCGACTTTGATGTGCGCAAAGATCGCGTCGCCTACAACGATCTGCCAGAACTCGATCGCTGGATGATGGACCGCTTCGTTGATCTCGTGAAGCGCGCCAAAGACAGCTACAACGCTTACGACTTCCACGTCATCTACCGCAGCATCTTCAACTTCTGCAACACCGATCTCAGCGCCGTCTACTTCAGCATCATCAAAGACCGTCTCTATTCCAGCAAAGTGGACGATCCTGCCCGCCGCGCCTGCCAGACCGTTCTCTACGATATGTGCCTGGCCCTCGACGTCATCCTCTCGCCAATCCTCTCCTTCACCACAGAAGAAGTGTTCCGCTACATCGACATGGACAACAAACCAGAGTCCGTCCAGCTCTGCGATTGGCCAGAATTTGACATCGCCGGCGTAGATGCCGGTCTCGATAAGAAATGGAGCGCTCTTATGGACTTCCGCAACGAAGTCATGAAGCCACTCGAAACCGCTCGTAAGGATAAAAAGATCGGTAACTCCCTCGACGCGAAAGTCACCCTCTATCTCGGCGCAGGCCTCGAGGACATCAAAGCCGCTCTCGGCGATATGGATATGGCGCCAGAAGATTTCTTCATCGTCAGCCAGCTCGTCCTCGACGACATCGCAAACGCACCAGCCGACGCCGAAAAGAGCGACACCTACGAAAACCTCGCCATCAAGATCGACCAGGCCACCGGCCATAAATGTGCCCGCTGCTGGAAATACTCCGACACCGTTGGCGACGATGGCCTCTGCGAACGCTGCGCCAGCGTGCTTGCGTAAAATCGCGGGCGAAAATCGCATAGAAATGAAAACGACACCTGTCAAATCTGGCAGGTGTCGTTTTTTACAAGGAGAATTAATTGAATTCTTCTTGAGAAGAGAAATGAAATACGATACAATATCTTCTGTATGAAAGTTATTCTGATTTTTTATGGAATCTTGTTAGATTTATGATTGAGGGGAGGATGAGTATGCGGCTTGATCAATTACGGCAGATTATTGAAATTGATAAGCACCATTCTATTTCGAAGGCAGCGAAAGCACTATATACTTCACAACCAACCCTTAGTGGTTCTTTAAACAGCTTGGAAAGTGAGATTGGTGTGCGTTTATTTGAGCGTACGCCATCGGGCGTCGTTCCTACAACAGAGGGACGTGAGATTCTACAAATTGCCAAGCAAGTGTTAGATGGCTGTGACGAGATATTGAGCTACGGAAGTCAAGGGCACCAGCTGAGTGGCGATATTGATTTATTCATTATTCCGCCATATGGTTTTCTGTTCCCTATTATCATGGTTGAATTTAAACGGCGTTTCCCAAAAGCACACTTAAATTTGCAGTTGTTAAATTCTGAGAAGATTGTAAGCGTTTTGACAGAGGGTAAAGGGAACATTGGATTGATTATGTGGGGAGGCTTATCAGAACATAAGCTTGATGATTTAAAAAAACGCGATCTTCAAGCGGAGCTGTTTCAAGATCATTTAACACGTCTGTATGTATCCAAAGAACATCATCTTGCTAATCGAGAAAGTGTTACTATAAAAGAAATTCGTCATGAAAGAATCATCGCATATTCATCAGACCATTGGGAAACGATCAATAGAAAAATCCATGCTGAATTAGAACCATTAATTATGACGGATAGAGAAGCTTTAATGAGAATGGTATATGATGGAGAAGGAATTGCAGTTTTGCCAGAAACTTTCTCATTAAATAATCTTTATTGCGATCAAGGTTTGATCAAAGATATACCAATTCAGGGCAATGATAAATTTAATATGGCGACGGAGTGCCTGATTTATCCCAGCAAAAAACGACTAACATTGCTTGAATCTAAAACTGTAGAATTACTGCGAGATGTTCTAAATCGCACATGCCAAAATTGCTTATAAATACCATAAAGATACCCTATCGGATATTTCTGATAGGGTATCTTTTTTTACGGGGAACCTAATCATTAGATTGAGTGATAGAATCTATAGTGAAATAATTAATTGATTCATTCTAACGAAAGAAATGAAGGAGGATAAAAAAATGAAAATTATTGATGGACGTTTAAGACCGCCTTTCCGGTCTATTAGTGAAGGTAGACTATTTGATCCGGATTATTCGATTCCATTTATTGGAAAATTCGGGCGTGTTTTCCCTCAATCTGCTATCGATAAATCGATGGATATGGTTATTAAGGAGATGGATGAGGAGAATATCGTTAAAGGCTTGACGCCGATCAGACGTTCTCAAGGAAAAGGGATGCGCAATGAAGATTTCCCTCTTTTGAACGAACTGTATCCAGATCGATTCGTTGGTTTTGCTGGTTTAGATCCGGCTATTGGTATCAAAGAAACCTTAGAAGAAATTGATCAGTTTGTTCATAATGGCGTTTTTACAGGCATCAATCTGGAGCCAGGCCTGGATCCAATCCCATGGAAATTGGATGACGAAAAATATTTCCCTATATTTGAAAAATGTGAAAAAGAACGTATTCCTGTTTATATTACCTGGGGTGGCTTGTGCGCAACGCCTTGGGTGTACGATCCGGAAATTATTGACCATGTGGCCAGAACCTTCCCTAAGATGAAAATGTTCTTAGGCCATGCAGGTTATCCAAGAGCAGCAGAACACAGTATTATTGCGATTAACCGTCCAAATGTTTATTTGGGGATTGATCTTTATATTATTAATTCACCAGCTCAGCAGGATTACATTATGGCTGGAAACTATGCAGCGAAAGAACAGATTTGCTATGGTTCCGCATATCCATTTAATAACCTTCATGATGCTGTGGCATCGTACAAGAAAGCGTTTAATGAAGATGTCTGGGAAAATATCTTCTATAAAAATACAATGTCGTTCCTGACTCCTTTTGAAGACTGAATAGAAACTAGTAATTATCTTAAGGAGGTGCAGGATGTTAACGAGAATCTTTGAACCGATTACAATCAATCATTTGACGTTGAAAAACCGACTTGTTGTTCCTGCAATGGTCAGCTTTTATTGCCCGAACGATGGAATGGCATCGGAACAATATATTGCTTATCATGAAGCAAAAGCAAAAGGTGGCTGGGGATTGATTATAGCAGAGGATTATCGTATTAATCCACATGCAGGGGCATCCCGAAATTTACCTGGATTATTCACAGAAGAACACATTAAAAGCCATAGTGAATTAACGAGACGTGTTCACGAAGCCGGTGGGACGATATTTGCTCAGATTTATCACGCTGGTTTTCAGGCAAATCGTGAACTATATGGTATTCAACCAGTGGCGGTATCAGGCGCCAGAAGTTCTTATCTTAAAGAGCTGCCACACGTGCTGACAATTGACGAAATTCATGAGATTGAACACGAGTTTGCTGTTTGTGCTGTCAATGCAAAAAAAGCTGGTTTTGATGGCATTGAAATTCATGGAACACATGGGTATCTGATTAATCAATTCCTGTCACAGGCTACAAATAAACGTAGCGATCAGTATGGCGGAACGCTCTATAATCGCTGCCGTATGGCGATCGAAACAGTAAAAGCTGTTCAAGAAGCTGTAGGTCCGGATTATCCAATTTCTTTCCGACTGACCACCAAAGAATACTTTGCACAAGGCCTTACTTTGGAAGAAACGAAAGTTTTCGCAATGTTATTGGAAGACGCTGGCGTTGACGTTTTGAACTGTAGCCAGCATGGCGCACCATATATCATCCCGCCATCTGCTGTAACAGACGGCTTTGCTGTGAATAATGCAGCGGAGATTAAGAAAGTTGTTCATATCCCAGTCATTGGTGTTGGCCGTATCAACGATCCACTTCTTGCAGAAGAAGCTCTGGCCAGCGACAAAATGGATATGGTTGCAATGGGACGTGCTTCATTGGCGGATCCAGAAATGCCTAACAAGGCTAAAGAAGGTCGATTGGATGACATCGTACATTGTATTGCCTGTACGCAGGGATGCATTGGCGAGAAAGTTCGCGGGAATGTACTTTGTTGCTTAGTAAATCCTTCTTTGGGACATGAAAGTGAACCAGGATATTTGATTTGTCCTGCAGAAATTAAAAAGAAGGTTTTTGTAATCGGAGGCGGAATCAGTGGATGCGAAGCAGCGATTATTGCTGCTCGGAAGGGACACAATGTAACGATTTTTGAAAAAAGCGATGTTCTTGGTGGACAGTGGAATGCTGCTAGTGTTCCGTTAGATAAAACAGAATTTGCTTCGCTGGTCGCGTATCAACATGCTCAAATAGAAAAGCTGGGGATTCAAGTGCGTTATCACGCCACGTTAACAAAAGAACTTTTGGACGAACAACCAGACTTAGTAGTAATCGCTATTGGTGGTATCCCATTTATTCCTCCAATCAAAGGATTGACAGATTATAAGCTGGCGTCGGATGTATTAGTAGGAAAACAAGACGTTGGTAAAGATGTATTAATCATTGGTGGAGGTCTTGTCGGCGCTGAGACGGCAGAATATCTTAGTGCGAATGGTATTCATGTAACACTGGTTGAAATGCTGGATCAAATTGCTAAAGATGGTGAAGCGGCACCAAATCGATTCTTATTCGAAAATCTGGAAAAATATGGTGTTGATATCTACACGTCTACGAGCACAGATATGATTGATGGTCGAAAAGTCATGTTAACGACGTCGAATGGGTCAGTGACAATGGACGATATAGATGACGTCATTATCGCTACAGGTTTCAGGCCAAATGTTGAGTTGGATGATTTGTTGTTAGGCTTTACCGGCGAAATTGTGAAAGTGGGGGATGCAAATACTGTGAAGAATGGGCTTCACAATCTTCGTGAAGCGTATGAAAAAGCGTTGAAATTTTAAAAATTGAAGGGAGATGTACTGTATGTCAACAGTAAAATCTGTAAATCGAGGCGACTTAATAAAATGGTTTATTACGGTCGCTGCACCACTACTCTTTTTCCTGATACCAACAGGTGGAAATTTTACACCAGAATCTAGAATGTTTGTCGTAACAAGTGTTATGGCAATCCTTTGCATGGCGTTTGGTCTGTTGGACAACATGATTCCAGCATTGTTGTTACCAGCAGCTTGGTGGATTCTCGGAGTTGTGGAAACAGCACCAGAAGCTTATGCTGGTTTTGCAACGGTAACAGTT
Source organism: uncultured Peptococcaceae bacterium (assembly GCA_900552455.1). Classification (GTDB taxonomy): domain Bacteria; phylum Bacillota; class Peptococcia; order Peptococcales; family Peptococcaceae; genus UMGS1590. Next base: position 33,361 of record URZX01000002.1, on the reverse strand, counting down.
TGGGTTATTTTAGGGGCGTATGTATTGACCATCGCTCTGGATGACTGCGGGATCTTAAGAAGAATCGCACTTTTTATCATTGAGAAATTAGGCGGCTCCTATAACAGAACCCTTTACGCAATCTATATTGTAGGTGTTGTCCTTGGTCAGCTTTGCTTCTGCAGCCATTACTTCATTATGATTGGTCTGGTCTATGGTTTCTGCCAGGCGATGAATCTTAAGCCGTTCTCTAAAGAAGGCGTCATCATGATGGGTGTTGGTGGTATGGCAGCATTGAACGTCAAAACGTTCCTGTATCAGACTTCCAACATGACACTGATGATCACTGGTATGCGTAATGTATTCCCTGATTTTGATATTACGCCTGTTCAGCTCTTCATCTACAACTGCCCAGAGTTCTTGACGGCCATGCTGTTTATTTTCATGGTCACCAAGATCTTTAAAACAAAAGATGTAAAATTTGAAGGTGGTAAAGAATACTTCCACTCTGAACGTGCTGCGATGGGGAAAATGACTGCGGCAGAAAAGAAAGCTATTATTGTATTAGTCATTCTTATGGCTTACGTAATGTTCCAGCCAGTTCATGGTTTTAACCTGAACTATGTATTTATCGTTCTTCCTTGGATCTGCTTCTTCCCAGGCGTTAATATTGCACCTCATGAAAGCTTGAACAAAGTTAAAATGTTCTTCAGTACCTTTGCTTTTGCAGGCACCTGCATTGGGATCGGCCAGGTTGCTACGACATTAGGCTTTGGTGATCTGATCTCTGATATCCTTGGGCCAACACTTGGTGGCATGGGTAAAATCGGTCTGACCTATGGCGTTTTGATCTTTGGTGCATTCGCAAACCTTTTACTCTCGCCTGCTGCGATGTCCAGCTTATTGCCAATTGGTCTTGGTCAGATTTACTTAGATCTTGGCTATCCGCCAATCTGCAGTATGCTGACCGTCAACTACTCTTTGGATATGATTTTCCTGCCTCATGAAGTTACTGCATACCTTGTATTGTTTGGCTTTGGTATGATGAAGATGAAACACTTTATCGCATTTTTCGGCGGAAAAACGTTATTCACACTGATCACATTTGGGCTCATTCAGATTCCATGGTGGCATCTGCTTGGCATCTTCTAAGAAAAAGGTATTAGTAAATATGGGCAATACTTCGTGAATGCCATTTCATGAAGTATTGCCTGTATGGATATGAAAGGAGTAAATTATTATGATGATTATTGATTTTCGCGTGAGACCTCCTTATAAAAGTATTTTAGAAGCAAAATTATGGCAAAAGAAACCGCGTTCTGAGCAGAAATGGGGACTTCCTACTGCACAGTCTGTTATTGAAGAATCCATGGATCTTTTCATCAAAGAAATGGATGAAGCCGGGATGACTAAGGCGGTTGTGCCTCTTCGCCGTGCTTTTGGCATGAAAAATGAAGATTTGTTAACGTTAATGGAAGAATATCCAAATCGTTTTATTGGTGCACCATGCATTGATCCGTCTTTGGATATTCAGGTAAGCTTGCAAGAAATTCAGGATTATGTGGTTGATGGACCTTGCAGTGTCATTATGATGGAGCCAGGTAAATGTGTGCCAGCTTTGCATGCGAATGATAAACGCATCTGGCCTATTTATAAATTCTGTGAAGATCATAATGTTCCGGTGTTGATGTCTTTCGGCGGTGTTATTCCTCCATCTCTTAGTTACAACAATCCTCTGGAAATTGATGAGATTGCAGTAGCTTTTCCTAATTTAAAACTAGTAGTTTGTCATGCAGCATGGCCATATGTTACAGAGATGGTACAGGTTGCATATTTCAGACCAAATGTATACCTGGTACCTGATATGTATATGGTTAATTGTGCCGGCTCTCAAGATTACATTAATGCAGCAAATTATATGCTTCAGGATAAAATTATCTATGGTTCTGCGTATCCATTGATCCCAATGAAAGAAAATATTGAGTATGTGAAATTTAAAGTTCGCGAAGAGGTTTGGGAAAAGATTTTCTATAAGAATGCAGCAAAAGTTTTAGGCTTAGATGAATAATTTGTTGAAATATGTAGGTTAATAGCAGAGGAGGTTCATACAATGTATATTGACTCTCGTGTACGTCCACCGTATAAAAGTTATTTAACACAAGGGATTTATAAGAAAGAAAACAATCGTTCCTGGACTTCTCATTTCGATATGACCTATCCAGACAATCATCCAGACCTCACAATGGAATCCATGTTTAAGAATATGGAAGACGCAAACGTAGGTATCGCAATGGTTGCTGGTCGCTTGAGATGTGGTGAATCGAATGCGGATGATGTTACCGAACTGGCGGCAGCATATCCTGACAAATTGCGTTGCTTCCCGGATATTAATCCATTAAAAGGAGAAGCAGCATTAAAAGAGATTGATGATCGCGTTATCAACGGTCCTTGTACGGGTGTTTGCATGGAATTAGCAGCAAATCCATATGAACATATGTATGCAAATGACAGACGTATTTGGCCGATCTATCAGAAGTGTGAGGAAAATGATATTCCACTTTACTTGAGCCATGGTGGATTTTTGGGTGATGATCAGTCATATCAGCATCCACAATTAATTGAAGATATTGCGCAACATTTTCCTAAGTTGAGAATCTTGGTTGCACATGCCTGCTATCCTTTTGTAGTGGAAGCTTGTCATCTTGCAATGAATCAGCCTAATGTATATTTGGCCCCAGATATGTATGTGTTTGGCGTTCCAGGAGCGCGTGAATATATTAATGGAGCAAATACTATCATTAAAGAGAAGCTTATCTATGGATCAGCATATCCAATTTTTGATATTGAAAAATCTGTGGAGTATTATTTACATTGTGGATTCAAGGATGAAGTTCTTGAAAATGTAATGTATAAGAATGCTGCCAGATTCTTGGGTATTGAAGATTAATAATTGAATGTTATTGTAGGAAAGTAGGTGAGTAATATATGAGTAAATTGTTTGAACCAATCGCAGTAAACAATGTTACAATTCGAAATCGAACTGTTGTTTCTGCGATGGTCACAGGCTTATGTGGCGCTGATGGTATGGCAACAGAAGCATTTATAGCATATCATGAAGCAAAAGCTAAGGGCGGTTGGGGATTGATCATTCCTGAAGACTATGTAGTTGCACCAGGTGTTGGTGGGTCGAAAGATTTGCCAGGGCTTTATGACGATGCACAGATTCCGAGTCATAAGGAATTGACGGATCGCATCCATGCTGCTGGTGCTAAAATTGTTTGTCAAATCTATCATGCTGGCCGTCGTATATCTAAAGACGAAACTGGCTTGGAACCTGTTGGTCCTTCTGCAATGAAATTTGCTGGTGGACCATGGGAGATTTCTCGTGAATTGACAGTTTCTGAGATCGAAGAGATTGTTGAACAGTTTGCAGACGCAGCTGTTCGCGCAAAAAAAGCTGGCTTCGATGGAGTTGAAATTCATGGAGCACATGGATATTTGCTGCACACGTTTAACTCGCCGTTCTCAAATAAGCGTTGTGATGAATATGGTGGTAGCATTGCTGGTCGAGCAAAGCTGTCTGTCGACGTTGTAAAAAGAATCCGTGAAAAAGTTGGACCAGATTTTCTGGTACAATATCGCATTTCTTGCGAGGAAGGGGTTCCTGGCGCACTCACTATTGAAGAAGCAAAAGCCATTGCAATCCTGTTAGAAGATGCCGGTATTGATTTATTGCATGTTTCTCAAGGCGGTGACTTTAACCATGTTGTTTCGCCGTCGGCTTGTGAGCCAAAAGCGACATATATTAATAATGCGGCAGAAATGAAAAAAGTTTTGCATATTCCGGTTATTGGTGTAGGGCGCATTAATGATCCATTGATAGCGGAGGAAATTTTACGTTCTGGCAAAGCAGATATGGTCACAATGGCGCGTGCTTCTTTGGCAGATCCTGAATTTCCGAATAAAGCTAAAGAAGGGCGCTATCAGGAAATCAACTATTGTGTAGGTTGTTTGCAAGGATGTACAAGAGGCTGCTTGGCTAATCCAATGATTGGACATGAGAGTGAATATGATCTTTCTATGGTTGCATCGCCCAAGAACATATTTATTGCTGGTGGCGGTATAGCAGGCTGTGAAGCAGCTATAGTGGCAGCAACAAAAGGTCATAAGGTTACACTTTTTGAAAGTACAAGCAAGCTTGGCGGTCAATGGCTTCTTGCGTGTGTACCTCCAGGGAAGGCCGATTTTACAAGTCTTGTTGCATGGCAAAATGTACAGCTGAAAAAGCTTGGAGTTGAAGTACGTTTGAAAACGCCATTGACAAAAGCTCTTGTTGAGGCAGAAAAGCCAGATGTTGTACTTGTTGCCAGCGGGAGCAAGCCTTCAATTCCACCAATTCCTGGGGTGGATCAACCTTTTGTTGTCACAGCAAGTGAAATTCTTGCAGGGAAAATCAATGCTGGTAGAAATGTTGTCGTCATTGGTGGTGGCTCCGTTGGTGCAGAAACTGCGGATCATCTGGCAATGCATGGTAGCAAAGTCACTATCGTAGAAATGCGAGATAAAATAGCAGCAGATGAATCTGCACGCCCAAGAAAGTTCCTTATGGAGCGTCTTGAAGATGCTAAGGTAGGCTTAATTACAAGCGCACAAGTACTGTTAATTGGAAGAAATGCAGTATATTTGGAACGGAATGGCGAAACTATAAAGCTCGAAAATGTTGATAATGTTGTTATTTCTACTGGATCAAAAGCATACTCTCCATTGGTAGAAGAACTGAACGATTGTTCATGTCGTGTGATTGCTATTGGAGACGCAAATGGCGTTAAAGATGGTAGACATAACATGGAGGAAGCGTTTAAAACAGCACTTGCTCTTTAAACTAAACCATATCCTTTCCGGCAGAGGCAGCACGCATGGTGTTGCTTCTGCTATTTTTTTCTTAATGAAATCAAAAAGGCCATCGTTATACATATTGGTAAACGATGACCTTTTTGATTTTAGAAATAAATGATGAAAAATGTATATAAGAAGATGCAATAAAGATGCATAGAAAATTACTTGCGCTCAATAATACTGGATGCTGGTCATTTTGCCAGCGGCTTCTAGTTTGCGGCAGAGGGTTTTGATGGCGGTGAGTTTATTGTCGAAGGCGATGTTGGTGTCGCTGTGGGCGTCGTTGAAGGCGGTGCCGAAGAAGATGTTGATGTTGGTGCTTTCCATGAAGAGGGCACGATAGAGGAGTTCGTCGGGGCGTGTGCCGAGATGGAGGATATGATCGGGATCGCGTGCGATGCGATCGACGAGGGCGAGGGTGGCCTGGAGGGTGATAATGCCTTCGGTGGTGAGGTCGACGCCGTCAATCTTGCCCATGTCTGGAACGTCGCCGTCGCCGGTGCCCTGTAGAAGTTCGAGTGGTTTGTCGAGGAAGCGGGCGACGATTTGGCTGGTGGTGCCGCCGCAGACGATGTGCTTGCCGTGCTTGGAGAAGAAGAGTCGCAGGGCGGCGCATTCGTCGTGGCCGCGGGCTGGCGGGCCCATGACCATGTTGGCGGTGGCGTGCGGACAGAAGCGGAGCACGGCGATGGTGCGGTCGTCGCCAAACTGTCCGGCGCTCATTTCATTGCAGCGTTCATCGAGAAGGGCGGCGGTGACGGCGGCGCAGTTGTTCACGAGGTCGGTGCTGCTGAGAAATTCTCCGATCTCTTTGACGGACCAGCCGTCGATGGTGCTGACGCCGATGCCGGCGTGGGTGACGCCGTCGCTCATCATGAGCAGAACGTCGTCGGGCTGGATGCGGATGGTGCGCTCGTGGATCTCTTTGTCGCCGACGAAGCGCACGTGTGTGCGCGCTGGCACGACTTTGCCGCCGCGCAGGAGGATGCATGAGGGATTGCCGTATTCGACGAGAAAAAGTTGGTCGTCGCGGATCTGCGCGGCGGTGAAGGTGGCGTAGGCCATGCCGCGTTCTTTACAGAGAGGCAGGGACGCGGCGATGGTGTCGACGCATTCTGCCAGGGGAAGTCCGTGCTCGAGCAATCGTCCGAGGATGGTGGAGGTGAGGGTGGCCATGATGTTGGCTTTGACGCCGCTGCCCATGCCGTCGGAGAGCACGAAAACGGGATGCTGGCCGCTGTCGAAGGCGGCGTAGAAATCACCGCAGATTCCTTCGCCGTCGTGGTTGTGGGTGATGACGGCGTGGTCGAGGAAAAGATCTTGTCGCATTGGTCTAGACATTGTCATCCTCCATCATCACAGATTCCTTGAGATCGCTGATGGCGATCTTTGTTTCAGAGGCGGTCTCGCCGAGCAGGGAGGCGATCTCGTGTACCATGCGCAGCTGTTTTTCGACGATCTCGTCGGCGATGGCTGCGGTCTGCTGGCGTTTCTGCATGGCGCGGCGGTGGCGTGTTTTTTCCTCGGTGACGTTTTTGAGGATGCAGATGATGAGGTTGGCGTCGCGGTTGACCTGCAGTGTTTCGTCGAGATAGAGGCCGTAGTCTGGCAGATAGATGCTGGTCATGAGGGTGTCTTCGTCGGAGGCGAGAAGATTCACGAAATCGTTTTCGTCGAGGATGGTGCCGATCGGCTGGCCGACGAGGCTTGTGGCGTCGACGCCGAAAATGTCGCAGGCGGCTGGATTGGCCTGAGAGATATTCAGCGACATGTCGATGGCGAGGATGCCGCTTGGCACGCTGTCGATGATCTTGCCCGCGTAGTTTTCGGCGCGTTTGCGAATGTATGGCATGCACATGTCGATCTCGGCTTTGCCGAAGAGAACGGCGCGCGCTTTTTCGCGGCAGGTGGAGTAGCCGCACATGCCGCAGTTGAGTTCGTCTTCTGGCGAGAATTTGTCCATTTGGCGCAGCACGGCTTCGATCTGCGCTTTGGTCGGTTCGAGGCGGAAAACGCGCTTGGTCTGGAAGGTGGTGGAGTAGTCGAGGGTTTCCGGCACGCTGTAATCTTCGTCGTAAATTGTGGTGCCGGCGGCCTGGTGGGTTTTCACGGCGCCGCGCAGGGTGCCGAGTTCTTTGCGGCGGAAGGATGGTCCGCCGACGCAGCCGCCTTTGCAGAAATTCATTTCGATGAAGCAGTGGGGCAGTTTGCCGTCGATGACGTCTTCGATGGTTTGCTTGACGCCGTCAAAACCGCTGATCGGCAGATAGTTGATGCCAGGTTCCTGTTTCATGGTCGCGAGAATGCCGCCGCTCATCGGGAAGAGGCGGCTGAGTCGCGGTTGGTTGCGGAAGGATTCGTCTTCGTGGACGACGATGTTTTCTTCGGCGAGCCAGTCTTCCAGCTCTTCGAAGAGGAGCACGGCGGAAACACCTGAGCCGTTTTCAAAGGCTTCGCCTTTTTTGGACAGGCATGGCCCGATGAAAACAAATTTTGCTTCTGGATAGCGCTCGCGCAGGATTTTGGCCAGCGCTTTCATTGGGGTGAGCACGGGCAGCAGATATTTCGCTGCTTCGGGGCGGTGACGCTTGATGTAATAATTGACGCTGGCGCAGCTGGAGGTGATCCAGGTCTGGTCAGGATTTTCGGCGACGAGGCGTTCGTATTCGGTCTTGACGACGTGGGCGCCTTCGGCAACTTCAAAAACATCGGCAAAGCCGAGCTTTTTCAGGGTGCTCTTCATGGTTTCAAAGGAAATATTAAAATAAGCGGCGAAGCTTGGCGCGACGATGGCGATGACGGTTTCGTGCTTGCTCATCAGCACTTTGATCATCGGTACGTCGTTGATATCTTCTTTTGCGTGCTGCGGGCAGACGATGGTGCAGTTGCCGCAGAGGATACATTCGCCGGCGAGAATGGACGCGGCGTGATCCTTGACGCGGATGGATTTCACCGGGCAATAGCGCACGCATTTGTAGCAGTCTTTACAGTTGACTTTTTTGAATTCGAGGATGCTCATGGGCGTGGGTCCTTTCGTTGCATAATCTTTTCTTATTATAGCATAGCTTGTGGGTGATTGCGCGCCTGAGAATAAAAAAGCGTCGCGGAAAATTCCACGACGCCTGGTTGTTATGCCTGTGGCTTGATGATCTGTTCGAAAAGTTGGTCGACATTGCCCTGGCCGATGCCGGTGACGATGTCGTCGTCGACGGCGACGCTGACACCTTCGGCGCAATGGTTGAGACAGAAAGCGCTACCGACGGTGACCTTATCTTCGAGACCATTTTCGGCGACGAGCTCTTTCAGGCGGGTCAAAATCTCATAGCTGCCGCGCTTGTGGCAGGAGCTGCCGATGCAAACCTGTACTTTCATTTCTTCCACACTCCTCTGTGATTGTTCTTCGTTTGCTATTCTGCAAATCCGTCGAGGACGGAGATCGACGATTTGATCGTCTGCTCGATGGCTGTTTTGCCATATTTTGTGACTTCGTTCGCATCTTTCGGGCTGTGGTTGATGCAGGCTGGGCCGCCGATGCAGCCGCCTGGACAGCACATGCCTTCGATGAAATTGTTTTCGAGCTTGCCAAGCTGATGAGCGCGCAACGCTTTGTCACACTCGGCAAGGCCGTTGCAGATGATCGGATTGGCGGTGAATTCTTCCGGCGAGATATTGTGCTCCTTCAGTGCCTGCGCGACAGCCTCGGAAAGACCGCCGACACGGGCGAAGATGCGGCCGAAATAGCTGGCGTTGTCGAGCATCGTTCCTTCGAGGGTGGAGATGTCGATGTCTTTGGCATCGAACAGCGCCTGCAGTTCTTCGAAGGTGAGGACAGAATCCACATGCTCGCGCACCAGTCTCAGCTCATTTTTCTTGGCGATGCATGGTCCGATGAAGACGGTTTTGCAGCCAGGATCCATTTCCTTGAGCACTTTACCGAGCTGGGCCATTGGGCTGTAATTGTGGCTGATCTCCGGCACGATGTCCGGATAATTTTTGTGGATGTAGTCCACAAATCCCGGGCAGCAGGAGCTCGTGAGGAATCCTTTTTCGACTAGTTCCTGCGCTTCCAGATACGCCACCATGTCTGCGCCCCAGGCTGCTTCCAGCACAGCGTGGAACCCGAGTTCGCGGATACCGCTGACCGCCTGTTCCGTGGTCACATTTTCCAGCGTGTCGTACTGGCTGGCGATGGATGGTGCCACAATGGCGTAAACGTGGTACTTCGTGTTGTTTTCGCTTTCGCGGATGAGACGGATCACATCTGTGATAAAGCTTTTGTCGACGATGGCGCCGAACGGACACTGGTACACACACTGCCCGCAGCTGATGCATTTTTCCTCGTCGATCAGCGCGCGGCCGCTCACCGGATCACTGGAAAGCGCTTTTGCTTTGCAGGCTTCGATGCATGGACGCGTGCGTTTGACGATGGCGCTGTAAGGACAGCTCTTGGCGCACATGCCGCAGTTGATGCATTTTGTGTGGTCGATCGTGGCGCGGTGGTCCGGGCCGATCGTGATCGCGTCCTTTGGGCAATTGTTCATGCAGCGGTGGGCCAGACAACCGCGGCAGTTGTCCGTCACCGTCATCCCATCCAGCGGGCATTCGTCGCAGGCGATTGGAATGACGTTGACGATGGCTTTCTGTTCTGGCGAGCCGCCGCAGGCCAGCTTCACATATTCGTCGCTGATCGCCCGCTCCTTGTAGATGCAGCAGCGCATCGTCGGCTTGCTGTCATCCGGGAATAGCGTTTTGCTCACGCCCATCATGCTGAACGCATCCAGCTCGCCGGCGAAAGCCAGTTGGGCAACAGCTGAAAGCGTTCGGTTTTTTTGTAGTTGGACGTCTGTATCAAATAGATTGTTCATGATGAAATCTCCAATTTCTTTTTGTAAATTCAGCGTTGCGCTACTTATGTGAAAATTGTAACATATTTGTGGGAATTGAGCAATCTCTATATGACGTGCATTGCGTATTCGACGTTGGGATTGCTATAATAATGAAGGAACTGTAAAGGGGGAATTTATAATGAAGGAAATCTGTTCGTTTCGCAGTGCGGAACGCCGGGATGTGCCGCTGATCCTGCGCTACATCCGCGAACTGGCGCGCTATGAAAAGCTGGAAGAGGAAGTCGTCGCCACCGAAGAGATCCTTGAAGAGTGGCTCTTCGACAAGGAAAAAGCAGAGGTGATCTTCGCTGTGGTTGAAGGAAAAGAAGTCGGCTTTGCGCTGTTCTTCCACAATTTTTCCACTTTTCTCGGCCGCGCTGGCATTTATCTCGAAGATCTCTACGTTGAGCCAGCGCATCGCGGCCAGGGCATCGGCACCGCGCTGCTCAGAGAACTGGCGCGCATCGCCGTCGCGCGCGGCTGCGGACGGCTGGAATGGTGGTGCCTCGACTGGAACACACCGAGCATTGATTTTTATCGTAGCCTTGGCGCCGAAGCCATGGACGATTGGACCGTCTACCGTATCAGCGGTGAAACCCTCGGCAAGCTGGCAGAATAGAGGAAAGTGGTCAGATTTTTGGCGCCAACGGTTGCTCTTGCCGGCAGTTTTTTATACAATACAGATAGTATGATCGATCAGGAGGGATCCATTTATGGCAGTTAAAATACATTGCATTGAAAAACCACGACTCAGCGGGAGCTTTTTCCGCATTTCTTCTGAGGACGGCAAAACCGCCGACCGTCTGCTCCAGGGACATTGGTGGCAGGCCATCGCTCAGGACCACAACGAGCGCGACTTCCTCGTCATCTGGAACACCGACAAGCCAGAAGAAGAGGTTGACTGGGAACATTACGACTACGTCGTCCAGTACGGCGATTTCAGCCAGGATGTCACCCGTCACGTCATTCTAGAGAAAAACGAGTTCTACAATTTCTGATGCAAAAAACAAACGCCGTGCGTCTGACATTTTTTGTCAAACGCACGGCGTTTATCTTTTATGGAGACGAGGGGAGTCGAACCCCTGTCCGAAAGACCAGCTCCCAAGCTTTCTACGTACGTAGAGCGTGTTTTGATTTAACAGCGCGCCCGTCCACGATCAAACTGAAACGCTGCGAGAGAAATAGATTTCCCGGATGGCTATTTCTCAGTCACCAGCCGGTAGCCTGATGGTTTGGCTCCCTGACCCCGCATCTCAGGCGCAGCAGGCAGGAAGTTCACAGCTTACGCTGCGAAAGCTAATTTTTCGTTTTTAGCGTTTAAGTTTAGGTGCACGATTTTACGAGATCATGCGAAACTCGGTACGCTTACAAGGCAACCGCAATCCCCCGTCGAAACCAGTACGTCCCCGTAAGAATTGCTGCCAGACTGGAAAATATTCCCAGCTGTGGTATAATATTATAGCATTCCGAACAGAAATGTTCAATAGAAAGGAAACGAAAAATGCTAGCAATTGAGACGATCCTCGGCGCTTTAACAGGATATTTCACCAACGACATTGCGATCCGCCAGCTTTTTGCGAAAAATGGCGTGGTCGTGCGCGAGCGTGCGCAGTTTACGGAGATGATCGTGCAGGTTCTGCAGGATCAGATCATCGACGAAGAAACGGTGCGCGCGCTGGCGGAAAATCCGGAGATGGCGATGATGTTCGAACGTTTTCTGCGGACGCTGCTCACGGAGGAGCTGCCCTACGCGCTTTCTGATTGCGCGCTGGCGGATATCGACAGCGACGGCGCGCTGCGGCAGTTGGCTGTCGCGCATATTCAATCGCTCGATCTCACCGACGCGCGATTTGACAGCGCGGCTCTGGCGAAACGGCTGGACGCGGTGTTTACAGACGACGCATTTGTGCAGAGTGCGGCGCTTGCGCTGGCGAATCTGGCGAAGTGCTCGCTTTCGGAGCTGGGCGCTGGCGCGCTTGTCAAATGCTGGCTGCGCGCCCTCGAAGCGATGGACGCAGATGATTTTTCGCGCTGGCTTTCTGGCTGGGGTGAGCGGCTGCCGGCTGCGCTCGAAAGTCAGTGGCAGGAGGGCGGCGCAGAATCGCTGCGCCTGCAGGATCTGCTCACCGTCGATGCAGCCACCCTCGAGCAGATGCTGGAGCAGTTCATTTTGGCTGGTCAACGCTCACAGCACGCGCGCTGGCTGGATGTGCTGAAAAATCCGGCGCTGCAGGAGCAGCTCTATGTGCTGGCAGAGCGTCTGCTCCAATCACTGCTCGCAGCACATCTGCCGACGCTCGTGGAGGCGTTTGCGCCGATTCTGCAGGAGGATCGCGCAGAGATCGAGCGGATGCTCCTGGAGAGCGTTGCCGAATCTGGCGAAAATCCGATGTTTTGCGATGTGGTCGCAGGGCTGTTGGAACAGCGCTTCGCAGAGACAACAGACGACGGCAAGGATTGGCTGAGCGCATTTTTGGCGCGCTTCGCTGATGCAGAGGAAGCGGAATCGCTTTGCCAGGAGCTTGCAGCATTTCTGCTCTCCTGGGTGGTGCATGCGATCGATCGCTGGCGGCGCGTGACGATCGAAGCCGAGGACGAGGTGGCGGCGATACATGACAGTCTCGTGAAATGGCGGCCGCTCGCTGTGACGCTTCTCGAAGCGCTGCTGGCGCTGCCGCTTCGCAGGCTGCTCTCGCAGCAAATGCTCGCGACGCTGATCGACGCAGGGGTTGAAGCGCTCGCAAATAATCTATCGCCAGAAGCGCTGGCGCAGATGCTGCGCAAAATTTCCGCGCAGATTCTTGAGAAGCCGCTGTCGGCGCATTTTCTCACAGCAGCGCGCCAGGAAATGCTGCTGGCGAAAGTGCAGGAGCTCTGGCGGCAGCATGGAGCGATGCTGCTGGCGCGGCTCGATCTGCAGGAAGCGACGCTCAAAGAAGCGCTGCTAGCGCTCTTCGACCGGCTTTATCAGCAGCCGCTGGCGCGACTCGTTTGTCGCAGCCGCGAAGCTGTGCCATACAAAACGATGGCGGATGGGCTGCGCGGCGAGGTTTTTGCAGAAATGCGCCCCTTCCTCGGACGCATGACGAAAGAGCAGCTGGACGCGCTGAGCCACGAAGAGATCCGTTCGCTCGTGCTCGACATGCTCGGTCACGAGATGCGCCCGCTGGCTTATCTCGGCGGCGGTATCGGCGCCATTGCCGGTGCGGCGACAGGTGTGGCGATGGAAATGAGCGGCGTGACACCGGATCCGGATGCCCTGGCAGCGCTGATGACGGTGCGCACGGGGATGTACGGCGTGGTCGGCTACGGCACAAATGTGGCGGCGGTCGCTGGACTTTTCCGCCCGTATAAGAAAAAGCTGGGCTTTCAGGGATTGATCAGCAAAAATCAGACGCGCTTCGCAGAAAAAATGAAAGAAATGGCGGCGTCCTACATCATCAACGACGACATCTGGCGCACGCAGGTGCAGGCTTTTTTGGAACGGCTGGATGCAGATTTTGACGAGATTCTGCATCAGGGGCTGCAAAAGCTCGCCGATGTGCACGACACGCGCTGGCAGCAAATCCTCAAGGAAATGGCGAAAAATCACGCCGGCCACCTGCTCTATGCGTCGCTGCAAAAAGATCGGCTCGGCGCTGCACTGGCTGCGTGCCTGTCCGACCCAGAACCGCTGGCTGGATTTTGCGCGGAGGCGCATCTGCTGCAGCGCGGCATCGACCAACTTGCAATGCGTGAAGCGGCGAGCGGCGCACTGTCGCAGCCGTTGCTCAAGTGGCTGCAGGGCCGTGACGCTGAGAGCTGGACGCAGCTGGGAAACAGGATCCTTGGCGCGATGACGCTGCCCAAGGAGCAGGGATTTTACGCGCGGCTCTGGCAGCATCTGCTGCCGTTTTACAAGGGGCTGCCGGAGATGCTCCTGAACAATCTCGACAGCTGCTCCGGTCTGGTGGACGAAATGCTCCGTAAACAGTTTTCGTTCACGATGCTTCTGGGCTATCAGATGGCTGGCGGTCGTCAGTTTGTCAGCGCCATCCTGCAGGCGTTTTTTGCGAAAAAACTGCCGGGCTATCTTTTCCGGCGCGAAGGAGCCGTCGCAGAAGCAGCCGTCGGCTGGATGCAGCGCGCGCTGGCAGGAAAGAGCGCCGCTGATCTCGGCGTGAGCGTCAGCGAGAGCGACGGCGACTGGCTCGTGGAAATGTCGGCAGCGCTCAGCGCGCCACAGCTGCAGCAGCTTCTGCTCGCGCTGGCTGCGCGTATGCGTGAACTGCCAGAACAGGCAGAGGCACGGCTGATGACGCGGGCGCTGCGCCTGGCGAGAGTGCTGACGACGGATTCTGGCGAGTACGTTTGGCAGAATATCTGGACCGCCCTCGCCTGGGATGAAGTGATCGGACGCTTCGAGCCTGCTGTGGTCATGCTTGGCGACGAGCTTGTGCGCGAAGGATCGTTGAACGCGCTTTTCAGCCTGCCATCCGGAACGCTGCAGCAGCGTTTGCGTGCAGCGCTGGTGCTCACGCCAGAGGAAGAGCGGCGCTGCATCGCGTTCGCCGGAAAGCTCTGGCAGCTTGTCGAGCCTGTCTGCATCGCCACCGTGATCCGCGAAGGGCGCGCGCTTGTGCTGCTCGTGGATGTGCCTGGCCTGGTCGAGGAACGCATCAACGCCCTCTCGCCGGAGCTCTTGGAGCAGATGGTCCGCGGCATCGCGCAGCCATATTTCACGCGCGTTGAGCGCATGGGTTGGCTGGGCGCAGTCGTCGCCATTCCGGCGACGCTCGCTTCGCGCGCCCTCGGAGGATTTTGAGTCAAGGAGGAATTATGAAATTATTTCATTTGGCCGACCTTCACATCGGCAAAAAGGTCAATGGTTATTCGATGATCGACGACCAGCGCTTCGTTCTCGATCAGGTCATCGCGCGTATTCGCGCGGAACGGCCGGATGCGCTGATCCTCGCCGGGGATATCTACGACCGCCGCAATCCGCCGGTGGAAGCGGTGGCGCTTTTCGATGCCTTCGTTTCGCAGGTTGTGCTTGAGCTGGATGTGCCGGTGCTTGCCATCGGCGGCAACCACGACGGCGGCGAGCGGCTGGGATTTGCCAACGCCATTCAGGCGAAAGCCGGGCTGCATCTTGCCGGCGCATTTTCCTGGCCGTTGCCGAAGGTGCGTCTCACCGACGCAGACGGGCCGGTCGATGTGTATCTGATGGCCTACGCCGATCTGGCGGTGCTCCATCAGCTCGTGCCAGAGACAGAAGACATGGATTACGCCCAGGCGATGGACCACGTCCTTTCGCAGACGCCGCTTGATCCTGCTGCGCGCAACGTGCTCGTGGCGCACGGCGTTGTCACTGGCGACGAGGCGCTGGCAACCTGCGATTCAGAGCGCACGCTCTCCATTGGCGGCACAGAATTCTGGCAGAGCGCGTCGCTGGCGGCGTTCGATTATGTGGCGCTGGGACACCTGCACCAGGCGCAGCGCGCTGGCAGCGACCGCATCCGCTACGCCGGCAGTTTGCTGCAGTATTCGTTCTCCGAAGAAAATCAGCAGAAGGTGATGCTCTCGGTGCAGCTTTCTGCCGATGGCGCGCTGCAGATCGAAGCGCTGCCGCTCAATCCGCTGCGCCGGCTCGTGACCGTACGCGGAATGCTGGAAAATTTGCTCACAGTGCCGCCGGAATTGTCCGCCCATCGCGACGATTATCTGCGCGTTGTTCTCGAGGACGCAGCCAGTTTGCTCGAGCCGATGCAGCGGCTGAAAAGCTGCTATCCGTACATCATGCTCCTGGAGCGCGCGTCCGAGCTTTCCACGCTCACCGACCAGGCGCTGCCGCAGGCGCAGCAGATCGGAAAAAAACGCACGCCGCTGGAAATGTTCACCGCCTTTTATGAGCAGGTGACAGATGCGCCGGCGGATGACGAACTGTGTGCGCTGATGCAGGAAATTTTTGAGGAGGTGCAAAAGGAGACGTTATGAGACCGATCACATTAACCCTTTCCGCCTTTGGTCCTTACGCCGGCGAGACGACGCTGGATTTCAGCGAACTCGGCGCAGAGCGGCTGTTTGTTATCACCGGCCCGACAGGCTCTGGCAAAACGACTGTTTTTGAAGCGATCCTCTATGCCCTCTATGGGAAGCTGAGCAAAAAAGGCATGGATCCAGCCAGCCTGCGCTGTGACTTTCTAAAGCCCGACGACGACCGCATCACCTTTGTGGATTTCACCTTCGAGATCAGCGGCAAGCGTTTCCACATTCACCGTCAGCCAAAACAGAGCGTGGCGAAAAAGCGCGGCAGCGGCCGCCGCGAGCTGGGCCAGGAAGCGCTGCTCGAATGTGTCGGGCATGAGGATTTTCTGCCGCTCACAAAGATCGGCGAGGTCGATCGCAAGATCGTCGATCTCGTCGGCCTCGACGAAGAGCAGTTCAAAAAGATCGTCATGCTTCCGCAGGGCGCGTTTCAGGAATTTCTCGTTTCCTCGACGAAGGACAAGATCGAGCTCCTGCGTCAGATTTTTGACACAAGCCTCTACGATCTCGCGCTCTCGCGCATCAAGAGCCGCGTCAGCGATGTCACCGGAGCGTATGCAGAGCTCAAGGCCGACTATCGTTCCAAGACAGCGCTCCTGCGCTTTGAGGAATCCATCGCTTTTGGCGAGCAGCCGTCGCAGGACGTGCTCGCTCAGATGGAAGCGCTGGCGAAAGCAGACGAAGCGCGACAGGAAAGCTTGCAGCAGAATGTCGACGATGCAAACGCCATCTACCTCGCAGCGCTGGAAGCGCTCAATCGTGAAGCGCAGCACAATGCCGACGTGCGCAAATGGCAACAGGCCGAGGCCGAGCTGACAGCGCTGCGCGCGCGCCAGCCGCAGATCGCTGCGCTCGGTGGGCGGGTGCGTGCGGCTGATCAGGCGCGCAGCCTTGCCGACAAGGAAACGCGCGCTGCTGAAGAACGGCGGTTGCTGCATCAGCAGGAAGAAACCCTCGCGCTCGCGCGTCAGCAGGCGCAGAATGCGGCGCAGCAGTTGAACGCAGCGGCGCAGCATCTTGCCCAGGCAGAGCAGCAGAAGCAGCACGCCGATCTCGCCCACGACACGCTGCCAGAACTGACGACCAAGCGCGACAAAATGAACGAGTATGTCGCCGATCGCGCTGCGCTGCAACAGGCCGCTCAGGCGCTCGCGTCGGCTGAGCGCGAGCTGGCTACCCTCGCACAAAACGAGCAGCGCGCAGAAGCAGCACTGCAGACAGCCGAAGCGGCGCAGGAAAAGAAACAGCGGCTGCTGCAGGATCAGGCGCAGCAGGAGACAGCGATCGTCAAGCTTGACGCCCTGCTCGCCGAGGAACGGCGTCAGTATCAGCTGCTCAAGCGTTTCATCGATCTCAGACAGGAGCGTCCGGAACTGGCAGCTGCACAGGAAAAAGCCGCCACGCAGCTCGCGGTGGCTGAGAAGCGCTTGGCCGAAGCGCGCGCCGCAAACAGACAGCAGCTGGCAGCAATGCTGGCGCAGGAGCTTGAGGACGGCGCGCCTTGTCCTGTCTGCGGAGCTGTGCACCATCCTACACCGGCGGTTGTGCCCGGCGCGCAGGACGACGAAGCAGCCTGCGCAAAAGTGCGCGATCAGGCGCAGGGCGTGGCGGCGAACGCCGGCGCTGCACTGGCGCAGCAGGATAAGCGCATCGCCGAAGCCTGGGCAGAATTGCAGGAGACCATCCCGCAGCTGACCCAGCCAGAAGCGGTTCCGCATTATGCCAAGCAGCTGCAGGAGAGCGGCACCGCCCATAATCACCAGCGCAAAGAAGCGCAGGCCGCGCTGCAGCAGATTGGAGAACAACTCGCTGGCCTGGCTGCGGTGGAAAAGGAACTGGAAGCGCAGAAAGCGGCGCTCAACACCCTGCGCGAACAGCGCACGCGTTTTATTGCCGAGCAAAGCCGCTGGCAGACCACGCGCGACAGCAAAGCAGATGCCGTCGCCGCAAAAGAAAAGCAGTTCGGCTTCACAGCCGACGCCGATCCAGCGGCGTTGACGCGCGAGATCGACGCCATCAGCGCACGCCACCAGGCCGCGAAGCAGGCGCTCGAAACCGCTCAGCGCGCCCACGAACAGGCGCAGCTCGCGCAGGTTCGTGCCGCCAGCGCGCAAGCGCAGGCTGAAGCGCGTCTGGAAGAACTCCGTCATTCCGCCGACGATCACGCGCGCGTTTTTGCGCAGGCGCGAAACGCGATCTTCGCCACAGAAGCCGATTATCTTTCAGCAAAAGCAGACATCCCACGCGCTGCGCTTCTGCAGCAGGAGATCGATGCGTTCTCAGAAGCGCTGACCAGAGCGACGACGCTGCACGAGGATCTTGCGCAACGACTGCAGGACGATCGCACGCTGCACGATCTGGAAGCAGGCGAAGCTCGGCGGAAAGAAGCGGAACAGCGGCTGAATGCCGCCAAGGATGTTCTGGCGGCGCATAAAACGCGCTGCGCATCGAATCGTGCGCTGATCGCGCAGATCGCCCAGCTGCTTGAAGTCTTCAAAGAAATGGAAGCGCGCTACGCTCTTCTTGGCAAGCTGCGGGATGTGCTCGACGGTAAAAATCATTTCAACATGCGCCTGGAAACCTTCGCCCAGGCCTATTATTTCGAGCAGATGCTCATCGGTGCCAATGTGCGTCTCGCGCGCATGACCCACGGACGCTATTCCTTCCGACGCAAGGAAATGGTCAGCGACGCGCGTCGCCAGGCCGGACTCGATCTCGATGTGATGGATCAGTACACCGGTCGCGCGCGCGATGTTTCCACGCTCTCCGGCGGCGAAAGCTTCAAAGCCTCGCTTTCGCTGGCGCTTGGCCTCGCCGATGTGGTGACGAGCGAAAGCGGCGGCGTGGAATTGTCGACGATCTTCATCGACGAAGGCTTCGGCACCCTCGACGAAGAATCCCTCGACGACACAGTGGAAACGCTGATCAGCCTGCAGGACAGCGGACGACTCGTCGGCGTCATTTCTCACGTTGCCGAGCTCAAGGAACGCATTCCGGCGCATCTTGTGGTTGAGAGCGGTTCCGGCGGCAGCCAGGCACATTTCGAGGTGCGCGAATGAAAAGGATCCATTATCTCGCGACAGCCGCAGACGACGGCCGCCTGCTCCGCGATGTCATCACCAGCCGCATGGATGTTTCCAAGCGGCTCATGAAACGCTGCAAGGCGCATCCCCAGGGGATTCTCGTCAACGGCGAGCGGCGCACAGTGCGCTACATTGTGCACGCCGGCGACGATATTTCGCTGGCGATGGCGCCGTCGCTGGAGGAGAGCGACATCATTCATGAAACAAATCCCTTGACGGTTGTCTACGAAGACGATATGCTACTTGTTGTCGACAAGCCGCCGGGCGTGACAATGTTTCCTCGGCGGCGCGGCGAGCGCGGCTCTCTGGCTGGCGCCGTGCTCGCCCATCTGGAGGCGCAGGGAGAAGCCTGCACCTTTCATCCGGTGAGCCGCCTGGACATTGGCACCAGCGGCCTCGTGCTGCTCGCGAAAAACAGCTTTGCAGCCGGTGTGCTGAGTCGTCAGCGCGCGCAGAAATATTACCAATGCTTTGCGTTTGGTCGTCTCTCGTCGCCGCTTTCTCTGAACGGCGCGATCTGCGAAGCGCCGGAAGCGCTGCGTCATTCTGTCGGGCCGCTCTTTTTCGTCGGCAGCGGCGGCAAAGCCTCGCGCACCCACGTCTGGCCCCTCGCCTACGTGGAAGCGCTACGAGCGACAGCCTGCTGGGTGCGCATCGACACCGGCCGACGCCACCAGATCCGCATCCATCTGGCGCATCAGGGATATCCGCTCATCGGCGATGTGACCTACGGCGGTCCGCCGATCGCTGCAGCGCGTCCGCTGTTGCATGCGGCAGCGCTGACCTACCAGCATCCCGACGACGGCCGGCTGATGCATCATTTCTTGCCGATGCACACCTACAGCAACGAACCGGATGCGATCATGATAAAAGAATTTCTCGAGGACCATTCAGAAATGAGGTGAAAGGATGGAGATTCATATTCCAACTGGCGCGCGCAAGATCATCGCGCGTCTGGAGCAGCACGGCTACGAAGCCTATATCGTTGGCGGCTGCGTGCGCGATTCGCTGATGGGAAAACGCCCCAGCGACTGGGACATCTGCACCTCCGCGCGTGCAGAAGAAATGATGGCGCTTTTTGAAGACAAGCGCGTCATCCCGACAGGCATCCAGCATGGCACCCTCACCATCCTTGCCGAGGATGGCGCCTACGAAGTCACGACCTTCCGCATTGACGGTGAATACCTTGATCATCGCCACCCAAAAAGCGTCGCGTTTACCCGCGAGCTGGCAGAAGATCTCAGCCGCCGCGATTTTACCATCAACGCCATGGCCTGGCATCCTGAGCGCGGGCTCATCGATCTCTTCGGCGGCGTGGAAGATCTGCGCGATCGTCTCGTGCGCGCTGTCGGTGATCCCGTGCAGCGCTTCAACGAAGATGGCCTGCGTATGCTGCGCATGGTGCGCTTCGCCACCGTGCTTGATTTTGACTACGATCCGGCGACCTACGACGCCGTGCGAAAGCAGGGCCACTTGCTGCAATACATTTCCAAAGAGCGCATCCAGGTCGAGCTCAACAAGATCCTCCTGGCAGCGCATCCTGCCCGCGGGCTGGAAGATCTCTACACCCTGGGCATGTATCCCTACATCATCCCAATGATGTGCCACACCGTTGGGTTTGCCCAGCGTGGCGGTCATCATTTTCTCGACGTTTTCGAGCATTCGCTGCTCGCCGTCGGCGTCATTGCGCCGGAGCTCGTGCTGCGGCTGACCATGCTCCTGCACGACATCGGCAAGCCCTTCGTCTGGGACAGCTCAGAATCGCTGAGCTACGATCGCTTCGACGACCATGCAGCCGTGAGCGCCAAGCTCGCCGGCAAGATCCTGCGTGATCTCAAATACGACAACGCCACACGCAAAGACGTCGTCGAGCTGATCGCACATCACAACGACATTCTCCTGCCGGATCCCGTCAATGTGCGGCGCGCGCTGGCGCGTCTTGGGGAAGTGCAGACGCGCCGACTCGTGCAGGTGAAGGTGGCAGATCTCATCGCCCACGATCTTGCCGGCGAGCGGGAGAAGATCCTTGCACTTTTCGCTGAGATCTCAGACGTTATCGACGAAGTCGTGGCGCGCGGCGACTGCACCTCCGTCAAAGCGCTCGCCATCGGCGGTCAGGATATGATGGCGCTCGGACTTTCCGGTCGCGCCATCGGTCAGATGCTCAACGCCGCCCTTGAGCTTGTGCTCGAAAAGCCAGAGATGAACACAAGAGAAACGCTCCTAAATTGGGTGCGCAGCAATTTAGAAAATTGCCAAAAATAGTTGCGAATGAAAAGATGTCGGATAATTACTACTTGTGATAAGATTTCGGCGTATAATTATATCGAGGAGGAGTATAATGGCACAGATTCGATTGCAGAAATATATGGCAGACTGTGGTGTTGCATCCAGACGCCAGAGCGAGACCATGATCGCCCAGGGCCGCGTCACCGTCAACGGCGACGTCGTGCGTGAGCTGGGCGTGAAGGTTTTGCCAGGCGTGGACAAAGTCGCAGTCGATGGCAAAGAGATCGCCGTACAGGACGAGTATCTGTTCTACATGTTCAACAAGCCCGTTGGATATCTGACGACCACCAGCGATCCCCAGGGACGACCAACCATTTTTGATTGCTGCCCTGAGCTTCGCGGTCATGTGCTGCCTGTTGGACGACTGGACATGGACACGGAAGGGCTCCTGATCCTGACCAATCACGGCGAGCTCGCCTATCGGCTCACCCATCCAAAGTACAACATCAGAAAAACCTATATCGCAACCGTAAAAGGTGTGATTACTCCAAAAGCTTTACAAACACTTTCTGAAGGCGTGAAACTCGACGACGGCAAAACAGCGCCTGCCCGGGCGCGGTTCCTCAAGAAGCAGGGGAAAAATTCAGTCGTCGAGCTGATCATTCATGAAGGGAAAAAACGCCAGGTCCGGCGCATGCTGGAAGCGGTAGGATTTCCCTGCCTGAAGCTGCGACGTGTGGCGATCGATCAGATCACCCTCTCACACGTCGATCTCGGTCAGGTGCGGCCATTGACGGAAACCGAACTGGGACGACTTTTTGACCGAGTGCAGCTTTCCAGAAGTGATTACCTGAATAATCGTATCTAGGAGGAAGATTATGTTAGACAAAAAAGTAGTGGACACACTCAAATCCATCGTTGGTGACGAAAATGTCCTCACCGATGCAGGGGATCTGCTGACCTATTCCTACGACGGCACCCCAGACCAGCCACAGGTTCTGCCAGAAGTGGTCGTTATGCCTGAAAGCGAAGAAGAGATCGTTCAGATCGTTAAGCTCGCAAAAGAAGAAGGGCTCCACATCTACACCCGTGGCTCCGGCACCAACCTTTCCGGTGGCACCATTCCACTGCGCAAAGGCATCGTGCTCGTTACCACTCGCATGAACAAGATCGTTGAAGTAGACGCAGAAAACCTGACCGCTACCGTACAGCCAGGCGTCGTTATCAACACCCTCAACGACGCTGTCAGCCCTTACGGCCTCATGTATCCACCAGATCCAGGTACCGTTAAGACTGCAACCATGGGCGGTTCCGTCAGTGAATCCTCCGGCGGTCTGCGTGGCCTCAAATACGGTGTGACCAAGGACTATGTCATGGGCGTGCGCATGGTGCTCGCTAACGGCGAAGTCGTCACCTTCGGCGGCAAGAGCGTAAAGAACGTTGCCGGCTACGACCTCACCAAGCTCGTCTGCGGCGCAGAAGGCACCCTCGGTATCATCACCGAGATCCTCGTTAAGCTCATCGCTAAGCCACAGTATTCCAAGACCATGACCGCAACCTTCAACGCCCTCAAGGATGCTGGTTACGCCATCAGCGGCATCATCGCTGACAAGGTCGTTCCTGCTACCATGGAACTCCTCGACCAGGTAACCCTCCAGGTGGTTGAAGAATACATCCACATCGGTCTGCCAACCGACGCAAAGGTTATGCTCCTGATGCAGGTTGACGGCAATGTCGAAGCTGAAGTAGAACTCGAAGCACAGAAAGTCGTTGAACAGTGCAAGAAGAATGGCTGCCGCGAGATCAAGCTCGCTAAGGATGCCAAGGAAGCCGACGACCTCATGACCGCTCGTCGTGCAGCGCTGCCAGCCCTCGCTCGCGTAAAACCAACCACCGTTCTCGAAGACGCTACCGTTCCAAGAAGCCGTATCCCAGATATGCTCGTTCGCTTTGAAGAGATCGCTGAAAAGTACAACCTCCAGATCGGTACCTTCGGCCACGCTGGCGACGGCAACCTGCACCCAACCATCCTCACCGATGCCCGCGATGAAGAAGAAATGAAACGCGTGCGTCTGGCTGTTGACGATATCTTTGCCGCAGCTTTGGAAATGGGCGGCACCCTCTCCGGCGAACACGGCATCGGCATCGCCAAGGCACGTTTCATGGAAGACCAGTTCGGTGCTGCCGGCATGGAAGTCATCCGCCGCGTCAAAGAAGCATTCGACCCGAACTACATGTTCAATCCTGACCATTTCTTCTTTAAGGGGGAATAAGGAATGAGTGCACCTTTCGAAACCATGGACTTCGCCCGTGAAGAAGTCGTAAAATGTATGTCCTGCGGCAACTGCCAGGAAGTTTGCCCAATTTATCTGCAAACCCACAAAGAAGGCACCGTTGCCCGCGGCAAGATCAAACTCGTTGACGCCCTTCTGAAAGGCCTCGTCGATCCAAGCACCCCAGGGCTCGAACACAACTTGCATCTCTGCCTCACCTGCAAAGCCTGCGTAGAAATCTGCCCATGCGGCGTCGAAATCGACAAGATCGTTCTCGCCGCTCGCTCTGAGCTCGTTCGCAAAGAAGGCCTGCATCCACTGAAGAAAGTCATCTTCAACGTCGTCGATCATCCAAAACTCATGGATACCGGCATGCGCCTCGGTGGGAATTTCCAGGGCACCGTCTTCAAGAAGGAAAGAGAGACCGGCGGCTATACTCCACGTTTCCCATTCGGCCTGGATATGCGCCGCGTTGTGCCGGATCTGGCCAATAAGCCATTCCGCATGACCGTGCCGGAGGACAACAAACCGATCGGCCCAGTCAAATACAAAGTAGCCTTCTTCACCGGTTGCTCGTCCAACTATCTCTATCCAAACGTTGCCCGCTCCTTCATGAACGTCATGAAGCGCAACAACGTCGAAGTCATCGTGCCAAAGAAACAGCACTGCTGCGGCATGCCAGTTCTCGCGCACGGCGACCAGAAGACCGCCAAGGAAATGGCTGCCGATCACGTCAAGCTCTTCAAGATGCTCGACGTTGACTACATCGTTTTCGTCTGCGGTTCCTGCGCACTGTCCTTCAAGGAACATTATCCAGAACTGCTCGAAGACACCAACCTCTATGAAGATGCAAAGCGCGTCGCCGCCAAAGTCATCGACTGGAGCGATTTCATCATCAACGTCGTCAAAGCAGACGTATCCGGCCTGCACACCGCTCGCCAGGTAGTCACCTATCATGACCCTTGCCACCTGCGTCGTGGTATGGGCGTATGGCAGGAACCACGCAAGATCCTGAATGATCTGCCAGACGTTGAATTCCGTGAAATGTCCAAGCCAAACCGCTGCTGCGGTTCCGCAGGCTCCTTCAGCCTCACCCACTACGACCTTTCCATGGACATTCAGCATGAAAAATGCAAAGACGTCGAAAACACCGGCGCCGATGTCATCGTTACCGGCTGCGGCTCCTGCATGATGCAGCTCACCGACGGTCAGAAACGTTTCGGCGGACACTGCAAAGTCAAGCACACCGTCGAGATCCTTTCCGAAGCTTACGAAAACGCAGAGCGCGAAGAACGTATCGGCCGCATGAAAGCGATCACCAAGTAAAAATTGTTTGCAAGAGCCAGGAATTTTCGTTCCTGGCTCTTTTTTAATGAAACAGCCCGTCACAGAAAGAAAACGCTTTCTGTGACGGGCTGTTTTCATGGGTGGTAGAATAGACAAAAATCCACCACCATCCAAGGAGGAACCACCATGTCACACACCATCCTCGACCAGCTTTCGGATTACGCCGACTGGCTCATTCAGGAAGAGCGCAGCGCTGCCACCGCAGAAAAATATCTGCGTAGCCTGCGCCGCTTTGCCCTCTGGCTGAACGAGCGCCCGCTCAGCAAAGCAAACGTTCTCGCCCGGCGTGCCCATCTCCAGGAAAAAGGCTACGCCCCAGGCACCATCAACACCATGCTCGCCGCCCTCCACAGCTATTTTCGTTTCGCAGAGATCACAGACTGCAGCGTCAAATATCTGCGCGTCCAGCGCTCCCTCTTTCGCGACAGCGACCGCGCCCTCAGCCTTGACGACTATCACAGACTCGTCCGCGCTGCCCACAGCACCGGTCAGCACCAGCTCGCCCTCATCATCGAAACCATCTGCGCCGCCGGCATCCGCGTCAGCGAGCTCCGCTACATCACCACAGAAGCCCTCGCCAACGGCCGCGCCGACATCACCCTCAAAGGAAAAATCCGCACCATCCTTTTCTCCCGCGCACTCCAGCGCAAGCTTCGCCGCTACACTCGCAAAAATAAAATCACCCACGGCGCCATTTTCAGCACCGTGGGTGGAAAAGCCTGCACAAGATATCAGATCTGGGCCCAGATGAAACGCCTCAGCACCGTCGCGCACGTCGCCAAAACAAAAATCTTTCCCCACAACCTGCGTCATCTCTTCGCCGTTCAATTTTATCAGAAACACCGAGATATCGTTCGCCTCGCCGATATGCTCGGTCATTCCTCCGTCGAGACCACCCGCATCTATCTCGCAGCCTCCACAGACGAATGTGCCCGAGCCTTGGATCAGCTCGGGCTTGTCGCTTAACGGAATCAATATTCCGCTGGCCGCCATCACAATAGTGACAGCCAATGTGCGGCATTAATAAGAATATTATACCATCTCGTTCCTGCAATGGCAAAGCATTTTGCTGAAAACGAGCGTGACAAAAAAGGCCGGCACTTTTTGTAAAAATCACGATGACGGCCTAGCTTCGCTGCGCCTGTTCTCCGTAGAGAGCAGGTGCATTTTTTATGTAGTTGTGAGCGCGCAGACAATCTCTGGCGAAAAATTTTGTTCCAGCCAATAATTTCTGCCGAAAATCAGCGCGTGAGTCTTCAGAAATCGCAGCGGAATATTGATTCCGTAGCGGCTCCACATAGAAAGGAGGGAGAAGACCATGAGAGAATCCCTGGCAAGCTTTTGCCAGCGCAACAACAGAGAAGAACTCCTCCGCGAGTGGGACAGCGAAAGAAATCTTCCCCTCACACCGGAAAGCGTCAGCTACGGCAGCAAGAAAAAAGTCTGGTGGACCTGCGAACATGGTCACCACTGGCAAGCCGCCGTGCACACCCGCACCGGCAGCGGCACAGGCTGCCCATGCTGCAGCGGACGTTTTCCCATCCCCGGAGAAAACGATCTCGCTACAAAATATCCACTCCTCGCACAGGAATGGAACACAGAGAAAAATGGCGATCTCACCCCGCGTGAGGTGCTCCCCGGCAGCCATCGCATCGTCTGGTGGCGCTGTGCGCATGGCCATCAGTGGCGCGCACAGGTAAAATCCCGCGTCAACGGATCAGGCTGTCCCGTCTGCACCAACAGAACCGTGCAGAGCGGCGACAACGACCTCGCCACCCAGCTGCCAGCCCTCGCCAAAAAATGGCACCCAACAAAAAACGGCGCCCTCACACCAAAAGACGTCGTCCCCGGCAGCCGCCGCAAAGTCTGGTGGATCTGTCCCAAAGACCATGAGTACCAGGCCATGATCTCAAGCCGCGCTCAGGGCAGCGGCTGCCCAGTCTGCGCCGGCAAAAAGATCATCCCCGGCGAAAATGACCTCGCCAGCCAGTACCCCGCCATCGCCAAAGAATGGCACCCCACCAAAAACGGCACACTCACCCCCGAACACATCGCGCCCGCTAGCAATCGCAAAGTCTGGTGGATCTGCGACAAAGGGCATGAATACCAGGCCGTCGTTTCCACCCGTACCCAGCGTAATGGCGGCTGTCCATACTGTGCCAATAAGAGAGTGCTCCCAGGCTTTAACGACCTCGCCACAAAATATCCCGAGATCGCAGCCCAGTGGCACCCAACCATGAACGGCAGCCTCACACCGGACCATGTGCTCCCCGGTAGCCGCAAGAAAGTCTGGTGGCAGTGCAGAAGCGGGCACATCTGGCAGGCCGTCGTCTATTCGCGCACAGGCAACCAGCGCTCAGGTTGTCCCGTCTGCACAAGCTACGCCGTGGGAAAACGCAGAGAGAAATACAGACTCGCGCAGAAGGATAAGCCAGAGTGAAGATCAGCTGAATACATATTATATAGAAGGAAAAAAGAGAGCAATAGGAGGAATGTATCATGCGACAACAAGTGAAACGCGTTGTTGCCATCATTATGACAGTGGCGATGCTTGTTGGCCTGTTTCCACTGGAGGTGTTCGCTCAGAACAGCCAGCGCGCAGCCGACACACAGACCCTGACCGCCTCGGTGGATTACGACAGCGCTGAACGGGCAACAGCAACAGTGACCTACCATAAGGAGGCGCAGACTGCGCCTGCCTGCAACATTGTTTTTCTGCTGGACGCATCCCGCCAGGGCGGGAATGCGACCGCACGGTTTAAGGAAATGATCGGCGACAATGTCTGGAGTTTGATTTCTGGCACCAGAGCGAGCATGCAAGTGATCAGTTACACCCAGACCCCTGTATTACGAGAGAACACGAACGGTTCTGTTGTTGGCAGTGCTGACGGTTTGAATGGTCTTGTCGCTGGCATTGCCACCGGTGATGGCACTGCAGATGAAGTGGCTGCGCTGGAGAAAGCAGTTGACACTGTAAACGACATTGATAATGAAAATCCGACCATCGTTTTTTGGGTGCTCGGTGATCATTTTGGCAATGAGGACACCGACGAAGTAGAAGATGCGCTGCAATCGCTCGATGATGCGCTTGGGGCGAATGATGCGCTGATCGCCTGGCAGCTTGCCGACGAACCAAACGATCTGATCGCAGACCACGCCACCAGTTACACCACAGCTGAAAATGAAAATACGAGCGCTGCCTACGCCGACAACGACGCAGAAACATTCCGCAGCGGCATGCGCGACAGCCTCGAGCGCGTGCTCCACGATCATTACCGCGACGCCAGCGTTACGCTTTCGTTGGCAGATGGTCAAAGCCTGGCAACAGAAATTACTGACGCGGAGTGGAAACCGGCAAACGAGAATATTTTGCCAAAAGTAACGACAGAAGTCGCCACTGACGGCAAAAGCGTCACCGTAAATTTAGACAAGCTTTGCGATCAGATTTCCGGCGATCTTGTGCTTACGCTGGATCTGGACACCAGCAAAAATGAGAAAGAAACCGTGCTCGCCGCAGCAACAGCAAAGGGCTACTATTCCGGCCTCTTTGACGAGAAAACAGAAAACGAGCCTACACTCTCCTTCCCAGCTGTTGAGATCGACCGCAGCTTATACACCATCTCTTTTGTCAAGGGAGAGGCAGAGGGCACCGCGCCAGAAGAAATTACCGCCATGCCCGGCCAGTTTGTCACGATTCCTGACGACAGTGGATTGAGCAACAGCGGCAGCAGCTTTGGCGGCTGGAATGTGAAAGGCAGCAATACTTTTTACAGCGCCGGGCAGATCATTGCCATGCCAGCGAACGATCTCACCCTCACGCCTGCCTGGGGCCATGTGGAAGTCGAGCTGGAGCTGGGCCAAGTGAACTACGCCGAAGCGAACGGCAATCAGATGGCCAGCAATGCGAAATATTCTAGTAATGGTTTATTAAATTTTAATAGCGTGACGATTGAAGGAGAACAGCCATTTGCCAATGGCAGCATTCACAGTCTGCAGGTGATCGATCAGGATTTGAGCTACGAATCTGTGGCAGGATCCGGCGATGAAAATCAGGTTGAAATCACCACAGCTGGCATCGACGCTGTTTACGCCCGTCACGTTGGTGCAACGAACGACGACCGCGTTGTCGCTTATCTGCGGGAATGTCAGTGTGAGCCAAAAGAAGAAAATAAATATGATCTGATCATTGCTGGCCCTGGCGGCGTTGTAGCTCCTGTCAATATGGAATGTTGGATGCAAGGCAATAAAAGCTTAAAAACAGCAGACCTGACTGGGTTGAAGATGAGCCAAGTAACCACGATGTTTAGAATGTTTGCAGATTGTATTGCGATGACAAGTGTAAATTTTGGCGAGAATATTGATACGTCTAACGTCACGAGTATGTATGATGTATTTAGTAACTGCCATTCCCTTACCACGATAGAAAATCTTGATAAATTTGACACGTCAAAAGTAACAACCATGACGGGGATGTTTTGGCACTGTTTCTCATTAATAAGCTTGGACCTTTCGAGCTTTGATACAGCTAATGTGACAATGATGCCTGGGATGTTTTCTAGCTGTGATAATCTAACCAGTGTAACCTTTAGCGAGAAATTTGACACTAGTTCAGTGGAAAAAATGTATGATCTGTTTCGGTACTGCTCTTCGTTGGAAACTTTGGAACTGCCGGAAGCATTTGATACTTCAAACGTTACAGAAATTCAAAATATGTTCGAGGGCTGCAAATCATTGAAAAGTTTGAAACTGCCGGAGAATTTTGATGCAGCTAGCGCCATTAATATGGAAAGAATGTTTTGTAATTGTTTATCACTGACAAGCCTGGAGCTTCCAGATGGTTTTCAAACATCCAACGCTGAGTATATGCATCAACTGTTTCAGGGGTGTTCTGAGCTAACGAGTTTGAAGTTGCCAGAAACCTTCGATACTTCAAACGTCACCAATATGTATGCGATGTTCAATAACTGCACCGCATTGACTGAGCTAAATTTATCGCAATCGTTCGATACGTCGAATGTGAAAAATATGTATGCGATGTTTGCGGGAGATTCTGCACTGAAGAAAATAACTTTGGGCGATCGGTTTTATGTACAAAATGCGACAGATCTTTCCGCTATGTTTTCAAAATGCAGCAATCTTGCGATGATCAATGGAAATCTGATCTTTGCTTCTGGCGAAGGAAAGGAAAACCAGAATAAAGCAACGACGATGGCGTCTATGTTTAATCAGTGCTCCGCATTGACAAGGGTGCCGTTTACGTATGAAGGTGAGATTGTTCAGTTTCCGGCGCTCACGACCATGGCAAGCATGTTCTCTGGCTGCGCTGGCCTGTCGTCAATCGATATGGGCGGTTGGCAGATGCAGGATCTGACGAACACGTCTTCTATGTTCAATGGCTGCAGCTCACTGGGAACGCTGGATCTTTCCTGGACGGGGATCGAGGCTATTCAGGCGGGTGATCAGAACGATTGGACCATCACAAACATGTTCACGAGCGTTCCAGCGAACGTCACGCTGACTGTTATTAAGGAAGGAAATGGAAATCTTTCCGGCTTTATGCAGGCGGTTAAGGCAGAATTCGAAAGCGGAGGACGAACTGTGACTGAAAAGGACACATCGCCAGATACAGGCAGCGGAGATAATACGGCGAGCGGCGATGCAACGAACGCGCTGCCACCGACGGAACCAGAACCGTCGCCGACACCACAGCCAGAAGAACCGTCTGACGGTTCGACGAACGACAACACGAGCGACGACCCAACCAAAAACGATGTGACGACCGGCGGCGATGCTTCAAGCTCAACGGCGCCTGGCGGAGAAACAATGACGGACGATCCTGAGCAGGATGCAACCGAGCCAGCAGCAGACGCAGTTAGCCCGCTGTCGCTCAGCCGATCTGGGAGCACACCGGTTGTGCAGGCAGATGACGGCGAAAAAAATTATACGGTCAATGACAATATCTGGACGCACAAACAAGCAACGCCTGCTGGTTCTGAGTTCCAGTATCGTGTGCGTGTAAAATACGTGGGCGATGTTGGTGCGCAGAGCGGGGAGATCAAGGTGACGTTCCCAATTCCTGAGGACGTGCGCGTGCTGACGGGTACTGAGTTGAACGAAATCGGAGCAGGAACCAAGCTGGTTCAGGCTGGCTCTGTGAAAAAAACGGAGGGTGCGAATTCTGGTGATTTCATGGGCGGCCGTGTGGTGGATGCAAAATACGATTCTGCTACAGAAACACTGACCGCCACCATCGACGGCCTCTTCACCGGCACAGAGGTGGAGATCAGCATCTGGTGTGAAAATAAAACCAAACTCTTCCCTCAAGGCGGCTACGTCTATTGGGACGGCACCGCCACCGCGCAGGACAGCGCAGCGCTTGTATCCTCCAATATCTATCGTTTGTGGGATAAGCGAGGAGCGGGCGAAAATCCTCCGTCAAAAACGGAGTATACGCTGACCTATGAATTTGATGGCGATCTGCCACCGGATGCGTCTACGCTGTTGCCGCAGCAAAAAACGTATGCAAGCGGGACGCAGGCCACCGTTGCACCTGCACCACAATCGTCGTATGAGTACTACGAATTTATGGGCTGGAAGGATGAGAGTGGTCAAACCGTTAACGCGGGAAGTTCGTTGACGATGAACAAAAACATCACCCTCACCGGTACCTGGAAGCTCAATGAAAGTGCAGCACCAACAATCACTGTGAACTACGCGTACAGCGGCAAGGTGCCAACTGGCGCACCGGCCATTGGCGCGGATGGACAGATTCAATCGCCGCAGCAGATCACTGTTGGCAAGACACATACTGTGGTAGCGAATTTGCTGGATGTTGATTATTCGTCCTTTAATGGATGGGTGCCAAGCCTGAGTGTTGGTGATTCAAATGTAGCGATCACAGATGATGACAAAGACGGCATCTACACCGGCGAAGGTTATCGCATTCCGACAACGGGCACGCTTTCAACGGAGCAGTTCCGTGGTAAAGAAAATGTTGTCGTTACCTACACAGGCAGCTGGACACCGTACACCGGCACGATCAAGTTTGATGCCAACGGTGGCTCGGGGTCTATGGATGACATGACCGACGTCACCCACGACGAGGACCAAGATCTGCCAGCGAATACATTTACCAAGGCTGGCTACACCTTCCTGGGCTGGTCGACAAGCGCAAACGGTCAGGTTGTGAAGGGCGATCAGGCGCCGGCGGATAATCTCATCACTGGGAAAAACCAGACAGTCACGCTCTACGCTCAGTGGGAGAAAACGCCGGAGGTGATCGAGACAGTCACCCTCAGACCAGAGGATCAGACGATCTACACCGGTGGCAAAGAAGGCAGTGGCGCGGATGAGGAATTCCCACATCCGATCTATCTGCTGAAAGGTCGGGCGCTGGGTGAAAAAACGACGTTCAAGGTTGGTGGAGTAGCGTGGGACACCAGCAAGGGCGAGTATCCATTCACTGTGAAATACTACGACGATGCTGACAATGAAATCACGGATGACGAAACCTACGGCGATTATACAGCGAAGATCGTGGCTGTCGACGGCGTGGATCTGGACAAGGTCACCACTGCTGACGGAAAAACGCTCACGCTGCGCGATGGCACGCTGCGCATTCGCTACGTTTCTAACGCAACAGAAGCTTCGGAAAATGCGCTGACCAGCGACGCCGAGATTTATTCGGCGAACAACGTCGAAGCGGTGCGCGACAAAGTTGAAGCGACCGCCGAAGCAGGCGTGATCCTGCCAGCGGATACGACGATCTGTCTCAACGGTGACGAGGATTATCCGTACTCCAAGCTGGACGCCAATGCGCCATACCAGATCGCGCTGCTCTTTGACGATCTGCTGCCACGCACTGGCGGTACGAGTCAGGATTATGCCGACGTGCTGCTTGCACACGCGGCGGAGAAAAACCACGATGTTGCTGGCAAAGAGAGCGAGGTTAAATATCTCGATCTCGTCGATGTCAACAACTCCAACGCCTGGGTCAGCTCCAGCGAAGGCAGCGATGTTTTCTGGCCATACCCAAGCGGCACAGGCGAAGACACAGAATTTACGCTGCTCCACTTTAAGGGGCTGCACCGTGAATATGGTATGGACGGTGAAGGAAATCTGAACGATCAGATCGCAGCATCTGAGGTTGAAAAGGTGACGATCGAACAAACGGAAAAAGGCATCTGGTTCCATGTTGGAGCGAGCGGATTCTCGCCATTCGCGCTGCTGTGGGACGAAGATCACGACACCCCATCCGTTACGCCGGATCCTGAGCCTGACGATCCAGAACCAGATGAACCAGACACGCCAGAAGATCTCAACACCGTCGACCACTTCTCGTACGTGGTCGGCTATGAAGACGGCACAGTGATGCCGCAGAAGCAGATCACCCGCGCTGAGGTTGCGACGATCTTCTATCGTCTGTTGAAAGCGGACGTGCGCGATGAAAACACGACGGACGTTTCTGATTTCAGCGACGTAAGTTCCAGTGACTGGTACGGCACAACGGTTGCGACGCTCGCTGATATGGGCATCGTCAAGGGCTACGAAGACGGCACCTTCCGTCCAAACGCGCCGATCTCCCGTGCAGAATTTGCAGCGATCGCAACGCGCTTCTTTGACGAGACTGGCGCGACCTACG
>URZX01000001.1 GCA_900552455.1 uncultured Peptococcaceae bacterium | reverse complement strand
TAGTGTAGGCTCGATTTTTGTTATTTCGAGTATCTACTCTATGGGGAGCATATCACTTTCACCCGGCTTTTGTGATTATTTCAGCTTTTCGATATCGTCAAGATAGATGGACACTTCACCGCAGGCGGGACAGATGGCGACGTTTGGCTTGCCGATGCGTCCGCCGAATAGCTTGGCGGCGTCGGCGGAAAGAACGATGCCATTGCCGCCGCCTTCGATCTTGATGTCGCAGCCTTCTTTCATTTCCTGGCCGCAGCGCAAACATTTTCTCATGGTGCTCTCCTCCTATTTTTCTGGATAACGTTTATCTTTCCAATACCACCATTTTAGTTTCTCTGGCTCGGGATTGTCTGTCTCTGCAAAATACACGGCACAGCGAAACACGTAGAGCTGGCATTTGTCTTCGCTGAAGCCTTTCTGCAGACAGTCCTGCGCGTACAGCGCCTCTGGATCTTTTCCGCGCAGATCGTCCACGGAATGGATGCCGATGGCCTCCAGATCGGCGGCGATATTTGGCCCGACGCCGGGGATTTTCTGCAGATCGCTCATGGCTGGGTGCTCCTTTCTCGCTAAAGGTTTTCTCCATCATACCACACCTGAGACAAAAGCAACAGAGCGAATCATTCCACGGCCATTTTCTGCAGCGACAGACTCCGCTACATCCTCACGCGATCTCGCGCAATTGCTCAACAATACTTTTTTCTGCAAGCCGATGCGTCTGCCAACGTTGTACAGCGAACGCACTGACAGCCACAAAAAGCGCGTAGCAAAGGAGAAAAGCGATCGGAAACTGATAATGGATATAGCCAGGTCCCGGCATATCAGAAAGCCAATGACAGATCGCCCAGCCCAGCGCGCCACCGATCAACCAACTGCCGAAAAAACTTGCACCGAAATAGACGGCATTTTCTACGCGCTGCGCCTGCACCAGCTGCCGCTGCGTCATGCCGACAGCTGCCAAAAGCGCAAAGTCGCGCTGACGTATAACGCTATTCACAATGCAGGTGTTGAGCAGATTGAGAAACGCAAATACGAGAATGAGCACTGCCAACACACTCACTGCTAAACGCGCGTTGGCGAAGTACGCTTCGTAAGACGCGATGTCGTCCGCTAGACTCGCCACATACAGCCTCTCGTCAGAAGCCACAAGCTGCTGCACCGCCTGCGCGACGACATCGGCGCTTTCCGGCGCTGTCACAATGTACCAGGCGAGGGTACAATCCATCGCCGCCAGTGCCTGCAAGTTTTCGGTGTCGGTGTAGAAAACGACGCCATCGTCCTTGTTTTCCAGGATGCCGATGGCTTCCAATTGCACTATTTTCTCCCCAGCACCGGTGTCGACAGAAGCGGTGATCTGATCACCGACAGACAAATCAAGTCCGGTCTCCTGATAATACGGTGAAGCGCGATTGATCGTCACAGGAAGAATGTCCTCTTTCGTCGCTTTCCCCGCCAGCACTCCCTCGACCAATCGCGGTGCTAACGTGCGCGGCATCACACTCTGGATGGCGCCCTCAAAACCCGCATCCGGCAGCGTGACATCGAGCATCGCCAGCGGTACAATGCGCTCGACACCGGGAATCGCCAGGAGCTCTTCGCGCAGCGCGTCGCTGAAAGGCGCAGTGCGCATAATGCGATAGGTCGAATCCTCGTCAGCTGTCGAATTGATCTTGATGTAGAGGCTGCTGTCTTCATAATACGGCTGACGAGCCAGTGTATCGATGTTGATCGCCGCCATCACTGTGAAGAGGACAAAAAGCAGCGCGCCGCTAAAAATAAGCGACGCCAGCGTGAGCACCGTTTTTTTCTGATCGCTGGAAAGCCACCGCCGGCCAATCGCGCTTGGCGACAAATGCGCGCTGTGATGCGCAATAAGCCGAGACGTCGGGCGCACCAAACGGCCTTTTCTCCTGGGTTTACCAATGCTCAGCGTCGCCGTCTGTCGCAAACCATCCATCGGCGACACGCGTGCAGCCTGTTTGGCCGGTGCGCGGAACGAAAGATAAACAACGAACCAAGTAAAAGCTGCCGCAGCTACTGCCATACTCGCGCTCTGCACCCAGAAAAATTCCAGCGGCAACAGGACGTTTCCGAAAAAACCTGCGAGCACACCAGTCGCCAGCCAACTGCGCGTCATGCGCCTGCGCTCGGCGCTAACGATGCATCGTATTTGTCGGTTCGTCGCACCAAGGGTACGCAACTGCGCAAATTCCCGCGTGCGCCCGAGCACTGAGAGATACATGATGTTGCGGATCGCAAGCCCCGCAGCCAGCAGCACCACCAGCGCCACGCCGAAAAGCACCGTCACAAGCTCGCGATCACTCGTCACGCCCTCGGACACTTCCAGCGCCAACGCCGCATTCACAGCCAGAATGGCTGCAAAACTCAACAAAAAAGCTGCGCCAAAAACGATCAAACCAGCGAGCAAATTCCGCCGCCCTTCACTTCGCAAACTCGCGCGGGCGAGTTTTTTGACTGCGCGGTCGGTGTTATTTTCAAAAGGCAGTGCCATTTTCTCACCCTCGTTCCACAATGCGCCCGTCCTCGATACGCACGATGCGATCGGCAAGCTGAGCGATCTCGCTGTTGTGGGTGATCATCACCAGCGTTTGGTGGAAGGCGGTGCTCGTGCGGCGGAGCAGACCCATGACATCAGCGCTGGTGTGGCTGTCTAAATTTCCTGTGGGTTCATCCGCCAGCACGATAGCAGGCCCCGCAACGAGGGCGCGGGCGATGGCGACGCGCTGCTGCTGTCCGCCGCTGAGGGCGTTCGGCAAACTCTCGAGTTTTTCTCGGAGTCCGAGCATTCCCACAACTTCCTCCATGAGTGCCGGGTCCACACGGTTACCATCGAGCTCCACCGGCAGCACAATGTTTTCCTGCACGTTCAGGATCGGCACGAGATTATAATTCTGAAACACGAAACCAATATTGCGCCGGCGAAAGATCGTCAGCTGGTCGTCGTCCATCTGCGCCAAGTCCTTCTCGCGCACCATGACGCTGCCTGCCGTCGGCGTGTCCAGCCCGCCAAGCATGTGCAAAAGCGTCGATTTGCCGCTGCCCGAGGTGCCGACAACGGCGACGAACTCGCCCTCTTCCACTGAAAAATCCACGCCATCCAGCGCGCGCCCATCACCATCCGGCAGATTCACATCCAAAAGCACCACGTCCGCCTGCACCGCCTGCCGCGCCTCGGCACATGAAAACGCCTGCACCACCTCGTAGCCTTCCGCCCGCAGATTATACGCCAGCGTGCCTGAAAGCAGCACATCATCCTCCACGATCAAAATCCGTCGCATAGGATCACCCCTTTCCGCTCCAGTATATCACGGAAATGTTGCAGAATTGTGGCAAAGGTAGATTTTTTTAATGTGGTAGCCGTTTCTTTCATTTGTATTGCTATTGTCCAGTCATCCTAGTATAATAAAACCATAAGATCACCAGGAAGGGAGTTGACGATCATGTCCAAATCCGCAAGTGTTTACGCACGCATCGAACCTGAAGTTAAAGAGCAGGCTGAGCAGATCTTAACCACTCTGGGTATCCCTGCTTCGAATGCAATCACGATTTTCTATAAACAGATTATTTTGCACAACGGTTTGCCGTTCGACGTCACGATTCCACGCTCTCAATTGCTCGATCTCAATCAGCTTACAGAGGAAGCGCTTTCCCGAGAACTTGAAAAAGGATATGCTGATATGAAAGCCGGGCGTACGAGACCGGCAAAAGAAGTATTTAACAATCTTCACAAAGAGTACGACTTATGAGCTATCGCGTATACATCTCTGACCATGCGGCGCGCGATCTGCACGCGATCTATGAGCACATCGCCTTTCATCTACAAGCGCTGCTGAATGCCCGAAAGCAGCTTTCCCGACTTGAAGACGCCATCTATTCTCTGGATATTTTCCCAGAACGCCATCCACGATACACGAAAGGTGCCTGGCGCGACGGCAATCTTCATGTTCTTCCGGTCGACAACTATGTGCTCTTTTATTTCATCGATTCCGAGGAAGAAACGGTGACGATTTTCCGAATCATCTACGGCGGCCGCCAAATTGAAGATCATCTCTGAGTTTTCACGACCAGTGCATTATGTGCTAGTGGATTTGTTTCCCATACCAAAAACGAGCAGGAAGCCGACACTTCCTGCTCGTTTTGTATTCAATTTTCTGCCACGATCTCCCGATAGCGTGCGATGCGGCGGGCGATGTCTTCGACACTCATGACGCCGGCTTCGCGGATGGTGAGCTTGCCCTGGACGTAGACGAGGACGGCTGGTGCGCTATAGATGCCGAGGGCGGCGCAGGTGTCGGCTGCGGCTTCGAGGGAAAGGCTGGCGCAGGCGACGAGAGGATCGTCCTTGTAGCGGGCGGAAAGCTTTTGGGCGATGGCGGAGCAGGCGCAGCAGCGGATGCTCCCGATCTCGACGACGACGATGGGCTTGTGGCGCACGAGGGTTTGGAGCTGGGCGATGGTTTGTAAGGGCTGCATAAAGCGGCCTCCTTCTACAAAGAAGCGAGACCGGAAGCGTTCCAATCTCGCGAAAATTTCTCAGACGTTGTCTCTGAAGCCGACGATGAGTCCGCCGAGCTCGGCGTAATAGCTGCAGAGGCCGCGGGTTGGCATGATGCGC
This sequence comes from uncultured Peptococcaceae bacterium, assembly GCA_900552455.1. Lineage (GTDB taxonomy): Bacteria > Bacillota > Peptococcia > Peptococcales > Peptococcaceae > UMGS1590. Next base: position 222,281 of record URZX01000001.1, on the reverse strand, counting down.
ACTTCGGCGTTGGCCCATTTTTCACGCACGGCGGCGGCGAGCATTTCTGCGCACTCGCGGTTGTGGCAATGGCTGATGAGGACGGTTTTGGCGACGCCGGCGCGCTCTTTGATGTCGTCGACGATGGCGGCGATGGCTTTCTTTTTGCCGCGGGCTTTGCCTTTGATCTGTATGGTCCCTTCTTCTGTGCCGATGCCGATGCCCCAGAAGCCGAGCTTGCCGGCGAGAAGGCCGGCGTATTTGTTCATGCGGCCGTTTTTGATGAGGTTGTGGAAGGAGCAGAGGGCGAAGGTGACGTGGGTGTGCTGCTGCATGCGGCGGGTGGTGGCGACGACGTCGTCAAATTCCATGCCGGCGCGGATGAGCTGGTAGATGTTCTCGATGATGAGGATGAGCTCTGGTCCGGCGGAGCAAGAATCGATGATGGCGACGTTTTTCTCTGGATATTTTTCGGCGATCATCTGCTGTGCGACTTTGGCGCTGTTGTAGCTGCCGGAAAGATTGCCGGAGATGGTGACGGCGATGGAATTCTCGGCTTTTTCAAACTGTTCAAACCAGGTGTATGGCGATGGGCAGGAGGTCTGGCTGGCGTCTTCGCAGAGCTCCATGGCTGCGACGAGTTCGCCGGTGTCGAGATGTTCGTCGTCGACGAATTCGACGTTGCCTACGTTGATGTAAAACGGTATGGTGCAGAAGCCGACGCTGTCGTCCTGCAGTTGGTTGTCAAACATGTCGCAGCTGGAATCTGCGATAATGTTCCACTTCATTTTAATTCCCCCTTGATCGGCGAGCGATGATTATATTGTACAGGATGAAAACTGGCTGATGGGTTGTTGTGGTCCAACATCATTGCCATATCCTTAACTTCTTGTTTTGATTATAGCATAACTTCCCGCTGAGGTCGTCATCCAATCACGAATTTTTTGCAAGATTTTTTCATAAAATAGAAAAAGAGATCGGAAGATGCTCCGATCTCTCTGAATATGGGTGATCAGGCGAGAAAAACGCTGAGGCCGAGATAGGCGATGAAGGCGCAGATCCAGGCGATGACGCACTGGAAGACGATGACGTAGCACATCCATTTTGTGCCGAGCTCGCGGCGCACGGCGCTGACGGCGGCGGCGCATGGGGTGTAGAGCAGGCAGAACACGAGGAGCGCGGCTGCGGTCAGCGGTGTGAGCACGGCCTGCACGGCGGCTTCGCTGCCGAAGAGCACGAGCAAGGTGGCGACGACGCTTTCCTTGGCCATGAAGCCGCTGATGAGGGCGGCGGTGATGCGCCAGTCGCCAAAGCCCATTGGCCCGAAGACGGGGGCGATGATTCCGCTGGCTGCGGCGAGCATGCTGTCGGCGGGATCGGTGGCGACGTTGAGGGTGAGTGTGAACTGATTGAGGAACCAGATGACGAGGGTGGCGACGAAGATGACGGTGAAGGCGCGCTGGATGAAGTCGCGGGATTTATCCCAGAGGAGCATGCCGACGCTTTTGGCGGATGGCATGCGATAATTTGGCAGCTCCATGACGAATGGCACGGCGTCGCCGGCGAAGAGGGTCTTGCGGAAGAGGAGCGCGACGAGGATGCCGACGAGGATGCCGACGAAATAGAGCAGGGTCATGACGAGGCCGCCGTTATCTGGGAAGAAGGCGGCGGTGAAAAATCCGTAGACGGGCACTTTGGCGCTGCAGCTCATAAATGGTGTGAGCAGGATGGTCATTTTGCGGTCGCGCTCGCTTGGCAGGGTGCGGCTGGCCATGATGGCGGGCACTGAGCAGCCGAAGCCGATGAGGAGGGGCACGATGCTACGTCCGGAAAGGCCGATCTTGCGCAGGAGCTTGTCCATGACGAAGGCGACGCGCGCCATGTAGCCGCTGTCTTCGAGGAGCGACAGGAAGAAAAACAAGGTGATGATGATGGGGAGGAATGAAAGGACGGTGCCGACGCCGCCGAAGATGCCGTCGCGCACGAAGCTGACGAGGACGCTGTTGACGCCGGCGCCTTCCATCCAGCCGACGACGAGGTCGGAGAGCGAGCCGATGGCTGTCTCGAGGAGGCCTTGCAGCCAGGCGCCGATGACGTTGAAGGTGAGATAAAAGATGGCGCCCATGATGGCGATGAAGGTTGGGATGGCTGTCCATCTGCCGGTGAGGATCTGGTCGGCTTTGCGGCTGCGGGCGTGCTCGCGGCTTTCGTGGGGCTTGACGACGGTTTCGCTGCAGACGTCGAGGATGAAATCGAAGCGCATGTCGGCGATGGCGGCTGCGCGGTCGAGGCGGCGTTCTGTTTCCATCTGCTGGATGATGTGCTCGATGGCCTCCTTTTCGTTCTGGTCGAGATGAAGGGCTTCTTCGATGACGCTGTCGCCTTCGATGAGCTTGGTGGCGACGAAGCGGATTGGCACGTCGGCCTGTTGGACGTGGTCTTCGATGAGATGCATGATGGCGTGGATGCAGCGATGCACGGCGCCGCCGTGCTCATCGTCTTTGCAGAAATCCTCGCGCTGTGGTTTTTCCTGATATTTTGCGACGTGGATGGCGTGGTCGATGAGCTCGTCGATGCCCTGATTTTTCGCGGCGGAGATTGGCACGACGGGCACGCCGAGCTGTTCCTCGAGGGCGTTGACGTGGATGGTGCCGCCGTTGGCGTTGACTTCGTCCATCATATTGAGGGCGACGACCATGGGGATGCCGAGCTCGAGGAGCTGCATGGTCAGATAGAGGTTGCGCTCGATGTTGGTGGCGTCGACGATGTTGATGATGCCGCGGGGTTTTTCCTTGAGCAGGAACTGGCGGGTGACGATCTCTTCGCTGGAATACGGCGACATGGAATAGATGCCGGGCAGGTCGGTGACGAGGGTGTTGTCGTGGCCGCGGATGACGCCGTCTTTGCGGTCGACGGTGACGCCGGGGAAATTGCCGACGTGCTGGTTGGCGCCGGTGAGCTGGTTGAAGAGGGTGGTCTTGCCGCAGTTCTGGTTGCCGGCGAGGGCGAAGGTCAGTGTGACGCTGTCGTCGAGGGGTGTTTCGTTTTCTTTGTCGTGATAGATGCCGCCTTCGCCGAGGCCGGGATGCGCGATGTGTGGTGTGCGCGGTGCGGCTTCGTGGGTGTGCAGGAGTGCGGGGTCGATGGCTTTCACCTGAATGTGCTCGGCGTCGGCCAGTCGCAGTGTGAGCTCGTAGCCATGCACGGTGAGCTGCATGGGGTCGCCGAGGGGGGCAAATTTGACGAGCTTGACATAGGTGCCTGGGATGAGGCCCATGTCCAAAAGATGCTTGCGCAGCTGATCTTCGCCGCCAACGGCGACGACCTGGACGGATTCGCCGATCTCAAGCTCGCGCAGCGTTCTGATTTTTTCTTTCTCCATGATATTCTCCTTCGGGCGTTCGGGCGGAACGTCCTACCTTCTCTCTGTGATACAGCGTTTATTATACCACAAAACGGACGCGCGCCAACAGTAATCCCACGGAAGCATTTGTTTTTCGGGGCAAATTCTCTGCGCTGGCACAAAAAAAGACGCCCACGCGGGACGTCTGTATGGTATACTAAAGATATGGAGCACTGCCATAGATGGTAGGCGGTTCCTCGATTCCAACGGCGATCCTTCGCCAGGAAGCGAGGTGGTTCTTATGGATATTCAAACTACAATCGAACTGATTGCCCTCGTGGTGTCAGCTGTAGGACTAGGTATTTATATTGAACGTAAAAAATAGCCGCCCCAAGCCAAAGGTTGCGGCTATTTTAGCTTAAACACTGAGGAACCGTCTACCGGCAGTGCTCCTCTTTCTATGGTCATTATACCACGATTGCCCGGCTGCGACAATCGTTTTTTTATGCTCAGAATGTGAAATCGACGCCCATGATGAGCATCATCATGCTGACGAGGGCGACGATCATCGACAGCGGCAGGAAGATGTAGACGCACAGGCGCCAGGCTCTGGAGTAGACGTCGTCCAGCGTCACTGGCAGGCGATAGCAGCCGCTGATCTTTTTCAGCGTCCAGGTGTGGTATTTTTTGCGCAGACGGCGCAGCGCCTTGAGGGCGGTGCCGGAGAGCAGCAGCAGAAAAATACCGGAAGCGACGAGAAAGATGACGCCGACGGGATTGTTTTCAAAGATCTCATACGGCGCGTTCTCGAGGATGGACATCACCTGCGCTGGCAGGCTGTCCACAAGGTTCATCTGGAAGATGACCCCGAACGCGATGGAAAGAATCCCGGCCAGAAACATGGCCAAAAATCCCAGATAAAGCACCAGCCCAAAGATCACGGCGAAAAGGCTCACGAAAAAGATGCCGAAGCGCTTGAAAAAGCCTGCGGAGCCGTTTTTCTTCAGGGCGCGCTTGTTGCTGTATTCCTTGCCCTGATACTGCGCCGCCAGCGTTTCCGGATCCGGCAGGGTGCTGATGATCTCGGTGTCGCCGACGGACTGACGATTGCGCTTAAAGAAATAATTTTTGATATCCGTCACCATTTTGTCGGCGTCCGGAATGTCTTTACCGGCGAGGGCCTGCTCCAGCGCGGAGATGTACTCGCCTCTTGTTTTATATTCCATTTCCCACGTCAATGCGTATTCCTCCCAATCATGATCGAGCGCGTGTATCTGCTCCTATCATACACGAAAAAGTTTGCCAGAACGTTACAAATTCATTAAAAACGTGCGCAACCGCTCATTTTTTTCAGACGCAGCGCTGCCTCGGCGAGCTTGGCGACGGCTCCGCGCGCACGCACAGCGCCGCGCTCAAGCTTTTGCAGCGGACAGCTGCGCTTTTCTGCCTCGAAATCGTAATCTGCCGTGGTCTTCACGCCGCTGTAGATGGTGGCTGCGCCAAAGCCAACGGGATGCACCTCCACTGCCGCCAGCCCCGCGTCGCGGAACATCTGCGCGATCTCATTGCGCGGCGGGAAGGTCTTCAGGCTCTCTGCCAGCCAGGTATAGGCCGGGAAGCCGTTGGAGATCGTTTTGTCGCTGACGAGATGGCTGCCCAGCCATGGCACGACCTTGAAATAGTAGAAATTAAAGAACGCACGCGCCGGTGGAAAGCCCGGGCGCGACACGTCGATGCAGACAACCTTGCCGCCTGCGCGCACGACGCGCGCCATCTCGCGGATCGCCAGCGGAATATCGCTGACATTGCGCAGCGCAAAGCCGCTCGTCGCCGCGTCGAAGCTGTCGTCTGGAAACGGCAGCGCCAGCGCATCGCCCTCGACAAACTGCACATGGCAGTTCGGATGGTCCTTCATCTTCGCGCGCGCTGCCTCAAGCATCTGCGCCGAAAAATCAAGCCCCACAGCCTGGCCATAGCGTCCGGCGATCTCCGCCTGCTGGTAGGTCATCTCGCCCGTGCCGCAGCAGACATCCAGCCCCTTGCCGCCAGGGCCCAGCTCCGTTTTTTCCATGACGAGCTTCTGCCAGTGCGGCAGCATCCCCCAGGTCATGAGAAGATTCATAAAATCGTATTTGCCAGCGATGGATTCAAACACCTCGTGGACGTATTTTTCCTTGCGTTCGTTTTTCATATCCGAGTCCTTTCTATCGTCATGCGCTTGTCGATCCGTTCAATATGCTTGGCGCGCCCGTCGCCATCAATTTCCAAAAGCACCGCCTGGAAGAGAAAGGCGTCGTCCTCGCTCTGCTGAAATTTCACCCGGCGCTGGGTCAGAAAGCGGTTGATCGACGCCTCCACCTTCATGCCGATGACAGAATCCACCGGCCCAACCATGCCCACATCCGTCTGATAAGCCGTGCCCGCAGGCAGAATCTGCGCATCCGCCGTTGGGATGTGCGTGTGGGTGCCGATCACCGCGCTCACCTTGCCGTCCAGATAGCGGGCAAAGGCCAGCTTTTCCGACGTCGCCTCCGCGTGCATGTCGACAATGATTGTGCGTACGCCCTGCGCATGCAGCGCGTCCACAATCCCCATGATCTCCTGAAACGGGCTTGTCAGCGTCGACACATAGACATTGCCCATCGCCACAACCACCGCCACCTGGCGATGGTTCGCCTCCGTGATCGTCCAGCCGCGGCCAGGCGTGTCCGGCGGATAGTTGAACGGGCGCACAATGTCCTCGTTTTCATCGATGAAATGATAGATCTGCGGCTGGTTCCAGGCGTGGTTGCCCAGCGTCACCACATCCACCCCGATGCGTTTGAGCTCCTGATACTGCTTCAGATTCAGCCCGTTCTGCGTGTGGATGTTTTCGCCGTTGGCGATCACCAGATCGATCTGTTTTTCCTGCTTCAACTGGCGGATACAGCGAGATGCCATCTCGATCGAATCCGGCGTCACCATATCGCCAATAAATAGAATGTTCATAATCGCATGCTCCTGTCTCTTTGCCCATCCATCATAGCATTTTTGCCGCAGCGCCGCAAGAAAGCCGTGACTTTGGGCATAAAAAAACGCACTCACATTTTTTTGGCGAGTGCGTCGACGTTAGGAATTCCACGGGATTCGAACCCGCAACTCAGGTGCCACAACCTGTATGATGCCGTTTCAACAAAAATTCCTTTCGACTTAACCATATTATAGCAATCCAAAAACGCATTGTAAAGCCATTTTTGGCAATCTCTGGCAAATTTTATACAAATTAATGAAATGTCACCGTGTTGTAAATCTTTGCTTCGCCACTACCGCGAGCTGGCGCAGAAAAATCCGCTTCCCCGCCGCCGCCAAAACCACCAGCCCCCGCACGCCGCCGCCAGCGCAGAGGCTGAAGTGCGCAGATTTATGCAGATGGGTGGGGATTTGTGAAAATCGGGGGCGGTGGTGTGTCTGTCTGTCCAGCGGTTTTGCACTCTTTATATATCATACACACAGAAATAACGAGTTATCTTTATTATCTATCAGCGATTTATAACTCGTTTTTCCTGTTTTATCTCCGAGGTTTTCTTTTGGTATTTTATCGGACAGACGGACACAGATGACGAGAAATGCCTTTGCACAGCGGTTTCCAGCGATTTTGACGAAAAACAAAATGGACAGAACCGCCAGAGGTGGCTGTCCATTTCTGTCGAGACTCAGGCTATCCTTTTGCGTACAAAGGTTTTGCTCGGGCGGCGTCCGCCGTAGGCCTTGTCGAGGCTCAGGCGTTCTGGCGAAAGCTCCCAGTCAGGGAGATTGGCGAGAATGTTATTGACCTCGCGAACGTCGGCCTTTCTCACCTCTGTCAGCGGGCGACCCAGCTCCTCCACGCAGAATTCCAGCCCTGTCACGCGCTTACGCTGGAAGGTTTTCTGCCCGCTCGGACAGCTCTCCACCTGTCGCAGCCAACGGCGGCGCGCTTCGATCTCGCGTTCGGCCCAATCCGACGGCAGCGGTTTTTCGAGAAAGGCCCTCACCGTGTCCAGAAGCGGGTCCTCCTCGCTGAAATCCGCGCGCTTTTCGTTTGCGATGCGCTCCAGCTCCGGCGAGAGCACCAGCGACACCTCCGCGTGGTAATACGCCATCACCTCCGCCCAGATCTGCTCGCGCTCGCGGGGGAGATCGCTGTGAACGTCCTTTGTCTGGGGCTGCACCCCGCAGGCAACCGGCCAGTTGCGGCGTTCGCCGGTGATATCCCCGAGGAAGAAGCGGTTGTTCGTCGTTCCCCAGAACACACATTGACGCTCCACGACCACGCTGCGTTTGCCGTAGGGCGGGCGATATTTGTCACTGTTTTTCGAGAGGAAGGCCTTGACGCTTTCGATCATCGCCTTGTTGAAGCCAGCCAGCTCAGGAATTTCCACCATCCAGCTTCCCTGCAGCGACATGAAGGTGTCCTTGTCCTTGAGCTCGTAGAGGCTGTCGTTGAACCAGCCCTCCTCAGGACAGAGCAGGCGGATAAGGCTCGATTTGCCGATCCCCTGCGGACCGCTGAGAATGAGGATCGTGTCGTATTTAACGCCCGGCTGCATCACACGCGTCACCGCAGCGACCAGATGCTTGATCGTGACAGCGCGGGTATAGGGCTCATCCTCTGCCCCGAGATAATCCACCAGGAGCGTCGGCACACGCTCCACGCCGTCCCACTTCGGCAAATCCTCCAAATGATCGCGCACAGGATGGCGCTTGTTGTTCATAAAGGCGTTTGTCAGCGCAATCTCCGTGTCGCCTTTGTTCTTCAGCCCGTCGTACTGCGCCTCCATATAGAGGATAAGCCCCGCCGTATCCGCATCCGTCCAGTCGCGGGGCGCAGCGGGATCGCTTTCATCAGACCATGGCAAGCGCCCGCTCACGATCTCGCGTCCGGCGAAAACGTCGTTATACAGCTTCCCCGCAAACGCCGGATCGTGCGTCAGAATGAGGAAGATATTGTTGATCGTCTTCGCCACGTGTCCGCGTCCATCGTATTCCAGCAGACCCTTCCATTCCTCTTCCTCGCCGAACAGCGCCTGCTTCACGCGCGCATCGTCCTTCACAAGGGCGAGCATCGCCGCGTAGCTCGGAAGCTTCGTCGGATTTTTCGTGCGACTCCCCGCATCCAGCGCGCCGAATTTATGCAGGCGCACCAGGTCGAAGGCATTCAGGCGTTTGCCGCTTGCAGGCGAAGTCGAATGGTTGTCGTAGCAGGCCAGGCCGTCGTCGTAGATCACCAGGCCATTCGCCGCAGATCCTGCAGCATAGGTATAGCGATCCGGCGCATCTCCCGGCGTGTAGACCTCCGGCAGAAAGGCCGCGATCGCCTCTGGCACACTGTAGGCGCGGCAGAAAGCGCCCACCAGCCCCGGCTTTTCCCGTGGGTCCTGGAGCGGCGTTGCGTCCCCCTCGTCGGCTCTTGGCAGCGCCGGCTGGTGCGCCGCGTTCGGCCACTGGCGCGCATCGCGCCAATCGTCGTAGCGCGCCAGCACCTCCGCACCCACCACAAGCGGCCCCTCGTGGACCACAAAAGCCGCGTTGTAATCCATATCCCGCGGCGCCGACGGCCAGAACATCAAGCGCTCCGGCTGGTCCGTCGACGGATCAAACCACTCAAGGCCAATATCCTCCTCAAGCCCCCGCGCGATCGCCGTGTATTCCTCCGGCGAAACAGGCCGCGCCAGCGGCAGGATGATGCGCAATCGCGGCGCATTCGGCGTGTGGCTGTGGGTCGGGTGAACAATGTAAAAATACGGCAGCGCGCGCTCGATCTGCGCCAGCGCCTCCTCGAGCGAGACAGTCACCTCGTCCAGATCCAGCGTGATCAGCGAGCGGCTTTCCACCTCGCCCTTCGCGCGGCGCGTGCCCTTGAGCGTTCCCCCCACATAGCCGCCAACGTCCTTGCGGGCGCTGCGCTCGGATTTGTCCATCGCAGCGTATTCCGCCGTCGTCTCCGCCGTGCGGCGCGGATTCGCCAGCTTGTCGATGAATTTCGCCAGCGTCCACTCCTCGCGCTTCCAAACCCTCGCGCGCACACTTCCGCCGACAGACAGCGTGTAGGTTTCGTTCAAATGATCGGTCATAGGCGTCACTCCTTTTTCGTGAGAAAATCCGGTGCAACAGAATCGTGGTTCGTCATGGGAATCGTCCTTTCTTTGGTCCGTTCAAATGCGTTATCAAAATACAGAACCCACTTTTGCGCGCGGGTTTCAATTTTCATATCACCATTCTACCACCGCCCGGGTTTCAATGTCAAGCACCTTTCACCAATTTTTAAAGCGTACGGGTTGTAATTTCGAAACCGCCATGTTATACTAAACCCATGAAAGGAGGCGTCTCACATGACAGAGACCAACAACATTTTCGCCGAACGCCTGAAAACCGCCCGCACCGTCGCCGGACTTTCGCAGGCAGCCCTCGCCGAGGCGCTCAGCGACGGACACACCACCATCAACAAGGGCATGATCTCCAAGTGGGAAAACGGCCTCGGGCATCCATCCTTCGACAATCTTCGCCGCATCGCCGCATTTTTCCAGCGCTCGCTGGATTATTTCGCCGGCACCGACCTCGTCACCCCCGCAGAAGGCGGCGCCGTGCTCCGCACAAAGCGCCAGGACGCCGGCTACACCATCGCCCAGGCCGCCCACGCCGTGCATATCTCGCCAGAGGATCTGAAAAAAGCCGAAAGCGGCCTGCCCATCTTCGCCGAGAGCCACACCAAACTCCTGCAGCTCTACGCCGTCACCCCGCTCCTCGATTTCGACAAGATCGACAAGGACAACATGGATTTTGACAAGATCGTCCATTTTGAAGAAAAACCCGCCGCCACGCCGACCGTGCCCGTGCTCGGAAAGCTCGCTCCCGACGCCCCCCTTTTTGACGACGCGCACATTCTGGCGCGCATCCCCCTCACCATCCCCGAGCTCCAGCGCGACGCCGAGCACGTCTTCGCCCTGCGCGAAAAAACCGCCGACACAGAAACCCTCTACTTCGTCCGCATCCAGCCCGACGTCGAAGACAAGGCCCTCGCAGCCGTCCTCCTTCCTGGCGAAAAGAGCGCCCCAGCAGCGCCCCTGTTGCGCCGCATCCAGCACGCCGCGCCAAACCTCCTCCTCTACAGCGATGGCGGCGAGCCCCCACAGATCGTCGACAAAAAGGACCTCCGCATCCTCGGCCACGTCACCCATATCATCACCCAGAAAAAAGTTCTCTGAGCACACAAAAAGCCACCCGCGATGGGTGGCTTTCACTCTGTAGATATATTTCTCTTTAAAATATGTGATACTCTCCCGTAGTGCAGCCTCGTTTTTTCGAGTATCTACGCTATGGGGCGCTTATCTCTTTCGCCCTGCTGGGGCAGTTTGTTTGCTTAACAGCCTGCTGCCGGCGGACCGATCTTCGGATCTACCACAACATTGATGCAAGCTGGTTTATCAGAAGCTTTTGCTTCCTGAATGGCAGCTCTTAAAGCTCGGATGTCTGTGACGTATGCGCCATGACCGCCCAGTCCTTCTACAACGCGTTCATAATGCGTTTCTTCGCGAAGATCAAGCCCTGGGAAATCTTTTGTTTCGGGCGCTTTCCTGGATTCAGAACGTTTGATCATGCCCCACATCGAATCATTGAAGACGATGGCTGTGAGCTTGATTCCGTAACGCATACAGGTATCAAATTCCATGATATTATAACCCATGGCGCCGTCACCCGTCAGCAGAATGACCTCTTTTTCCGGATGCGCCAATTTTGCAGCCATGGCATAACCCATACCAACGCCAAGCGGTCCGAATGCATTGTTGGCAATCCCCAAAAGCTGACCTGGACCGTAGGCCGGCAGGAGCATCGCTGCCCAGGTTGCAACATCGCCACCATCAAACACGACGATGGTATTTTCGTCAATCTCCTGACGCAACTGCTCAAAAAACGCAATCGGATTGATCGGGCTGGCCAATGGATCCGGGCAAAGCTGAGACATACCCTGTGCAGCCTGCATCTTAATCTGCTGCACGAGCTGCTTCCACATGGCATGCTCCATTTCCGGCGCTGCATCTGTCAACTGTGCAAGCACCATTTTCGCATCGCCGACGATCCCTACGTCCGGCTGCCACTGATTATTTAACTCTGCCGGATCAATGTCTATACGAATCATCTTTGTTTCCGGGCGAATAACGGATCTGCTCAGTGTATAGCTGGCGCGTGTGCCGATAATGATAACGAGGTCGCTGTGCTGGGCAACATTGATGGTGATCGGATCGTTGCATCCAATACTGACATAGTTTGTGTGCTTATCGCTGATCGCGCCACGTGCTGCGTTGCGCGTGCAGAACGGAATGTCTGTTTTCTCTACAAATGCTTGCAGTTCTGCCTGTGCCTGTGACCACCAAAGGCCACTGCCAGCAATGATAAGCGGTCGTTCAGCTTGTTGGATCAATTGTGCGGCACGCTTGATATCCTCATCCGCAGCTGGCATTCTTCCCTGTTTACAGGAATGCGCCGGCATTTTTATTGCGTCCATATCAACCGTGCTGTCATTGAGATCACGTGGCACTTCGATATAAGCCGGACCCGGCGTTCCGTTTACAGCCTCAGCAATGGCCTGGGCAACATACTCAGGCACACGATCGGGTTCGTAAACAGTTTTCGCATACTTGCTCATTGATCGCACAAGGGACAGCTGATCAAAGTCCTGCAGTTCATTTCTATCAAACTCTGTTACCCGAGCGCGTCCACCGAGATAGAATACGGGATATTTTCCCATATAGGCATTGGCCATCCCAGTTAACAGATTCGTAACCCCTGGTCCAGCCGTTCCTGTGCATACACCGAGCGTTCCTGTCGTAAGCGCCCAGCCTTCGGCGGCAAAAGCAGCGGACATTTCGTGGCGCGTTGAAATAAACCGCATGCCAAGCTTCTCAGCTTCTTCGATCGTTGGATAGATATGTCCGCCAGGAATGCCGAAGATATATTTTACGCCTTCGTTCTTCAATACATGCGCAACCAGCGCCCCTGTTTTTTTGATGTTAGACATAAACTCAACTCCCTTCATTCTCCTTCTGTTAAGTCTTTCGTTTCAGGAATAAATACAGCGATCAACAATGCAGCTATGAGCGGAAGCAAGACCGCAAAGGCAACTGCATGAGCGAGACCCAATACCACGCTCAGCGATCCGATGAAAGTTGGCACCAGCACTTGTCCAATACGTCCAAGAATATTGTTCGTCCAGGCCATCGCGTTGGCGCGAACCTCCGTCGGAAAGAGCTCATTTGTAATCGTTGAGCCGACAATAAGAAACGAATTCGTAAATCCTGTTGCAAAACAACCAATCAAAAGCACCAACGCAAAGCTTTTCACAAGAAACAGCGCAGCTGCCGCACAGGAACCCGTGACGATGATGATGATGGCGCCCTTCTTGCGTCCTATCTTATCGAGCATGCGACCATTGAGGGCAATAATCACCATGCCAACAAGCGTTTGCGTAACGAGAGCAATGCTCACCATCAGCGGCGTGAAGGACAGGTCGTTTACAACATGCTGTGAGAAAAAGTTCAGCGCACCTTTCACGCCAAAATAGAGAAAAAACCACACAATTGCCATGACAATCAAATACTTTCGATATTGCGGTTTCCAAACTTCAAAGAAATCGTTTTTCTCTCGCTGCGTTTGCTCCAAACGCGCACGTTTCATTTCAAGGAACTTCTTGGTTTCCGGAAGATTTTTATGGAAGACAATCACCGGAATCAATGGCAGGGCTCCGATCAAATACATCGCACGCCAGTTCAACCCCAGAAGCGTAAGCACCGGCAGCAAAAGCGAAAGCACAAGCGCCCCGGACGTTGCCACCACCTGCAGAATCGACGACGCTTTGCCGCGTTGTTCCACCTCGAATTCTTCAGATACGATCACATATCCAAGGGACCAGCACGCGATCAAAAAGATACGTGCCAGAAACTGAAAGAAAACGAGAAACGTCATTGCAGGTGAGAAAGCTGTGATCGCACTGCACAAAGTGTAAGCAATGACCGATGCAAGAAAGATTGGCCGTCGCCCAAGATTATCAGCCAGCCTCACAAGAAAGAACGCGAACATTGTTCCCAGTCCAATGATCGACAGAGAAAAACCAGCCTGTTGATTGTTCAAACCAAAATCAGCAGTAATATATGGCAGCACAATATTGATGAGCGCATCATCAAATCCTTCAAAAAATATCCCGATCATTAAGACCGTAAACAGTTTCTTCTGACGTTGCGTAAAATTTGTTCCACTACCATTTTTCGAATCAACATTTGCAGCCATGCTCTCTCCCTCCTCCCCCGTTATTGTAAGTGATGCCCTCAGGCCTCATATTTGTTCCAAAGTTTCAACTGCTCCAACAGCATATCGATGCGTTTCTCATTGGTTTGCGCCAAAGATTCCGCCGTGTACTTATAAAACCCTTCGCCGGATTTTGTGCCAAGTTTTCCTTGTTTTACCATGTCGTGAATCACTTCCGGCGTTTTCTCATCGTTGCACAATTCCGGATAAATAATATCGTAGACAAAAGAGACAGTATCCAGACCGATATAATCCATCGTATCAAAAAATCCCTGCCAGACAGACTTAAAGCCAATCGACGCTCTTGCCGCCTTATCGAGGTCTTCTGCTGAAACAATGCCATGATCCAGAAGGTAGAGCGCCTCGCGAGAAAGCGCCGTCTGCAAACGGTTAATAAGAAAACCTTTTACAAACTGATTGACAACAACAACCGTTTTGCCACATTCTTCAAGCGCACCCTTTAAAAGTTCGACTTTTTCTGGTTCAGCTTTGTCGTTTTTTACGAGTTCAACGAGCGGCAGAATTGATGGCGGATTAAAGAAATGTGCAACAAAAAATTTGCCACTGCGAAAATCAGGGAAAATCTCCGGAAGCGGCAGCGCAGATGTATTACTCGCAATTACCGCATCTTCAGCACAGTACTTATCCAGCTCCTGATACAGCGCCTGCTTAATCTCAATCTGCTCAGGTACAGCTTCAATGACGATTGCCGCATCTTTAACAGCCTCTTCAAGATTTACTGAAAGCATCAAATTATCCAAACAACGTGTAGCATTTTCATCGATCACGTCTTTTGCGGCCATCTGATCAAGCGTTCCCCTGATCATCATTCTGGCTTTTTCCAGTGCGTCCTGTGAAATATCATTCAAATACACCTGATGGCCGCCCATTAAAAAGACCTGTGCAATACCTGGGCCCATAACCCCAGCACCAATAACTGCAATTTTCATAATGCGCACCTCCTGTATTATCTGATAATACCGACTATTTCTTTAATTTAATTATACGCTCGTTTACTGCATTCAACCAATATCCATATCCAATACCGCAGTATTAATCCAGACTATAGAACCAAAGCATAATAAAAGCGCAACGCTCTTTTCCAGTCGTTGCGCTTCTGATTCATATTTTGTTTTGAAACCTGCCAACCAGCATTTGCATAAACTGTTTCGCTTCAAGTGAAAGCAATTCGTCCTCTGCATAGATAATACCAAGCTTTACCGTCCAGTCAAAATCAGTGATCTCAAGCGGCTTGATGAACTGTTTTTCATAGTAGCTATGATCCTCCCAGACCGTACACATAGGCATTACCGTTACAGCGCGAGATTTCGTCAAATACTTTCGCACCCCATCCTTATCATCAACCGAGACAAAATCCAACTTGTCGTTGTAAGATAGCAGTTTGTTGCGATTAAACGCATTCAACACATCTCGATAGACAACAAACGAATATTGCAATGCTTCTTTCATAGAAACCTCAGATCTTGTGTACAGAGGATTCGCACGCCCGCACCATATAAACATCCTGTCGTCAAAAAGCTTGGTAAAGATCAGATGTTTGTTTTCCAGTTCCGTCTTAAAACTGTCTGCTTCGATGTTTGAAATCATAATCACACTCAAATCCAGTTCTCGTTGATAAACCAATTCAAGTGCATCGTAGCTGTTCAGTTCTTTCAAACTCACCTGTAAGCTTGGGTAAGCCATCTTAAGTTCCATTAACGTATCCAAAACCACCGAATTAACAATGTAAGGCACGCACCCCACAGAGAGATGACCAACAGAACTGCAATCAATGTACTCGTTCATTGCGAGAATCTGCTCAACCTCGTTCATGATCGTTTTACAATGCTGCAGCACCCGTTCCCCGCGAGAAGTGAAAACAATTCCCTTCCCCGTTCTTCGTATCACCTCAAATCCCAGCTCTGCTTCAAGATCCTTGATGGCAATGCTGAGCGATGGCTGGCTGATAAACATCTTTTCTGCAGTTTTAGAAATCGTTTCGTATTTTTCCAACTCAACAAGGTACCGCAATTGATTCAATTTCATCGTGATCACCTTCCGGGCTGAGATATGCTATGAAACCCTCTTCTATATTCCTATTATAACATAGTAAATTGTATGTGAACACCCTCTGATTTCCTGATGAAATGATCTATTGCACAAATAAAACAGACAGCAGCTCGAAAGCTGCTGCCTGAAAAAATCTTATACTATTTCACCGTCCTATTTTGACAGGATGCGCACCACTTCATGCGGTGGCTTTTGTCGTCATTTATTGCGTTCTGCCAAATAGCTGTACCCAGACAGCGCTTTTTCCTTCGCTATAATATAACCGACCCCGACATATTTGTGAATTGACGACAGCATATTTTGCTTGTGAGCGCAAACGTTTACAAATTATTGACCACATCAGAGGCTGGAAATGGTTTACTTGTTGAGCGCACAGCTTGTTTTTCTGCTAAATAAATACTGCTGGTTTTGCTATCGAATTTATAAAATTTCAAACCTATTATTCTACCAAAGACCACCACCGTCAACCACAGCAGACAGCCGCAAATCGCCTGCACATGCAACACCAAACAGCCAACCCCCAAGCCTTGAGAAAATCGCCGTTTAATGCTATAATTGGGGCATTGTGACCGAAATCAATCATTAAACCAAGGGAGTTGTATCATCATATGAAATTAGGCATTGCTGTATAGCGAGGAATTGATAAAGTTTGATATTTCTCGATGAATGCCTATAAATCCCTTTGTTGAGCCAATTCTCATTTTTCTCGAACACACGAAACATCATAAAACTTCATATAATTGTATGGCGAATTGGTGTAAATTGGTGTAGCGAGTCCAACACAACAAAATACAAAAAGGCTTTAGAAAATGATAAGCTCCCCATAGAGTAGATACTCGAAATATCAAAAAATCGAAACTACACTATGGGGAGCTTTCGTTATGCACAAAACCAAACCTATTATAATAACAAATAGCAATACCGACGACTGGATCGCTTACCACTACTGGTATACCAGAGAGGATTGGAAGAAAGCAACTAAAAAACTGGAATCAATTTAATCGTAAGAAGATCAATTCGAAACTCTTTGTATAAGTTCAAATAACGTTCTTAATTCCTCAAAAGCTCCTATTTCCTTTAGCATGTCAGTAGTTATAAACTTTGTTATCTGACCATTTAGTCTTTTTTTAATTTCAATTTGTCGTTTATTTTCATTTTTAATATTTGACATTACCTTTTTGTCACATAATATCTTAGAAACATCTATTTGATCCCATTTCTCATAATACTCATCTAATTTAATATTGAATTCTTTCTCAATCAATTTAGGTGGAATATAATTTTCAATCTCTCTTCTTTGAATTTGAAAAGCAAATCTTCTACCATCATTTACTCTTTGTATTTCTTCAATTTTCTCTCTGTAATCTTTCCTATCATTGTCATATACGTGTATTTCTTTTATATTAGAGTCTTTAAAATAATTTTCATTAACCCAAGTTGTTAAATTGGATCCCGATAGAGGAATAATTTTAATCTTTGTTGCTTCAAAATCGACAATTTTTTTATACTCTTCAATATTTTTATTGATGTTTCTTAAAAAGTTTACATCATTCTTTCCTTCAACACAAATAACACAATTCTCAATTGCATATGGCAGAATTCCTAATTCATTAACGATTGCCTTGTATTTTATATCATCGTCCCTTTCTACAGAAGGTACCCCATCATTTCCCTTGTGTAGAAAAATCAATTGCTTCAAATCCACTATTTTTGCAATTTCCGGTGTATGAGTGGTAATAAACAGCTGATGTTTTCCATCTTGAGATAAATCTTGAAGAGTCTTTATAATCATTCTTTGATAGTTAGGATGCTGTGCTGTTTCAGGTTCTTCTATTGCATAAATTATAGAATTATTATGGTCGTTTTCTACTGATTTTTCTGCTTCAACTCTAAAATAACTCAACAGAATTAGTCTTCTCACACCACTTCCTCTTTTATTTAATGCAATACCATAGTCAGAGATTAAATCAAATGAAAAAATTGAATCCAAGGATTTTGTTGTTATCTCTGGATGCAAGTCGGAAGCAATTTTAGGATCTAATTCTGCCAATTTTTCAATAGTCTCTTTTCCTATCATTTCAACTTTTTCTTTCACCGCTTCAACTATTTTATCAAACTCATTTTGCAATTCCGCTGTAACCGTTTTCGTAATAGCTTTTAACGGTGATTGAACCTCAGAATCTTTATCTGTATTTGCCCGATCTGCTTTAAATAAAAAGTACAAAGGTAAATTTTTCTGTAAACTTCCCCATATATTCTTCGCATCTTCTTGAGTCATATCAATATTCATTTCTTTAAAGATTGTATCTGGTCCAATCTTTGCGTGATAAATAGCCCTTCTTATCTCTGCTGCAATATTTTTATTTACAGAATCATATTCGTCAAGAGACACATTTTCTTTTAATATTCTCCTTAAATCTTGAATTTTTTCGCAAACTAAAGGTTTTTCATTTATAACAGGATACTTTGCCCTTAAAAAAATTTTGGGCACAATATTTTTCTTTGTACAGTCATAACTTTTAATAATTTCCAATTTTCCATCCGAATTTAATAAGTGCTCTAATTTTAGATCTGTAGTCACTGATGAATCTATTATTATTTTTGCCTCATCCATCAAATTAAAGCAACATGAAATCTCTATTGGTTCCTCCATCGGTTGTGTAACGTTATGATCTTCACTAGTCATTTTAAGCTTTTCATTAAAAAACAACTCCATTGCCTCAAGTATAGTAGATTTTCCCACATCATTTCTTCCAATAATCACATTTAAGTTTTTATTAAAACATATGATTTCATCAAGAAACCCTCTAAAATTTTTTATTCGCAGCGAATATAACTCAATGTTCATTTTTTCCTCCTTTTTATACAAAAAACAATAAGAGTTATGTTTATTTACCTACCTAAAGTGTTTTTATCATCACCCTCTGATAATAATAATCTATTAGATATTTTTTGTAAAGAATTTTATTACGTTAAGTATTCTCATCACTTAAATTCTTTACTCAATCCCTTTGCTCATATTCGTAAAGCACCTTTAAATCACATGATTTTTCTCAGCTAATATTTGAAAACAACCTTTAATACATTAAAACAAATATTAATTGAAAATATTTTAAGATTCAATCTCACGTTTTACACATGACAAAATAAAAATAAGAACAGCTTCTTTATTTGTTCTATCAAGAACCATGTTTCATGAATAAAAAAGAACTTACTTTGAAGATCTGAGAATCTATTAGCAAAATAAATTTAATGACTATGTTCAACAGATATATGATTTGTGTTTATGCATACTTTCCATTACATTTACAGAAGTAATCCCAGCCGAAGGCTGGAAAAATTTGAAGCGATATGCTCTATACATAGGAGCATACCGCTTCTTTTTTATTTACGTAAGCGCTGGCAGCTTATCGTTGTCTTTCTGGTTTCGATGCACCTTTATTGTTGTGTACATCATGCGGATTTCATCCATGCTATACTCACCTTTGCCCCAACGTCTGTATCCTGCTGGAGATTTGTACCAACATTTCTTTTTGCTGTGCCAACGAAAGCCCAGCTCTTTCAAGCGCTCTTTGTGTGGTTTCGTGTTGCCCGATACCCACACAAAACAGCCGATGATCTCTATCTCAATCCCGTCCAGCTTTAGTAGCTCAGCAATCAATGTTTGAAACTCTTCCGGCGTTTCATCGGTTTCGCGCTCGTAGGTTTCGCCATCTTTGTTGACATGAATATTTTTCACACGTTCGAACAGTGTTTCATATTCAGCGTTTAAAATTTTCATTTCCTCATCACTGCCGCCAACATCTGGATGCAGCTTCAAGCACAGCCGGTGATAGGCCTTCTTTAATTCTTCCAACGTTCTAATGGATTCATTCAAATATTTCATGGTCCTTACCTCCTAAAATCACAGACGAAACAGCCTGCAATAGTGTTCAATCAAATCTTCCGGAATATCTGTAAACTTTCCACTGTCAGGCGGTGCGCCACAGATGAAAAACGTTCCGGCGATGATGTCCAACAGCTCGCCACGTTCGCTAAAGATTGGCCGATTGAGCGGCAATCCGTTGATCTTTCCTTCATCGTTGCAAACAATCGCCACATCTTCCATCCATGGATAATAAGCTTGGATAAAACCGCCAACAATCGCCTGCATACTCTTCAAATTTCCGTCAATGTCACGGAGGACCGGCTCTTTTTCCGGTGCAATGACTAAAACTTTCATTATTAATACCATCCTTTCAAAATTGAAAATTCGTTTTCGAGAAGCGCTCGAGCTATTTTGTGGGGGGAAAATAAATTTTCCGCCATCCTATTGATCTGCAACCTCCTTTCCAGCTCGTTTTTCGTTTTCGATGTAGCCTTTCGCTTATTAGTGGGTTCACGTTTGCCAAAGCAGACCAGCACGGGTTCTGCAAGGCGACAAGGCACGAGACGCCGTAGGGCAGCGCTTGTCAGGTTCCGGGCTGGTCTGCTCGGCTATTAACGGGCACCCACTGAGCGAGAGGCGGTTCGAAAACAAACGACCGCAAGAAAGTGGCAGAGCAATAGACAAGATGGCGGAATACAAAAAAGCAAGCGTCCGTAGACGCTTGCATCAGAATTAAAGTTTAGATGATTCCTTTTTTTCTCCTGAATCTCATCACACTAAACACCTAACTTGTCAACTTCACACATTTCTTATCTTTGTTTCTTATCGCTTCTCAATACTGAACTCAAATTATATAGAGTGCATTCACAAAAGAATGAATTATATGTTAAAATGAATTCGATTATTACACTGAAAATTGTACGAAAAGGTGATCTCATGAATAAACAACAGCTTGCATCAAAGATCTGGGAATCTGCGAACAAAATGCGATCAAAGATCGAAGCCAATGAATACAAGGATTATATTCTTGGCTTCATTTTCTATAAATTTCTTTCCGACAAGGAAGTGCAATATCTCAAGGACAATGACTGGACCGATGAGTATCTTCCTTATGTAACGGAGGACGATGCAGAAACGGTCGAAAATGTGCAAAAGAACATTGGCTACTTCATCGCCTATGACAATCTTTTCTCCACCTGGATTGCCAAGGGAAGTGACTTCTTGGCAGATGATGTGACGGTGGCACTGGCAGCTTTTAGCCGGCTGATCAATCCTTCTCACAAGAAGGTTTTCAGTGGGGTCTTCACCACCCTTGAAACAGGTCTTTCCAAGCTCGGTGAAACGTCCGGCGCACGCACGAAGGCCATTCGTGATTTGATCTATCTCATCAAGGACATCCCTATGGATGACAAGCAGGATTATGATGTACTGGGCTTTATCTATGAATATCTGATCAGCAACTTCGCGGCCAACGCTGGCAAAAAAGCCGGTGAATTCTACACGCCACATGAAGTGTCTCTCCTGATGTCAGAAATCGTCGCCGAACATCTCAAGGATCGCACGGAGATCAAAATCTATGACCCTACCAGCGGTTCTGGTTCTCTATTGATCAACATCGGTGAAAGCGCGGCGCGTTACATCGGTGGCGAAAACAATATCAAATACTATGCCCAGGAGCTCAAAGAAAACACCTACAACCTCACCCGCATGAACCTTGTCATGCGCGGCATTCTTCCAGACAACATCGTCACCCGCTGCGGTGATACCCTCGAGGAAGACTGGCCATATTTCGACGACAACGACCCGATCAATACGTATGAACCCCTCTATGTAGATGCCGTGGTTTCCAATCCTCCCTATTCCCAAGCGTGGAACCCGGCCGATAAAGAAACCGACCCACGTTATGCACGATTTGGTCTTGCCCCAAAGAGCAAGGCCGACTATGCATTTCTGCTGCATGATCTCTATCACTTGAAGCCAGACGGTATCATGACCATCGTTCTGCCCCATGGTGTGCTCTTCCGTGGCGGCGAAGAAGGCACCATTCGCAAAAATCTCATCGAGCAGAACCACATTGACGCCATCATCGGCCTGCCTGCCAACATTTTCTACGGCACCGGCATCCCAACCATCATCATGGTGCTGAAACAGCATCGTGACAACACCGATGTGCTCATCATCGATGCCTCCAAAGGCTTTGCCAAAGAAGGCAAGAACAATAAGTTACGCGCTTGCGATATCAAAAAGATCGTCGATGTGGTTACTGCTCGTGTCAGCGTGGATAAATTTTCCCGCGTGGTCAGCCGCGACGAGATCCGCGCCAACGACTACAACCTGAACATTCCGCGTTATGTTGATTCTTCCGAAAAAGCAGAAACCTGGGACATTTATGCCACGATGTTTGGTGGTATTCCTGAAAGCGAATTGAACGAGCTGCATGACTATTGGGCTGCCTTCCCACATCTCAAAGACGCGCTCTTTACCTCAGACAACGATGCATATTGTCACCTCGCCGTAGACGATTTGAAAGATACGATCGCATCCCACCCAGATGTGACTGCTTTTAAGGCACGCTATCAGGAACAATTTGACGACTTCGATGCCTTTTTGGAACGCGAATTGATCACAAACATGGAGTCCCTGATCATCCCACGCGAAGAAACCGTGCTGAGCGATGGGATCTTCGCCCGCCTCAAGAACGTGCCTCTGATTGATCGCTACCAGGCCTATCAGCTGCTTAACGACGATTGGAACAGCATCGCCATCGATCTCGAAGTGCTGCAAACAGAAGGTTTTGCTGCCATTAAACAGGTAGATCCAAACATGGTGCTTAAAAAGAAAAACGGCAAAGAGCAAGAGATTCAGGAAGGCTGGACAGGCCACGTGCTGCCTTTCGACCTCGTACAGAAAGCGCTGCTCGCAGATGACCTGCAAGCGCTAAACGATAAAGAAATACGGTTGAACGACATTGCATCCGACCTTGAGACACAGCTGGAAGAGCTCAGTGAAGAAAACAAGGAACAAGCCTTCGTCAACGACGCCAAAGACGCCTTTGTCGCAGCTGAAGTGAAGAAAGCCCTCAAAGTCAAGGAAGCCGATACCGACACCCTGTCGATTTTGAAGAAGGTCGATTCCCTCTTCACCGAAGAAAAATCCCTGAAAAAACAAATCAAGGACGACGAAAAAGCCCTGCACCTGCAAATCAAGGTCACCATCGAAGCCCTTTCCGACAAAGAAGCATGCGCACTGCTCAAACAGAAATGGATCACTCCAATAACTGACAGCCTCCTGGCCCTGCCAGATGCAGTAATCGATACGCTAGTGACCAAGCTTGACGCCCTCTCTAAGAAATACAACACCACCTTCGCGGAAATCGATCGGGAGATTGCTGACACAGAAAACGAATTGATCGCCATGCTTGACGATCTCACTGGGAATGACTACGATATGCAAGGCATCGCTGAGCTGAAAAAACTGTTGGGAGGTGCCTGAGATGGCCGAGAATAAACAAGCACCTGCGATTCGCTTTCGAGGGTTTAAGGATGATTGGAAAAAAATCAAGCTAGATTCTATTACCGACGTACGAGATGGAACGCATAGTTCTCCATCATATATAGAAAAGGGACATCCATTTATTACATCAAAAAACGTTAATAACGGCTTCATTAACTATGAGAGTGTACAATACATCTCAGATACAGATTATGAAGAAATTAATAAGCGCTCAAAAGTTCATAAAAATGATATTTTAATGGGTATGATTGGTACGATTGGAAACATTGCACTAGTGCGTACACCACCTGATTTCGCAATAAAAAATGTTGCACTAATTAAAGATACAGGTGAAGTATTTTACTTATATTTGTATCACTGTTTACAATCGACTTGTGTCGCCAAGCAATTAAATGAAAATCTAGATGGTGGAACTCAAAAATTTATCGCGCTAAACAAAATCAGAGGACTTGTAATTCCCGTATCAACCATAGAAGAACAAAAAACAATAGGTACCTTTTTAGAAAATATCGATAAATTCATCTCCCTCCACCAACAAAAGCACATGCAGCTGATGGCCATCAAGAAAGCGATGCTTGAAAAGATGTTCCCAAAGGAAGGCGAAACCGTCCCAGAAATTCGCTTTGCAGGATTTTCTGAGCCTTGGGAGTTAAGGCAGTTGAGAAAAGTTGTCAAAGAAGTAACACGAAATGATCCATTATCAACTGCACCTGTTATGATGATCACTGCAACTCAAGGGTTTATAGACCAGTCCGAAAGATATGCTTTTAATAATGCAGGAGAAAGTTTAAAAAAATATACACTTCTACACAAAGGAGAACTAGCATACAATCATGGTGCATCTAAATTGCGTCCTTATGGTTCTTGTTTTAACCTTGCTAGTGTTGAAGAAGCACGCATTCCCTACGTTTATCATTGTTTTTCAACGAAAAATCAAAATCCCGTGTTCATGTCTATCATGTTAAATGGGAAAAATGTTGAAAATCAACTTAGACGCATCGTCTCCTCTGGTGCTAGAATGGACGGTTTGCTGAACATTTCATTCGATGAATACGCGTCAATAACCATTCTGCTTCCCACACTTTCAGAGCAAAACGCTATCGCAAACTACTTCCGCAACCTCGACACCCTTATCTCTCTCCAACAAAAAAAGATCGACCAACTGCAACACATCAAAAAAGCGTTTCTGGGCAAGATGTTTGTCTGACGCAGAAAGGAGAAACCCATATGGCATTTACAAAAGAAGCCGACTTCGAAGAAGCACTCATCCATATGCTTTCAGAAAAAGGCTGGGAAAAAGCCGTCCTCAAAAATTACACGGAAGAACAGCTCATCCAGAACTGGGCAGATATTCTTTTCGACAACAACCGAGACATTGACCGCTTGAACGATTCTCCATTGACGGAAGGCGAAATGCAGCAGATCCTTGAGCAGATCAATATGCTCAAGACACCGCTCAAGCTGAACGGCTTTATCAACGGACGCAGTGTAACGATTACGCGTGACAATCCAAATGATGCCCTTCATCTCGGCAAGGAAGTATCCCTCAAGATCTACGACCGCAAAGAGATTGCTGCCGGCCAGAGCCGCTATCAGATTGTGCAGCAGCCAAAGTTTCCTACCAAGAGCAAGATGCTAAACGATCGCCGTGGCGACCTGATGCTGCTCATCAACGGCATGCCAGTCATCCATATTGAGCTGAAAAAGAGCGGTGTGCCTGTGAGCCAGGCCTGCCACCAGATTGAAAAATACGCCAGCGAAGGCATCTTCACGGGACTCTTTTCGCTGGTCCAGATCTTTGTCGCAATGAATCCAGAAGAAACCCTTTACTTCGCCAATCCTGGCCCGGAAGGAAGCTTCAACCCGGACTATTATTTCCACTGGGCAGATTTCAACAATGAACCGATCAACGATTGGCAGCGCGTCGCCTCCACCCTGCTCTCCATTCCAATGGCACATCAGCTAATCGGCTTTTACACGGTCGCAGATGATTCGGACGGCGTGCTCAAAGTCATGCGCAGCTACCAATATTACGCGGCCAGTGCGATCTCTGACCGTGTAGCGAAGGCCAAATGGGAAGGAAAAAATCAGCGTGGCGGCTATATCTGGCACACGACCGGATCAGGCAAAACAATGACATCTTTCAAGTCGGCGCAGCTCATCGCCTCCTCGAAAGACGCTGACAAGGTGATCTTCCTCATGGACCGCATCGAGCTGGGCACCCAAAGCCTGAAAGAATATCGTGGCTTCGCCGATGAGAACGAAGATGTGCAAGCGACGGAAAGCACCGGCGCTCTGGTGATGAAACTGAAAAGCAACGATCCGTCGGATACCCTCATCGTGACCTCTATTCAGAAGATGAGCAACATCAAAGACGAAGACGACGGCGGCTTAAAGGCGGCCGATATTGAACAGATGAACCGCAAGCGTATCGTCTCCATTGTGGACGAATGCCACCGCTCGACCTTTGGTGAGATGCTGCTCACCATCAAGCAAACATTTCCACGCGCCCTCTTCTTTGGCTTCACCGGGACACCAATCCAAGAAGAAAACCAGAAAAAACTGAGCACCACAGCGACGGTTTTCGGCGATGAATTGCACCGCTACAGCATCGCCGACGGCATCCGCGATGGTAACGTGCTGGGATTCGATCCGACAATGGTGCTGACGTACAAGGATAATGATCTGCGCCAAGCAGTGGCGCTGGAAAAGGCCAAGGCCAAAACGGTCAAAGAAGCATTAGACGACGAAAAGAAGAGAAAGATTTTCTACCAATATATGAGCTTGCCAATGGCCGGTCACGTGAACAGCAATGGCGATTATGAAAAAGGGATTGAAGACTACATCTCAAACAGCCAGTATGAAACCAAAGAACATCAACACATGGTCGTGAGCGACATTCTCGAAAATTGGCAGATGCTTAGCCATGGCGGAAAATTCCACGCCATCTTTGCGACGAGCAGCATTCCGGAAGCGCTAGAGTATTATCAGCTGCTGAAGCAGATGGCACCAGACCTCAAGATCACGGCACTGTTCGATCCAAGCATCGACAACAACGGCGAACGCAGCATCACCAAAGAAAAAGGGCTCTCTGAGATCATCGCTGACTACAACGAACGCTATGGGCAGGAATTTACCATTCCAACCTTCGCCAAGATGAAGAAAGACATCTCTTCCCGATTGGCGCATAAACGCCCTTATGAGCGCATCGAACACACGCCAGAGCTGAAAATTGATCTGCTGATCGTGGTGGATCAGATGCTGACAGGGTTCGATTCTAAGTGGATCAACACCTTATACATGGACAAGGTGTTGTTGTATGAAAACATCATTCAAGCATTTTCCCGTACCAATCGCCTATTTGGCCCGAACAAACCATTCGGCACGATTCGTTACTACCGCAGACCACACACCATGGCACGAAACATCGAAGATGCTGTGAAACTCTATTCCGGCGATAAGCCATTGGGTTTATTTGTAGACAAGCTGGATAAAAACCTTGAAAAGATCAATCTGATCTTTGGAGAGATCGAAGATCTCTTCCAAAACGCCGGCATCGATGATTTTTCCCAACTGCCGAAAGACACCGACGAACGCAAACAATTTGCCAAGCTGTTCAACGCATTAAACGATTACCTTGAAGCCGCTTACGTGCAAGGTTTTTCATGGGATAAGCTTTCTTATGATTTCATCGATGACGCTTCCGGGAAAAAGACCACGATTCAAGTGGCATTGGATGAAACGACTTATAAAATCCTCGTTCTGCGTTACAAAGAACTGTCGTCAAGGGATCCAGGGCTAGATGGCCCAGAGGATCTGCCCTATGATATCCAAGGCTATCTCACATCCATCAATACCGATGCCATCGATATTGGTTACATGAATTCACGGTTTGACAAGTATCTGAAATTGCTCTATCAAGGCACAGACGCGGATGCCATCCAGCAGGCGGAAGACGAGCTCCACAAAACCTTTGCCACCTTGACCCAGGAAGAACAAAAATATGCCAACATTTTCCTCCACGACATTCAACGTGGTGATGTGAAGCCGGACGATAGTAAAACCCTGCGCGATTACATTACCGAATACATGACCCGCGCAAAAGATGACCAGCTGCACCGCCTGGCCGTTGTGCTCGGTTTGGACGAAGAAAAGCTTCGCGCCATCATGGCCCTTCATTTGGACGAGCGAAAGATCAACGAATTTGGCCGCTTCGACGCGCTGAAAGCTACCGTCGATAAGCAGAGAGCCAAGGTTTATTTTGAAAAGATCGAGGGGAAACCTATCGTCCCACCAAAGGTGTCTGTGAAAATAGACAAACTGCTGCGCGAATTTATTTTAAACGGTGGCTTCGACATCGAGATGCCAGAGGAATGACGCACGGTTTTTGCGAAAAACAAAATAATATCCCAGCCGCTGGCTTTGAAAAAATATTGCGATATATCCCATTCTCACAGGATATATCGCATTTTTTATTATTTGTCCTTACTTTCTAAAATTAAAAATGAACTATTTTTCGTATACCGTTTGGCAATATTTTTTAATTTTGCTTTCAACTGCATCCAACTCTTATTGATATTTCAAGTACTTCAAATCTGCTTTGGCTTCTGATTTGTTAACAATTTTTTCTTTTATAAGCCAACGCAGAATTGCCTCGAGTAATTCCCCGATGGACTGTTCTTTATTGTCTGCTTCAACTCGAGCATCCGGTGCCCATATATCGATAGTCGCTCCTCTTTCAATTAACTTACAGTTTTGCCAATATAAATTATGTCCCAGAATTCTTGGAGTAACTTGTATTCTAGGAATGTATTTTTGTGGTATTTTCGATATAAAACTGGTAAGGAGTGAAATATCTGGGAGTAAATCAGTAAATTCTTTATCCGTTTCAATATCCTGTCTGTCAAAAACAAATTCTTTTTGTTTTTGATCGAATATCCTGTTTGTTGTTAAAACAGGTATCTCGAGAGTTTTAATCATTTTAGTCAAAGTATTATTAAAGTCCCCTCCATAATAATAGTAGATAAAGTTTAAAGTAAAACCTTCGTTAAATCCTTTGTATTCTATATGAATACAAGGCACAACACCTTTCATATTTGGTATCATTGGAAATTGAATGCTGAAAGCATTTTTAGCATGATAAAATAGATCTCTATTTTTTAGCGCCCAATGAGGAACATCCATTTCCGTTACACTGTTATCCATATCAACTAAAGCAAAATGATTCCCACAGATTCTAAGTTTTTGTAAGGGTATCATAGCAATATAATGCCATTGAATAATCTCCCAATCAGGACATTCAATATAATCGTCAACGAAGCCAATATACGCGTACTGATCAGCAGGTATTCTGTTTTCTTCATCATAGACTCTTGTCGGAATAAACAATGAAGGATATTTTTTCAAAACTTTTTCCTTAGAAAAAGCAGGAGAATTAACACGTTTCATAAGTTTACCTTCAATATATTTTTCATTAATGTCTTTACTAATTAAAGAAAAACCAACCTTAAACTCTTTTGCTTCAACAACCAATAAATTATAGCAATTCAAATTAATATGGTCTGGATAAACTTGTTTCTGATTTTTCTCCGAATTATTTTTAATATTCTCGATAATATTCATCTTTTTTTGAGCATTGATATAATTAAGATTACGCTGTGTTATTTTTTGTTTATCTTCAGTTTCATTTACCGAAGATTTCCGGTCATTATTTTCAATAAATTGTGTATGAATTTCATGATGCGTCAATTCTATATTAAAAGTGTTGTTATTTGTTATATTTATATTTTCAGTATTATTATTCGTCACACTCATATCATAATTATTGTTATACATATAACTTGTGTTTTGATATACAATTCCTGAATTATTCAGACTTGAATCAGATCCACTGTTTTCTGTTTTTCCCTCTTTATTTTCTTTTTTACCCTTTTGTTCTTTCGGTAATTTATGGTCATTCCTAAATAGATACAAAAGAACTCTTGTCAAAAAATTAGCAGGAGTTTTTTCATGCGCAGCTTCTTGAAAAGACATCTTATCCGACTTGCTAATAATGTGATCCATCTCTATTTCGATTAGCATCTTATTAACAAGCTCCCTTTTTTTATCTTCTGATCCAATTCTTCTTAAAATTTCTTTCTCAAATGACTTTTCGATTATCTCAAAATCTTCGCTGTCAATTTGAATGAACATTGCACAGGTTGTTATATCATCCGGAATATTTCTCTCATGACTCAAATACCTACTAACAGCACTAGAATCAGCCCAAGCTCGAGTATTATCAAAATATCGTTCAAAATATATTTTTGTCCCTGCAATCCACGAGAAAATACTATTTACCAAATATTCATTACTGCTATCTTTTCGAGGTAGCATTTTTTTTACTATGTCAAGAAAACTTTTAAAATCAAAGCAGTCCATTTATAACCAACTCCTTATTTTATCAATGACATGTCATTGACATGTCAACGACACTTATACGATCGCCTGATATAGTGACCATAGTGATGATATTTTGATTTTGCTTATAGTATAACACTCGCTTTTGTACGGTCAATAATATCGTCATTTGATAGTATATGTGGCGCGTAGAATGATCAACTATGGCTCATCGCCCTTATACTATCGAATACAACATAGTATGTTGGCTAATGAGCAGTCAGCTGCGCTGAAATGGAGCGTGTCTTCGTTATGATACTTCAATTACATTGTCAATTATATCATCTTCTAAGACCGCTCCACTTCTTTAGTCAAGGGAGGAGCAGTTGATTATGTATCATCAAGATGACAAAAAATACGTTGTGCCTTATCCTGATCCGGACAGGCCATTCCATGTGGTCCTTGTTCCAGTTCCATTTGAAATCTGGAAAGAACTCACTCGTGATAATGATCGGATTCGAAAAAAAGCCCAATATCACGGCAAATGCTGTTGCCCAAGATCACAAATTTGTTTTTGCACCGGGGATTGTGCAAGCTGTCAGTATCAATTGACTGGAAACTTATTATCCCTGGATTACACCTATAATGCGGATACCAATGATGAAAGCATTTCATTGTATGATTTACTAGAATATAAAGGCGCTTCTAGTTTCCCTGAAAAAATTGTACAAAAAAATATTGTCGATGAAATCATCGCTTATTTGCGGAAAGTAATGCCTGAGGCATTGCAAGTTTTAGACTTGCAAATCTCCGATGGTCTCTCAGAAAGACACGCATTGGCAAAACTTTGTATTCCGAGATCTACCTATCGATCTCGTTGGACTGCAGTCAGAAATGAATTAATCAAAAAGTTTGAACTTGATATATAATAATAAAAAAGGCGACATTAGTGCTGAAAATGCACTTATGTCGCTATTTTTTTCGTCCAAACCACATGTTAACCTCCATATAAAAGTGAAGTGGCTACCGGCTGGCAACTAGCTACTATCCACTATCCACAATGAAAAGGAGTAAATGCCCATGTTTTTACAAATTCGCAACTTGAAGCCCGATGTCGCCGCCACCATTGGAGAAACGCTCCTGCTTACTGACATTCGACCAACCTATCGTTTTGAAAACAACATTCGAACCAATGAAGTAATCGGCACAACTTATGAGGTGTTGCTCGCGGATCGCCAGTACATGCAGTTGCGGATCAAAGTATCTGGTCAGCAACAACTCGATCCTGCTGTATTGGATGGCCAAACGCCCCGTGTCCATGTGACTGGTCTGGAGTTAACGCCTTACGCGATCAATGGCCGGACAGGGGTCTCCGCCAAGGCGGAAAGCATTGAAATCATTGACGATTAATCCGCAGTTGATCAATGGATTGAATTGGGCTGGGGAGGCCCGCTAAGGGAATCCCCGGCCCCTACTTGATCTTGAAACAAATCGACTTCAGTTGTCAGGAGGTGACTATCAGATGCAATATATCGTCAGCGAACTGCAGGCTAAAACGAATGCCAGACTAAAGATTTACCCATCGCAAACTGTCTTGCAAATCTGTTCAAAAGCAATTTTTCCAACTGGCAATTGGGAGCCTATCGAATCACATCATCAAGCTTCGTCGCACATGTTGTCAGACGAGAAAAAAAATCAATTAGAACCATCAACTCATATGCCTAAAACTGTACAGACAAAAAAGGAAACTGCAACGATGAATTCACAGGCAAAGCTGTCAGCACAAGCCAGGGCACGACGTGCAGTTTATGACATTGCACTTCTCAATGACTGGGAATGGATGTTCACATGGACGCTTGATCCAAAGAAATTGGATCGGCATGATCCCAATGAGGTTTATCGGTATTTAAGACCAGCATTATCAAACCTATCCCAGAGAAAGGGTTTCATCTATTTGCTGGTGCCAGAATATCATAAATTGAAGCAAGGAGAAAAACGCCCCGGAATTCATTTTCATGGATTATGCCGGTTTGATTCAATAAAACTCGAGCGTGCAATGAAAAGAGGAAAACCACGCTTTGATAAGCAAGGCAGAGCTGTGTACAACATGACCGAATGGCCTTATGGATGGTCAACAGTCGTTCCTTTGGACAATGATTCTCAGAAAGTTGCTGCTTATATTGCCAAATACATTGCCAAACAATCGAATAAAATTCTCGGAAAATATTATTTATCTTCTCGAGACTTGGTAAAAAAGCCCAAAATCATTCCCTTATTAGATGGCGCAGATTACTTAGCGTATCGGGACGACGATAAGTTAATGGCTGGCCTGCAGCAAGAAATTAACTTGTATAGCGATGTGTATCTGCTGTCTGAAATAATTGAAAGGTCGTGAATGATCGTGAAAACATTCTATCCAGAAAAACTTGCTCTACAAGCAAAGAAAAAACGCCGTGTGACGTTTCAGCGTTTGAAACAAGGCGTAAGCAAAGCTTTATTACCCAAAAATGCAAAGTTCTTCGTCTCTGCATATCTTTTAACCCTTCTCTTGTTGGTGATTGATTGCTATGTCTTCTATAATCCGCCAACCGGATCCATTTCTGCCAACATCCTCTCTCATTTCTATGCGGTCATTTTTCCAATTATCATCGTGTTCGCATGGTTTTTCGGGCTTTACATTGCTGGAACACCAAAAGGCGCTTTCCGCATTGACGACAAAATGAAGCGAATCTGTGTTAAAAACGACATCGATGAAGCACCTGCATTAATGGAAATCAAAAATGGCCAACGCCCAAACGTCAGATCCTACATCTTTTTATCCTACGGTATCCCACTCTCCTTCTTCGAAGACAATATTGAAGAGATTGAATCTGCAATGAATGTCAATGTCGCTGATGTACGTCAGGGCAAAGATCGCTACCATGTTGTAATCCGTGCTGCTGATTATGAAAGTGCTTTACCGGACGTTATTCCATGGGACAACCGCTTTATCGATACAGAAGACTTCAATCTTACGCTCGGCGAAAGCCTGCTCGGGCCAGAGGTTGTCGATCTCAATACGATCCCCCATATTCTGATCGGAGGCTCTACGGGTTCTGGAAAAACAATCCTGCTTAAAAATCTGCTCTACCAAGCCGCCATGAAAGAAGCTGTTGTATACATCGCAGATTTCAAAGGAGGCGTTGACTTCAACAAAAAGTGGCACCACATCGCCAATGTGATCACAGACATTGATACGCTCATCGTAGAATTGGACAAAATCGTCAACGTTCTCGAAGATCGTAAGATCTTATTCCACCACATGGAGTGTGCAAATCTCAGAGAATACAACCAGCGCTGCCCCCAGTTTTTCTTTCAGCGCGTCGTTTTTGGCTGTGATGAAATCGCTGAATTACTCGACAAAACCGGTGCACTCAACAAAGCTGAAAAAGAAAAAATTTCCATCGTCGAAAAGCGACTCTCCACCATCGCTCGACAAGGCCGAGCCTTCGGCATCCATCTCATTTTAGCCACACAACGCCCCGACGCTAACATACTGAACGGACAAATTCGCAACAACATGGATCTGCGCATCTGTGGCCGCGCAGATGACGTGTTATCCAAGATCATCCTTGATAATACGGATGCCTCTGAACGAATCCCCAAATATGAGAAAGGATTGTTTCTCACCAATACCAATCTGGTCATTCGCGGCTACTACTTTACCGACGATGACCTGCCCAAAGCAAAGGAGGAGTAATTCATGTTAGATTATCCGATCGCATCCCCAGAAACACCACATGTAGCCATTCCTCAAAAACTGACGCTCACGATCCGAGAAGCTGCCGAGTATAGCAATATTGGCATTAACAAGCTTTCCTTGCTGCTCAAACAGCCGAACTGTCCGTTCGTGCTCTACGTAGGTAACAAAAAGCTTGTAAAACGTGAAGCATTCGAGCATTTCATTGCTGACAAGGTCATCATCTAAAGCCCGTTCTATTGAGAAAAAAGAGTCCACATGCTATAATGCATTATGTTGTGTTGGACTCTTTTTTCATTATCAAAGGAGAGTCATAACATATGGGAAAAAATCTAAAAGGAAAAGAATGTGGTAAAGGCATTCTTCAACGAAAAGACGGACTGTATTCGGCTCGATTCACTTCCAAATCTGGTCACCGCATTGAAAGATATTTTGATACGCTGCCAGAAGCGCGAAATTGGTTGGAAGACGCAAAATATGAAGACAAACATGGTCTTCGCAGTTCTTCTCTTGCTTCTCTGACCCCCTCTACGATGACAGTCGATGAATGGTATGATTTTTGGATCAACGACCTCATCTGCGATTTAGCGCCTAACACCATCCGGAACTATCGTGATCGCTATCTCATCAATGTACAACCCGTCATTGGCGATATGCGTATCACGGATGTTAAGCCGATGCATTGTAAAGCAGTATTAAATCGTATGTACGATTCTTATGCTGGCTCAACCATGCGTCAAACCTATATCACAATGGGAACCCTGTTCAAAGCGGCTGTAATCAACGGTGTGATTTCTTCTCACCCATTAACTGGAATCAAAGTGACAAAGCCTGTAAAGGCTGTCGATGACATCCGGTTTCTAACGCTTGAAGAGCAAAAGATATTTCTGGATGCTGCTTCAAAGACACACAATTATCGTCAATATGCGTTGGTGCTGGAAACAGGCCTTCGCACTGCTGAATTGATCGGTTTAACATGGGATTCCATCGATTGGGAGAACAGAACACTTTCTGTCAGCAAGACATTGGAATATCGTCACTCAACAGGTGTATGGCGTGCGGGGCCTCCCAAAACGTCAAGCAGTTACCGCACCATCCCACTGACGATGCATGCTGTAGAAATTCTGAGATCGTGCTACGACGAACGCGATATGCGAAAAGCGTCACCGATTCTTGAGACGGAACTTCCCTTCATGGATCGCCGGTCAGGAAAATCTGGTATTCTAAAAATGAAGGACCTTGTCTTTATTAATTGGCGCACCGGTGAACCAACGAAAAACAGTTCCTACGACACCCATCTTTACAAGATCTGTCAATCCTGTGGCCTCGCGAATCTCAGCATGCATTCTCTGCGGCATACATACGCAACGCGTGCCATTGAAAGCGGGATGCCACCGAAGACATTGCAAAAATTGCTGGGACACGCCAGCATAAAAACAACCATGGATCGTTATGTTCATGTGACAGACGATTCCCTGATCAGCGCTGTTCAACAGTTTGAGCAGTATACACCAAAATTGGTGTAGAATTGGTGTAAATTAGCAAATCAAATCGCCAGAAATGGCTTAACCAAAGGAGTTGTATCATCATATGAAATTAGGCATTGTTGGCCTTCCGAATGTTGGTAAGAGCACGCTTTTCAACAGCATCACAAAAGCCGGGGCGGAATCGGCGAACTATCCGTTCTGCACGATCGACCCGAATGTGGGCGTGGTGGCTGTGCCGGATAAGCGTCTGGGGGTGCTGGCGGAGATTTCCAAGAGCCAGAAGATCGTGCCAGCGACGATCGAATTTGTCGATATCGCTGGGCTGGTCAAGGGCGCAAGCCACGGCGAGGGGCTGGGCAACCAGTTTCTCTCGAACATCCGCGAATGCGACGCGATTGTGCACGTTGTGCGCTGCTTCGAGGACACGAACGTGATCCACGTGGACGGCAGCATCGATCCGATCCGCGACATTGAGACGATCAATCTGGAGCTGATCTTTGCGGATATGGAGGCGGTGGAACGCCGCATGCAGAAGACGGCGAAGGGCACGAAGACAAACGATAAGAAGCTGATCTGCGAAGACAATATGCTGAAACGTCTCTATCCGCATCTGGAAGCGGGCGAAAGCGCGCGCACCTTCGCGTGCAAGGACGACGAGGAGCAGTTCTATTTCAACCAGCTGAACCTGCTGACGGCGAAGCCGATCCTCTACGCGGCGAATGTCAGCGAGGACGACGCTGCGGAAGGCAACGCGATGGTGGACGCTGTGCGCGACTATGCGGCGAAGGAAGGCAGCGAGGTTTTCGTGATCTGTGCGGAGATCGAAAACGAGATCGCCCAGCTGGAGCCGGAGGAAGCGGCAGAATTTCTCGAATCTCTGGGCCTTGCTGAAAGCGGGCTGGACCGCCTGGTGGCGGCGTCCTACAAGCTGCTGGGCCTGATCAGCTACCTCACGACGGGCGAAAAGGAAACCCGCGCCTGGACGATCCGCCGCGGCACAAAGGCGCCACAGGCGGCTGGCAAGATCCACTCGGATTTCGAACGCGGCTTTATCCGCGCGGAGGTTGTGAGCTACGACGATTTCACGGCGGCTGGCAACTACGCAGCTGCGCGCGAAGCGGGCAAGGTGCGCCTGGAGGGCAAGGAATACGTCGTCAAGGACGGCGACATCATCGAATTTCTGTTTAACGTATAAAAAAGATCACCGCTTGCGACTGCGAGCGGTGATTTTTTGTGCGAATTATTTATTCTGCTGGTTGTAGGCGAGCTGCTTGGCGGCCTGCTGCTTGAGCCAGGCGTTGATGAACTCGTCGATCTCGCCGTCCATGACTGCGCCAACATTGCCTTTTTCAAAATTGGTGCGATGGTCCTTGACGAGGGTGTATGGGTGGAACACATAGGAGCGGATCTGGCTGCCCCAGCCGATGTCCTGCTGTTCTCCCTGGAGACGGGCGATCTCGGCCTCCTGCTGCTTGATCTTTTCTTCAACGAGGCGGCTGGTGAGCATCTTCATCGCGGTGGCGCGGTTCTGGATCTGGGAGCGCTCGTTCTGACACTGCACGACGATGCCGGTTGGAATGTGCGTGATGCGCACGGCGGATTCGGTCTTGTTGACGTGCTGGCCGCCAGCGCCGCTGGAGCGATAGGTGTCGACCTTGAGATCCTTGTCGTCGATCTCGATGGTGGTGTCGTTTTCAACCTCCGGCATGACTTCCACTGCGGTAAACGAGGTGTGGCGTCGGCCGGATGCGTCGAATGGCGAGATGCGCACCATGCGGTGCACGCCCTTTTCGCTCTTCAGATAGCCGTAGGCGTTTTCGCCTTCGATGAGCATGGTCACGCTCTTGATGCCGGCTTCGTCGCCGTCGAGATAGTCGAGCACTTCGACCTTGTAGCCGTGGCGCTCTGCCCAGCGCACATACATGCGATAGAGCATCTCTGCCCAGTCCTGGCTTTCGGTGCCGCCGGCGCCTGGATGGATCGAAAGGATGGCGTTGTTGTCGTCGTAGTCGCCGTTTAAGATCGTCTCCAGCTCAAAGGCGTCGAGCTCCTTGGTGATCTCCGCCAATGTGTCGACGATATCCTGCTCGAGATCGGCGTCTGGCTCTTCCTTGGCGAGCTCGATCATGACCTCGAGATCCTCCATTTTGCCGGCAAGGGCGTTGTATTTGTCCACCTTGCTCTCAAGGCGTTTCTTTTCCTGCATGATGGCCTGGCCACCTTCCGGATTGTTCCAGAAATCCGGCGCCGAAATGATCTCGTCGATCTCGGCGATGCGTTTTTTGCGGCCTTCGAGATCCAGCGATTCGCTCAGGTCAGCGAGGGTCTGCTGGGCGTCCTCGATGGCTTTGTGTGTTTCGTAATCCATATCCCCACTCCTTATTTTTCTGGTCAAAAGGACAAAGCCAGCGGCGCCAGCTTTGTCCCAGTGTTCTCTTTACGCATTTTTGCCGCAGCAATGCTTGTATTTCTTCCCGCTGCCGCATGGGCATGGGTCGTTGCGGCCAACCTTCTGCACGGTGACCGGTTTTTTCTTCTGCGGTTCCTCGTTGCCGTGGCGGGCGTTCAAGATATCCGTGCGCTCCTCCTGCTTCTCTTCCTGCTGCTGCACCTCTTCCTGGCGGCGGATCGTCACCGCGAAGAGCATGCGGATCGTGTCAAACTGGATGTTGTAGGTCATCTCGTTGAACATATCGTAGGATTCGTTGCGGTATTCGTCGATCGGCTTGTGCTGCCCGTAGGCGCGCAGGCCAATGCCCTGACGCATCTGATCCATCGCGTCGAGGTGGTTCATCCAGTTGATGTCAACGTTGCGCAGGAGAATGTTGCGCTCAAAATCGTGGAAGATCGCTTCGCCGATCTCCGCCTCCTTCTCTGCGTAGCGCGCGTGTGCCTTTTCTTTGAGGGCGTCGCGCACCTCTTCAGAGGCCATGTTCGGGAATTCCGACGTATCCACGCCGTCTGGGAAATTGAAGATCTCCATCAGGCGCAGCGTCAGCTGGTCGAGGTTCCACGCTTCCGGATAGGTTTCGCCGTGGGCCGCTTCGTCGCAGACGGTGTCCACCAGACGATCGATCATCGCGCCGATGCTTTCCGCCATGTTTTCGCCGCGCAGCACCTGACGACGCTGTTCGTAGATGATCTCGCGCTGACGGTTCATGACATCGTCGTATTCGAGGATGTTCTTACGCGCTTCAAAGTTGCGCGCTTCCACGCGTTTCTGTGCGTTTTCAATGGTGCGGCTGACCATGCGGTTTTCGATCGGCATTTCATCGTTCATGCCAACCTTATCCATGATCGCCGGCAGTGTTTCCGCGCCAAAACGGCGCATCAGATCATCCTCCAGGGAGATGTAGAACTGGGTGTAGCCCGGGTCCCCCTGACGACCACTGCGCCCGCGCAGCTGGTTGTCGATACGGCGTGCTTCGTGGCGTTCCGTACCGATGATGTAAAGACCACCTTCGTCAACCACACGCTGGTGCT
This sequence comes from uncultured Peptococcaceae bacterium, assembly GCA_900552455.1. Classification (GTDB taxonomy): domain Bacteria; phylum Bacillota; class Peptococcia; order Peptococcales; family Peptococcaceae; genus UMGS1590. Next base: position 184,104 of record URZX01000001.1, on the reverse strand, counting down.
CGTCGGCGCACATCTCGCGCGCCTTTTCCAGCGCCTCGCGGTTCATTTCCGGCGTGATCTCCTCGTCTTCCTTGTGCTCCTTGTGCAGGATCTCGTCTGCCAGAAGCTGCGGATTGCCGCCGAGGATGATGTCCGTGCCGCGGCCAGCCATGTTCGTCGCGATCGTGACGCTCTTTTCCTTACCAGCCTGGGCAACGATGAGCGCTTCCTGTTCGTGGTATTTCGCGTTCAGCACCTTATGCGGGATGCCGCGCTTCTTGAGGATATCCGCCAGGCGTTCGCTCTTTTCGATGGACACCGTCCCGACCAGGACCGGCTGTCCCTTTTCGTAAAGCTCAGCAACCTTGTCGGCAACCGCTTCAAACTTGCCGTTTTCCGTGCGGTAGATGATGTCCGGCGCATCCTCGCGGGCGACCGGCTTGTTCGTTGGCACGATGACGACGTCCATGCCGTAGATCGCGCGGAATTCGTCTTCTTCCGTCTTCGCCGTACCAGTCATGCCAGCGAGCTTTTTGTACATGCGGAAATAGTTCTGGAAGGTGATCGTCGCCAGCGTCTGGCTTTCTTTTTCGATGTTCACGCCTTCCTTCGCTTCGATCGCCTGATGCAGCCCCTCGCTGTAGCGACGGCCATACATGAGACGGCCCGTGAATTCGTCGACGATGATGACCTCGCCGTCCTTGACCACGTAGTCGCGGTCGCGCTTCATCAATACCTGCGCCTTCAGCGCCTGGTTGACGTGGTGGGCGATCTCAATGTTCGTCTCGTCTGTGAGGTTTTCAATGCCCAGCAGACGCTCCACGTGCTTCGTGCCGTCTTCCGTGAGGGCCACCGTCTTGAGCTTTTCGTCGAAGGTGTAATCCTCTTCGTTTTTCAGCTGGCGCACGATCCCCACCATCGGCGTGTACAGATCCTTCGCCTTCGCAGCAGGACCGGAGATGATCAGCGGCGTGCGCGCTTCGTCGATGAGGATCGAGTCCACCTCGTCGACGATCGCATAATGCAGCGGACGCTGCACCATGTTGCGCTCATGCATGACCATGTTGTCGCGCAGATAGTCGAAGCCGAACTCGTTGTTCGTGCCGTAGGTGATGTCGCAGTTGTACGCATCCTTGCGCTGCACATAATCCAGCCCGTGCACGATCAACCCGACAGACAGGCCCAGGAAATTATACAGCGGCGAAAGCTGCTGGGCGTCGCGGCGAGCCAGATAGTCGTTGACCGTGACAACGTGGACACCCTTGCCTTCCAGCGCATTCAGATACACCGGACAGGTCGCCACCAGCGTTTTCCCTTCACCAGTTTTCATTTCGGCGATGCGCCCCTCGTGGAGCACGTGACCACCCATGATCTGCACATCGAAATGGCGCAGCCCCAGGATGCGGTCCGAAGCCTCGCGCACAACAGCGAAGGCCTCTGCCATGATATCGTCCAGCGTTTCGCCAGCAGCCAGACGTTCCTTAAATTCTGCCGTTTTCGCAGAAAGTGCTTCGTCAGATAATTCTCTGAAAGGTTTGTCGTACTGATTAACCTGAGCGGCAAATTTCTCAAGCTTTTTTACGTCTCTTTTATTGTCGTCTAATACTTTTTTCAACCAAGTATCGATACCCAAGCTATTCACTCTTTTCTGTAGTCATTGCTGCCTGGCGGCAGCTTCTGTTTTTGAGCTGTGATTCAACCAATTTATTATACCACATGCGCCCAAAAACTCAAATAAATATCCGCCGAAAGGCGCATCGTCACCAATTCTCAATGTCCCAACAAAAATTTATGACCTAATTATTGAATATTCTAAAAAACAAATATTGTATTTTCCTAAAGAGTCGGTTATAATAAAATTAATTATAGAAGAAATAAGTCAAATTTGTCGCGCACAGGTTTGATGAAGGAGGTATCCTCAAATGAACCCAACCGCCGTCAACTCAATGCCGGAGCTTCTGGCTGACAGCGAACGCTTCACAAAAACTGCCGGCATGCTGAAGCTCCTCAGCAATCCCAATCGCCTCATGATCCTCTACATTCTTTCTGAGGCGCCAAGATCCGTAAACGAGATTCACGACCTCTTGATGCCAGCGTCAAGCATCTCCCACAGCTCCCTCTCTCAGCATCTCGCACTTTTGCGGGCGCACAAGATCGTATCGTTCAAAAAAACCGGGCAAATGTCCATTTATTCGATCAGCGACGAGCGTTTTGTGGAACTTTTGAAGATGCTTCGCGAAATAAATGTCTGAATCCCCTTGAAATATAAAGTGATGCGCATATAATAAATATATGGCTTCACATGGATTCAAATGTGAAAAATGTAACTGTTGAAAGGATGGGCACTATGAACATCACCATTAAAGGACGTAACACCGAAGTTACCAACGCACTGAAGGATTATGTAGAAAAACGTTTTTCCAAGCTTGAAAAATATTTCTACAAGGAAATGACCGGCACGGTCACCCTCGTCGTCGAAAAAGGCGACCATCGCGCAGAAGCAACGATCCCACTGGGCCGTTACATTCTCCGTGCTGAAGAATCCTCCAACGATATGTACGCTTCCATCGACGCCATCGTCGACAAGATCGAGCGTCAGATCCGCAAGTACAAAACCCGCATGAACCGCAAGGGCAAACAGGCCAAGGCTGAACCAATGTTCTCCCCTGCTGCCGACGAGATCGCTCATGCAGAAGAAGCACCAGAGATCGTCACCAAGAAGAAAACCTTCACCGTGAAGACCATGGACATCGAAGAAGCCGTCATGCAGATGGAACTTCTCGACCACGACTTCTTCATCTTCCTCAATGCGGACACCGACGACATCGGCGTCGTTTATCGCCGCAAAGACGGCACCTACGGTCTCATCGACCCACAGCGCTAAGCGTCAGAACGCAGCTCCGAAACTGGGGCTGCGTTTTTTCTCTGCGCGCAGAATATCCCACAGAAAAACAGGCAGAGCCGACCGAATTTTGGTCAGCTCTGCCTGTTAGCGTTTATTTCAGCGCATCGCGCACAATATTGGAAAAATCGAGCAGGAGCATCGCCGTGATCCCCCAGATCGCACGACCGTCGTAGCGGTAGATCGGCACATCGCGGCTGCCCTCTGTGAGGCTCTGGGCGATCGCCTCTTCCAGACTGTCGCCGGCGCGCTGACGCTGCAGCACGTCGAGATGGTGCATTTCCGGCAGCGTCTCGATGAAAAAGTCCACAGGGATCGTCAGCACCTCGCTGACAGCGCGCGGATCCGGATCGAACGCCACCGCATCCAGCCGGCAGATGAAGCTGTAGACCTTCATCCCCTGCAGGCCGTGGTAGGTGTCCAACTGATTGATCACATGCACATGCTCACGGCGCAGCCCCAGCTCCTCGCAAACCTCGCGCATCGCGCAGGCGCCCGGCGCTTCGTCGTCGTACATTTCGCCGCCTGGAAAGCAGATCTCGCCAGGCTGGTGGATGATCCCCTGGTTGCGCACCTCCAGCACAATATGGTCCTTGCCGCCCAGCTCCACAAGCGGCAGCATGCAGGAAAAATAGCGGCGCTTGTCAGCAGCGTGGCTCTCGTGGCGCGCAAAGATCTCGTCGATCGCGTGCACCTCTTCGATATTCAGCCGCTTGCTGCCCCAGGCATCGCGCAGTATCAGCACCGACGCACCGATCAGGAGCACAACGCCGACCACCGTGTTCCAATAGATATGCTCGCCGAGAAAGAGCACAGCCAGCACCGGCGCAATCGCCGGCTTGATATAAAACGCGATCGCGCCTGTCGTGGCATCAGAATAGCGGATCGCCGTGAAGTAGCAGATATAGCCGACGCCTGTCACGACAATGCCAATGTAGGCCACAAGCAGCCAGTTGTCCATCACACCGGCGACGATCGGACGCCCTGTAAAGAGCATGATCACCAACAGCACCGCCGCCCCGATGATAAAGCTCACGCTCGTCTGCGCCAGCGCGCCGATACGGCCGATGGTGCGCTTGCCCATGACCGTGTAAGCGCCAAAGGTCGAGGCGGCGACAAGCGCCAGCACCAGCCCCTGCGGCGTATTCCCCGGCTGCACATCCCAGGGACGGATCATGAACACCGCCGCAACGAGCCCCAGCCCGCAGGCCATCCATTTGGCGCGGTCCATTTTCTCGCTCGTGAAGAGATGGGCAATGAACATCGTGAACAGCGGATTCAGGCAAATGATCGACGACGCCGTCGCCGCGTTGCAATAGCCGACTGCGTACTGGAACGCCAGCATACTGATCGACACGCCCATGATGCCGACTGCCGCCAGCCAGAGCAGATCGTCTCGCGAGAGCGTCGTGCCGCGCTTTTTCAGATCGGACCAGCCCAGCGGCGCCAGCACCAGCCCGCCGATGAGGAAGCGCAAAAAGGTCATCTGGATCGGATCAAGGCTGCCACCGGCGACCTTCAGCGCCACCTCCATGGTGCCGAAGAAAAACGCCGTCAGACAGACGTAGATCACGACTTTCTTCATTTTCATCGCGACTGACTGCACCTCCTTTTACTCGTGGATCTTGCAGGAGAGCGCCGTCACGTCGATTTTGATCACCTGCACGAGATCCACCATCGCATCCTCGAAGGTGTAGTCTCTGCGCGCAGAATAATGGGCCATGATCGCTGCGAGCGCCTGGCGCTTTTCCTCTGGCGTAGAAAGCAGCGTCGCGCGTCCCTCGCCGATGATGCTCTCGTAGCGATTGCCCCAGCCGCAGGCCGTATCTGCGTCGAAATATTCAACGCCAGTCTCCAGCTCAAAGCCCACATCAGCACCGCCACGGATGAGGTCGATCTTGCGGCCTTCAGCAGCGCTGTGGGCGTAGAGGGTGTAGCGCCCGTTTTCTTCTGTCCAGCCGTAGTTCAGCGGCACGATATAGGCGCGTCCGTCCTCCACCAGACCCAGATGCAGCGTGCGACATTTGTCAAGCACCATGCGGATCACCGCTGGGTCAGTGATCCTGCGATCCTGTCTTCTCATTTCTCTCATGTAGAGTCTCCTCTCCTTCATTTCTGGTAATAGTCTAGCACTTTCGCCATCCGCCGACAATAAAAAAACGACAACCGCCGAAGCAGTTGTCGCGAAAGATCATTTGTGAATTGGTTTGTCGTAGGCAGCCGCCAGCTCAAATTCATCGGTGATGGATTTGTCCGGTGCTTTTGTCGCCAGGCTGACAACGACGATCGCAGCCAGACTCAGCAGGAATGCCGGCAAGAGCTCGTAGACAGCGAAGACGCCGCCCATTGGCGCGATCAGATATTTCCAGATGAAGACCATCGCTCCGCCGACGATCATCCCGGCAAGGCCGCCCTGCCAGGTGGTGCGCTTCCAGTAGAGGGCGCAGATGATCAGCGGACCAAAGCTGGCGCCGAAGCCTGCCCAGGCGAAGGAAACGATCTGGAAAACGGAGCTGTCCGGATTGCGCGCGATGATGATACCGAGCACAGAGATCAGCACAACCGTGAGACGCGCAAGACCAATGCTCTGCTTGTCTGTGAGACGGATGTGGAAGGTTTCCTGCACAATATCCTGGCTCACGCTGCTCGCCGCCGCCAGAAGCTGGGACGACGCCGTGGACATCGTGCTGGCGAGGATACCGGAGATAACGATCCCGCCCATGATCGCTGCGAGCACGCCAAAGCCAGAGAGCAGATTGGCGATCTCGATCAGGATGTTTTCCGAAGCAGAGCCTTCGAGCATCGGAATGACGCCTTCAAGGCTCAGCGTGTGGCCAGCGATACCGATGCAGACAGCCAGCGCCATTGCGAGAATGACCCAGCCAGTGCCGACGCGGCGGGAAACCTTGAGCTTCTGCTCATCCTCGATGGCCATAAAGCGCAGGAGAATGTGCGGCATCCCGAAATAGCCCAGCCCCCAGGAGAGCGTCGTGATGATCGAAAGCAGGCCAAAACTCGTCGAGCTGTCCGTCGTTGGATCGTAGGAAAGCGTCGCCGACAGATACCCCGGCAGCGCGCGTGCATTGTCGAGAATGATATCCACCCCGCCGGCGTTCACAACTGCGAAACCGACGACGAAGAAGATCGCCACCGACATGATGATGCTCTGGATAAAGTCTGTCATCGACACCGCCAGGAACCCGCCGATGGCAATGTAGCTGACGATGACGATCGCCGAAACGACCATCGTCACAGTGTAGTCAAGGCCCAACAGCGTCGAGAACACCTTGCCGCAGGCCGCAAAGCCGGAAGCCGTGTATGGCACGAAGAAAATAACGATGACGACCGCGCCGATCGCAGCGAGCACATTTTTCTCCTCGTGGAAGCGGTGCGATAAAAACTGTGGGAATGTGAAAGAGTCCGTAATGTGGGTGTAACGGCGCAGACGCTGCGCAGTGAAAAGCCAGTTAAAATACGTCCCGATGGCAAGCCCGGCGATGGTCCAGCCAGCGTGTGCCATCCCTGACAGATACGCCAGCCCCGGAATCCCCATGAGCAGATAACTGGACATGTCCGATGCTTCGGCACTCATCGCGGTGACGTATGGCCCGAGCGTGCGGCCACCGAGATAAAACTCAGAGGTGGAGCTGTTGCGCTTGCCGTAATAGACACCGATCAAAACCATGCCAACGAGATACACGAAGATCGTTATCAATACAATGATAGAACCTGTATGCATGTGATATGTCTCCCTTTCTGATGATAGCGATCATCTGTTAGTCTCCTGCGCCGCGCTAAAGCGACGCATTATGTATATTTTACCACAAGTCTGTGTAAATGCAAAAACAAAAAGCCTTATACAGCGAACAATTTTCACGCACTGTGATGCACGCGCTGCATGAAAATCGCCACCGCTGTTGTCAGCAGGTGGCGATGTGTGATTATTCGTCGTCAGATTCCGCTGTTTCCTGCGGCACCGGCTTGACATTGATCTCCATGACGCGGCGATTGTCCACAGCAGTGACGGTGACCTCCAGCCCTTCGGCGATGAAATGATCGCCCTGCTTTGGAATGCGGTCGATCTGCTCCAGCACCCAGCCGGAAACCGTGGACGCTTCGCACTCGCCCTTGATCTCAAAGAGATCGTACATATCGTCAAGGTCGGTGGTACAGTCAATGTTGTAGCTGCCGTCCGGCTGCTTGTGGAGAAATTCTGTGACCTCGTCGTGTTCGTCCCAGATCTCGCCGACAAGCTCTTCGAGGATATCCTCCAGCGTCACGATCCCTTCCGTGCCGCCGTATTCGTCGACGACCACAGCCATGTGCACCTTGTTCATCTGCAGGATGCGCAGCAGCTTGAAGATCTTCGTGTTCGGCGTCGTGTAGACAACCGGCGATTTGATCATCGCCAGACGATCCTCGCCGCGCACGCGCGCCTTGTAGAAATCCTTCTGGTGAATGACGCCGATGATGTTGTCGATCGTTTCATGGTAAACCGGCAGACGCGAGTAGCCGTTTTCCACGAAAAGCGCGCCAACCTCCTGCATCGTCGATTCCTCGTCGACAGCGACAAGATCCACGCGCGGCGTCAGAATATCCGACACATCCAGCTCGTTGAACTCGATCGAGGCACGGATGAGATCCCCTTCGTGGGCGTCCAGCCCGCCTTCGCTCTCAGCCTGGTCGACAATGCCCATCAACTCTTCTTCAGTGATGCCATCATCGCCGGAAGGCTTGAAGATCTTCGAGAGCAGCTTCTTCCACATACTGAAGAGGAAATTCAGCGGCGTCAGCACGAGAATGATCACGCGCAGGATCGGCGCCGAAAACATCGCGAAGCGCTCAGGAAATTCCTTGGCCACGCTTTTTGGCGAGATCTCGCCAAAGATCAGCACCACAATCGTGATCACAACCGTCGAGATCGTGGCCCCGTAGGTCACAAAGATTTTCGTGAAGAGCAGGGTAGAGATCGTCGTCGCCGTGATGTTGACAATGTTGTTGCCGATGAGAATGCTCGAGAGCAGCTTGTCATAATCCTCGCCCACAGCCAGCGCCCGCGCAGCGCGCTTGTCGCCGTTTTCCGCCCAGGTTTTCATGCGGATCGTGTTGAGCGAGGTGAACGCCGTCTCCGTGGCGGAAAAATACGCCGAGCACATCACGAGGATCACAATGGCAACGGTCATGCCTATCAAACTACTGTCCATAAATAAAAGATCAACTCTGCTTTCTTAATAGGATTTTATCAGGTTATCTTATACTATAGCATGAATCGGCACGCATTTCAATGAAACGGGCGATTGTTGCGCGCTGCAAACGCTCAGAAGCGCTCGTCGTGCACATGGCTCCAGTCGAGATCCTCCGCCGTGTGCGGCGCGCGCGTTTCCTCGCTTTCGCCAAGAGCCAGGATCGCCAGCACATCGTACGCTTCCGGAATCTCCAGCGCTTCGCGCACAAACGCGTTCGACGGCAGATTTTCGCCATTCGCCAGGATCGTCTGCGACTGACGGCTGCGGATCTGCACCCAGCAGTTGCCGATTCCCAGCTCCTCTGCTGCCAGCTGCATGTAGGCCATCATGATCGAGCAATCCTCCACCCAGGTGTCCGAGCGCGTCGTGTCGCCCACGACCACCAGCGCCGCATCCGCGCTTGCGATTAGCGCCGAGCCGCCCGTCTTCGCGTGGGATAGTCGCTCCAGCATTTCTTTCTCGCGCACAACGATTACCTCCGCCGGATGCAGATTGCGCCCCGTCGGCGCAAGCAGCCCAGCCTCAACGATCTGCGACAGCGCATCGTCTGCGATCCGTGCCCCCGTGTACACACGTCTGCTGCGACGCTTTATGATCAATTCTCTGAAATCCATCGTTCATCCCATCCTTTCGTTTTCCACCAGACTACCGCATCCACGCTCGCAGCGCAAGGATTTTCGTGCGCAACGCTTGCCAAACTCACCAGCCCAACCTCCGATCGTCGGAAAATGGCAGATTCCCTGCTCGGCATCATCCCCGCAGATACCACCCTCGAAGAAGCCCACAAAGAAAGGGCGCAGAAATTATGAAAGCATTGATCGACACCTGCATCATCATCGATATTCTCCAACAGCGTGAACCATTCTGTTTTACTTGAAATCTGCGAAAAATAGAAAAATCGTCGCCGTCCCTGAAAAATATCATGCGATCTCATTGCACTTTCTAATGATCTTGCGTATTATACATACATGAAGGAGTGTTTCGCATGATCATTTACCACGGAAGTAATGTTGTTGTCGCTGAGCCAAAGCTGATCAAACAAAACCGCTTTCTGGATTTTGGCTTCGGTTTTTACACAACAACCAACAAGGATCAAGCCATCGCCTTTGCTGAAAAGGTTTACCGTCGTCGCAAGTCTGGCGGAAAAATTGTCAGCGTGTATGAATTGGATGAAACGCGCGCTTTTTCTGAATACAGCCTGTTGCATTTTACGAGTGCGGATGAGGCGTGGCTGGATTTTGTCTCACAAAATCGCGCTGGCACTTACGACGGAAAAACGTATGACATTGTCTTCGGGCCAGTCGCTAATGATGACGTTTATACAACCTTTGCCCTCTACGCCTCTGGCGTATTGACAAAAGCGCAGACGCTGGAAGCACTCAAGATCAAAAAACTTTACGACCAAATGGTTTTCACCACTGAAAAAGCGCTTGGCCAGCTCACATTTCTCGGAACACTGGAAGGAGCGTGAAGCCATGGAACAGAAACAATTTGCTGCGCTGATGACGCTCATTGTTCCCCAGGTGATCGCGCTGATCGCGGCACACGACAACTGCGACGAGATCGCGGCAGCGAAAAAATTTTATCCCTCTGAGCTTTATGCAGCGCTGGAAGACGAATCCACGAAGCTCTGGCATCTCAGTGCGCCGATGCTCTATCAGCTGTTTGACGAAGAGCGGCGCACGGGCACCATCACTTATCCAGAGGAGGCGTGACCATGAGTGAAGCAGGAAATTTTCTGATCTACTGCGTAGAACGCTACAAAGCGGCGAAAGATCTTACCGGTCAGGAAGTGGCGGCGCTTTTCAACACCTACGACGTGTGGGAATACATTTACGATTGTTTTGCCGCGCTCCACACCACCGGCGAGCAGTATATCATCAACGACATTGACGGCTATATCGCTGAGCAAAACGCCAGCGCTTAAAACGACAACGGGCGACCATCTTTCGCGAGATGGTCGCCCATTTTGTGTTCACTCGTCTTCCAGCCCAAAGGTCGCGCGGCAGAGGGCGCGGCCGGTTTCGGTGCGGAAGATATTTTCGTAAGCGTGGCGGATGGCGTCGGCGCTGACCGGATCCTCGTAGAGATTGACAAGGAAATCCGCTTCGATGAGGATCTGGTGGTCAATGCCATCCACTGGAACATACGTATGGTGATGGGCGACGAGCCACGTGATGCGGTCGATATCGTCCTCGCTCACGCCGGTTGCTGCCAAAAGCGCGCGGGCTGGTGCTGGTCCTTCCTGCTCCTGCAATTTGCCATCGCAGCGGCCGTATTTTTCCTCGGCAGGATGGATGCCGATGTCATGCACGAGGGCAGCAAGCTCGATGATGCGCTGGGTTTTCGTGTCGACCTTTTCGCCGTGGGCGATGAGCCGCGCATAGGCGTGGACCTTGAGAAAATGCTGGATGCGTTTGGCATCGCCACGATCAAAAGCGATCATGCGCTGACAAACGTTGTCGATGAGAATCTGATCATTCATCTGCAAACCTCCTCAGGTATTGTACAAATGCGCGTAGACGCCGCCCTGGGCGAGCAGCTCGGCGTGAGTGCCGCTTTCGGTGATGCCGTCTTCAGTGAGCACGAGGATGCGCTCGGCGTTCTGGATGGTCGAAAGGCGGTGGGCAATGACGAAAGTGGTGCGGTTTTCGGCGAGCTTCTCCAGCGATTCCTGGACGATGCGCTCGCTCTCATTGTCGAGGGCGGAAGTGGCTTCGTCAAAGATGAGGATCGGCGGATTCTTGAGGAAGACGCGCGCGATGGAGAGCCGCTGCTTTTGACCGCCGGAAAGCTTGATGCCGCGCTGGCCGATGTCGGTGTCGTAGCCATCCGGGAAGGCCATGATGAAATCGTGGGCGTTGGCGTTTTTCGCCGCCTGAACGACTTCCTCCGGCGTGGCGTCCGGGCGTCCGTAGAGAATGTTTTCGTAGATTGTGCCGGCGAAGAGATACACATCCTGCTGCACGATGCCGATGTTGTCGCGCAGGCTTTTCAGCGTGACCTCGCGAATATCGTGGCCATCGACGGTGATACGCCCGCTGGAAACGTCGTAGAAGCGCGGGATCAGCGAGCAAAGCGTGGTCTTGCCAGCACCAGACGAGCCAACCAGCGCCACATAGCTGCCGGCGGGAACGTCCAGGCTCACGTGCTGCAGAACGTCCTCGGCATTTTCTTTGTAATGGAAGGAAACATTGTCGAAATGAATGTCGCCGCGCACATTTTCCAGCGGTACGGCGTTCGGGCTGTCTTCAATGTCCGGCTCGAGATCCATCAGCTCGCGAAAACGCTCAAAGCCGGTGTAGCCGTTCTGAAACTGCTCGGTGAAATTGACAAGGGTCGTGATCGGCTCGGTGAACACGCTGATGTACAGCAGGAAGGTCACAAGATCCGGAATATCCAGGCGCCCGTTCGCGATGAGCACACAGCCGGTGATAATGACGCTCACCTGGATCAGCGTCGTGAAAAAGCCGACGCCAGCCTGGAAGGTGCCCATGTAATGGTAGCTGTTTTTCTTGGCGGCGAGGAATCCCTGATTGCCGACGGAGAATTTGCGGTTTTCCTCCTGCTCGTTGGCGAAGGATTTGACCACGCGGATGCCGGCGAGATTGTCCTCGATCTGCGCGTTGATCTCGGCAATCTTTTCGCGATTGCGGCGCGACGCGCGGCGCATGCGTCTGTTCAGGACGAGGGCGAAAACGAACATGATCGGCAGGATCACAAACGCCGCCAGCGCCAGCTGCACATTGATACTGACGAGGATGACGAACGCGCCGATGATCTTGAGCAGCGAGAGAATGATGTTCTCCGGTCCGTGGTGCAAAAGCTCGGTGATGTCGAAAAGGTCGTTGGTGACGCGGCTCATCAGCTGGCCAACCTTGGCGTCGTCGTAGAACGAGAACGACAGCTTCTGCAGATGGTCGAAGACCTCCTCGCGCATGTCGTACTCGATCTTCGCGCCCATGACGTGGCCATAGTTGCCGATGAAAAATCGGCTGTAGCAGTCAACGATCAGGAGCACCAAAAGTCCCGCCGCGATATACGCCGTGTGCTGCAGGATCACCTCCCGCGGCTCGTAGATCAAGGTCGACGTCACATAGCGCACAACCAGCGGAATGATCAGCGCCACCGCCGCCGACAGCGTCGCAAAGAGCATATCCGCCAGAAAAATCCCCATGTAGGGCTTGTAATAACTCAGCATTTTTTTGAAAGTATCGCTCAAAATATCATCCTCCCAAAAAAGTTTGCAGTCCATTGCAAACTTTTCTAATTTCAGCATAGATCTTGCAGTCTACTGCATTTTTTTATGCGTAGCCACGAGCGTCGATCATCCTGTAAAATAACTCCTCACTCCGAGCAAGCGCAGCGCGCTCGGCCGCGAAGCGGCTCACTCCTAACTCCTCACTAAACAAATCAGCCCGCCCTTCTGCGCGTGGCCGGTGTTCCAGAGCGCTGGCAGATCGAGCCAGAATTCGTGGGCATAGGTCACTGCGCGCACAAGATGCGCCCCGCCGCGCTCGTCGTAGCCAGCGAGATTGAACCAGTGCCACTGAAAATCGTCGAAGGCTTTGTCCCTGTGATGCAGGAGCAGACACGGCACCGGCAGATTCTGATCGATCTGTCGCCGCACGAGATCCCACGCAGCCTGCCAGCGCACATCGCCAAGAAGCCCCTCAGCGCGCAGCGAAAAAATATCGCGGTCGTGCCAGAAGCGCGTGATCCCCTCGAGATAGATCGAGAGCCGGTCGATGCCCGTGCGTCGTGGCCGCAGATAGGACTTCATCGTCATCGCATAGCGCTCATAATCCTGACGCGTCACCAGCTGCGGATCGTGAGGATAGAGCGCCGCCAGGCCGTGGTCCCGCGCCAGCAAAATGTTGCAGTCGCAGGCCGTGACCGCTGCGCAGCCGCCGAGATGCATCCACCAGTCCCGGAACCAATCCTGGCTCCAGCCCAGCGCGCCGTCTATCGTATAATAATCAAGTGTTTGCAAAATTTGTCACCTGCTTTCGTTACAGACGTAGTGTAATACAAAAGCGGCTCCCGGTGCAACAAAAAATCCACGCGCAAACGCACGTGGATTGTAGCGGGTCATTCCTTCACGCCAACGATGGTGATCTTTGAGCGCATGAGCAGCGTCCAGCCGAGCACGCTGATAACGCCGCTGGCGAGCACCACCACGCCAAGCGCGAACACGCCGTTGGACGCAGCAGAAACCGCCATCATCCCAACGCTGCCGATGACAGTGAAGATCCCGTTCAACAGCGAAGACGCCGAGCCCGTGTCGCCCTTCTGCTGTTCCAGGAGCAGGTTGGAGCTGAACGGACGGATCAGCGAACCAAAGAACGTGAACGGCGCAAATCCGATCCAGAACAAGAGCGGCATGATCTGACCGAAGCAGAGCAGGATCGCACCAGCGACGATGTAGCCGAAAAAGCAGGTGTAGATGAGCTTCTGCTTGCTCATCTTCGTCAGGAAGCGCACATAGATCACCGGCCCAAGCAGCGAAACAAGCGCGTTCACCGCGAAGAAATAGCTATACATCTGCTCGCTGAGGCCGAAGAAATCGACATAGATATACGACGACACAGAAATGTAGCCCATGAAGGCAAAATTGTACAGCGAGAAAATAATACATGGCACAAAAAAGCCCATGTTCTTGCCGACAGTAACCAGCTTACCCAGCGACGCGAACGCAGATTCAGTGAGGCGCTCTTCCTCCGGCAGCGTTTCCTGATAAAGGAACGACAGCACAAACACGATCAACCCAGCAAGCGTCAGCACTTCAAAAGCGCCGCGCCAGTCCGTGATCTGCAAAAGCAGCGCGCCCAGCACCGGCGCAAGCATTGGCGCCAGACCAGACGCCGACTGCACAACAGCGAGGATCGTCTCACGCTGACGACCAGCGAAGCAATCCTTGACAAGCACCGTGGAAGCCGAAATGATCCCGCCAGCACTGATGCCCTGGAAAACGCGCGCAGCGATCATGACATAGACATTCGGCGAAAGCGCACAGCTGGCGCTGGCAAGCGTGTACATAGCGCTGGAAATGAGCAGCACCTTGCGGCGGCCGTATTTGTCGCAGAGCGGCCCGAGCAGGATCGTGCCAACTGCGAAAAAGAAGAAAAAGCTGACAAGCGTCAGATTGACCAGCGACGCCGACGCGTCAAAGTGGGTGCTCATCGTCGGCAGCGCCGGCAGATAGAGGTCCGTCGACAGCGGAATGAACATGTTCATCAGCGTGATAAACAGCACCATCCCTTTTTTGCCAAGGAATTTTTGTTTTTTGATGTTTTCCGCAGTGTTCATTGAACGCAAATCATCCTTTCGCAAAATAAAAAATGAATCCAAATAATTACGGCGGTCGCAGGCAAGAATGCCATTCGACCGCATCGCAGAGATTTTACCATGGGTAAGCACTTTCATCCAGTCGGATAGTGACTGTTTCCTCAGGTAGCTGAAAGGAGATTGTCCGGGCCGAAGCCCCGCGGAAAAAATTCCGCCAGCGTGTGGATCTGATAATCCTCCTCGCTCGTCGCAAGAATGATGCGAAATTTCTCCGGCGCACAGAATTCGCGCATCACCTGGCGGCAGACGCCGCAAGGCGCAGTCGGCGCGAGCGCTTCGCCTGTTTTTCCGCCGACGATGGCGATCGCGGCAAAATCCCGCTCACCCTCGCTGACCGCTTTGAAAAATGCCGTACGCTCGGCGCAGTTCGTCGGCGTGTAAGCTGCGTTTTCGATGTTGCAGCCGTTGTAGATCTTTCCTGCCGCTGTGAGGAGCGCCGCACCGACGCAGAAATGGGAGTACGGCGCGTAGGCCTGGCGGCGCGCGCTCGTCGCTTCGTGGATCAGCGTGCGGATCATCTGCTCGTCCATGCTCACGCCTCCCTGTCCTGCGCGATCAACAGGCGCAGCGCTTCGATGCCAGTGCGGATCGCTGCATCTGTGTCGTGGACAACGGGATTTTCCAGCCCCGCCGCTGCGCGCTCTTGGTTCGCCATGACAAGGAAGCAGGAGCCACAACGCACGCGCAGATGGCTGGCGATGACAAAAAGCGCCGCCGATTCCATTTCCGACGCCAGGCAGCCGAGTTTTTTCCAGGCCTCCCATTTATAGAGCAAGTCAGCGGCGACCGGCTTCGTCTCCGGCGAATGCTGGCCGTAGAAAGAATCCTTGCACTGCACCACACCCACATGATGCGGCAGATCCAGTGCGTTCGCCGCCTGCACGAGCGCATTCGTCACGTCAAGATCGGCGACAGCCGGAAATTCGATCGGCGCATATTCGCGGCTCGTGCCCTCCATGCGGATGGCGCCGGTTGCGATGACAATGTCGCCACTTTTCACATCCAGCTGCATGCCGCCGCAGGTGCCCACGCGCACAAAGGTGTCGGCGCCAGCCATCACGAGCTCCTCCAGCGCGATCGCCGACGACGGTCCGCCGATGCCTGTCGAGGTGACACTGACTTTTTCGCCATCGAGCGTGCCCGTGTAGGTCACAAACTCGCGGCTGTCGGCGACGAGCTGTGGATCGTCAAAATACGCCGCGATCTGCGCACAGCGCTTGGGATCGCCCGGCAGGAGCACATAGCGCCCAACGTCCCCGCGCCCCACCTGCAGATGATAAAGTTTTTCCTGATCTTCCGAATAATTGATCATGAGATCACGTCCTTTCGTATGGTCACCAGTATACCAGAAAACCCTCCGCGAAATCTCACAAAAATCGCAAAGAAAAAATCGAGCCCACGACGAACTCGATTTTCTGTCGTATTCATTCAGCAGCGATGGTCTCGACGATGGCTTGTGCTTTCAGTCGGCGCACGGGCCCGCGAACAGCGAAGACGACGGCAGCGAGCATGACTGCGAGGATGGTTGCAAGCTCCTGCAGCGGCAGTGTCCAGCTGACGCCCCAGATCTCTGTGAGCAGGCTGGTGTAGAGCAGATAATGGCAGCCAAGCCCGAGCGCTGTGCCGAGGATGCCGCCGAGAACGGTGTAAGTCGCAGCTTCGCTCGTGACCATGCGCGCAAGCTGCTGATCCGAAAGCCCGAGGGCGCGGAACACGCCGTACTGACGCGTACGCGCGCAGACGCTCATGGCGATGCTGTTGATCACATTAAACACGGCAATAAGAGCGATCACGGCAAGAAATCCGTAGACGAAAAGCGCAAAGCAATAATACGTGCCGCGGGCGCTGGCGTTCGAAAGTCGATCGTCGACGAAAGTCACCGCTGTTCCTGCCTGCGCGCGGATGGCGTTCACATCTGCGTCGCTGGCGCCTGGCGCAAGTTGGAGATCGATGACGCTGTAGGCGGTCTCGCCGGTGAGGGCGCGGAAGGTGTCCTCCGAGCAGATGAGCGTCCCGAGATCGCTGCCTGAGACGAACGGCGACTGGCTGACAAGCCCGACAACGGTCACCTTCTGCTGCTGGCCGTTCACTGTGAGCGAAAGCTCGTCGCCGACGGCCAGCGGAGCCTGGCCGCTGTTTTCGCGATAAACAGCGAGCACGGCGTTTGGCTCATTTTCCGCAGCGGAAAGATCGCCCTCCAATAGATAATCCTCTGCCCAGGCGAACTGACGCGCGTCGTAGCTTGCCAGATCGACGGTGCCGCTCGCATTGTCGCCTGTCGCCGGAAGATCGCAGGCGAGCATACGCCCGTAAGCCGCTTCGACGATGCCATCGCCCGCAAACGTGTTGAGAAGTGCGGGATCGATCGCGCAGGAATTGTCGCTGCTCGTGATGGAAACATCCGGCGTCCATGGCGCGAGCGGACGCAGCGCGCTCTGCATCATGTCAACAGCGACGGAAAATCCCAGAAAGAGGATGATGCTGAAGGCAAACGAGCCGGTCATGAGCAGGAGATTTTTGCGGCTGGCTCGCGCGTGATGGATGCCGAGGGCGGTCTCCACGCGCAGATGCCGCGTAGACGCAGCGGAGCGCACTGGCAGCTGATCGGTGGCGTTACCGCTGACAGCGACGAGCGGCGACACCTTCGCAGCGCGTTTCGCTGGTGCGCGCGTAGCGACGAGCACCGTCGCAAGTCCGAGCACGACACCGGCGACGATCGCCGGCACACTCACGCCGAGCGCCGGCATTTCCGCAAAATACTCCGGCGCGAGATGGCGCAGCACGGCGCAGAGGATCCAGATCAGCACCACGCCCACGATCACCCCGCAGGGAATCGCGAAACGACACCAGCGCAGCGCTTCCCGGCGCACGAGCCACATCACCTGCTTCGGCGTCGCGCCGAGACAGCGCAGCATGCCGTAAAATTCTGTGCGCTGAGCGACGCTCGTGTTCAGGCTCGAAGCGATCATGAGCACGCCAGCAATGAGCACCAGCACGCCGAGCACGATCGCTGTGAGATAGATCTGCATCATCGTCGAGCTCGCGCTCTGTCCGTAGAGGCCGAGGAGCTTCACGTTTTCCACGATCTGATCGTCGGAAAGATCCATGTCCGCTTTGAGATCGCTGATCGCCTGCCGCGCGAAAAACGGATGCGCAAACTGCACATAGAGCCCGCTGTTCACATCGTCGAGGTTGACGTTCGCAAGCGACTGCGCGTCCATCCCCTTTGCTTCGGCGTACACCTGGCGGAATCCCTCCGTCGAGAAAAAGGCGCCAAGCCCATCGGCAGACATCGTCTGCGCGCTGTCCTTGCAGAAGCCGCTGACGGTGCGCGAGATCCTGCTGCCATCCGGCGCAGTGATCGTCACCGCATCGCCAATTTTCACACCGTAGACATCCCGCGCGTTCTGCGTCAGCATGACGTCGTCTGCGCTTTCCGGAAAAATTCCGTCGTCGATGGCATCAGGGATGATCTCTGTCATCATCGCTTCGTCACAGCCAGCGACGAGGATCGACTTGCCGAAAAGCGTGTACGGCGCGTCCTCCTCGTAAGGAATGACGCCGTAGCGCGACACTGCGGAAACATCCGGACGCGCAGCGATGAGCGCCGCTTCGTCGTCGCTCACATCCAGCACACCGACGTGAAAAATGCCGTTGTCCTGCTGGACCTGCGTGATCTGCGCGCGAATGTACATATCCGCCATGCCGAAGATCGTCGTCACGAGAAACACTGCGAGCACAATGCAGACGACAGACATGCGGTTCTGGCGTCGACGCACCTTTGCGGAAAGGGAAACAAGCTCAAGATAATTTTTCATTGCGCTTCCTCCCCAGATCTGTGACGACGCCATCTTTCACGCGCAGCACCCGATCCACCGCCGATGTGAGCGCCGTGTTGTGGGTGATCATGAGGATCGTCTGCTGATAGCGGCGCGACGCCTGCGTGAGCAGATCGATGACATCCCGGCTGTTGGCGCTGTCGAGATTTCCCGTTGGCTCATCGGCGAGAATGAGCTTGGGCCGCGTAATCAGCGCGCGACCGATGGCGACGCGCTGCTGCTGGCCGCCGGAAAGCTGGCTCGGCAGATGATGACGCCGCGCCGCAAGCCCGAGCACCTCGAGGATCTCATCAACCTCCGCTTGCTTCGGCCTGCGATAATCGAGCAACAGCGGAAAAATGATGTTCTGCTCCACGTCCAGCTCTGGCACCAGCTGGTAAGACTGGAACACAAAGCCGATGCTGCGCCGGCGAAAGATCGTCCGCGCTTCCTCACCCATCGCGAACAGATCCTGCCCGTCGATGAGCACCTTGCCGCTGCTCGGCATATCAAGCCCACCGATGCAGTTGAGCAGCGTCGATTTGCCGCTACCGCTCTCGCCAATGACGGCGGCGAATTCTCCCTTCTCGAGAGAAAACGAGACATCGCGCAGCGCTTCCACCTTCGTCTCACCGCTGCCGTAGGTTTTCGACAGATGTTGTACGTTCAAAATTTCCATGTTGATCTTGCCTCCTTTCCTCAAAGGATAGCAGGCCAAGCTTACAATCCAGTGAATCTGAAGCTTACAATTTTGTAAGGTTGGCGAACCAATATCGTAGAACAGAATACCCAGTCATGCTATAAGAAGTTACGAAACTGGCTCAATAATGACAAGGACAAATAAGTAGGCATCGCAACATGAAAAAATCCCCTAGCTTCCTTGGCCGGACTAGGGGATTCTTTGTTGCGTGAACATGATGCATGATCACAATTTTTCATTCTCTCTTGTTCTTCTCTACTATACCATCTCCGCCCCAAAATTTCAAGCCCATCACCCGCACGGAAACGCCATCGTGAACGTCGCGCCTTCACCTGGCGCGCTCACAACAGAAAGCGTGCCGCCCTGGCCTTCGACGATGGCTTTGGCGATCGGCAGACCGAGCCCGACGCCGCTGCCGCTGCACGTCGTGCTGCGATAAAAGCGCTTAAAAATATGGTGGATATCCTCCGCCGAAATGCCAGCGCCGTCGTCGCTGACGCTGAGCCGCAAGAGTGCCGGCCCCTTCTCCCAGCTGATGCAAATGTGACCGCCAGATTGCGTGTGATCCAGCGCATTTTTCACAAGATTGCCGACGGCCTCTTCTGTCCAGGCGGCGTCACATAGGAGCACTGTTTCATCGTCGCCAGTCACCGTCATCGTCTTATGCTCACGCTCTGCACGCGCCGAAAACGGCTCCAGCGCACGCGCCACAAGCGCAGATAATGCGACAGGCTCGCGCGCGAAAACGACGCTGCCGGCGTCCAGCCGCGTCAGGCGCAACAGCGACTGGATCAGCTGCTCGAGTTTATCCAGCGCGCGCTCCGATTTCGCGGCAAAGTCGCGCACAGTGGCGACATTCTCCGGCTCAGCGATGGTGATCTCGTTGTACATGCGCAGCGCCGCCAACGGCGTTTTCACCTGATGAGAAATATCCGAGATCATGCTCTTGAGAAAATCCTTCACGCGCTGCTCATTTTCGCTCTTCGCCGCGAGCGAGCGCGCCAATTCCTCGACTGCCGCAAAAAGCTGCGCCAGCGCGCCGTTTTCATTTTGCGGCAGCCGCACAGAAAAATCTCCCGCTGCATAGGCAGCGACCTTCTCTGCCGCTGTCAGATATCGCCGCTCCTGCCGCCGCAAAAAAACAAAAGCAGCAACGATCGCAAGCGCACCGATACACAGCGTACCGATGAGCACCACACCGCAGGCGCGCTCCATCTGATCGCGCAGCGCCGGAAAAAGCAACGGCGAAGTCGCTCTGTCATGACCGATCTTTTCCAAAAGCGTAGCAGCCGCTGCAGAATGCCCGCTCTCTTCGGCAAAAGCCTTCGCCACCGTCGTTTCAGGCACACCTTCTGCCAAAAGCACCGCGGCCACCGTTTCTTCACGCGCCACAAGCACTTCCTGTGCAGCCTGCCCAAGCTGCCAGGAAAAGATCACGCCCAAGCCCACCGCCAGCAGCAGCAAGCCACAGAGAAAGCCAAGATACCACCGATTGGCCCGATCACAGAATATCGTCATACGTCCTCCCTCCACTCATAGCCGAGGCCGCGCACCGTGCGCAAATGCTGCGGCGACGAAGGATCGCGTTCCACCTTTTCGCGTAGCCGGCGGATGTAGACCGACAGCGTGTTGTCGTCGACAAAATTCGCGTCCTCGTCCCAAAGCGCAGCGAGCAGTTGCTCCCGCGTCAGCACCTGTCCCCTGTTACGCAGAAAACAAGCGAGCAGACGCAGCTCCGTCGCTGTCAGCTCCAGCGGCTCCTCCTCGCGATAAGCGCGTCCACCTTCGATGCGCACCGTTCCTTCCGCGCCTGGTTCCTGCTCCTGCTGGCGCAGCATGCCACTGCGTCTGAGCTGCGCACGAATGCGCGAGCACAGTTCGCCGAGCTTGAACGGCTTCGTGATATAATCGTCGCCGCCAGCGTCCAACGCGCGGATCACCTGGATCTCCTCGTCCATCGCTGTGAGAAAAATGATCGGCACAGCGTTGCCTCCAGCGCGCACTTCTTCGCACAGCGCCAGTCCGCTGCCGTCTGGCAGCGTTTGATCCAGAAGCAGCAGATCATACGCCTGCACCGCCAACTGCGCACGGGCTTCTCGCACCGTCATCGCCACGTCGAGGGCAAAGCCTTCCTTCGTCAGCGCATACACCAGACCATCGATCAAACTCTGATCGTCTTCTAATAAAAGCAGTCTTGCCATTGATTCTCACCTCATCCGTCGTTCTCCTTCTATGATAACGATTTTCGTCTCCGCTGAAAAGAAAAAAGAAAGCCCTCGAGCGAGAGCTTCCTTAAAGAGGTCCTGTTATGGTGAACGCTCAGTCCGTCTGCGGACCAGCGTTAAACCTGTTGTCATTCGGCGCCGTGAGCATCGTGGGCATCGTCGTCATGCGCCGGGAAAAGCGACGGATCGTAAGCGATGCCGTTTTTGTCGTAATAATCCTGCGCCGCTTTTTTGATCGCCTGCTCAGCGAGCACGGAGCAGTGGATCTTGTGCGTTGGCAGACCATCGAGCGCTTCGGTGACTGCGCGATTGGTCAGCTGCAGCGCTTCGTCCAGCGGCTTGCCCTTGATGAGCTCCGTCGCCATGGAGCTGGACGCGATCGCGCTACCGCAACCAAAGGTTTCAAATTTCACGTTGTCGATGACCTGGTCGTCGCCAATCTTCAGATAGATCTTCATGATGTCGCCGCAGGTTGGGTTGCCAACCTCGCCGACGCCGTTCGCATCCTCGATCACGCCAACATTGCGTGGATTGCGGAAATGATCCATTACTTTTTCACTGTATAATGCCATGATGGTCAAACCTCCCTTGTGCCCTTTTGGGTATCAAATTCTTTAAAAACGTGGGCGCGGGTTCCATTTTCCAGATCGCGCCAGAATGGCGACATACCTCGCAAGTGAGCGACGACATCGCGCACCGCTTCGATCATATAATCGACGTCAGCGTCACTGGTGTCTTCGCCAAGGCTGAGCCGGAGAGAGCCGTGCGCCACTTCATGCGGACGCCCGATCGCCAGAAGCACGTGGCTCGGATCGAGGGATCCGCTCGTGCAGGCAGAGCCGGAAGAAGCGCACACGCCCTTGTCGTCGAGCATCAGGAGAAGCGATTCTCCTTCAATGCCTTCGAAGCAGAAATTGACGTTGCTCGGCAGCCGTTTTTCGGCGTCGCCGTTGAGCTCCGAATATGGAATCGTTCGCAGACCAGCGATGAGCCGGTCGCGACGCGCGCTCATCTGCGCTGCATTTTCGTCAAGATCGCGGCACGCTTCTTCGAGCGCTGCCGCCAGGCCCATGATCGCCGGGATATTTTCTGTGCCGGCGCGTTTTCCGCGCTCCTGCGCACCGCCGTTGATGATATTGTCGAGAACGACGCCGCGTTTGGCGTAAAGCACGCCGGAACCCTTTGGCCCGTGGAATTTGTGCCCGGACATCGACAGCATATCAATATTCTGCGCCTTCACATCGATCGGCACATGACCAGCGGCCTGCACCGCGTCGGTGTGGAAGAGCACGCCGCGCTCGCGGCAGATCTTGCCGATCTCAGCGATCGGCTGGATGGTCCCGATCTCGTTGTTGGCAAACATGATCGTCACCAGGCAGGTGTCTTCGCGGATCGCTTCCGCCACCTGCTCCGGCGTGACAATGCCGTCTGCGTGCACATCCAGCAGCGTGATCTCAAAGCCGCGCTCCTTCAATTTGTCGAGGGTGTGGAGCACCGCGTGGTGCTCAAACGCTGTGGAAATGATGTGGCGTTTTCCTTTGCGCTCGCCGCTGCGCGCCGCGCTCATGATCGCCTGGTTGTCCGCTTCGCTGCCGCCGGAGGTGAAATAGATCTCCCGCGGCTCCGCGCCGATGCAGGCTGCGACCCGCGTCCGCGCATCCTCCAGCGCTTCCTTTGCTTTTTGGGCAAAAGCGTACAGGCTGGATGGATTGCCGTAGTATTCCTCCATATATGGCAGCATTGCGTCGATGGCTGTTTTGCTCATTTTTGTTGTTGCTGCGTTGTCTGCGTAGATCATATGATCTCCTCCTGTTCTTGTAAATCCTCCATTGTATGTCCAATCTCTACTTAATAAGCAGGATTTCTTTTCTTGGGCCAAGCATACCGCTCTTTTCCTATTAAGTCAATAGGAATATGCCTAAGATTTCTTTTTATTTCCTATTAACTCACCGGATAATAGATCGCAGAAACGCGCAAAAAAATCGCAGCCCCTTTATCTGGGCTGCGATTTTCGGTGACATTTCACCAATAGCTGGCGATCAATTCCTCAATTTTACGCGGCGTTTGCAGCATCGCGCGATCCACGCGCGTTGGCGAGATCATGATGCCCTCATCCTCCAGCGCTGTAAACAGCTCGATCATTGCAAATGAATCCAACACATCGCCTGCGAGCAGATCAAAATCCTTATCATAGACACGCTCGTCTTCACAAATCTCGTACAACAGTTTGCACACATCGATCATAACATTTCCAACTTCTTTCTGTCGTATTTTCCGTTCGCATTTACCGGCAGCGCATCCATCAGAACGATCGTTTTCGGGATCATATAAGTCGGCAATCTTTTCGCCAGAGCAGATTTGATCGCTTTCTCATCCAGATCGCTGGCACTTGCCACCACAAATGCTTTGAGCAAGCGCACCACACCTGTGCCAGATTTTCTCTTCGCGCAGACAACCACTTCGCGAACACCGTCGATCTGCAGGAGATTTTGCTCGATATCCCCTAGCTCGATCCGATATCCTTCGTATTTCACCTGGTAATCTTTGCGCCCGCGGCAATAGAGCAGATCCCCGTCCAGCGCGCCGATATCTTTCGTATGAAAACTGTTCGGAGCGTTTCTGCAATCATCCGGCGCCATGCCGAGATAACCACCAAACACACTGCCGCCTCTCAGAACAATCTCATCATCCTCGAGCAAAACGTCCACCGCCGCGCGAGAAACAATGCCGACAGGCAACGGCTCTTCTCTTTCCATCTCAGCAGAAATATTGACCAGCGTCACGCAGCAGGTACATTCTGTCGGTCCATAGGCATTGATCACCACAGCCTCCGGAAAGCGCTCGTGCAATCGTCGCGCCGTCGCAGCTTCCAGACATTCGCCACAGAAAAAGAATCCCCGCAGATCCGGAAAATATTCCCGCGAAAAGTTTTCTTCCAACAACAGCAGCTTCGCCAGCGTCGGCGTCATCACCATAAGCGCCACCTGATCGTCGCGCAGCTCGTCATAAAATCGCTGCAAATTGTCGCGGATCTCGTAAGAAACAGCGACGATCGTTCCGCCAGTGAACAGCGTAAAATAAATATCCATCACACTGAGATCAAAACTGAACCGCGACACGCTGAGCACCCTCGCGCCGTGAAAAGCCGCCAGCTCCTCCGCTTGCGTGATCCACGCGATAAAATGCGACAAATTCTCATAAGAGATCGGCACACCCTTGCTCTTTCCCGTCGAACCGCTCGTGAAAATAATATACGCGTACTCATTTTCCGTCGGATAAACAGCCGCCTCCTCCGGATACGCCTGCACCAGCGCTTCCGGAGAAAAGCATGCCACACCAGGCACATCCAGCGATGCATTCGTCAATACCAGCTCCGCGCCTGCCTGGGCCAGAATTTCCTCAATGCGTTTCCGCGGCATATGCGTATCCAACGGAACATAGCATCGCTGCGCCGCCACACAGGCCAGGATCGATACAAACTGCATCGCACACTTGTGCCCATACACAGCAACCGGACCATTTCCCTGTCTGCGCAGCGCCTGCGCCAACGTGCACACCCGCTCATAGCATTCAGCATATGTGAGCGCCTGCGCACCATCCTGATAGCAGATCTGGTCACCGCCACCCTTTAAACGTGCGAGCAGCCCTTCAATCATTGCGGATCTCGCTTTCTGGGATCAAGGCGTGATCGTACATCACCTTGGAATGGTTATCCAAGATCAGCTCCCGATTCATCTCGCGCCCCGAGCGGCGATCGATCCAGATCTTATACACCTGACTGATGCGATAAAAATCATCGCCCTCCCGACGGAAATGATGATTCTCTTCCACCAGCTTGTAGCGGTTCGGAAACGCCCATTCACTGCGCAGCTCTCCATTGAGCACATCGTCCTCGATCCAGAGCAGAAGCTGCACATCCTGGCGCGTATTATTGCGGAAACGATAATCAATATAATTATAGAACACACTCGTCCCCGTCCCAAATGGCACACGTCTGCGATCATCCGGAAACAGCGCATCTGTATGATGGTGCAGCTCCGTCACCTCCAGCGGGCTGTTGAGCACAAGATAATGCACCATGTTCGCCAATTGACAGAGCCCGCCGCCCGTTTCCGCGCGCAGATCGTCGCTGGCTATCACCAATCCATCCTGATAACCCCGACGACGCGTCGGCTTCCCAACAAGAAACCAAAATGAAAACGTTTCTCCCGGATGAATGATCAGCCCGTTGATCGCCTGCGCCGCCAGAGCAAGATTCACCTTCTTGCTCTCCTGCAGCCGCATATCCACCCCTTCCAGTTTGCGCAGAATGATCGACGTGTGGCCCTTCACGAGGTTTGGCAATTCCGCCTCGCTTCGACAGACAGCCAGCCGGCTTTTATCACGCAGATTCTGTAGATGGCGCAACGCCCGTCCCTTAGCAACAGACACGCGGTAAAAAGCCGGATGAATCTCACAAAATAATTTACGCTCCATTTTTCTCACCCTTTTCAAAAACCTCACCTTAAAATAAACTTAAATAAAGCTGATTTCATTATACTACAGAAGACTCTGTAAAGAAAACAGATTTTTCACACTTTAATTCTTGCAATATAGCGTCAAAAAACACAGCTCCACATCAGCGCTGTGTTTTTCTCAGTTTCTTTCACATAATGACAGCTACCGTCTCAGACCTTTATCAGATGTATCCGTTCGCTTGGTTCCTTATCCATATCCTCGCTGCACGTTTCAACAGACTTTTTACTAAGAGAACATGGAAAATACGAATCCCCCCAAAATACAGCTTGCCTAAAAAGTTGTGATATGTGACATAGGTACTCACACGAATATCTTGCCAGGATCCTATTGGCGTCAAACATTCCAAAACCACATAGAAATCCAGATGCCTGTCTTTCTGCCCCAGCACCATCTTTCGCTCTGTTTCGTAAAGTATCAGTTGCTCAAAATGATTCCCTGTCCGGAGTCCCAATGGTTTCACAAGTTGATCCCTCAGACTCAAGAGCCACGCTACTGGTTTTGGATAAGAAACAAAAATCAACTCAAACAATGCGCGTGCTGTCATGGGCTTGGCGTACCGCAGCGTTTGCGTAATGTGATCGGCATAATCAAAGCTTGCATCATTGAAATTCAACATGTTGTTTCCTCCTCTGTTCTCAACCACTATGTTTAACGCTATTTAGATCATACCACCCGCTCCTGTCTTTTGACTTCAAAATCTTTTTATCCTAATACAAAAAAGAACCCTGCTCCGCTTGGAACAGGGTTCTTCGTATATCGTGACCAAAAATCAGTCGTTGGTGTATGGCAGCAGGGCCATGGTTCTTGCACGCTTGATGGCAGTGGTGAGCGCACGCTGATGCTTTGCGCAGTTGCCAGTGATGCGGCGTGGAAGAATTTTGCCACGTTCGGTCATGTATTTTTTCAGACGGTTCGTGTCTTTGTAATCGATGTGTTCGATCTTGTCGACACAGAACTGGCAGACTTTCTTGCGTGAACGTCTGTTACGTTCTCTTCTTGCCATGATTAAGACTCCTTTCTCACTCAGTCGCTGACAATCTGACACATTTCATGTTCAGATTGTCAGAACGGCAGATCTTCGTCACTGAAGCTGACTTCAGTGCCAAAAGAACCAAGGCTATCGCTTGGTGCTGCCGGCTGACTGAATGGTTCGTTCTGATGTTGATAATTGTTTTGTGGTTGACCGCCGTAATTGCCGTTATAATTATTCCCGCCATAACCAGCGCCACCAGTGTTTCCACCACCGCCGCCGAGGAACTCGACGCGGTCGGCGACAACTTCGGTAACCCAACGACGCTGTCCGTCGTTGCCATCATAGCTGCGGATCTGCAAACGGCCTTCAACTGCGATCTGACGGCCCTTGCTCATATACTTGGCGGTGTTTTCAGCAGCCTTGTTCCAGACAACAATGTTGATGAAATCGGCTTCGCGTTCACCGCTCTGCGAGTTAAACGGACGATCGACAGCGATGCGGAAGCTGCACACTGCAGCGCCACTTGGCGTGTAGCGGAGCTCTGGATCTGCAGTCAGGCGGCCGATCAAAATCACTTTATTCATGCTTTAGGCCCTCTTTCCTTTGACGAGAAAATTATTCGTCGACACGGGTGATCATGTGGCGAAGAAGATTTTCGTCGATCTTCATCAGACGATCTACTTCGTCAACGGCGTTGGCTTCGCCCTTGAAGTTCACTAAAACGTAGAAGCCATCGGTGTATTTTTTGTCGATGGTGTAAGCGAGCTTTCTCTTGCCCCATTTGTCAACCTTTTCTACGGTAGCACCTTCACCTTCGAGGATGCCGTTGTAGCGGTCGATGACAGCCTGAGTCTGTTCTTCGCCAACTTCAGTTTTAATGATATAAAGAAGTTCATAATCGCGCATTCTTTGCACCTCCTCCCCCCGGACTAACGGCTCTGCTTTGCAGAGCAGGGATTACAGCAATATATTTTATCAGATGAGACGCTCTTTGGCAAGGGAAAATAAAAAATCCCCACGAAATTTCTCGTGAGGATGGTCAATTCACTGCGATTTATTCAGCGACGGCCTGCGCAGCGGTGATGATGGCGAGCTTGTAAGCGTCTTCTTCATCGCAACCACGGGAGAGGTCGTTGATTGGTTTTGCAAGGCCCTGCAGGATTGGCCCAATGGCTTCGAAGCCGCCGAAGCGCTGAGCAATCTTGTAACCAATGTTGCCGGCTTCAAGGCTTGGGAAGATGAAGGTGTTGGCATGACCAGCCACCTTGGAGCCTGGAGCTTTGCGTTCGCCAACGCTGGCAACGAAGGCTGCGTCAAACTGCAGTTCGCCGTCGATCGGCAGTTCTGGTGCGAGCTCCTGAGCGATCTTAGTGGCTTCTGCAACCTTTTCGCTTTCTGGGGATACGGCAGAACCCTTGGTGGAGAAGCTCAGGAGCGCTACCTTAGGATCAATATCGAAGGTCTTAGCGGTCTTGGCGCTTTCAACGGCGATCTCGCCCATGGCCTGTGCGTCCACGGTGATGTTGATGGCAATGTCGCTGAAGAGATAGCGTTCGTCACCTTTGAGCATGACCATGGCACCGCTGACGCGGGAGCAGCCTGGTTTCATCTTGACGATCTGCAGCGCTGGACGAACGGTGTCGCCGGTGGAATGGCAAGCGCCGGAAACCATGCCGTCAGCCTTGCCCATGTAGATGAGCATGGTGCCGAAATAGTTAGGATCGCGCAGCTGAACGCGTGCTTTTTCTTCGGTTGCTTTGCCTTTGCGGCGTTCTACGAATTTAGCGACCATGTCGTCGTATTCTGCATAGTTATCTGGATCGATGATCTGTACGCCATCGATGTCAATGCCAGCTTCTTTGGCAACAGCCTGAACTTTTTCAGGATTGCCGAGAAGGATAGGGACGATCAGATCGTCCTTCTGATGGCGTGCGACAGCGCCGAGGATGCGGACGTCTTCACCTTCTGGAAATACGATGGTGATGTCTTTACCTTTAATGCGTGCTTCAAGTGTTTCCCAAATGTCACTCATTGATTGTTTCTCTCCTTTGAAGTGGTAGTATCTGAGATACTTTATATTTATATCATACTACAACTTCCTGCATTATTCAAACCGAATTGTGCAACAAATCCATAGTCGAAATAGTTGCGCGATTCCGCACAATTATTTTTGTCTCCAAATTTCTGGCAGATCTCCATCTCTGTCACATATGACATATCTTAGTCTCTGTCACATCTGGCGCATTTCATGCGCAGATCTTAGTCTTCGAGATGATCTTCGATAAATTCGACGACATCACCGACGGTTTTCAGATCCTCCGCGTCTTTGTCGGAGATCTTGATATCATAAGTGTCTTCTACTGCCATGATGAGCTCAACGGTGTCGATGGAATCGACGCCGAGATCGCGCACGAGATCGGTATCCAATTCGATCTTGTCTGCATCGCAGCTCAGGATATCGGCAAGACTTTCTTTAACCTGATCAAAAACCATATTTTCCCCCTCCTCCGTCCTCTTTTTTTATAGCTTTCGTTGTCTAGTATAGCTGAATTCTGGAGCATGTCAACAAAGTTTTGGCAAATTCCCGTCGGCAAACCGCACTTTCATTGCGCGACCACATCAACGACGACGGCCACGCCATCAGAAACGCGGAAACGGATATCGTAGCCGCCAAAGGCGATGCCGTAGACGCGCGCCGGATCTTTCTGATAATGGGGCGTCGGATTCTGCGCCAGCATGGCAACGGCGCCGCTTCTGAGATGCTCGGGCAATTTTGCCAGAAGCGCTGGCGGAAAATCGACTTCGAGGGCGAGATCCACAACACCATCGGCAAATCCTGCGCGTGCATCTGGATGGCTATCGGTAAACGGCAGATAGGGCTTGATGTCATAAATCGGCGTGCCGTCCATCATGTCGGCGCCGTCAACAACGAGCACGCTCCCCAACTCGCCGCGCTCCTCCACGCGCAAAAGCCGCACCGAAGAAAGCGCGAGGGGATTTGGCCGAAAAGGCGAGCGCGTCGCAAAAACGCCACGGCGCACATTTCCGCCGAGACGCGGCGGTCGAACGGTTGGCGACCAGTCGCTCCTGATCGCCTCTGAAAAGCTCCAGATGAGCCAGAGATAGTCATAGCCTTCGATCCCTCTGAGCGCGTCCTTATTGCGGAATTCTGGCCCAAATACGATGGTACTTTCCAGCGAATTGACGACGCCACTTTGTCTGGGTACGCCAAATTTGCTTTCGTAGGGCGTGTGGATGGTGGCGATGGCTTTGAGCGTCACATTAAAAGCGCGTGGATCGATATCCATGGAGATGCCTCCCTTCAAACGTTTCCATAAAAATCGACATTGATCCGAAAGGACCAATGTCGATCATTATTATTTTTCGGAGACGATCAGTCGTCTTCGCTGTCTGCTTTGTAGTTGTCGATGATTTCCTGAGCCAGCTTGGCTGGAACTTCTTCGTAGCTGTCGAATGCCATGTCGAAGTTACCGCGGCCCTGGGTCATCGCGCGCAGCTGCACGCCATAGTCGAGCATTTCTGCGTATGGCACACGTGCTTTAACTGTGGTGATGCCGTCTTCACCTGGTTCCATCCCGAGCACACGACCGCGCTTGGAGCTGATGTCCCCAATGATATCGCCCATGTATTCTTCAGGCACCATGACATCAACGGCATAGATAGGCTCGAGGAGCACAGGTTTTGCTTCAGGAATGCCCTTCTTGAGCGCGAGAGATGCTGCAACCTTGAAGGCCATTTCCGAAGAGTCTACGCTGTGGTAAGAGCCGTCTTTGCAGGTGATCTTGACATTGATCAGTGGATAGCCAGCCATGACGCCCTTGGCGAGGGTTTCAACGCAGCCTTTTTCAACAGCTGGGATGAACTGACGAGGGATCGCACCGCCGACGATGGCGTCAACAAATTCAAATTCCTGACCATCGGTGGTTGGCTCGATATCAAGAACCACATGACCATACTGACCATGGCCACCGCTCTGTTTCTTGTGCTTGCCTTCGGCGGTTGCTTTGCCGCGGATGGTTTCGCGATAAGGAATGTAGACTTTATCGATGAGGCATTTCACGCCGTATTTACGTTCCATCTTGCTCATGATGTGGTCAAGATGTACTTCGCCCATGGTGGAGAGCTGCAGCTGGCCGCTTTCGACGTCCTTGCGGAGCACGCAAGTTGGATCTTCTTCAGCGATCTTGTTGAGCGCGGTGCCAAGCTTGTCTTCTTCGCCCTTGTTTTCTGCACGCACGCAAACGGTGTACAGGGATGGCTGGAAGTCAACTGGTGGATACTTCACAGGGAATTCCTTGGAAGCCAGCGTGTCGCCGGTTTTTACATCGTCAAGCTTAGGGATCACGATGATGTCACCAGCGGAAGCGCTGGTCAGTGGTTCTTGACGTTTCCCGATGAGAGTGAACATCTTCGAGATCTTGCCTTCGCTTTCATTGGTGGTGTCATAGAACGCCATACCTTCGGTGGCTTTACCACTGATGATGCGCGCATAGCTGAGTTTCCCGCTGAATGGGTCGAGGGTGGTCTTGAAGACAAATGCGGAGAATGGATCGTCGTGGTTGACGAGAAGTTCTTCGCCGGTATCAGCATTGACCGCTTCGTTGATGCGCTGTGTGGTGTCTGGCATGAATTTGATCATGCAGTCGAGGAGCAGACGGGTACCAATGTGGCTGACAGCGCTGCCGAGGAGCACTGGGCAAACGCGGCCGCTCTTCATGCCCTGATAGAGACCTTCGTAGATCTCGTCGAGGGTGAGTGGTTCGCCTTCGAGATATTTTTCGGTAAGCTCGTCGCTGCCTTCTGCGGCTGCTTCCATGCACATTTCCGAAACTTCTTCAACGCGGTCCTGGAGATCGGCTGGGATTTCACATTCCTGGCGTTCGCCGTTGACCCATTCATACGCCTTCATCGTAGGCACGTCGATGATACCGTGGAAGTCTGCGCCTTCACCGATTGGAACCTGCAGTGGCATGACGGATTTGCCAAAGAGCTCACGCATACGTTCGAGGGAGCCAAAGAAGTCGGCATTTTCCATATCCATCTTGTTGACATAGATGAGACGTGGCAGGTGCAGCTTTTTGCCATACTGCCATGCACGAATGGTGTCAACCTGGATGCCGGATTCTGCAGAGATAACGAGCATGAGACCATCGGCTGCGCGCAGCGCTTCGCTGACTTCGCCGCTGAATTCAGAATACCCTGGGGTGTCGATGAAGTTCAGCTTGTAGCCGTTCCATTCGCATGGCGCCATACCAAGCTGGATCGTTACGTTGCGGGTGATTTCTTCCGGTTCAAAGTCGAGGATGTGTTTGTTATCCTTGCCGCGGCCTACAGCGTCAACGCCCTTGCACATCAGGAGCATCGACTCTACGAGCGCCGTTTTGCCGGCGCCATCGTGGGACAACACCGCGATATTACGGATGATATTGCTGTCATAATCTTTCATAAAAGTTCCTCCTTATTGCCAAGATGGCTGGCAATCTATATATATAAATATTAATCGGTTCTCTGCCATTTGACAATATGTTTTCATAAAATTTTAACTAATCGAGGAATAAAATTTTTCAAAAGCCGTGAAAAACTCAGATTTCCGTCTCACTGATAAAGTTTTCCAGCTGACGCTGATGCATCGCCTTGGTCTCTTCGACGTCAACGACAAGATGCATGACAGTCGTCTCGCATTCGCTCAGACTTTCCGTCACGCGCTTCAGTTCACGCTCTGCTTTTTCGCGCGCCATCTTCGCCTGGCTGGACGAATCCTTATTGAAGAAAAGATCCAGCGTATTCACAGTGAGATGGTCGCTGAAAGAAAGCGTCTCAGCTTCCAGCGCATCAATTTCCGCCAGAAGCTGCTCCAGCTGATGCAGCTGGATGCGCAGCTCGGACAGATCAGAAATAATGCCCACCTGCGCCTTATCTTCTTCCTTTTCATCCTTGACGCTCTCAAGCGTCTGCAGATCGTCTTCCAGCTGTTTCACTCTGCGGCTGGCAAGCTGTGCCAGATCGCGCGCCTCTGCCAGAAGCTTCAGCTGATGCGCATCCTGGTTGATCTTTTCCTGCATGCGCAGAATTTCCTCGCGGTGGATGGAGTAATCCAGATGCTCTACATGCATTTCAAACGCTTTTTTATAAGCTTCTTCCACACCATCGAGGGTTGCCAGCTCTGCTTCAACATCCGCCTTTTCCTGAGCGATGTCAAAAACATGGCTCTTGGCATCGTTCAAAGCGCGCATGGCCTCGGCAGCCTTCTCGTTATTCTCCAGCATACGGGATTCGTACTGGCCACGCAGCTTGAACCAAAACTGCCGAAAATCGCTGCTCTCAAACTTTCTCATGTCAAGATTCTCGCGCTCGCAGCGCATCTGTGCATCCTGCTCCATCTGCTCTGCGTGCTTTGCTTCTTCCTTCAGCGCTGCCAGCCGTTTTTCCAGCTGTTTTTTGTGTTCGTAGACGGCGCTGATCTCGCTCAAACTATCCATAGGGTCACCTCCGGTTTCATCGTTGTTGCGATATGTTCTCTACCATTTACTATACCACGAACGAATAAAAAAGTCACCTGCAACTTGATCTCAGCTGCAGGTGACTTTGCAAAATTTAACACGGAAAGGAAAACACATTTTATTGATGATCTTGGTGACAGTTGCAGGCTCCGCCATTTTTACTCATGGCGCAGGCGCCTCCATCCGGACAGCCAATGCATTTCTTGCCGCTCTTCTTGGCTTTATAAATGTACCAGGATGCGCCGATGAGCATCGCTGCCAGGATCACAACAACAATAGAATTTGCCATAATTAATTCGCCTCACCTAATGCATATTTGCTTGCGAGTGTTCTGTCTGCGTTTCTGCACGCATAGACCAGGATGGCTGCAAAAATGAGCACTGCGACCAGCCCAGGCGCAAAACCGGCGCCAACAGAACCAGTAGTAACGAGCGTACCCACCTGATAGACAAGGAAGCCAACCGAATACCCTGTGCCAAGCTGCAGACCGATGCCGCCCCACAGCCATTTTTTGTCAGCCATTTCAGAGTTCATGGCACCGATGGCCGCGAAGCATGGTGGCGTGTAGAGGTTGAACATCAGATAAGCCAGCGCTGCAACCTTCGTGATCGCGATCACGCTGCCAACTTCTGCGCCAGAGCCTTCGATGATCGCGAGCTCTTCGGTATCGATCAGATTTTCCAGCCCGACAAAGCAGACTGCCAACGTCCCGACAACGTTTTCTTTCGCGATAAAACCGGTGACGGCTGCTGCGGCCAGCTGCCAGCTCAGCACGCCGGTGATCGGTACGAGGAGGTAAGCAAATGGATGCGCGATCGACGCCAGAATAGAAGCGTCCGCTGTTTCAGCAACCTGGAAGTTCCAGGTAAAGGTCTGCATGATCTGAACCACCGTGTTGCAGAGAAGGATGATCGTCGCAGCCTTCACAATGTAGGCCCAGCCGCGGGCGCACATTGCTTTGAAGGCAAAGAGCAGAGAAGGTGCCTTATACTCAGGCAGCTCGATGATGAAAAACGATCTGCGATTTTTGAAACCAGTGATCTTTTTGACCAGAAGCGCGCCCAGGAAGATCAGCACGATACCAGTCACATACATGCAGAATGCGACCCAGCCGGAGCCACCAAAGAACGCACCAGCAAAGAGCGCGATCAGCGGGATCTTCGCGCCGCATGGCATGAATGGCGTCAGCATCGCAGTCGCACGGCGTTCGCGCTCATTACGAATGGTGCGGCTTGCCATGACCCCAGGGATGGCGCAGCCAGTACCAATGACAAACGGAATGACAGACTTCCCGGAAAGGCCAACCTTCTTAAAGATCGGGTCCAGTACGACAGACACACGGGACATATAGCCGCAGTCTTCCAGGAGAGCGATCAGGAAATACATGATCATGACCAGTGGCAGGAAGCCGACGACCGCGCCGACACCACCAATGATACCATCAACCAGAAGGGCAGACAAGAGCGGGTTGGCGTCCGCCAAAAGCTCGCCGACATAACCCTGGAAGGTTTCGATATATGCGACCAGCGTGTCAGCAATGAGCGGCCCAAGCCAAGCCTGAGAGATCTGGAAGACAAAATACATCACAACCGCAAAGATCGGAATGCCAAGCCATTTGTTCGTCAGCACAGCATCGATGGAGTCGCTACGGCCCTTTTCTTTCGTAAGAACCTTGCGTTTTTCAACCTTTGCAACAACATCATTGACGAATACGAAGCGTTTGCGGTCTGCTTCTTCTACGGCGTGCTTATCCGTCAGGTCCACATGCCCTTCATTGTAAGGCGCTTTCTGTGTCGACCCGATCGCAGCGATCGCCGTCTTCACAACCTCATCCAGCCCCTGACCGCCAGTGGACACCGTTTTGAGCACTGGACAACCGAGCTTCTCAGACAGAGCGTCCACATTGATCGTTGTCTGCTTCTTTTCATTGATGTCACTTTTGTTCAAAGCCACCACCACAGGAACGCCCAGCTCCAGGAGCTGTGTGGTAAAAAACAAGCTGCGGCTGAGGTTCGTCGCATCGACAATGTTGATGATGGCATCTGGATGCTCGTCTTTGACATAAGCGCTCGTGATGCTCTCTTCCGATGTAAATGGCGACATCGAATAGGCACCCGGAAGGTCAACGATCGTCAATTCTTCAGAACCGGAATAATATGATTTTTTAATTGCATGTTCTTTCTTGGAGACGGTGACCCCCGCCCAGTTCCCCACCTTTTCATTGCGCCCTGTCAGCGCATTATACATGGTGGTTTTACCCGAATTCGGGTTGCCTGCTAAGGCAATACGCATAATTTTTTCCTCCCTTATCTAAATAATATCTTATAACGCCGACAGGTTGTTTTCAACTAACCCTCAGGCGTAATAAATTGCTTTCTCTGACGCGTGATCCACTATATCTGGATCGCAGCAGCGAGATCTCTGTCGAAATTGTAGCGACCATCCTTAATGGAGACCACCGGACCAGCTTTGAGGTGCGTAACCACCGTAATCGGTTCACCAGCGTAGCAGCCAAGAGAAAAAAGGAACGATTTTAATTCCTCGTCATCAGCCAATATGTCTTTGACAATGTATTCTTCGCCTTCCTTTGCATCAATCAATGTCATAGTAATCACCTTTCCAAAGCTTAATGATAGTATTCAATGCGTTTCAATTTATTCATGAACACATTGCGCACGGTTAGCTAGCGCTTTCCGAGCTCATTTATAATGATATACCGCTAACTTTCGTTTGTCAACCCTAATTGTGAATCTCAGCACAAAAAAAGCCGAACGTTTCCACGTCCGACTTGAATAAGAAAATCGATCTGTTTTAGCGAGATCAAAAGAAAACGCCTGTCACCCAGATCTCCAGCCCGATGAAGATCAGAATGCATCCACCAAAGATCGTCGCCTTGTTGGAAAATTTGTCACCGACTGTCTTCCCGATCTTGAGCCCGCCCAGGCAAATAAAAAACGTCGTCACAGCGATGAGCACTGCGCAGACAAAAGCCATCAGCGCACCATAGCCAGCGATCGTAAAGCCAACGGAGAGCGCATCGATGGAGGTTGCCACGCCTTGCATAAAAAGCGCTGCCGCCCCAACGCCGACCGTCTGCGCCTCCTCGTCGCCTTCACCACGCACAGCTTCGAAGATCATCTTGCCCCCAATAAAAAGCAGGAGCACGAGCGCGATCCAGGGAATCGCTTTCTCAAACGCACGAAAATACTGCACGATTGTGTGCACACAAATCCAGCCAGCCATCGGCATGAACCATTGAAAAAAAGCAAAGGTGCCTGCGATCAGCGACATGCGCCCCAATCGCATGCGTGGTTCATTCAGCCCATTGGCCACCGACACCGAAAAAGCATCCATCGCCAGGCCCACGCCCAGGAGAATGCTATTGGCAAAAAACATCAAACTCCAATCCACTGTTTTGTCTCCTTCTTCGATTAAACATCACTAACAGAAAAATCGACCCAAATGTGGCGCTGGCCACACCTGGGTCGTCGTTTTCATCCCGCTGTATCGGCCAGTCAATGGCTGGCAATGCTTATTCTTCCTCTGGGGATGCATCAAGCTGCTTGTTGTTCTTCTTGATCGCGCGCAGATGCATGTTGTATTTGAACAATATCACAACATCAACGAGCAGACACAGGATCGCCATCACGCCTGGAAATGGTTTGGCGGTGATGATATAACCTGCGTAAAAGAGCGCAGCCATGACCAAAAACGGAAAGGTCAGGACCATGAGTCTAAGCATCGATCATTCTCCTCTTTCAAATGCTTCGTTTGCAACATCAGTTCATCCAGACATTTTACCGCATCATTGGATATAATTCAACGTTTCAGACGTTTTTCTTTCTCTTTCTTCAAAAGTTTCTGCTCTTTTTTCAGATCGTGGCGTTTCTTGTAGAGATTCAGTCGCTCAGCGACGCCGCTCATGCCATCGGTGACGCCTTCGATGACGTTGCCGATCTGCGCCGTCACCGAAACAAAAACGTCACCAGCCATGTGCTGCACGTCCTTGTAAGAGGACGGATGAGATTTACAGCGAAAAGCGTAATCCTCGTCATGCGGCACAGCGCCGCCGCTCATCACCGAGCCGATCGACGCGAACAGCGGATCGTCGTCGATCTCATCTTTTTCCGGCGCCAACGCTGCTTCAACGGAAGGCTCGTCGTCCACGACTTCTGCAGCGATCGACGGCTCTTCGTCAGCTTCTGCTGCAACCTTTTCTGTTTCAGCTTCTTCTGCCGGCTGATCTTCTTCGACAACTGCTCCTTCTTCCGGCAGCGCTTCTGTCTCATCAGGCGTCACTGGCTCCATTTCATCGAGCACATCTTCTAGTACTGGCGCCGCATCTGCGAGCGCTTCTTCCACAGTTGCAACCTCCGCAGGCGTTATTTCCTCTGCAGGAGCAGCTTCCACGGCTTCTGCCGCCACAGGTTCTTCGGCAGGCGCAGCGTTCTGCGCCTCCTCTGCCGCCTCGTCCAGCCAGCGACGCAGCGTGCTGTAGCCAATGCCCAGATCCTCTGCGCAGCGCTTCATCGAAAGCTCCGGATGTTCTGCAGGATAGGCGATCGCTTTTTCCTTAAATCCCTCCGGAAATGTTCTTCTAGCCATAAGAGCAACTCCTTTCTATTTATGATAAACGTGCGCAATATCCTCTGCCACGATCGGCAGCTTTGGATCGAACATCGCGATCGTCTGGAATTTGAACCGGCTCACGCGATGTAGACGATCGATCGTCTCACGCAGGTCTTCCGGCACCTCGCCTGTGCGGATGTATGTATTGAGCGTCGCGTATGTAAATCCGAGCACATCCTCGTCGGTTTTTCCGGTGAGGCCATCAGACGGTGGCTTCACAACAAAACGCTCGTCAAGTCCGAGCGCGCGCCCCAGCTGAATGACTTCGTCGGTCGTCAGCATCGCCAGTGGCGAAAAAGCGCCGGCAGTATCGCCATAGATCGTCGCATATCCTACCCAGTCTTCCGACAGGTTCGACGTGTTCACGACCACCGCATCCAGACTCTGCGCCACCGCATAGAGCAGCGTCATGCGCACGCGCGGCGGCAGATTGAGCCGCGTTTGACGGCTCACTGCATCGTAAAACGAGCAGCCCTCCAACGCCTCGTAAAATGCCTTCGTCATGCCCTGAATATTGATCACCTCGTGCGGCATATCCAGCGCAACACAAAGATCCTTTGCATAATCGATGTCGCTCTGATCGCCGTCTGGCATCAACACCCCATAAACGTGCTCCTTGCCATAAGCAGCCACGCACAGCGCCGCTACCGTCGCGCTGTCCTTGCCGCCGGAAATGCCTACCACAGCATTCGTCGCATGCACAGCCTGCAAACGCTCCTGCATCCAGGCGATCAGATCATTTTTTAATTGCTCAAGTTGCGTCTCAGATAATTTCATTCAGGCGACCTCCCTGGTCTAAGTATTATAAACTATTGTAGCCGAAAGTGCTCTTAAACGCAAGCCGCCCACCAGCCGAAGTGCTCTTATAAAAAACAACGAAGCAGCGCTCACAAACGATTTTCTTTCATAAAAGCAACACCGACCGATCGCGAGGATCGGTCGGTGTGAAAAACGGCACTGCAGCTTACTCCCATTCAATGGTTGATGGCGGCTTGCTGGTGATGTCGTAGACGATGCGGTTGATGTGGTCGACTTCGTTGACGATGCGGCTGGAGATTTTATCGAGCACGTCGTATGGGATGCGCGCCCAGTCGGCGGTCATGAAGTCGGTGGTGGTGACGCCACGGAGAGCGAGGGTATAATCATATGTGCGGAAATCGCCCATGACGCCGACGGTACGGGTCGAGGTCAGCACGGCAAAATACTGATTGATGGAACGATCGAGTCCGGCATTCGCGATCTCTTCGCGATAGATGGCGTCGGCATCGCGGAGAATGTCGAGCTTTTCTTTGGTAATCTCGCCCATGACGCGAATGGCGAGGCCTGGGCCTGGGAATGGCTGGCGCCAAACGAGATAATCGGCGAGACCGAGCTCAAGACCGAGCTGGCGCACTTCATCTTTGAAGAGCATGCGCAGTGGTTCGATGAGTCCTTTGAAATCGACAACTGCTGGCAGACCGCCGACGTTGTGGTGGCTCTTGATGACGGCTGCGTCGCCGCTGCCGCTCTCGATGACGTCTGGATAGATGGTGCCCTGTGCGAGATAATCGACGGCGCCGATCTTCTTGCCTTCGTCTTCAAAAACACGGATGAATTCTTCGCCGATGATCTTGCGCTTGCGCTCTGGATCGGTGACGCCGGCGAGCTTGCCGAGGAAACGATCAGACGCATCGACGCGGATGAAATTCATGCCGCTGTTGGCGAACGCTGCTTCAACTTCGTCGCCTTCGTTTTTGCGCATGAGGCCGTGGTCAACGAAGATGCAGGTGAGCTGGCTGCCGACGGCTTTGGAAATGAGCTGCGCTGCAACGGAGCTGTCTACACCGCCGGAGAGAGCGAGCAGCACTTTTCCGTCGCCAACCTTGGCGCGGATGTCTTCGATGGCTTTCTTGGCGTAATTTGCCATGGTCCAGTCGGCGTCGCAGTGGCAAACTTCCATAAGGAAATTTTTGAGCATGACGGTGCCGTTGTCGGTATGGTTGACTTCCGGATGATACTGCATGGCGTAGAGCTTCTTTTCTACGTTTGCCATGGCTGCGACCGGGCAGTCTGCGGTATGAGCGATGGCGGTGAAGCCTTCTGGCATTTCAGCCACATAGTCAACATGGCTCATCCAGACAATGCCCTGCGCCGGCAGATCCTTGAAAAGCGCTGCGCTGGTGTCGAACTGGGTTTCGGTCTTGCCGAATTCGCGCTTGTCGGCAGCTTCAACCTTGCCGCCGAGGGTGTGCGCCATAAGCTGCATGCCGTAGCAGAGACCGAGCACTGGAATGCCGAGCTCAAAAATGCGGCGTTCGATCTGTGGCGCGCCGTCGCCGTAGACGCTGTTTGGGCCGCCGGTAAAGATGATGCCTTTTGGCTGTTTTTCTTCGATGGCTGCGAGGGCTTTGTTAAATGGCACGACCTCGCAGTAAACATTGCACTCGCGCACGCGGCGCGCAATGAGCTGGTTGTACTGGCCGCCGAAATCGACGACGATGACCATTTCCTGTTTATTTTCCAAGTTATTCTTCCTCCCCATTTTCTTCTATGGTATAAATATCCGCGAGCTCACGGAATTTGCTATCGTAATCCAGGCCATAGCCGATGACGAATTTATCTGGGATGTCGTAGCCGTTGTAATCGACGGCAATATCGGCGGTGCGGCGGTCCGGCTTGTTCAGGAATGTGCAGTAAGCGACCGACGCCGGATGAAAATCGCCGATGGTGCGGCCGATGGCAGCGAGGGTATTGCCGCTGTCGATGATGTCGTCAACGAGAATGACATCACACCCGCTCAGATCGCCGAAGCTGCGGTATTTGATGTCCACCTTGCCGCTGGAAACGGTGCCGCTGCCATAGCTGGACGCCACGAGCACATGCAGCTCAAGCGGCAGGTCGATGGCACGGATGAGATCTGCTGTGAAAGGAATGGCACCCTTGAGCACCGAAATGACGACGAGCGGCCGGTCAGACGCGCAGTAGTCGTCGGTGATCTGCTGCCCCAGTTCCTGCACACGCCGCGCGATGTCGTCGCGGGCGATCAATATCTTACGCTTTGAAAGATCCACTCTTCTTCCTCCTATGCGATGATTGGCTATCTTTTAGTTTATCACAGACGCCGACGCCGGGCAACACCGGCCGACAATTTTGCGCCAGCATCGGAAATTGTGCTATAATGAGCACGAACATTCTCAAAGGAAAGGAGATCCTCCCGTGCTACGCGACGAAGAAACGTATTTTCTCCGACTCATGCAAACCATCGATCTGGCGACGTTTAACGAGTATTTCACGCTCAAAGAAACGACAGAAAACGAAGACGGTTCCATAGAGCTGCACTACGATGTCCACTACGGCAACGACGGCGGCTTTCTGATGATCAACTACCAGCCAACAGACAACGAGCTGCTCGCTGCCGAAATGGACGTAGGCTTTCCAACGATGCTCGGTCTCAATCGCAGCCCGCTGGAGCTGCGCATCCTCGCTGAGCATGTGCTGGCGCTGCGTGCTGCCGCGGAAAACGACGAGCAGTAACGGGCATGCGCGTTTTCACCCAAATATAAAAATCGACCGTGGAAATCCCACGGTCGATCTTATTTTGCTCGCTTGTGATCAATAGGATCTTCTGCGATTGTTCTTTCTTGCAGCTTCAGATTTTTTCTTACGCTTTACGCTTGGCTTTTCATAATGTTCGCGCTTGCGGCATTCAGCGAGGACGCCGGACTTCTGGCAAGAACGTTTGAAACGACGTAATGCGCTATCTAATGATTCGTCTTTACGAACCTTAATTTCTGATGACATTGACTACTTCCCTCCCTCCGGAATCAACAGGAGAAATCGGGACTGTTGATATCTGGACTTTGAACACAACAATTATTATATGATACAGAGCCCATAATTGCAAGCATTATCGTCGGTTTCTGTTAATTTTTACGCACTCAGGCGCCGACCTGCGGCACATTGCCAAGCTTCAGAAAAGCCCGCAGAAATTGCGCCTGCAGGAAGGTGAAGACGAGCCCGCAGACAACTGCGCTGATGCTGTAGGTGGCTGCACCAGAAAGCAGCACGACAATATTGATGACCATCATCGTCGTCGCGATCTCGAAGCGCGGATTCTTTTTGTTGAGGATCATCGCGATCGTGTCAAAGCTGACGGCTGTCGCCTGAGACGCGATGCAAAAATAATATCCGGCAGCGACGAAAAATGCAGCGATCGGCGTTGCCAGGATCGGTGTGCCAAAAAGTTCTGGCATCGGCATTTCCCAGCCAGTCCAGTGAAAAATGCTGAAAAGGCTCATGTAGCAGATGCTCGAGAAAAGCGCGCCGACAAAATACGTTTTTCCCAAAAACAAGAAGCTCACGATAATGAGCAGCACCGAGAGAATATCCACAAGAATGGCCACATCCATACCGGTCCATTCCTGCAGTACGAGCGAAAAGCTCGTGACGCCGCCATTGAGGATGATCTTCGGCACGGTGATGAACGCATACGCCCCGGTCAGCAGGATGTTACCGAGGAAAATGCGGAAAAAGCGCAGCCAGCGCTCCTCCCCTTCCTGGGTTGGCTGGAAGACGCGCTTCCAGAGCGCAGGCTGCGCCTTGATGGTGGATGCCATGAAAACAGACGATCAGCCTGGAGGCCATTTCATATCGCGTCCGCCGAGCACGTGAACGTGCAGATGTGGAACGCTCTGGCCGCCCTGTTCGCCAGTGTTGGCAACGAGACGATATCCTGCTTTGATGCCCTCGCTCTTGACGACATTGTGGATGGCGTCGAGCATGGCGAGCATCAATTCACCGTCTTCCTGGGTCAGCTGGTTCACGCTTTGAATGTGACGCTTCGGCACCACAAGCACATGGGTTGGCGCCTGTGGATCGGTGTCACGAAAAGCGCGGACGAGATCGTTTTCATAAACGGTGGTCGTTGGGATCTCACCGTTGGCGATCTTGCAGAAAATGCAATCGCTCATAGTCATTCCTCCTCAAGATGGGTTTCTATCTCACCCAGCAAGCGGTTGCGCTCGGCGCTTGTGATCTTGACATCGACAAAATCGCCGGAGCGGATGTTCTCGCCGGGAAAGGTGACAAGTAAATAGTTGGAGCTGTGGCCGATCCAGAGTCCGTCCTTCGTCTGCTCCTCAACGAGGATGCGCAGCGTCTGACCAACAAAACGGCGCTCGTAGTCGAGCTTGTTTTTCTGAGCGACATCGGCCATCTGCTTGGCGCGCCGCTCTTTGATCTGCGGATCGATCTGGTCAGGCATGGCGGCAGCTGGTGTGCCGCTGCGCATGGAATATTTGAAAATGTGCATCGCCGAAAATGCGATGTCGTTGCAGAAAACGAGGCTTTCTTTGAAATCCTCGTCGGTTTCTCCAGGGAAGCCGACCATGAGATCGGTGGTGATGGCGATGTTCGGCACCTTGCCGCGAATGCGGCGCATCATCTCGCGGAACTGTTCCGTGTCGTACGGACGCCGCATCGCCGAAAGCGTCCTGTCGCAGCCGCTCTGCAGCGGCAGGTGCAGATGCTTGGCCATGCGCTCGTCGCTGGCGATCATCTCAATGAGCGCGTCTGTCACCTCGATGCCCTCGAGAGAGCCGATGCGCAGCCGCTCGATCGCTGTTTCATCGAGAATGCGGCGGCAGAGCCCGGTGAGATCGCAGGTTTCATCCTTGACGCCGCGGCCATAGGCGCCAATGTGGATGCCAGTGAGGATGACTTCCTTGTAGCCGCGCTCCACGAGCATATTGATCTCGTCGATGGTATCCTGCTCAGAACGCGAGCGCAGTGGACCGCGGGCATAAGGGATGGCGCAATACGCGCAGAACTGATCGCAGCCCTCCTGGATCTTCACATACGCGCGCGTCATGCCGCTGACTCGCTCGTGCGGCAGATCTTCGTAATAGAACAACTCCTCGTCGTCCGCCATGTACGCCGTCTTCACATGATCCTGGCGAAAAGTCTCGACCGCCTCCACGACCTTGTGACGCTCGTTGGTGCCGATGATGAGGTCCACCTCGTCAAGCGCTTCCAGCTCCGCTTTCGCTGTCTGCGCGTAGCAGCCGCAGACAACGATGGTCGCCGCCGGATTTTCCCGAGCAGCGTGGCGGATCATCTGGCGCGACTTGCGGTCGCTGAGATGGGTGACGGTGCAGGTATTGACGACGTAGACATCGGCGAGATCGTTAAAATCGACGACCTCATAGCCGGCATCCTGAAACAGCGCCGCCATAATGGCAGAATCGTGCTGGTTGACCTTGCAGCCGAGGGTATGAAATGCCACTTTCTGGGTTTCTGGCAAATCTGTCACTTCCTTTTCAGGCGCGCGAGGCGCAGAATTTAGGCGAGAAAGCTCGTCAACGCATTGGCGATGAAATCAAGATAGCTGATCACACCGTTGCGCAAAAAATACAGCGGACGGCTGAATGCGCCAACCGCCAGCAACGCAAAGAGCAGCACAAAGCCCCACTGCTCAAACTGCATGAATTTGAAATAATATTTTGCCGGCAAAAACATGCCGAGAATCT
This sequence comes from uncultured Peptococcaceae bacterium, assembly GCA_900552455.1. GTDB lineage: Bacteria > Bacillota > Peptococcia > Peptococcales > Peptococcaceae > UMGS1590. The sequence goes on along the minus strand of URZX01000001.1, from coordinate 139,739 downwards.
TCGAGCCGTCAAGCGGTGGCAGCGGGATCAGGTTGAACACCCCAAGCCCGACATTGACCAGCGCCGAGAGCATGAAAAACTGATACACATAGTACAAGCCAATGCCGACGCTGCCACCTGTCGTCTTCACGATCACATTGGTGACGATGAGACAGATCAGCGCCAGAATGAAATTCGCCACCGGCCCGGCAAGGGCGACAAGCGCCATGCCCTGCTTTGGATTTTTGTAATAGCGGGGATTGACCATCACTGGCTTGGCCCAGCCGAAATTGAAAAAAATGAGAAAGAGCGCGCCGATCGGATCGATGTGGTGCAGCGGATTAAGGCTGAGTCGGCCGTCGTATTTTGGCGACGGATCGCCCAGCTTGTAGCTCACCCAGCCGTGGGCATACTCGTGAAAGCACATGGCCGGAACGATCGCCAGCACCGTCAGGAGCAGATCGGTGATGCTCGGAAGAAAACTTCCCATGCAGGAACCTCCTATAAATTGACTCTCCTTATTATACAGCATCTGCCCGCCGATTGCCACCACAAGTGCCAGCGAACGCCCGCCACGAAAAAACGCCGACGCAAATGCGTCAGCGTTTTTATCAGAACGTTCAGCCCTGAGCCTTGAGATATGCGTCGATGGCCACGGCAGCGTCCTTACCGGCGCCCATGGCTTTGATGACGGTGGCTGCGCCGGTGACAATGTCGCCGCCGGCGAAAACATATGGCAGGCTGGTCTGGCCTTTTTCGTCAGCAACGATGTTGCCGCGCTTGTTGAGCTCGAGACCTTCTGTGCTGTTTGTGAGGATTGGGTTTGGTCCCTGACCGATGGCGACGATGACGGTATCGATGGCCATTTCTTCGGTCTCGCCTTCGATGGCAACTGGGCGGCGGCGGCCGCTTTCATCTGGCTCGCCGAGCTCGTATTTCTGCAGCACCATGCCGGTGACGACGTCGTTTTCGTCGCCAATGTATTTGATCGGCGAGGACAGGAGCTTCAGCTGCACGCCTTCTTCGATGGCGTGTTCGAGCTCTTCGGCACGGGCAGGGATCTCTTCCTTGCTGCGGCGATAAACGATGTAGCTTTCTTCAGCGCCAAGACGGAGCGCGGTGCGGGCAGCGTCCATCGCGACGTTACCGCCACCGATGATGGCTGCACGCTTACCAACCTTGATCGGCGTATCAGCAGCTGGGAACTGGTAGGCTTTCATGAGGTTGGAGCGGGTGAGGAACTCGTTGGCAGAATAAATGCCGTTCAGGTTTTCGCCCTCGAGATTCATGAAATGTGGCAGCCCGGCGCCGGTGCCGACGAAGAACGCGTCGAAGCCATATTCTGTGCGCAGCTCTTCGATGTCGTAGAGCTTACCGACGATGGCGTCGACTTCAAATTTCACGCCGAGATCGCGGATGTTGTTGATCTCGTGCTGAACGATGTCTTTTGGCAGACGGAATTCAGGAATGCCGTACATGAGCACGCCGCCAGGGGTGTGGAGCGCTTCGAAAACGGTGACGTCGTAGCCCATCTTGGCGAGATCGCCAGCGCAGGCGAGCCCTGCAGGACCAGCGCCGACAACACCGACTTTCTTGCCGTTCTTTTCAGGGAGCGCGACGGCTTCGTGTTCCTGCGCGCGGTCCCAGTCAGCGACGAAACGTTCGAGACGACCGATCGCGACAGATTCGCCCTTGATGCCGAGCACGCACTTGCCTTCGCACTGATTTTCCTGTGGGCAAACGCGGCCGCAGATGGCTGGCAGACTGGTGTGGGTTTTCAGGCGCTTAGCGGATTCGGCGAAATCGCCTTCGGCGAGCGCAGCAATAAAGTCAGGAATGTCAACATGCACCGGGCAGCCTTCGACGCAGCGAGGCTTTGCGCAATGCAGGCAGCGCTGCGCTTCGGCGATGGCCGTTTCTGCGCTGTAGCCGAGCGCGACTTCGTTGAAATTGGTGACGCGCACTTTCGCGTCCTGCACAGGCATGTCATGTCTAGGTTCTTTGCTGGCCATTAGTTTGCGCCTCCTTCGTTGTGATGCAGCCCGAGGTTGCATTCATGATCGTGCTCGATGGCTTCTGCTTCCTTGTCGCGCATGAAACGGCTACGTTTCATAGCGAGGTCAAAATCGATGAGATCGCCGTCGAATTCCGGCCCGTCGACGCAGGCGAATTTCGTTTCGTTGCCCACGCGCACGCGGCAGCCGCCGCACATGCCGGTGCCGTCGATCATCACTGGGTTCATGCTGACGATGGAGCGGATGCCGCGTTCCTTCGTCACCTTGACACAGTTGTACATCATGATCATTGGCCCGATGGCCCAGACAATGTCCACTTTTTCTGTGTCGCAGGCTTCGGCGAGGAGATCGGTGACGAAGCCCTTGTGGCCGACGGAGCCGTCATCGGTGGCAATGCGCACTTCGTCAACAGCCGCAGCGAGCTTGTCTTCCCAGAAGAGCAGATCCTTCGTTTTTGCGCCGATGATGGCGATGACGCGGTTACCGGCGAGCTTGAGATCGCGGGCGATCGGATAGATTGGCGCAATGCCAACACCGCCGCCAACGATGACAACGGTGCCATAGTTTTCGATCTCGCTGGCCTGGCCGAGTGGGCCGACAACGTCCGCAAATGCATCACCAGGACGCATGGCCACGATTTTTTTCGTAGAAAGGCCGACCGCCTGGATGACGATCGTCACAGTGCCTGCTTCAGCATCGTGGTCGGCGATGGTCAGCGGAATGCGTTCATCCCCTTCACCGATGCGCACGATCAGAAACTGACCGGCTTTCGCCTTTTTTGCAAGCTGAGGCGCTTCGACGACCAATTCGTGGGTCTGGCCGCCGAGGTGTTTATAATCGACAATTTTATACACTTTCGTACCTTCTTTCTCTAGATGATCACTGAATCACTGCTTTTATTATATAGCAGATGCACGTATTTATAAAGAAGCTTTGTGATTTTCGCTGAATATTCATTTCTTATTGTCAGCCACCGCGCCGTTGGGTTAAATAAAAGCAAATAAAATTTTTCTGTAAGCATCGCTCCCCCATTCCAAGGAGGTGCCCACCATGAAACGCTCCATTCTCGTCGCCCTCGGAACCAGCGTGCTCTTTTGGCTGATCTTCACCGGCTTTGATTATCTCGCCGAACTTGGTCGATGGGATAACGTCAGACATTTTTCAGTCTACAACTTCTGGCGCAATCTCGCGCTTGTGCTCGCGCCGTGGCTCCTCTGCGGCGTCGCCAGCCGCTGGCTCGTCGCAGAAAAATACGCCAGCATCCCGGCAGCGCTCATCTATCTCCTCGCCGCCGCGCTCGCGTTTTACGCATCGCTCCGCTTCTCACTGCCGATGTACCATAATGGCGCTCGTGTTTACGGCACGATGAGCAACGTCTACGCGCCGCTCGAAAGCTGCTACCTTTTCGTGCTGCTCTTTGGACTGACGCTCGCACGCAGCATCACCAGACATTCGCGCGAAAAGGAATAATCTGTCACAAAGAATGGCCCGCCACCGATGATCGCTCATCGGCGGCGGGCCGCTTTTGTGCTTATTTTTTCTCGTCCTCGTCATCCTGCTGGGATGGCAGCCCGAGATTTGTGACGTCGTCGTCTGACTTCGTCTGTGTCTGACGCTTTTCCCACCATGGCGTTGGTGCCTTTGTCTGCGGCTGCTCGGTTTCTTCCGGTTCAGCGGCAGGAGCCTGTGGTTTTTCAGGCTTTGGCTCTTCGGCGCGGACCCATTGCTCAAAGGAGAATGGTTCTGCGGATGGGACTTCGTCGACATGGGCGACATTGGATTTTTCGACAGGCTGTTCTTTCTCGCGCTGGGCAGCTTCTTTAATCTTGCGCTGCTTTTCTTCGTTGATCTTGGCGAGGTATTCTGCTTCTTCCTTGTCGATCTGCTCGAGTGGCTTGCCGTCCATGACGCCCTGGAATTCAAACGCGTTCAGAACTTCGCGCTCTTTCAGCGCGGTGGCGACAGCATCGAGCTTGTCGCGGTGCTCAGTAAGGATCTGATGCGCACGCTTGTGGCATTCGTCCATGATGCGCTTGACTTCCTTGTCAATGGAGAAGGCGATGGCCTCGGAGTAGTTGCGGTTGTGACCAAGGTCGCGGCCGAGGAAGACCTGCTCCTGATCTTCACCGAAGGTGATGGTGCCGAGCTCGTCGCTCATGCCCCAGCGGGTAACCATCTGGCGGATGGTTTTCGTTGCGCGTTCAATGTCGTTGGATGCGCCGGTGGAGATCTCGCCGAGGACGATCTCTTCGGCGACGCGGCCGCCGAGCATCATCGTGACTTCGTCGAGAAGATGGCTGCGCGTCATGTAATTGCGATCCTCGATCGGCAGGCTCATGGTGTAGCCGCCAGCCTGGCCGCGTGGAATGATCGAAACCTTGTGGATCGGATCACAGCCTTCGAGGAAGTGACCGATGACAGCATGTCCACCTTCGTGGTAGCTGACGAGGTTGAGCTCGGCGTCGCTGATCTTGGCGCGGTTTTTCTTTTCCGGTCCGGCGACAACGCGCTCGATGGATTTTTCCAAATCTTCCTGGGTGATCTTCGTGCGATTTTCACGCGCTGCAAGCAGCGCTGCTTCGTTCACGAGGTTTGCCAGATCGGCCCCGGTGAAACCAGCGGTCTGCTTGGCAATGACAGCAAGATCAACTTCCGCAGAGAGCGGTTTGTTGCGGGTGTGAACCCCGAGGATCTCCTCACGCCCGCGCACATCCGGACGGCCAACGGTGACCTGACGGTCAAAACGGCCTGGACGCAGGAGCGCTGGGTCGAGAATATCCGGACGGTTCGTGGCAGCGAGGATGATGATCCCTTCGTTGGCGTCGAAGCCGTCCATCTCAACGAGGAGCTGGTTCAGTGTCTGCTCACGTTCATCGTGACCGCCGCCGACACCGGCGCCACGCTGGCGCCCGACGGCATCGATCTCGTCGATGAAGATGATGCATGGGCTGTTCTTCTTGGCCTGGTCGAAGAGATCGCGGACGCGGCTTGCGCCGACACCGACGAACATCTCAACGAAATCCGAGCCGCTGATAGAGAAGAACGGCACGCCTGCTTCGCCGGCTACTGCGCGGGCGAGCAGGGTTTTACCGGTCCCAGGAGGGCCAAAGAGCAGCACGCCCTTCGGGATCTTGGCACCGATGGATTTGAATTTCTGTGGTTTCTTGAGAAAGTCGACGACTTCCTCGAGTTCTTCCTTGACCTCGTCAGCACCAGCCACGTCGGCAAAGGTGACGCGGTTCTGGCTGTCGACGGTGACGCGGGCCTTGCTCTTGCCAAACTGGTTCATCTTGCCTCCGCCACCCTGGGTCGAGCTCATAAAGAAGAAGAACAGACCTACCAACAAGAGCACCGGCAGGAGCGAACTGAGCAGGCTCATCAGCGCTGATGGTTCCGGCGTTTTCGCCTGCGTCACATCAACGCCTTCTGCTGCGAGTCGTTCAGCGAGATTGTCGTCGTTCTTCGAGATCGGCATGTTGAATTCTTCGCCGTCGATCGTCGTCCCTTCGATGGTCTGGTAATTGTCGTAGGTTGTGATGGTTACCTGTTTCACGTTCCCCTTGTCGACGTTTTCCATGAATTCGGTATAATTTTCCCCGTAGACGCGCGTTGGCTCTTCTTCAGCCGGGGTATTTGTGTTGAAAAACTCTATCATGGAAAAGAACAGGAGAAAGATCACGAGGTAAACCGCAAAGCTTTTCCATACTGATCGCTTCATAGATTCCTCCTATCGTTCCTTTTCTTCGCTTGTGGGTGCAGATCGCACAGTGCGCTGCGCGATCGTGCTGCTTAACGCAACCTTCAAATAGGTAACACTATTATAATACATGAGTTCCGGTCCCTGCGCAAGGAATGGAACCCAAATAATTTCTTTTATTTTGGTATCATAAAGAATTGGCCACAGCGGACGCAGACAAGGCGGCAGCGCCTGCTCCTGAAAGATTTTCTTGAGACGCTTGCGCCCGAGATTTTTCAGCGCGATGGCGTCGCTCGGCGCGTAGCCGCGCACGATCATTTCTGGCGGCGCTGTGACAGCGCCCTCGAGAAAATCCTGGCGCCAGATTCCGTCATCGTCCCTGTGCCAGACGCCCTCCGGCTGACGGCCGATGTAAACAAAACGCCGCGTACATTCGCAGAAAATTCCCTGACCAAGATCCGCGCGTCCTTCCCCGGCGCGGATACGCGCAAGCGCAGCCTCCACCATCTCAAAGCGCAGATTGCCGCGTCCGCTGGCGTAACGCTGAGCGAGCTGGCGAATGAGCGTCGCTGTCTCAGCCTCGTGCGCCTCGGCGAGCGCTGCGCGCTCAAGCAGACACCAGCCGCCTGCACGAAAAACCGCAGCCTGCGCACACAGCTTCTCAGCACGCGCACGCAGAAAATCGCTGTCGCGCGCGCTACTTTCAGCGAGCCGGTTCAGCGCCTGAACAATCTGCGGATTGTAGGTCGCCAGCTCCGGCAGCAGCTTGTGCCGCAAACGATTGCGCAGGATCGTCGTGTCGGCGTTGCTCTCGTCGACCACAAAAGGAATCTCCTGCGCTGCGCAATAGGCTTCAAGCTCCGCTTTTGTAAACGACAGAAGCGGCCGCAAAATATTGCCGTCTCGCGCCGGCATGGCTGCAAGTCCCTGCACGCTCGTGCCGCGCAAAATATTCATCAGCACCGTTTCAGCGCGGTCGTCGGCCTGATGCGCCAGCGCCAGCCACTGCGCCTGGCGCTCCTGCAAAATTTCCGCCAGCGCCGCATGACGCAACGTGTGCGCCGCTGCTTCAAGGCTCCGCCCCTGCGCTTTTTCGCGCACCTGCACGTGACGCCCGTGAAAACGCACGCCGCGCGCCTGGCAATATTCCTCAACAAAGCGCCACTCTTCGTCAGAAGCAGCGCGCAGATGATGGTGGACGTGCGCCACTTCAAGCTCGTAGCCACAAGCTGCACGCGCACGCAGCAATAGATCCAGCATCGCCATCGAATCTGGTCCGCCGGAAACAGCGGCGATCACCCGCTCTCCCGGCGCCACGTATGTGCGCATAAATTCTGCGACCGCGTCCGGTCCTGGTCTGCTCATTGCGCCACAAGCTCCAGAAGCTGACCAAAGAGCAGATCCGTCGTGCTCACGGTGAGCGCCGGCGTTTGCAATCCCTGGAGCACCGTCACGGCGATATCCAGTCCCTGGGTGATGATGTCTGCGCGACCAGCGGTGAGCGCCGGCAGCTCCAGTCGTTTTTCCAGCGGCATTGCTTTGAGAATGTCGTTGATCTGAGCGATGGCGTTTGTGCCGTAGGTCATTTGGTGGATCAGGCGCGGATCGTAGGTCTGCATGCCTTCAAAAAGCGCTGCCATCGTCGTGATGGTCCCGCCGACGCCGACGAGGAGCACGTTATCGCCCTTCGGCGCCTGCTGGATCAGCGGCGCCAACGCGAGCGAGAGCGGCCCGATGCGATCGGCCGATTCCTTGAGACGCACAGCGCCCACCGGCACCGACACTGCCTGACCAGCGCCCTCGCCCCAGCACAATTCTGTCGAACCACCGCCAATATCGAGCACCGCAATGCTGCGGCCCTGACGCGGCAGTCCGTAGATCGCGCCTTCGTAGCTGTAGCGCGCTTCTGCTTCCGGTGCGAGCGGCGTGATCTCTCGCTGTAACGCTTCCTCCATCTGCGCTTTCACAGCTCCGCGGTTGGTTGCTTCGCGTAGCGCCGAAGTCGCGCTGATACGACGCACGTCGACGTCGTTTTCGCGCGCTTCAGCAAGCAGCGACTGCACTGCTTCGATCGTGCGCGCCACCGCTGCTTCTTCCAGCGCGCCAGTCGCTGTCGCATTTTCAGCGAAACGGCTGTAGCGCAGCCGCTCCTCTGGCAGCGTGCCGTAATGCGGCGCGCCTTCCAGCCAGGCCATGCGCACACTGTTCGAACCAATATCAATGATCCCGGTTTTCATGTCGATCCTTCCTCTCAGATTTTGAAAATAGAAAACAGAGCCGTTGTCAATCAACGGCTCTGTGTCTGTCATCCATTAATAGCGATTGCCACTGCGGCGTTTCGCATTCATATTTTTGTTGAAGGATGCCAGCTTTTCGTCGCTGTCCTTCATAAAACGTGCAATTTTATCTTCAAAGCTTGGTGAAGGTTTCTGAGGTTTCTTGCGTTCCTTTGCCTGCTTGATAGAAAGCCCGATCTTTCCATTGTCGTTAATGTTGAGGATCTTAACCTTAACCTCGTCATTCACAGTGAGATGATCGTGAATGTCTTTCACAAAGGTATCAGCGATCTCAGAAATATGCACCAATCCGGTCTCTCCGGTCTCCAGTTCGACAAACGCGCCGAAATTCGTGATCCCGGTCACTTTGCCCGATAAAATTTGCCCTACAGTATTGGACATGCGCTTGCTAGCCTCCCGTGTTTTTTCAAAATTTTTCATCTGGTTTCATTATACCGATGGATAGAAACCTCTGTCAAGTGGCAAACGGCGCAATTACTCTGCCGGCTCGGCATTTTCATCCGTCGTCTGCTGTCCATCGTCTGACTGTCCGTCTTCGTCATCCGACTGCTGGTCGCCGCTGTTTTCCCGCTGCGTCAGCAGGATTTCCCCCGGCTTGACCATTTTCAGATCTTCGCGCGCAGTTTTTTCCACGGCTTCTTTGGTCTGCATATAGGACACCTCGTTTTCGAGGTCACTTTGCTCCGTCTGTGCCACCTGAGTCTGTGCCACGATGGTATTTTGCTGCGCCTTCAGATCGATGATCGAGAAGCAGCCGTTCATAAAAGTCATGCCGGCGTAGATCAGGATGATGAAAACGGCGATCTGCGTCCAGCTCCATTTTTTCTCTTCTTCCTGAAGAATGGCTGGCTGCTCCTTGCTCTGCTTTTTCATCTGCAGACGCGACGTGAGCTTATGGTTGTTGTTGTTCGCCATTGACGCACTCCTTTCCGCTCTCCGATGTTCACAGTGTCTTCTATTATACGGCTTTCACCGCTGCGGCGCAAGAGCTGCTTCAGCGCAGCACCTCGTAGAGGCTGTCGGCCTCTTTTGCAGGCACCGTCTCACGCACTTCTTTGATGCGCGCGCGGAAAATTTTCTCGCCAAACTGGATCTCGATCTCATCGCCAGCTGCGACGTCGGTCCCCGCTTTTGCCACGCGGCCGTTGATCTTGACCTTACCGCCGTCGCAAACTTCCTTGGCGACGGTGCGTCGTTTGATGATGCGGCTCACCTTGAGAAATTTATCGATGCGCATGGTTGCCTCCTTCTCATCTGAAAAAGTCTATGCAGTCATAAAAAATGAACCCTAAGCTGCCAACCGAGGCTACAGCTTAGGGCCATGAGTAAAATTTCGATATTGATTATTTACCGACAACAGCATCCTTAAGACCTTTGCCTGCCTTGAATGCAGGAACTTTGGTTGCAGGAATGGTGATAGGCTGCTTGGTCTGTGGGTTCTGGCCCTGACGTTCTTTACGTTCTCTAACTTCGAAGGTACCAAAGCCAACGAGCTGAACTTTTTCGCCGGAAACGAGGGTTGCAGTGATAGAATCAAAAACTGCATTTACAGCTTTTTCGGCGTCCTTCTTGGTCAGGCCGGACTTTTCAGCAACACTTGCAACTAATTCGGATTTATTCAATGAAATTTCCTCCCTAATTGTTTGTTTGATGTTTGATTGATGACTCCATAGCTTGCTTGAATTTTACCACAAACCCATGAGCATGAAAAGCGGGAAATCGCTTTCTTAACAAGTTTTTTGCGGTTTTGTGGGCAATTTAACGCGTTTTTATCATTTTTGGGTGTTTCCCAGCATTTTTTCAAGCTTTTCAGCCAGCGCCTGACCGCTGAATTCCAGCTCGCGCTCCTCGGCTGCTGCCTGAAAAGCCGCTGCGAGCAGGGTACGTTCTGTCGCGTCAGCGCAAAGCGCCAGCATCTCTTCTTCAGAAACGCCACGCTTTCTGAGCTTGGCAGTGAGTTTTGCGAGCTTGAGCGTCACCGGGAGCACCGCTGGCAGCGTCTGCGGCTGATGGGTGGCAGCTTTTTCTGCGCGCTTGATGCTCTCCCAGTCCTGCGGCGCGTCGTTTGTTTCCGGCGCAAAAATGTGCGGATGGCGGCGGCGCATTTTTTCAGCAACGCCGTCGATCACCGCCTGCAGATCGAACGCGCCTTCTTCCTCAGCGAGCGCTGCGTGGAAGACGACCTGATAGAGCACATCTCCGAGCTCCTCACGGAGATTTTCTGCGTCCTTGCGGTCGATGGCGTCACAAACCTCGTAGGCTTCTTCGATCATATGCTTGCGCATGCTCGCGTGCGTCTGCGCCCGATCCCAGGGACAGCCGCCTGGCGCCAGCAGCCTCTCCACCACTTCCACCAGCGGCGAAAGTTCTGCATTTGTCATGAGCATCCTCCTTTCAACGAAAAAAGCGCTTCCGAAGAAACGCTTTGTCATTCAGTATCATTTGCCGCCCCATTTGCGCGCCAGTTTTGGCCCGATCTTTGGGAATTTCTCCAGCGTATCGCGGTCGATGCCGCCGATCACGAAGAGCACGGCAAAATAAACGATCACACCGACGACCACGCCGCAGGCTGTCGCGAGAAATGCACTGCCGCCAAGCGCGAGCTTGACGAGCGTCACGCAGACAGCCATAGCCAGCGTCGAAACAACAGGCTTAACGATGAGCTGCTTCAGCGAGAACCATTTCCAGCCGACGATGCGCCCAACCTGGTAGAGGTTGTGGAGCGCGGCCACCGCAAAAGCGATGACAGTTGCCAGCGCCGCCATGCGAATGTCTGCGCCAGCGCGCGTCAGGAGCACATAGTTGAGACCGATCTTGAGCAGCGCGCCGATGATCAGGCTGGCCATTGGAATATAGACATGGCCCAGGCCCTGCAGCGCACCGCTGGACACCTGATAAACGCCGATGCCAACCACAGCGAACGCGACATAGGAAAGCGCCGCGCCGGATGCTGCGTTGTTGTAGAGCAGAGCGCAGATCGGTGTGCCCAGCGTCGCCAGCCCGGCAGCAGCTGGGAGCATGATGATCACCGTGAGCAGGATCGAGGTACGCACATTGTGCTGCACGCCGTCGCCATCCTTCAATTCATACAGGTTGGCGATGGTCGGCACCAGACTCGAAGAGATCGCCGAGGTGATGATGAAGAGCAGATTGATGATCGGCATCGCATAGCTGGCGAGATAGCCGTATTGCACGAGCGCTTCGGCGTGGGCCATGCCGCTGGCTTCCAGGCAGCCAATGTCCATCGTGGAATCGATGAACTGGGTAATCGATAGAACGAGTGCGCCGATGGAGATCGGGATCGCATAGATCACGAGCTGCTTGAGCATCGCAGCTGTGGATTCGCGCTCCTCCGGCGTCACGATATTGGTCGGATGGTTGCTTCTATAATAATGGGCGAAGTAGATCGCCAGGAAGGTAAATCCGATGATCGTGCCCACAGCCGAGCCAAAGCTTGCGCCAGCGACGATCGTCGGCAGCGCCTGTCCAGCGAGCAGAAAGAGCGCGATGAAGATGACGCCGACGCGGAAAAACTGCTCCAGGATCTGAGAGATCGCCGTCGGCACCATCTGCTGGTGCCCCTGGAAATAACCGCGGAGCACCGCCATCAGACAGCTGAAAAGCATCGCCGGTGAGAGCGTGCGCAGGCTGAGCGCCGCTGCCGGTTCGTTGAACACGGTGCGCGCGATCCAGTCTGCCTGGGTGAATACGAAGAGCGCCACCACGATGCCGATCGCTGCCAGCATCATAAACGCAGCCTTGAGCAGGCGCACACTCTCGCCGTGCTCCCCGCGCTCCTCATAAACAGCCACCATTTTCGACACCGCCAGCGGGATCCCCGCAGTGGACAATGCGAAGAGCAGCGAATAAAGCGAATAAGACAGGCCGTAGAGCGCTGCCCCTTCTTCGCCGACAATGCGGTTGAACGGGATGCGATAGAGCGCGCCCAGCATTCTCCCAAGCACACCGGCTATGGTGAGGATGAGCGCGCCCTTAAAGAACGATTTTTGTTTTGTTGTCATGCGCGGTCTCTCGGCTTAAAGCACGTGCTCGCGGATGATGGTCTGTTCGCGACCAGGACCAACGGCAACGATCTTCACAGGCACACCGGTGAGCGCTTCCACGCGGCCAACGAACGCCTGCGCTGCTTCTGGCAGCTCGTCGAACGTTGTGCAGCTCGTGGTGTCACACTGCCAGCCTGGAACCGTTTCGTAGATCGGCTCGACCTGTTCCAGATCTTCGAGGCGACCAGGGAAATATGGGATCTCCTCGCCGCGCAGCTTGTAGCCAGTGCAGATCTTGATCTCTGGCAAGGTGTCCAGGATATCCAGCTTCATCAGCGCCAGACCAGTGATGCCGTTGAGCCGGATCGCATAGTTGACGATCGCCAGATCCATCCAGCCGCAGCGACGTGCGCGTCCGGTGACGGTGCCATATTCATGACCGCGCTGCTGCATTTCTTCGCCAACGGCGTCGTTGAGCTCCGTCGGGAATGGACCAGCGCCAACGCGGGTCGTGTAGCTCTTGATGATGCCCAGCACCTCGTTGATATGCTGTGGACCAACACCAGCGCCTACACAGGCAGCGCCGGAGTTTGGATTGGACGAGGTGACGAATGGATACGTCCCATGGTCGATATCCAAAAGCGTTCCCTGCGCACCTTCGAAGCAGACCTTCTTACCGGCTTTCAGCGCCTCGTCCAGCAGATAGGACGTATCGCAGATCTGATCCTTGATTTGCTCCGCCAGCGCCAGATATTCGTCAGCGATGGCATCCGCGTCGAACGGTTCTACGCCGTAGAGCTTCGTCAGCAGATTGTTTTTCAGCGCCACAGCGTTTGCCAGGCGTGCGCGGAAATAGTCAGGATCCACCACATCGCCCATGCGCAGGCCCGTGCGCGCGCATTTATCCATGTAACAAGGGCCGATGCCGTTTTTCGTCGTGCCGATCTTGGCGTCGCCCTTGGCCATTTCTTCGCATTCATCCTGCTTGATGTGATAAGGCATGATCAGATGGCAGCGATCGCTGATGCGCAGGCGACTCACGTCCACGCCTTTTGCCTTCAGGTATTCCATTTCTTTAATGAGCACCTTGAGATCGACCACGACACCGTTGCCGATGACACAGGTTGCATGGCCGGAGATGATCCCCGATGGGATCAGGCGCAGCTTAAATTCTTCGCCATTGACCACAACCGTGTGGCCAGCGTTGTTGCCGCCCTGGTAACGCACAACATAATCCGCGCGCTCTGCGAGGTAGTCGGTGATCTTCCCTTTCCCTTCGTCGCCCCACTGTGCGCCTAACAATACCAATCCTGGCATAGTTCTTCACCTCAAATATAATAAGTTTTTGTCATTCAACAGAGAGTGAGCGTCCCGTCTGGAGACGCATGTGCGCATTCGCACACGATTATATGTTACCATATTCCACCACCCCGGTCAACGCACGACGGCTGTTATCATTAAATCAAAACACGCGCCTGGCAGAGTCGCCAAGCGCGCAAGCGAACACAATTATTTTTCACGGAGAATGATCCACTGACCGTAGCGTTTTGAGCCAACACGTTTTATCTGTGCGTGCTCCTGAAGATGTGTCATAAGTCGCTTTACCGTGATCACAGAAACATTCAGCCGCTCGGCCAGCTGTTGCTGGGTCAAATGTGGATCTTCACGGATCAATGCAAGTAATTTGGTTTCTAGTGCCTCGTCATTTTCGGATGCTAAAGTATCATCAGCACTTTCTAAAGTATCATTTTCCAGCGCTAAAGTATCACCGCCGTCTTCTAAAGTATCATTCTTCACCGCCAAAGTATCATCAGCACTTTCTAAAGTATCATTTTCTGCCAGCACAACACCAATCTTTCTACGATACACATTGATGCGCAGATCCACATCGCCGCCGATGAATTCCGGCGCGCGCAATCCGGCCGCCATCACTTGGCTGGTAACGCGCGGAATACCGCTGCCCCAGTGTTCGATCAGATTCATATAAGAAAACGCATAGGCCAGCGCTTCGTTACGGATTTTCGAGTAGCCCTCCTGCATACGCTCAAGCGTCTGCCCCATCGGCAATTTTCCTGGCGAGGTAACTTCCAAACGATCGTCGTAGATCGCCACCTGAATCGCACCGTGGTCCAGATAACTGCGATGCACCGCCGCATTGATGATCAGCTCACGGATTGCCTCCGGCGGAATCTCGTACACATCCTGTCGATACAGGCCATCAAATTCTGCACCCAGATGAATATTGCGTAGCACAAATTGATATGCTTGCTCAATCTGCTCCCAGATCGGGCCGCCATATTCCCGCCGGTCCACAAAAACCGCACGCGTTTTTCCCTTGAACACACCGCATTGAATCATCGCCGGAGGCACCGCTGCGTTCCCGGTGAGAATCGCATAGGCATTTGTCGCTAATGCCATACCATCTTTTTCTGCCAAAATTCCCCAGCTCAAGAGCTGCCCGCGCCCAACATTTTTGATCGCTACCCGCTGCTCGTCGCTGCGCGCATTGCGTCGCGCTTCTTCCTGCATCGCCCGACAAAGCGCATCAATGTCGTCTTCCGACACCGTCAGCCCCGAACAGATTGCCTGATCAAAGCTGCGGTTACTCCCTTCAAAGAGCAGTTCTCTGACCATGTAGCGATCCGCCGGACGCGTCGTGCCCGCCACGCGAATGTATACACCACCATTCAACCCCAGCGATTTGATAAAATACGGCCGCTGACCGCCCGGCAGCACATCTACCACGATCACTGTCTTGCCAGCGATCGTCTGCAGCATGATATCCGGCACGATTGCTGGCTCGCAGCTGTCAGAAATAGCATTGGCGATCGCATCCATCATCTTAAAAACGTCCGCTTCATCCACGCCAACGATTTCCCGCGTGCCGTCCGCCACGCCAAATACCAACCTGCCACCAAAGCCATTGGCGAAGGCCACCACCGTCTTCATATAGTTTAAACTTTTCTCCGGCACGCGCGCCTTATATTCTACGTTCACCGATTCGCCGTTTAAAATTTCTGCAACAGACATACACTCACCTCCACAAATCGATCTTGTATTAAGCATACCACATTCCGCCATACCCTCACAACGAAAATTCGCCAAGCAATCTTTTCGCCGCCGTGCTTGCGCGAGAGAAATGACAGTTCGCTGAATAAATTCCCGCGCACGCAAAAAACGCTCCACGCATAGTGCGTGGAGCGCGCGGGTTCAGAGCCCAGCCTGCTCGATGCCGCTGAAGAGATAGCCCATGTGGGCGGTGGAGTTCAGCAGCACGATGCGCCAGGTTCCTTCATTATATTCAAGGACGTTGATGCAGGTGTTGTCCTGCTTGATCTGCCAGAAATGTTCCATGCCGATGCCCATGAGGTCACAGATGATGGCTTTGTTGACGGCGTCATGAGCAGCGACGAGGATGGTTTCGTCGGGATATTTTTCCACGTATTCGTCAAACGCTGCGCGCACGCGGCGGCGCACGTCGTCGAGATTTTCACCGCCGTCAGGCATCTGCACGAGATGCGGCTGGCTGTGCCAGCGGCCAAAATCTTCCGGATACGCTTCTGCGATCTCGCTGGCGAGACGCCCTTCCCAGCTGCCGTGGTTGATCTCAGAGAGACGCTCATCGGCGCTGACGGAAAGATCGTGGAGATCGGCACAGAACTGGCAGGTTTTGAAGGAGCGCTGAAGCGGGCTAGAGATGGCACGGTCGAGAGGAATATTTTTGAGCCCTTCTGCGAGCAGACGGCCCTGTTCCAATCCGCGCTCAGAGAGCGGCGTATCTTCCTGGCCCTGGTAGCGGCCTTCGACGTTCCAGGTGGTTTCGCCGTGGCGAACGAGGATGATTCTTGTCATAGCGCCTCCTCTTATTCTTCGCAGTGGATGAGCTTGACATCGAGGATGCCTTCGATGCCGGAGATCTGCAGCAGGATATCGTTTGGAATGTCTTCGCTGACAGCGACGGCCATGATGTTGGTACCAGACTCCGTGGTGTTGCCGACCTGCATGCCGTTGATATTGATCTGCGCCTTGCCAAGGATGGTGGCGATCTGACCGATCATGTTTGGCTGGTCAACGTGTGGTACAAGCAGCAGATAGCCTTCCGGCGTGAAATCGACACGGTACTGGTCGATCTGCACGATCTTTGGCAGCTTGCCGTCGAAAAGGGTACCGGCGATCTCGTGCTCACCGTTGGAGGTTTTGATGCGCGCGGTGATGGCGGTGGTGTAGTAGCCGCTCTTGTGGCTCTTGGATTCTTTCACGTCGATGTTACGCTTTTTGGCGAGCCCTGGCGCGTTAACATAGTTGACGCTGTCCTGCAGGATCGGATTCAGCAGACCTTTAAGGAAAGCGGTGGAGAGATGCTGGGTTTCCGTGCCAGAAAGCTCGCCACTGTATTCGATCTCCACTTCCTTGACTGGACCGTTGGCGAGATAGATGGCGATGGTGCCCATGCGTTCAGCGAGGCCAAAATATGGCTGGATGACGGCAGCGACGCTCTTAGGGATTGGCGCCATGTTGACAGCGTTCATAACTGGTTTGCCGCTGAGCGCATCGATGACGCCGTAAGCAACGTCGACGGCGACGCCTTCCTGGGCTTCAACAGTGGAAGCACCAAGGTGCGAGGTTTGGACAACGTTGAACATGCCGAGGTATGGATTATTGTCGAGGGTGAGCGGCTCATTTGGATAAACGTCGATGGCAGCGCCGGCAACTTTTCCGCTCTTGATGGCTTCAGCAATGGCGATGTTATCAAAGCATTCGCCGCGGGCGCAGTTGACGAGATGAACGCCGTCCTTCATTTTGGCGATGGCGTCGGCATCGATCATGTCGCGGGTTTCTTTGGTGAGCGGCGTGTGGATGGTGATGTAGTCAGATTTCGCGAGCAGCGTGTCGAAATCGACGAGCTCGATGCCGATCTGGTGCGCGCGTTCTTCGGTGATGTACGGGTCGTAACCAATGACGTTCATTTCAAAAGCCTGCATGCGCTTGGCCACACGGCTGCCGACACGACCAACACCGATAACGCCCAGCGTGCGTCCCTGCAGCTGGATGCCAGTGAAGCTCTTGCGGTCCCACTTGCCTTCCTGGATGGACTGGTGCGCCTGTGGAATGTGGCGGGTGACAGAAAGCATCATGCCGATGGTATGCTCAACGGCTGCGATGGTGTTGCCTTCCGGTGCATTGCAGACGACGATGCCGCGAGCAGTCGCTGCCGGAATGTTGATGTTGTCAACGCCGACGCCGGCGCGGCCGATAACCTTGAGATTGTGCGCAGCGGCGATGACCTCTTCAGTCACCTGCGTCTGGCTGCGGGTGACAAGGCCATCGTACTCGCCGATGCAGGCGAGGAGTTCTTCCGGCGGCATGTTGGTCTTAACATCGACATCGAAGTGTTCACGCAAAATGGCGACGCCTTTTTCGCTGACATCATCGCTAACTAAAATTCTCATAATGGGTTCCTCCTGTTTATTTACTCATGATCTTTTTGATACTGTTTCATATAATCCGCCAGCGCCTGACAAGCTTCCAGCGGCACAGCGTTGTAGGCCGACGCGCGGCAGCCGCCGACAGAGCGGTGACCGCCCAAACCAACGAAGCCCAGTTCTTTGCCGCGGGCGATGAAATCTTTTTCCATTTCCGGCGTCTGCAGATTGAACGTAATGTTCATCTTACTGCGGTAAGGTTTTTCCGCATGGCCGATGTAGAAGCCGTCGGATTCGTCGATCGCATCGTAGATAAGCGCCGCTTTTTCCGCATTACGCGCCTGGATCACATCGACGCCGCCCTGGTTCTGTATCCAGTGCAGCGTTTTGTTCACCATATAGATGGCGAAGACCGGCGGCGTGTTGTAGAGACTGTCTTTGTCAGCGAACGTCTGGTATTTGAGCATTGTCGGCAGATTCGTGCGCGCTGTAGCGAGAAAATCTTTTTTCACGATAGCGATCGTGACGCCGGCAGGGCCGAGATTTTTCTGCGCCCCAGCATAGATCAGATCAAAATCCGCCACATTCACGCGACTCGAGAGAATATCGCTGGACATATCGCAGACGACTGGCACATCGAAGTGTGGAAACTCCTGATACTCCGTGCCGTAGATCGTGTTGTTCGCCGTCAGATGCACATAGGACGTGTCCGGCAAAATCGTAAATTCCTGTGGAATGTAACTGTGGTTTTTATCCGCGCTCGAGGCAGCCTCGTAAGCTTCGCCAAAAAACTGCGCTTCCTTTAGTGCCTTGCCAGCCCAAACGCCAGTGTTCACATAAGCAGCGCGCGCTTTCGTGAAAAAGTTCGCCGCCACCATCAGGAACTGCGTGCTGCCGCCGCCCTGACAGAAGAGAACCTCGTAATCCTCAGGAATTTCCATCAGTTCTCTCAAGAGCGCCTTCGTTTCCTGATGCAGCGCCGAGTACTCCGCACTGCGGTGGCTGATCTCAATAACACTCATGCCCGTGTTCTGAAAATCCAGAAACTCAGCCTGCGCCTCCTTCAGCACCTCCAGCGGCATCGCTGAAGGGCCAGCGTTAAAATTGTATGCTCTATCCATGCTTGCAGCACTCCTTTCCTTTTCCTGCAAGAGCCGTGGCGGAAATAAAAAAGCCCGCCCCATCTCTGGGGCGAGCTGAAATCTCGCGGTACCACCCAAATTGTGCCAAAATGGCCAACTCTTGCGCGCTGTATCGGGCGCTCCCGCCGGATTCGTCATCCAGTCGCTCCAGAGCGGAAAGATAAGTCCGGCTGCTGCCTCGCACCGACCGGCAGCTCTCTGCGTAAGCGTTTGACCTATCGCTTCTCCTTCATCGCGTTGACTGTACATCTTGGATTAAATTCATTATAACACGGAATAATGCGCCGTCAAGCGCTATTTGAACAATCAAATTTATTTTTCGCTCGTGGACATCTACCCACCAAGGGCACACGCGCTCATACATCCTCGCCCAGACGGAACGCCTCCATCATTTTCGCCGTCATACTGATGCTCGCATCGCTCTCCGGCATTTCCTCGCGCGAAAGCCAGACAGCCTCCGACAGCTCTCGCTGCTCCAGCTGGATCCCCGGCTTGCTGTCGAGATCCGCGAAAAATCCCACCAACAGCGTCTGTGAAAATCCCCACGGCTGATTGGTGTAGTAGCGAATGTTTTTCACGTTCAGCCCCACTTCTTCCATCACCTCGCGGCGCAGCGCCTCTTCCAGCGTTTCGCCAATCTCCACATAGCCAGCCACCAGCGCATAGCCACCGCGCCGCGCACCAGCATAGCGTGAGACCAGAAGCCGATCGCCATCGAGGATGCCCACAATGATCGCCACCGCAATGTTCGGATAGACCACACGTCCGCAATTTGGACAAACCAGCGCCCGCTCATCGTGCGCATGCTCCAGCGCCGTCGCACAGCGACCGCAGAAGCGATTGTTCTCGTACCACATCGCCAGATGATAGCCCGTCATCCCACCAAACGCCAGCCACCGCGGCAGAACGCGCCGCATCGTCCGCAAGCTCTCATAATGCAGCGCACCCTCTTCCGGCAGCATCTCCTCCGACCAAAAGAACTTCACCCCCGAAATGCTGAACAAGTACCGTAGCACCTCCGGATTTTCCAGCTCCACATCTTTCAAACGCGCAAGCGACTCTCCACAAAAGAGCACCGCCCCATCGCCAAACACCAGCACTACATCCGTTTCCCGCGGCACCGCATCCGCCACATACTGCCGACAAAAATCCTTCTCGCCAATCTCATGCAGCATCTCCAAACCTCCTCCATTTTCAAACTATTCTGCCCCCATTGTACCGCGAAGCGCCGCGCGCGGCAACCCACTCGCGCAACAAAAAAACGGCAGCCCTCGCCACCGCTGTCACTCATAGTTCGTCCACAAAATGCTTCGCATCTTCCAGCGACATCCCCGTCGCTTCGCGAACCATCTTCACCGCTTCCACAACCTTACCATCTTCTTTCAGCGCGCGCACCTGCGCCTTCACCTCGACCGTCACATACCAGGCCGACAGATCCTCATGCCCCGTCGCCTGCGCCAGCGCGTTCAGCTGCACCTGCAGCGCCTGCACCTGCTTTTTCAGCGACGAGATCTCCACGGAAGTCAACACCGCCACGATCATAACGATCATATACATCATGTATTCCATTTTTCGTCTCCTTCTTTCACAAGCAATACAACCTGATTTTTCCAAGCGCACTTTGAAACCGCACCAGATCCGCCATTTTGAATGGTCGTCCATGACCTGGATAAAGCACGGCTGCACCACTTGTAATCAATGTCTTCCAGGAATGTGCAAAATCCTCCACATTTTCAATCCAAATTGTCACGCGTCGCAGACTTGGCAAGCCATTCATCGCCGCATCGCCACAAAACACAAGGTCATCAACCATGAGTGACAGAGAGTCTGCAGTGTGGCCAGGCGTTTCCAAGATGCGTCCAGAAACCAAAGCCTCAGCCTCTGACATATGTTGTTTTTCTGCAAGTACAAAGCGCTCTAAAAATTGCCACTCCAACGTCGGAAAACGATGCTCTCCCTTTCCAGCCAGCTTCATAACCTGACAAAACATCCACGCTAATATACTGCTACAGCCGCCGTCAAAAGGATTCTGTCCCCTCAAAAGCACCGCCAACGATTTCTCACTTGCCACCACCTTCACATGTGGATATCTCGTCAACCACGCATTCAAAAATCCCGCATGGTCGTCATGCGCATGCGTCAAAAAGATCACCTTCACCTCTTCCGGCAAAATCCCCACACGCTTCATCCGATGAATCACACGAGCCATACTCTCAGGATAGCCCGTATCTACCATTACCCAGCCATCCGAAACAGCATATAACCAGGTATTCATTACACGACTGCCAACATTTATAATTTTCATTTGCATCCACCGCCTCTCAACACTCATCCAAATACGCCTGTAGTTTCTCTGCAAACAATCCAATATGCACGCCATCCACAAATGAGTGATGCGCTTGCACCATTGCCAGCGTCCTTAGTTATATCAACTCCACATCCAAATCCTTCCTTGCTTCTTCGCGTCGGAAGCTTTCTGGCATTTCCAGGCGGAAAACGGTTGCTTTTTCATCGATGCGGTCCATGAGGCGTGGGTCGTAGAGTTTTTCGATGTCGCCATATTCGAGGTTGGTGTTGAGGACCCAGGATTTATTGCGGAGGTTGCGGTCTTCGATGAGTCGGGTGAGCTCGTCGATGGCAAATTCTGTGCGGGCTTCGGCACCAAAATCGTCGAGGATGAGGAGGTCGCAGCCATGCAAGAGGTCGAAGGTGCGGATGGTTTCGTCGCTGTCCTGGCCGCGCTCAAATTTGCTGACGCGGATGAGGTCGAGGAGATCGTCGGTGCGACGATAGACGACGGTGAGTCCGCGCTCAATGCAGGCGTTGGCGATGGCTGCGGAGAGGTGGGTTTTACCGCGGCCGACGTAGCCACGCAGCACGAGATTGCCCATCGGCTGGTGGGCGGCGAGCTTGTCGATGAAGCGCTGGATGCGCGCGAGCTTGCGCTCCATATCTGCGGGGTCGCTGTAGACATCGGTGCGGAAATTGGCGAAGGTTTTATCGCGGTATTTTTCCGGCAGGCCGCTGGCAAGAAAACTGGCTTCGCGACGCCGGTCGCTTTGGCAGACGCAGGGCACGCCAGGGCGCACGTAACCGCGATCCTCGCAGATGGGGCAATCCCACTGTGGCTCATAAATTTTCTCTGAAAGGCCGTATTGAGCAAGCAGTTTTCGTCGTTCGGCGAGCAGTGCCTGATACTCGGTATCGGCAGCGTCGAGCCCGGTTGTTTCACCACTGAGGCTTTTGCGCACGCAGGAAAGGGCGTGCGCCTGCATGCGCGCGTCGACATCGGCGATATCAGGATGCGCACGGTGCATGGCCTGCACGCGATCGTCGCGCTCCTGTTTTTTCTGTTCTCGTTTCGATTTTAATTGTGCCATCAATTATTCCTCCCTGTCCGAAAAATCGCGCGGCCCTTCCTGGCTGACGTAGCGTGTCTGCGCGCGTTTTTTGACTGCGGGACGCGCGGCGCGATTCTGTGCGCGGGTATTTTTCTGCTGGGCGCGATAGGCTTCGACCTGATCGCGGCGGCTGATGCCCATGCGGCGCCAGTTCTCAAGGATGGCGTCAAGATAGTTCATGCTCGGATTGTCAGCGCCGGTGGTGTCGTCGATGGCCATGAGCACGAGCTCGTGGCTGAATCCCCAATCGCCGGTCCATTTTGCATAGAGGGCGCGCTGTGGTTCTGTCGGCGCGTTGCGCTTGCCCAAAAGGCGCAGCACTTCGCGCACTTTTGTGAACTCATAATCGAGACCTTTGACAAAGCTCTGCAGCGAGGCGAGATCGTTCACGCCGGCGTTGTGGGCGAGCTGGGCGAACGAAAGAAAATTATAATGCTGGCGCTGATTGCGCTGAAAATAATCGTAGAGGGCGTAGACGAGATCGCTTGACCAGCCGTAGCGCTGGATGACTTCGCTGATGTCGCCGCGCGCTTTCGCAGGAAGGATGACGCCGCGCTCTTTTTCATAACGACGCACGACTTCGGTGAGGGTTTCGTAGCTCTGCTCCTTTGCTGCATTTCCCTGCGCAGCAGCGGCTTCGCCGGCGGTGGTCTGTCCGAGCATGCGGTCGAAAAGCGGTTGGAACGACACGTCGCCGCTGTCGACGTTGCAGGTGATGAGATGTTTCTGCACGAGATTGGTCGCGGCGGTTTTTGCATAAACGTCGCCTGCGGAAACGCGCCCTTCCTGAGCGAGCAGATAAACGATCTCGCCGAGCTCTTCAAAGCTCAGCTCAAGGGTTGCCATGTAGGCCAAAAACCGTTTTGGCACGGCCACGGAGCCGCCTGATAAAAACCAGTTCAAAAATTTTGTATCCATAAGAAATACTCTCCGAAATTGTTATTGAATGACGCCAGACACACGCACGTTGACGCGGCGCACGGGCACGCCTGTGAGCTGCTCAACCTGCTCCATGACGCGCTTCTGAAAGGCCATGACTTCGCGCTGGATGGCGGTGCCGTAGCGCACGCGGCTTTCCATCTGAATGGTCGCGCCGAGGTCGCTCATCTGCACGGTGATGCGCGGGCTTGGGCCAAAGATCTGCGTTTCCTGCGCAATGTGGCGCGCCAGTCCGACGAACACATGCTCTGAGATGACGACTTTGCCGAGCTGAGAAAAGGCTGGGCGCACGATGGATTTTTCGTTTGTGCGCTGCTCGGTGTCTTCCTTGCTGCGGCGTTTGAAAAATCCGATGACTGGCGCAATCCAGGCTGTCGGCAGATCCTTGCGCACTTCGATGACAGGCAGTGGGATGACGTGCTTGCCTTCGCTGCGCATTTCTTTGGCGATGGCGATCTCTTCTTCTGTCGCGACATCCTGGATAAAGATGGTCTGCTTCACTGGCGGCAGATTCAGCGCGCCGACGATGCGATCGATCATGTGCTCGGAGGTGCCCAAGATGAGCAGCCGCTTGACGCGATAGATCGCCAGCGCTTTGCGCACGCTCTCGGCGTGCTCCTGATCGAGGAAGATGGCACGCTTGACGGCAGCGACCATCGTTGGCTCGCTTTTTGCGGAAACGCCGGCGAGTTTTTTCCCGTTATGGATGAGCAGGCCGTCGTCGATGATGTAGCTGATCTGCAGCTCGTCTGCCAGCTCGGTGGCGTGGTGGCTTTTGCCGGTGCCGCTCGGGCCGACCAATGCATAGATTTCCATGATCTTCCTCCCTTATCTGATCGGACGCTCGCCGCGAAAATACACATCCGGCGGCAGAATTTCCGCGGAAAACGCGCGCACAACGGCGCCTTCAGCGATGGCGCGCTGCATGACGCGCGCAAATTCCGGATCGTTTTCCGCATTGAAACCAACATCCACAACAGGCTGTCCCATCGTCACGAAAAATATGCCGACCTGCCAGCCTTGCTCGCGGAGCGCCAGCAATTCTTCGACATGGCGGCGTCCGCGCATGGTCGGCGCGTCTGGAAACAGAGCGTGGCCGTCAATAACAAAATTAACGGATTTCACCTCCAAAAGCCAACGCTCGCCACTCTCCAGAGTGACGGCGAAGTCAAAACGTCTCTGTCCAATCTTTTTCTCGCGCTCGATGTGCGTCCAATCCTGGAAGCCGGATATTTTGTCCGTCTCCAGCCACTTGCGCATAAAATCGTTGGCCCAGGCGGCCGCCAGGCACACCCAGCTGCCGCCGTGATCGACCGCAATCAGGTCCCAGGCTGTCTTGCGCGCAGGATTTTTTGCCGGACGAACGAGCGCAGCCACACCTGGCCGCAAAAGCTCCTGCATGCGTCCAGTGTTGGCGAGATGCGCCTGCACGACCTGTCCATCTGAAAGTTCAATATCTGCAATAAAGCGGTTGACACGCCGCAGGAATCGCGCTGTCACCGCCTGTTCAAAATGTTCTTTACTCATGCTTCTATTATACTGGAAATCGCCGCGTCTGAAAACAGCAAAAGCGTGTCTTCCGTTTTGGAAGACACGCTTGACGTTCATTATTTGCGGCTCTTGATCACGCCGAGCACCGCTTCGTTGATCTCTGCTGTCGTGATGACGTGGCGTTCGCTGCGTGGCTTTGCGGTGAGATCTGCCAGCGCAGGATGCACAGGCACGCCGGTTTTTTCCGCAAGCGCGCCGAGCAGATCGAGATCGCTGGCGTCGCTCTTTTCGCCATTCACAGCCTCGCTGACAGCGCCGACGAATTTGTACGGATTCGCCGTCGAATCGACGACCATCACGCGCCCTTCATTGTGCGCCTCTGCGACACCGACGGCAACCGCCGTGTGCGTGTCGAGAAGGTAGCCATCCTTCGCGAACACATCGCCGATGGTGGCGAGCGTCTGCGCTTCGTTCTCAGCGCCGCTGGCGAGCACCTGCGCCATGTTTTCGCGCACCGCGTCAGCAACGCTGTAGCGGCCATCTTTGGCCAGCGCCTGCATATCCGCCGTGACCGCAGCGCCATCGCGCCCGCTCATGAAATAGAGGAAACGCTCCAGATTCGACGAGATCAGGATATCCATGGATGGGCTGTTCGTCTTCATAAATGGACGGTTGGCATCGTAGGTGCCAGTGCGGATGAAATCATCCAACACATCATTGGCGTTGGACGCACACACAAGCTTGCCGATCGGCAGCCCCATTTCGCGCGCAAACCAGCCTGCGAGAATGTTGCCGAAATTGCCCGTTGGCACCGTGAAATCGATCGCGTCGCCAAAAGCGATCTCGCCCTTGCGCACCAGCTGCATATACGCCGCAAAATAGTAGACGATCTGCGGCAGCAGACGGCCCCAGTTGATCGAATTGGCCGACGAGAACTGGCAGCCCAGCGCGTCCACCTCCGCCAACAGCGCCTCGTTGGCAAATGCTTCCTTGACCGCGCGCTGGCAATCGTCAAAATTGCCCTTCACCGCGAAGGTGTACGTATTGCTACCGCCGGTTGTGAGCATCTGCAGCTCCTGCACCTCGCTCACGCCGCCGTCTGGATAGAAGCAGATGATCGACGTGCCGTCCACATCCTTGAAGCCCTCCAGCGCGGCCTTGCCCGTATCGCCAGAGGTCG
The DNA here is from genome assembly GCA_900552455.1 of uncultured Peptococcaceae bacterium. GTDB lineage: Bacteria > Bacillota > Peptococcia > Peptococcales > Peptococcaceae > UMGS1590. The sequence goes on along the minus strand of URZX01000001.1, from coordinate 114,171 downwards.
CCACAAGGATCACAACCTCCTTGTCCACGCCCGTTTTCTTCATCGAATGCACCAGAAGATGTGGCAGAAGCTGCAGCGCCATATCCTTGAACGCCGCCGTTGGCCCGTGCCAAAGCTCCAGCGCGAAAAGTCCGTCGTGGATCTTCACAACCGACGCCACCTCCGCGTCGTCAAAACGCGACGCATCGTAGGCAGCGTCCACCATCGTGCTGATCTCTTCCGTGGAAAAATCGTCCAGATAAAGCGCCAGGATCTCCTTCGCCAGCGCCTGATAGCTCAGATCCACCATCGCGCGCAGCGCCGCTTCGTCAAGCTTGGGGATCTCCTGGGGCACATACAGCCCGCCCTGCGGCACCATACCGCGCACGATCGCCTCTGCCGCCTGCACAGATTCTGCGTTGTCTCTCGTACTGATATATCTCATGCGTTTTCTTCATCCTTTTCTTTCTTTTCTTTCAAACGTTCCAGGACAAGCTTGTAGCCGTCCGATCCATAGTTCAGACATTTTTTCACGCGGCTGATCGTCGCCGTGCTGGCGCCCGTCGCCTCCGCGATGTGGGTGTACGTCTGTTCATTCGCAAGCATCTTCGCGACCTCCAGCCGCTGTGCGATGGCATTGAGCTCGCCGACAGTGCAGATATCCTCGAAGAACCGGTAATACTCCTCGCGCGTACGCACCAACGACAGCGCTTCAAATAAACCATCGATCATTCTGTTTTCAATATTTCGTTTATACATCGCTGGCCTCTTTCTGGTAGTAAAGCATTAAACTACGACTATGATACCCGCAATCCCCGCGCTTGTCAATATCTGACCAGCCTGCAAATGCGCACAAAAAAGCGGCAGACCAAGAGATCTGTCGCTAATTTGTTTATCGGCTCCCGCACCGCCGTAAGGAGTGAGGTTTTGAACCTGCTAAAGCAGGTGGGTGCTTCTCACGCGCATTCTGTAGCAATAATACTGCCGGCACCGAAGCGCAGGCTAAGAGCTGCAATGCAGCGAGTGAAGAATCAGCTCCCGTTAAAAAATGTGTTGGAACAAAACATGTCACTGGCACTTACAAACATAGCAGGATGATTCCTTGCACTTACTATACCACAACCAAACCGCTTTATCAACGGTATAAACGCATCTTTTGGAAATTTGTGTAAATATTCTGCGAGCCCGCCGTTAAATCTCCTGCTCAAAGCCCTCGTATCTTCTGCCAATTTTCCGGAAATCCCATACTCTTTTCTACCACACGGACATCAATTACAGAAAGCATCTTTTCCAGATCATCCAACAACCGCCTTTGCGCATAAAAGAATTTATTAAAAGTCGATTTCGGTAACATCGTCTTAAAAATGATCGTCACCGCAAACAAATCATTTTTGCCACAAATCGGATTATTGGAATTATCAACAGGAATCTTCATCTCACGATGAATCGGCAACGTTTTAATATAATTCGGCTTCATATTTCTGCGCAGCGCTCTGAGATTATATAGTCGCTCGTCATGCGCACATGCATTTCTAAAAATGGTCAGTAATTGTAAAAAACTGTTCATTTCAGCTGGTTTCAACGATCTTTTGTGCTGAAGTCTTCTTCTCCCACTTTTTAACACTGATATCAAAATTTGACACTTTCAAATAATTATCATGACCATATTTTTTTGAAAATACTCTCGCAAGCACACTTTTAATATTGTTCTCAATCTCTAAAATGTAACGAATATAAAGATTTCTCAATTCCCTGTCGAATAAATACAGCGCATAAATCTCCTCAAACTTCGCACCAGGCAAATACACATCCCCCTGATCTTTTGAAGTTGTTTTATCTAAGAACAATTCTTTGTATCCATTAATAAGATTATAGTAATTCTCCATTTCTATGATTCTTTTCGCTCGGCTTCCATTCGCTATTACCAGTCCACGTGCTCGTAATATTTTCAACTGTTGATTGGTTGATAAAAAAAACTTTTTCCATATCCTTTACTCCTACAAAAAAAACCCGGGCCCGTAGGACACCGGAGTATGATCAGCTATTTATATTAAAATTATACTTTGTCAACTCTCTGTTGTCAAGCTTTGTCCTCAAAGCCCGGGAAATTGTTGCGGAAGTATTCCGCATCCTCCGGCAGCAGTCTGTCGCGACAGCTATCCGCTTCTGTGATCGGACGCAGCGGACGACACGGCACCCCAACCGCCAGATAGCCAGCAGGAATAGCGCGCGTGACCACACTTCCCGCACCGATCACCGCGCCATCACCGATCGTCACCCCGCCGATCACGCAGACATTCGCCGCCAGCCAGACATTGTTGCCAATGTGGATATCCTCCGCATATTCCGCCAGCGTCGTGCGGCCCTCTTCGTCCAGCCCCATGCGCTCCTGCGCGATCAGCGGATGATTCGTCGCCAGAAGCGACACATTCGGCCCGATCGCCACATTGTCACCAATATAGACCCGCGCATCGTCCATCACCGTGAAATTGAAATTCGCAAAGAAATTTTCGCCAATGAACGTGTGCGTCCCGTAATTGATATACGCCGGCCCTACAAAATGAAACGTCTTGCCGATCGCGCCAAACGCCCCGCGCAACAATTTCTCGCGCTCAGGATCCCATTCCGGCAGCGCATTCGCAAGTCGGTTCACCTCGTGCATCCTGCGCTTGATCGCTTTCAGCTCCTCGCACTGATTGTTGAACAATTTTCCAGCAAAAATCTTCTCCTCTTCACGCATTGACAAACGCTCCCTTCATTCGTGATCATCATATCCTCATTTTATCACCAGCAAAAACCCGCGTCAAATCCACGCAAAAAACGCCCCGCAGCTTTCGCCGCGGGGCGTTGGGTAGTCACAGACAAAATGCGCTTAGCGCTTTGTCCAGTCGTAATCCTTGTCAACTTCGGTCCATTCTTCGAAGTCAACACCATCAATGTCAATCCATTTGTAGTAATGACCGTTGGTCGCTTCCTGCATATCGGCATAGTACCATGCGCCAGGCAGGTTGTCTGGCCAGGTGCGCATGTCGTCGACATCGCCGAGATGCTCGTCATGCGGACGGCGTTCCAGCACGCGGTTCACGATCGCGCAGGTCTCAGCGCGGGTGATGTTGTTGTTTGGACGCACGGTGCCGTCTGGATACCCGCCAAGGATGCCGAGCTCTGCTGCTGCAGCAATCGCATCGGCGAACCATTCGTCACCTTCAACATCCAGGAAGGTGCCTTCTTCATATTCCGCATCGAATGCTTCATAGAAACGTCCCGCCATCGCCGCCAATTCTGCGCGCGTGATCGGCTCATTCGGACGGAACGTGCCGTCTTCATACCCACTGATCACATTCATATTTGCCAGCGAGGACACCGTCACATTGAACCAGTCGTCTGCGTTGACATCAGGGAAACTGTTCACATCCGTCTCAATCTCTTCGCGCACTTCATCTTTCAGCAAACGATAGAAGATCGTCGCAACCTCTGCACGCGTAATATTGCCCTGAGGCTTCACTGGCCAGAGATCCTCGTTGTCGGAGTATTCACCAGTGCGATAGTCTTCCGGATACCCTTCGATGTAGAGGAAGTGGTTGACTTTGTCAAGCGCTGGTGTATCTGGATCGTCATCATCGTCCCCAGTGCTTGGTGGGATGTATGGAGGGTTGTCGTCAGCAGTATAGAACAAGGCAAATGGCGAGAATGAACCTACAGTAAATGTGATATTGCCATTTTCAACAGTAAGCCCACCGTTATCTGTCGAGTACAACTCCATATCCTCTGGACTATAGTTGTCTAAAGCATTATTGTCATTGCGGTCCAAGCCAGTGTAGTGGACAATGTAGAATTCACTCTCGTCCGTTGCATCTTCAGGAACAGGCCAATGAACAGTAATCTCTTTATCACTTGTCACCCAGGCATTCCCATTGCTTGTATCAACGAGATCAAGGTAATTTGTTTGCACAGCATGATATCTGGTGATTTCATCAAAATAGTTCACCGCCGTGTTATAAAGTGTATTATTGGTATCTGGAACGATACTGTCTACCAGCAGTGCAACGTTGTTTTCAGAGGCAACTTCTAACTCACTTGTATTGATATAGAAGTTGGTGTCCTCTGTTACCTGAGCTGTGATATTGTCAACGGTTGAACTTGGAGTTTCTGTAACAACATCCGTGGTCGTCGTGTTCTGATCCGTCACACCACGAATGGTCAATTGACCAGAGTTTACCTGTGCATCAAAAGTATTTTCTTTACCATCTACCGTCAGAACAGCCTTAACAAGATCTTGGTCCAAATCACCACTGTAAATGGTCATATCGTAGGTTCGATACAATCCATCCAGATTTACTGTGAAATCATCAGTGGTCATAAACTCGCTGCCATTAGTGAATTGAAGTCGAATAGGAATTTCTTCACTATTTACGATAGCCGGTTTAATGCGGTAAATATACTTGCTATAGGCCATACTATCATTACCAGTCTGATTGTCATATCGCTCCAATTCCCAAACACGCGTATTGCCCGCATTATCATTATAAGTAAACGTTAGATACCCCGACAGGTCAACAACCTGTTGTTCAGCTGTTGTTCCACCCTCATTTTCCACAGTGACAGTTGTCACATCATCCAGATCAGCATTGTTAATCATCCACCGATTCAATTCCGGAGGCAATGTAATATAGAAACCTGGCGTTGGGAGTCCATTATTTGTCTCGCCGATCTCATGTCCAGACCCATTGACGACACTCTCGTAACTGCTGCCACCGGTATAAATAGTAATATCCGCTGGCTGAATTGCAATCGTACCTTCCGGCACTGGTTCTTTAACAGTGTAGGAAACAGTTGGACGAAGGAAATCTTTCTGAGTGCCCGGATTGTTATTTGAATCTACAGGATAAATTGTTGCCCTTTCGTTTGTGAACAAACCTGCATTCGGAGTTGCTGGTGCTGAGGTTTCATTTCCATCAACATCATTCAGAGAGCCATCACCGTTTTTATCGTATTCACCATAAGTACCTGGGTCAGTTGACGGTTCTGTCAGCTGAACGGTGTACGTCAGTTGAACGGTGGCATCTTTTGTAATGTCTTCGTTGGTTTTCCAGATGAAACATTCCCCGACAGCGTCCCCATCATAAATCGTACCGCCTTGATAATAGTACAGCTCAAAACGTTTAACGTCTGTTTCGTTTCCGAAGCTCCATGCCAAGGTTGCACCTTTTGCGCTATCTTCTGTCAATTGAGTTGCTACCAATGGCTCTCCGTCAACAGTGAGCGTTGGAGGATTATCCGCCGAATTTACAAAATCAAAATCGTCACCAATAATGTCGACAACTTCACTACCTGCGCCGACAACTTGGATGAGTTCATTAGACAAATTTGCGAAAATCTCCGCCAGCTGGTCAGAAGAGAAATTCGTCCCATGTCCCGCGTCTTCTCTGATAAGCTGAACATCATGACTTTGTGCCAAATCTTCTAACATTTCATTTTTAATGTCTTTAATTCTAGGACCGCCTGGATCACCTGGATCAAAATTATTATTGACTACTGTTACATTTATATTACTGCCTACTGCTTCAAGAATGTTATCATATGTAAGAACTGAAGATTGTTCAAATGGGGTATAATGACCAGGTGTACTCCAAGGGAAAGCTGCATATTCAGCTTCTTTAAATGCCTCATCCACATCAGGAGCTACTTCCAATCCTTGGTAAATTGTCCAATAATCCGTCCAAGGTTTAGTATTTCTAGTTTCTTTCGGTCCCGACCAATAGCGGAAATATGAATCATAATCAGAATTATTATCGTTTCGGTGGTTCTTTACTTCTTCCCAATTATCATATTTTGGTTCTGGATCTGCGAGACTTGCCGATGACAAGCCGGATATTCTCTTGCTTAGTGGAACATTTTCATATTTTTGACCATCTACTGTTAGCGTTCCTCGATACACATATCCATACATATCGCTAAAAATAATCATGTATTTTTCTTCGCCAGATCCAGCTTTTAACATTTCAGTCGCTTTATCAATAGCCCATTCAGTATTAGAGCCGCCAATCTTTCTTTCTCGACCAATAACATCTTCTGCATCTGACAACTCTGTATGAATCGCTTCACTTAACGCAGAGTAACCTTCTTCAGATTTAACAGAAACTAAGTTTTTATACACTCCATCACTAGTAACATCTACCCAATCCCGCGCTAAAGCATCAAATGTAACAATACCAACGTTGACATTAAGATTTTCTGTAGCACGCAAAGTATCTAGAAGATCCATTGCCGGGCCAGCAAATATACCTGATCCGGCTGATGAATCATCAATGACAAACACAACATCCATTGTCTGAGAATATTCCTCAGATGGCAAGGATAATGTCACATTCGATTGCCAGTTTCCATCTGCATTTTGCTGTAAATTTGTCGCTGTTTTAGATTTTGACACATCCAACTTCGGCACACCTTCGCTGCCAACTTCCGCAGTCGGCGTCGCAAACATTGCAGCTGGGAACATGGTGACGAGCATGGCGGCTGTGAGAAGCATGGCCAGGATGCGTCTGGACAGTTTATGTTTCTGTCTGTTCATGTTAATTCCTCCTTAGTTTTTTGAATGATTGCTCTCTATATCAAACAGCCTCGCGCGGGTCGCTGCGGTGGCTGGAATTTGTGGTGGTTATTCGTGTTTGTCGTCTTCGGCGAGATAGCGCTCGTAGCGTGCGCGGCGTTTGCCGTTGGCGTAGCCTGTGCAGAATGGGCAGCCGCTGTTTTGGCTGCCGGTTCTTGAATAGATAACGGCTTGCCAGGAGTGGCCGTTTTTGCACTGCCACCAGACTTTGCGCCTGCTACCGGGGAGGATATGGTCGGGGGTGAGGGGCGCATTTTTGGTTGGGTGCCATTCGGCGGCTACTCGCGGATATTTTGTGGCGAGATCATTGAAGCCGGGGAGCACCTTGGTATTGGCGCAGTACGGGCAGCCGCCGCCTCTTTGGGTGCGGCTGGCGATGGTGGCCTGATACTCGTGGCCTTTGTCGCAGATCCACCAGACTTTTTTGTTGCTGGCGGGAGCAACTTGCTCTGGGGTAAGGGTGCCATTCTTGGTTGGGTGCCACTGGGCTGCAACGGCTGGATACTGGCTGGCGAGGTCGTTCTCGCCGGGGATGATCATTTTGCTGGTGCAGACTGGGCAACCGCTTCCGTTGACGCGAGCGGAGACGGCTGCACGCCATTCATGGCCTTTATCACAAACCCACCAGACTTTGCGCCGGGTGCCGGGGACGACGTCGCTCGGCGTGAGGTCGCCATTTTTGGTTGGGTGCCACTGGCGGGCGAGCTCGGGATTGTTTGTGGCAAGGTCGTTTTCTCCGCGCAGGAGTGTGCGGTTGCTGCAAACTGGGCAGCCGGAGCCGGACACTCTGCTTTTGACCTGGGCGCGCCACACGTGTCCATGCTCACACTGCCACCAGATGAGACGGTGGCTGCCGGGGAGCACGTCGGACGGGGTGAGGTCGCCATTTTTGGTTGGGTGCCACTGGCTGGCGATGTCTGGATAGCGGGTGGCGAGGTCGGTTTCACCAGGGATGGGCCGACGGCCGTTGCAATACGGGCAGCCTGTGCCGCTGCCGCTTCGGGTATGGACGGCAGCTTGCCAACTGTGTCCATTCGCGCAGCGCCACCAAACGTGCCGTTTGCTGCCATAGCTTACGCTTTCTGGGGTGAGCGGCAGGTTGCGCTCGCTGTCCCACTCGTCAAGCAATTCTTCGCGGCCTGTGCGGCGACAGAAATCGGCGAGAGATTCGCGCATATTGACCACCTCCTGCAAATAAAAAAACAGCGCGATCCACAACTTTAACATTGTGTTGGATCGCGCTGATGCAAGTTCGTTCAGAATATATGTTTTTTAGCTGAAAGCTGTTGATCACAATTGTTTTTGGGCACAGCAAAGCAAGGGTCACCCTTTGTGGTTTTCATGACCCTTATTTGGCATGCGCAAAATTCTGTATTTTCTTTGCGTAGACAAGGAAAGTATGCTATAATAGCTACAACTAAGGAAGTAATTTCCTATCTGCTGTAACGCCAAACAAACATAATGTTAATGATGTTGGCGCTCACTCGACGAGCTGCATGCGTTCGAGCTGTCGGCGGCAGATGCTGCCTGGCTCGATGAGATAGATGCGTGTGGTTTCGATGTTCGAATGGCCGAGCAGATCGGCGAGGCGGGCGATGTCGTGGCATTTTTCGTAGAAAACGACGGCGAAGAGATGCCGCAGATTGTGCGGAAAGACTTTGCTTGGTGCTACGCCGCTGAGCTTGGCGAGTTTTTTCATATCGGCCCAGATTTTATAGCGCGAAATGGATGTACCACCTGCTGTGAGAAAGATCTCACCGCGGGTGATTTTTTGTGCGCGGGCGTAGGAAGTCAGTTTTTTGCTGAGCTTTGATGGGATGAGGATGGTGCGGATCTTGCCTTTGAGATGGATGTCGGCGCGCTTGTTCTGCGCAGCTTCGACGGTGATGGCACAGAGCTCTGACACACGGATGCCGGTGCCGCCAAGGGTTTCGATGATGAGAGCAAGCTGATGCATACGATGTGCGCGTGCTGTGCGCAACAATTGCTGATATTCTTCGCGGCTGAGCGCGCGTTCGTCGGCGCGAAACAAGCGTCGCTGCACGCGCAGATAGCGCACGCGGAGATGTGCCCAGCCGCGGAAGCGGAAATAGCTGTGCAGCGCTGCCAGCATGGCGTTGATGGTGGTTGGGGCGTAGTCGCGCGATAACAGGCTCTGCTTCCATTCGCTGACGCTGTTTTTATCTATTGAACGTTCGCCGAGCCAGGCTGCAAAGGCGCGAACGTGGCGCAGATAGTTTTCGATGGTGCTGGCGCTGCGTTCTTCGCTGTGCAGATAGGCTTGATAGGCAAGGATGGATTCTTTTGTGATGCTGGTCGTGACCATGATGTGTCTCCCCTTATTATGTTTTTCTCTATTCTACCATCTGCACGCGCGCATGCAAAAAACCCGCAGGCGCTAAAGATTCAGCATCTGTGGGCTTCTGCGTAAAATGAAAAAACCGCCGAGCTGTTTTTGGCAGCTGGGCGGTTTTTTGTGTGGCAGACGCTTACTCGGCGTCTGGTTTTTTGTCTTTTTCTTTGATGTCGACTTTGATGTGGAGCTCGCGGAGCTGTTTGCGGTCGACGATGGATGGCGCATCTGCCATGAGATCTGCGGCGTTCTGAGTCTTAGGGAAGGCGATGACGTCGCGGATGGTGTCGCGATGGGCCATGAGCATGAGCATGCGGTCGATACCGATGGCGAGACCACCGTGTGGTGGTGCGCCGTATTCGAAGGCGTCGAGGAGCATGCTGAAGCGTTCGCGGTAGACTTCTTCGGAAAGGCCGAGAAGGTCGAACATTTTTTCCTGCAGGGCGCGGTCGTGGATACGGATGGAGCCGCCGCCGAGTTCGACGCCGTTGAGGACGATATCGTAAGCGCGGGAGCGGATCTTATCGAGCTGATCTGGATATTTTTCGAGGTCTTCTTCGATCGGTGCGGTGAATGGATGGTGCATGGCGGTGTAACGCTTTTCTTCGTCGCTCCATTCGAAGAGTGGGAATTCGGTGACCCACAGGAGGTTGAACTTGCTTTCGTCGATGAGGTTGCGCTTGCGAGCGAGCTCGAGGCGCAGGTGGCCGAGGCTGTCGTTGACGATCTTGAAACTGTCGGCACCAAAGAAGATGACGTCGCCGACTTCGGCGTTGGTGGCTTCACAGATCTTTTTCACCATGTCATCGGTGAGGAACTTGGTGATCGGCGATTTGATGCTGCCGTCTGGCTGCATGACGAAATATGCAAGGCCTTTGGCGCCGTAGATGGCGACGTATTTGCCGAGGGCGTCGAGTTCACGACGGCTGAGATCGGCCATGCCTTTGGCGTTGAGGGCTTTGACGGTGCCGCCGTTTTCAAGGGCCTGGTCGAAGACTTTGAAGCCACAGCCGCCTGCGACAACGTCGGAAAGCTCGATGAGCTCGAGGCCGAAGCGGGTGTCTGGCTTGTCGGAGCCGTAGCGGCTCATGGCTTCCTGCCAGGTCATGCGTGGGAGTGGCAGCGGGATATCGACACCAAGGACTTCTTTGAAGGCGTGAGCGACCATCTGCTCGGTGAGGCCCATGACTTCGTCTTCGTCGACGAAGCTCATTTCCAAATCGAGCTGGGTGAATTCTGGCTGACGGTCTGCGCGCAGGTCTTCGTCACGGAAGCAACGGGCGACCTGGAAATATTTGTCGATGCCGCTGACCATGAGGAGCTGTTTGTACTGCTGTGGAGACTGTGGCAGGGCGTAGAACTGTCCGGCGTTGAGGCGGCTAGGCACGAGGAAGTCGCGGGCGCCTTCTGGGGTGGAACGCATGAGGATTGGGGTTTCGATCTCCCAGAAGCCTTTTTCATCGAGGTAGTCGCGGACGCTCTTGAGGACCTGATGACGCAGCTGCAGGTTCTGCTGCATGACTGGACGGCGCAGATCGAGGTAGCGATATTTGAGGCGGATGTTTTCATCCACGTCGGTGTCGTCGATGAGGGCGTATGGTGGGGTTTTTGCGGCGTTGTAGATGATGAGCTCGGTGCAGATGACGTCGATCTGGCCGGTGGCGAGCTTAGGATTTTCCATGCCTTCTGGGCGTGGGCGCACGGTGCCGCGAACGCCGAGGACGTATTCGCTGCGGATGTGCTCTGCTTTTTCAAAAACGTCTGCGTCGCAGAGTTCTGGGTTGACGGTGACCTGAACGATGCCGCTGCGGTCGCGCAGATCGATGAAGATGACGCCACCATGGTCGCGGCGTTTCTGGACCCAGCCGGTGACGATGATCTCTTCACCGACGTTTTCCAGAGAAAGCTGGGTGCAATAATGGGTTCTCTTTAAGGGTAACATTTATCTTGGCCTCACTTTACGTAATTGATAACTTCTTCAAGGGAAATGGTTTCCTGGCTGCTGGTTGCCATATTGCGCACGACGGCCTGGCCGTTGGCGAGTTCGTCGTCGCCGATGATGACGGTGTAGCGCGCGTGGGCTTTGTCGGCTGCTTTCATCTGCGCTTTCATGCTCTTTGAGAGGTAGTCGGTCTCGGTGGTGAGGCCGTTTGCGCGCAGATCGTGGGTGAGCTTGAAGCAGACGTCTTTGGCGGCGTCACCAAGAGGCGCGACGTAAACATCGATGTCCTGCTTGACTGGCAATTGGATGCCTTCTTCTTCGACGGTCAGGAGCACGCGTTCCATGCCGGCTGCAAATCCCATGCCTGGGATGTCGTCGCCGCCGACCTGGCTGACGAGTTTATTGTAACGGCCGCCGCCACAGATGGCGTTCTGCTGGCTGCCGACTTTGTTCATGATGACTTCAAAGGCGGTCTGGGTGTAGTAGTCGAGTCCGCGCACGAGGGTGGTGTCGACGTCGTATTTGATGCCGACGCTTTCGAGGTAGCTGCAGACTTTTTCGAAATGGGCTTTGCAGTCGTCGCAGGCGTAGTCCAGAGTGGTTGGTGCGCCGGCGGCAACGGCTTTGCAGCTTTCTTCCTTGCAGTCTAAGATGCGCAGCGGATTTTTGTCCAGACGCTCGAGGCAGGTTGGACAGAGCTGGTCTTTGTACTGGCTGAAATATTCCTTCAGCGCTTCGTGATAGCGTGGGCGACATTTGTCGCAGCCAACGGTATTGATGAGAACGGACAGGCTCTCGAGCCCAAGTTTGGTGAAAAGATCGACGGCGAAGCTGATGACTTCGGCATCGACCATTGGGTCGGCGCTGCCGAGGACTTCGCAGCCGAACTGGTGAAACTGGCGATAGCGGCCTGCCTGTGGCTGGTCGTAGCGGAACATTGGCCCGATGTAGTAGAGCTTGACTGGCAGCGACTGGGCGAAGAGTTTGTTTTCGACGAAGGCGCGCACGGTGCCGGCTGTGCCTTCTGGGCGCAGGGTGACGTGGCGCAGGCCTTTGTCTTCGAAGGAATACATTTCTTTCGAGACGATGTCGGATGTTTCACCGACGCTGCGCAAAAACAGTTCGGTGTGTTCGAAGATTGGGGTACGGATCTCTTTATAATGATAGTTCGCGAAAAGTTCGCGGATCAATCCCTCGAGATACTGCCATTTTTCTACCTCGCCGGGCAGAAAATCGTTGGTTCCTCTCGGTTTTGTTGTTAGCATTTTCTGGCCTCCGTTTATACAGTGAAAAGTTCGTTGCGATGCAACGAACCTCTTTCAGACTAGGATATATGAAAATTGTATCGAAGGGATGGCGCTTTGTCAACACCTCAGGCTTGGTAACGCATGTACGGATTGTGCGCACGCTCCCATGCCATGTCGCTCTTTGGGCCGTGGCCTGGGAAAATGGCGCAGCTGTCTGGGAGCACGGCGAGGCGTTTTTGCACGCTCTCGAGGATCTCGTCGTAGCTGCCGCCTGGGAAATCGGTGCGGCCGACGGTGCCTTTGAAGAGGGTGTCGCCGGTGAATGCGGCGTCTAAGCCTGGCATCCAGAGGGTGCAGCCGCCTTTGGTGTGGCCTGGAGTGTGGATGACGCGGATCTCTTGGTCGGCGAGGGTGAGTACGTCGCCATCAGAGATGGTTTTTTCGACGGCGATGCAGTCTGCTTTGTTTTCGCCAAAGAGGCTGCACAGTGGTTCCTGGAACCATTCTGCGTCGTCGGCGTGCATATAAAATGGCACGTTGTAGCGCGCTTTCAGCGCGGCCACTGCGCCGATGTGATCCCAGTGGCCGTGGGTGTTGACGATGAACTGTGGCGCGAGGTTTTCTTTATCGATGAAGGCTGCGATGCGCTCGGCTTCGTCGCCTGGGTCGATGATTGCTGCCTGGCGCGTGGTTTCATCGTAGACGATGTAGCAATTTTCTTCGAGTGGCCCGACGGCCATGATCTTGAGTTTCATTGTTCCCCTCATTCCTCTCATTGTTCAGAATTGCTTGGTCGAATCCAAAAGCATTGTCACGGGACCATCGTTTACGAGCGACACTTCCATGTGCGCCTGAAACTGGCCGGTGGCGACGGATAGTCCCTGCGCGCGCAGTTCGTCGTTGAAGGCTTCGTAGAGGCGCTGGCCCTGCTCTGGACGCGCGGCCTCGGTGAAGGATGGACGGCGTCCACGGCGACAATCGCCGAACAAGGTGAACTGGCTGACGCTTAAGATGCTGCCGCCGACATCCTGCACGGAAAGGTTCATTTTATCCTCAGCGTCCTCAAAGATGCGCAGACCGGCGATCTTTTCGGCGAGGTATTTGGCGTCTTTTTCAGTGTCGCTGTGGGTGACGCCGAGAAAGACGAGAAGTCCGTGGTCTACGGCGCCGATGGTCTCCCCTTCTACTTCCACGCGGGCATTTTTCACGCGTTGTACGACTGCTCTCATTTCATTCTCCTCTCATCAGTCACGCCGCACGGAGAACACGTCCGGGATGGCGTTGATCTTTTCCATGACGACGTTGAGCTCCTGCAGATCGCTGACTTCGGTGGTGATCTCCATCAGCGCCATGTGTTCCTTGACGCGGGAGGTGATGGAGGCGATGTGTACGTGGCTGTCGTTAATGAGGGCCATGACGTCTGGGGTGATCTTTGGGCGGTCGAGGGCTTCGACGAAGATCTGTACTTCGTAAACGGAATTCTCGAAGCCTTCCCAGTTGACATCGATGAGTCGGGCGCGGTCTTTGTCACTGAGGCTCTGGATGTTCTTACATTCGCGGTGATGCACGGTGATGCCGCTGCCACGGGTGATGTAGCCGACGATTGGGTCGCCTGGCACTGGTTTGCAGCAGTTGGCGAATTTCACATCGACGTCGCCCATGCCCTGGATGGAAATGCCGCCGATGTTTTTCTTGCCGGAACGGCGGTTGGATTTTGCGTTGAGCTGATTTTCCAGGGCTTTTTCGTCGTCCTGGGCTTCGAGCTCGGCGAGCTGGCTCTTGAATTCGTCGCGCATGCGGTTGACGACCTGCATGGTGCTGACGCCACCGACGCCGATGCCGACGTAGAGATCGTCGGCGGTTTTATAACCGAGCTTGTTGGTGATGCGGTTAATATTGTCGACGTTCAGCAGGATGGCTTCTGCGCCGGCGTGGTGCGCTTTGACGTAGCGTTCGAGGGCTTCCTTGCCGTTGTGCAGATTTTCCTCGCGCTTGTTTTTCTTGAGCCAGGAACGGATCTTGTTCTTGGCCTGTGGGGTTTTGACGAGCTTGAGCCAGTTGCTGTTTGGTCCGCGGCTGTTTTTGGAGCGCAGGATCTCGACGGTGTCGCCGGTCTGCAGCTCGTAGTCGAATGGCACGATCTTGCCGTTGACTTTTGCGCCGACGCACTGGTTACCGATCTCGGTGTGGACGCGGTAAGCAAAGTCAAGCGGCGTGGAGCCGGTTGGCAGCTCGTAGACTTCGCTGGCTGGCGAGAACACGAAGACGGTGTCGCTGAAGAGCTCGAGCTTGATGTTGTCGAGGAATTCCTTGCTGTCGACGGCGTCCTGCTGCAGCTCCTTGAGCTTTTGCAGCCAGTCGAGCTGGTTGGCGTCCTTTGGTGCTTCGCTGCCGCCGGTCTGTTTGTAAAGCCAGTGGGCAGCAACACCGTATTCGGCGATCTGGTGCATCTCAAAGGTACGAATCTGGATCTCAAAGCGTTCACCGCGCGGTCCGATGACGGTGGTGTGCAGGGACTGGTAAAGGTTTGGCTTTGGCATGGCGATGTAGTCTTTGATGCGGCCAGGCACTGGTTTCCACAGGGAATGCACGAGGCCGAGCACGATGTAGCAATCCTGCACGGTGTTGACGAGGACGCGAATGGCGATGAGGTCGTAGATCTCATCGAGGTCTTTGTGCTTGTTGACCATCTTGCGGTAGATGCTGTAGAAATGCTTTGGTCGGCCGGCGATCTCGTATTCGAGGTGGACGGCGTCCATTTCCCGGCGCAGGTCGCGGATGACTTCGTCGATGTATTCCAGGCGTTCCTGGCGCTTCATGGAAATGCGCTCAACGAGGTCGTAGTAGATCTCTGGCTCGAGATATCTGAGCGAGAGGTCTTCGAGCTCCCATTTGAGCTTGATGATACCGAGACGATCTGCCAGCGGCGAATAGATCTCCAGTGTTTCCTGAGCGATGCGTTTTTGCTTCTCTGGCGACTGGAAACTCATGGTGCGCATGTTGTGCAGTCGGTCGGCGAGCTTGATGATGATGACGCGGACATCCTGCGCCATGGCAATGAACATCTTGCGATAGCTTTCAAGCTGTCGCTCTTCTTTGGAATGGCACTGGATCTTGTCGAGCTTGGTGACGCCTTCAACGAGAAAGGCGACTTCCTCGTTGAATTTGCGCTCGAGATCGAGGCTGGAGCAGTCGGTGTCTTCGACGACATCGTGCAAAAGCCCGGCGGCGATGGCGTTGTCATCGAGCCCGAGATCGGCCAGGATGATGGCGACGTTTACTGGGTGGATGATGTAAGGTTCACCGGATTTGCGATACTGGCCTTCGTGCATTTCGCGGGCAAATTCGTAGGCTTCCTCGATCATGACGCTGTTTGCTTGTGGGTTATTTTCCAAAACGACCTTGATGAGGTCGTCGTATCCAACTTGATGGCTCATGGTTTCACCTCCCTGCCATGCCAGTTCGCAGGGCAGAGCGCGCTGCGAATGACATGCTCCAGCGCGTCGATGTTTTTCGTAAAGGCGATCTCCTCAAATTGGGACAACGCCCTGGCTTCGCTCGTTCCTTCCAAAAATGTCGCAGATTCGGTGAGCGCGCGATGCGCTGGATCTTTTTCGATTGTAATGGTTGTTTGCGTGCCGTTTTGTTCGACATGCAAGAATGCGAGTTCTTCAAATATGGTGAGGGCCTGCTGCCACTGTCTTTTGCCAAAGCCTTCGACAAGGCTTGCGAGCCCTTCTTCGAGATCGTCTGTGGCGGCCTGGATGATGTAGCCGCGCTGTTTTGCGATCGCCTTCAAAAGCTGGTACATTTTCCCGAGATTTTCCCGCGATGGGGCGCTGTCGAAAATGATCATCTCGTTTAAGGCGAGGTCTTTTTCGCTGTAGAGGAGATGTACACGTCCGTCCTGGCCGTCACGGGCGCAGCGCCCAGCGAGCTGGTTGAAGGCCTCCACGGAAAAGCAGGGATGATAGAGCACGACGTTGCGAATGTCGGAAATATGCACGCCCTCGCCAAACGCGGTGGTGGCAAAAAGCAGACGGATCTCGCCTTCCTTGAAGGCGGTCTCGATGGCACGGCGTGCCTGCCCTGGAAGGCCGCCGTGGTAATAGCCGACGAGCGGGCGCAGTGTGTAAGGCAGGATCTCGCGGAGTCGCTGCGAAAGCGCAAAGGCCTGCTTACGGCTGTTGACGTAGCAGATGGTCTTCTCAGGATGCATGAAGAGTCTGTAGAGATAGACGAGCTTCTTTTCTGTGTGCCGTGCATCGATAATATGTAAATTATAGCGGATATGGTCGTCCAAATAAAGCCCTGCGCCCGAAATTATTTGCTGAAATCTCTCAGCATCTGCAGTCGGCACGGTGGCTGTGAGATAGGTCCAGACGGCGTTGGGATATTTTGGCTTTAATTCGCGCAGGATTTTATAGGCTGGACGCTTGTCAAGCATGTGGTGCGCTTCGTCGATGACGATCTGTCCAACGCGCGCGGCATGAGGCTGGAAAAGCGCCTGATGACGCACGAAAAATTCCGGCGTGAGCAAAAGCACGTCGATCTTTTCCTGGGCGAGCGCCTGCATGAGGCGGGCGCGTTCGTCGTTTGAGAGATCGCCGTTTCCTTTGTAGATCTGATAGCCGAGAGGCGCGAGATGGTCGCGGAGCGCGAGGTACTGATCACTCGCGAGGGCTTTGAGCGGAGAGATGACGAGGGTCATGCGCTGCTCGCGCCGCGCGAGGACGCCGGCGGCGATCTGGTAGATCAGGGATTTTCCGCGACCGGTGGGCATGATGACGCAGGTGTCCTGATGGCGCTGAAGGATGTTGGCGATGGCGGCCTCTTGGATGGGCAACAGTTCGCCATCGTCGACGAAGGCATCGATGAGGAGATCGACGAGGTTTTCTTCGGGAAGTGCGGCGAGGACGCTGTCGTTTTCCTGGGCGGCTTCTGCCTGGGCATTGGCTGCATCGCTCACGACGAGGATGTTGACGCCGCACGTCTCCTCTCCCTTTCCGGTGATCTGCGCAACTTCTGCATGATAGGATGCGCCGAGATCGACGAGGGGCGCGAGCTGGGAAGCGATCTGTCTGGAAAGATAGCCGAGCTTTTCGCCATTTTCTGTGAGGCAGCAGATGGCGTTGGGATCTGCGGGATTGTTGGGCTCACGCAAAAGCGAAAGGGTCTGGCCTTCTCTGAGGGATTGGACATGGATCTGTCGATCGTCAAAGCTGACGCCGCGCAGCTTGGTGTAAAAACGCGGACGATCGGCGATGCCGGAAAGGGGTCCTGCATCGAGATAGCCTGCACCGTTTGCTATGAAGGTGCGCAGGATAGCGGCTTCTTCTGCCTGCCAGGATGGCTGGATGTCTGTGACCATGAGCTGGATGCCGCAGAGACCACGGAAGCAGTGCTCGGTCACATGAAAGGCAAAATCATAGCGATGGCGCTCGGAGAATGGATAATTTCCCTGACGAAAGGCAATGGCTGGGATGGTCTCGCCATTTTTATCCTGGAACTGCAGCCGCAGATGGTCGCCTTCCTGTCCAACGCGCTGATGCGCAAATCGCCACTGATGCTCGAGGGCAAAGAGGGGCTCGGGATTTTCCTGGCCGCAGGGTTCGAGCAGGCGCAGAGCCTGTTCGAGCTCTTCTGTGGCATCCTCTAAGGTGATGACATCGTCGATCCAGAGAATGTTTTCGGCGATCTCTGCTTCGTAGGCTGCGGTGACTTCTGCGAAGGATTTTTTGAAATCGTCGAGCTTTTCTGCGGCGACGGAAAGACCGGCTGCCATTTCGTGGCCGCCAAACTGGAGCAGATGCTCGGCGCAGGCGGAAAGGCCTTCGTAGAGATGGAATCCTGGCACGCTGCGCGCGGACCCTGTGTAGATGCCGGGGTTTTCTTCTGTGGTGGTGAGTACGACAGAGGGGCAGTGGAACTGTTCAACGAGGCGCGAGGCGACGATGCCGATGACGCCGGGGTGCCAGTTTTCACCTGCTGCGACGGCACAGGTCATGGGGCCGGTGTGTTCTTCAAACTGAGCGGCGGCTTCTTTTGCGATGCGGCGCTCCATGTTCTTGCGTTCGTCGTTGTAGTCGCGCACGGTTTCGGCGAGCGGGCTGAGGTCTCCTTCTGCATCGTGGGCGAAAAGCGCGAGGGCATCGGCGGTTTCATCGAGTCTGCCGCAGGCGTTGATGCAAGGCGCGATGCGAAAGGCGATGTCGGAGGCTTTGATTTTTTCTTCGCCACACATGAGCGCTGCGAGGGCTTTCAGGCCGGGACGCGGCTTGTCGTTAATGAGACGGAGGCCTTCGCGCACGAGGATGCGGTTGTCATCGACGAGTGGCACGAGGTCTGCAACAGTGGCGACGGCGACGAGATCGAGGAGCTTACGCTGATGAAGATCGTCGTAGAGCGCTGGCGCGAGGCGTTCCAGCATGCCCATGGCGAGAAAATACGCGGTGCCGCAGCCGCAAAGCCTGCGGTAAGGCGCGGTGACGCTTGCTGAAAGAAGGGGATTGACGACGACGCATTCTGGAAGCGCTGGCGGGAGCTGGTGGTGGTCGGTGACGATGAAAGAAAGCCCCTTCTTCTTATACTCGGCGATGAGTTCCCGGGAGGCGATGCCGTTGTCAACGGTGATGACGAGCTCAATGCCTTCAGCCAGAAGGGTGTCCAGGGCCTGGGCGTTCATGCCGTAGCCTTCTTTGAGGCGGCTTGGGATGTAGATGCGCACGTCGGTATCGAGCCAGGAAAAAGCTTCGCGCATGAGGGTTGCGGCGCAGATGCCGTCGACGTCGTAGTCGCCATAGATGGCGATGCGTTTTTTTGCCTGGAAGGCTTCTGCGATAATGTCCACGGCGGCGCCAAGATTTGGCAGCTGGAAGGGACGGCTGAGTTCTTTCATTTCTGCGTACAAAAATGCCGACGCCTGCTCAGGCGTGGCATAGCCGCGACTGGCGAGGATTCTCGCCAATGGCAGCGGCAGCCCCAGCGCGTCGGCTAAAACTTTGGCGGCGGCATGATTGGAAGAACGGATTTTCCAGGTTTTCATAAATTCATGACGCTCCTTTATAGGCTAAGTTCAAATGTTGAGGACGATCAGCAAAAACCCGAGAACGAGGTAGACGCCGATGAGCATGATGGCGTAACGGACGAGTCCTTTTTTCAGGCCGTACTGATCAACGTAAAATTGGATCTTGTCGTGCAATTTGCCGCTTTTTTGGCTGATGTTGAGGATCACGAGGTTGCGCAGCCCCATAAGGATGGAGAGCACGCCGACGTAGATCAAAAGCTGATTCACAGGCAAGATGCGAAAGGCGGCGAGCACGAACCACACGAGGGTGGCGACAAGGATCAGCGGCTTAAACAGTTTTTCTATGAGTTCCATGGTATCACTCCGCGAGAAAAGCAATGGGAACAGCGCCCAGTGGCGGCTGCTCCCATGCGTTACTTATTGGATTATACTTCAAGCTCGACGATGAGTTCGCCAGCTTCAACCTGAGCGCCGTCTTCAGCGAGGATACGCGCAACTTTACCTTTGCGTGGGCTGAGGACGTTGGTTTCCATCTTCATGGCTTCGAGAACGATGAGTGGCTGGTTTTCTTCCACTTCGTCGCCTTCGGCCACGAGGATCTTGATGACGGTGCCTGGGATGTTCGCGCCGACGTGGGCTGGGTTGTCCTGATCGGCCATTGGCTTGCGAACGATGGTCAGGGATTTCGCAGCGGCTTCGTTGGCAACCTTAACGGTGCGGTAGCTGCCGTTGACTTCGAAGGCGACGACGGAGTTGCCTTCTTCGTCTGGTTCCTTGACTTCGATGAGTCGAACGCTCATGACTTTCCCTTCGTCGATGGCGATGTCACCGGTTTCGCCTTTGCGCAGGCCATAGAAGAACTGATCGCTGTCCATGTGGCAGAGGATTGGATCTTTCTTCAGGCCCTTGAGGTAGTCTTCATACATGCGTGGGTACATCGCATAGCTCAGCGCTTCGCGGCGGCCTGCTTCGATGCCGTATTCTTTCTTCAGATATTCGGCGTCGGCTTCGAGGTCTTCGTCTGGCAGGAGTTCGCCTGGGCGGCAGGTGAGTGGTTCTTTATCCTTGAGGACGATCTTCTGGAGATCTTCTGGGAAGCCGCCTTCTGGCTGACCCATCATGCCCTGGAAGTAGGAAACGATGGAATCTGGGAAGTCGATGTTCTTCCCTTTTTCGATGATGTTGTCCGGGGTGAGGTTGTTCTGGACCATGAAGATGGCCATGTCACCGACGGCCTTGGAAGATGGGGTAACCTTGACGATGTCACCGAGCATCTCGTTGACGGTGGCGTACATCTTCTTGACTTCTTCGAACTTGTGGCCGAGGCCGAAGCTTTCAACCTGTGGTTTGAGGTTGGAATACTGGCCGCCAGGGATCTCGTATTTGTAGATTTCGGCGGAACCGGCGCGCATGCCACTTTCGAACTGGCTGTAGTACTTGCGCACTTCGCCCCAGTAATCGCTGATCTTCTGCAGCTTGATGATATCCAGTCCGGTGTCGCGCTTGGTGAGCTCGAGGGCTGCAACGAGGGAGTTGAGGCCTGGCTGGCTGGTGAGGCCTGCGATGCCGTTGAAGGCAACGTCGACGATGTCTACGCCGGCCTGTGCTGCCATGAGCAGGGTTGCGACGCCGTTACCGGTGGAATCGTGAGTGTGCAGATGGATTGGGATGTTGAGTTCGCTCTTGAGGGCGCTGATGAGCTCGGTTGCTGCCATTGGCTTTAAGAGACCGCTCATGTCCTTGATGCCGAGCATGTGGCAACCGAGGCCTTCGAGCTCTTTGGCTTTGCGGATGTAGTATTCGAGGTCGTACTTGGTACGGCTCTTATCCATGATGTCGCCGGTGTAGCAGATGCAGCCTTCGACGAGCTTGTCGGTCTTGAGGGCTTCATCGATGGAGACTTTCATGGCTTCAACCCAGTTGAGGGAGTCGAAGATACGGAAGACGTCGATGCCGCTCTTGGCAGATTCCTGCACGAACTGACGGATGACGTTGTCTGGATAGTTGGCATAACCAACGGCATTGGCGCCACGCAAAAGCATCTGGAAGAGCACGTTTGGAATGGCTTCACGCAATTCGTCGAGACGTGCCCATGGGGATTCCTTGAGGAAACGATAAGCGGTGTCGAAGGTTGCGCCGCCCCACATTTCGAGGGAGAAGAAATCCTTGCAGGCGGTGGCGTAGGCTGGTGCGATGCGGGTCATGTCGACGGTACGCATGCGGGTTGCGAGCAGGGACTGCTGGGCGTCACGCATGGAGGTGTCGGTGATGAGCAGGCGATCCTGCTGCATGACCCAATCTGCAACGGCCTTAGGGCCTTTTTCGTCGAGGAGCTGCTTGGTGCCGCGCAGAAGCAGTGGCTTGTCAAAGGTTGGCACTTCGAGCTCGTTGAATTCTGGCTTTTCGCCCTTGATCTCGTTGACGGCTTTGTTGGCGAGGAAGGTGAGCATCTTCTTTTCCATGTTGTCGCCGCCGTGGATATCGAAAAGCTCTGGGGTCTGAGCGATGAAGCTGGTGTCGCATTCGCCGTTGCGGAAACGTGGATGATTGAGAACGTTGATCAGGAAGCCGATGTTGGTCTTAACGCCCTTGATCTTGGTTTCATGCAGGCAGCGGATGGCTGTATCGATGGTACCCTGGAAGGTGCGGTTGTAAGCGATGATCTTGACGAGCAGGCTGTCGTAGAATGGAGAGATCTGCGCGCCTGCATAGGCGTTGCCGCTGTCGAGACGGATGCCGTGACCGGAGCTGGAACGGTACACTTCGATGGTACCGGTGTCTGGTGCAAAGTTGTTTGCTGGGTCTTCGGTGGTGACACGGCACTGGATGGCATAACCGCGATGGGTGATGGAATCCTGGGTTGGGATGCCGATCTCAGGATCAGCGAGTTTGTAGCCCTGGGCAACACGGATCTGGGCCTGCACGATGTCGATACCGGTGATCTGTTCGGTGACGCAGTGCTCTACCTGGATACGTGGGTTCATTTCGATGAAGTAGTGGTTGCCCTGTGCATCGACGAGGAATTCAACGGTACCGGCGCTGCGGTAGTTGACGTGACGCGCGATCTTGAGGGCATCTTCGCAGATGGCCTGACGCTGTTCCTCGGAAAGGATCAGGGATGGCGCAAATTCGATGACTTTCTGGTGACGGCGCTGGATGGAGCAGTCACGTTCGAACATGTGAACGATGTTGCCATACTTATCGCCAAGGACCTGTACTTCGATGTGCTTTGGACGTTCGATGTATTTTTCAACGAATACGTCTGCGATACCGAAGGCTTTCTTGGCTTCGCTGGTAGCGCTGTTGTATTCCTGTTCCATGTCTTCTTCGCTGCGGACGACGCGCATCCCACGACCACCGCCGCCGGCGCTGGCTTTGAGGATGACAGGATAGCCTGCAACCTTGGCAAATTCTTTTGCTTCTTCAACATTGAGCGCTGCACGTTCTACGCCAGGAATGGTTGGCACGCCAACTTCGATGGCAACTTTCTTGGACTGGATCTTGTCGCCGAGTGCGTTTAACATGTTGTGGTCCGGACCGATAAATTCGATGCCGGCTTCTTCGCAGGCTTGCGCAAATTCAGCGTTTTCAGACAGGAACCCATAGCCAGGATGGATGGCGTCTACGCCCTTGGATTTTGCGAGGGTGATGATGCCGGAGATGTCCAGGTATGCATCGACTGGGGTTTTGCCCTTACCGACGCGATAGGATTCATCTGCGATGGTACGATACAGAGAGTTCTTATCTTCTTCCGAATAGATGGCGATGCTCTTGATCCCGAGCTCCTTGCAGGCGCGGAAAATACGGATAGCGATCTCGCCACGGTTTGCTACTAAGATGGTCTTGATTTCTTTCACAGTCCCTACCTCCTCATTTATCGGCGCTTAAAAGCGCCTGTATCATCCATACAAGTTGTAACTTTACACAGTAATGGAGTATATGTAAGTATTATTATATCTTTCCTTCGGGAATTATGCATCATTTTTCTGAAAAATGATTATAAAAATAATTTTTTCTTTCATTTTTCATAGTTCCGCGCTGGAATTTCAGGCATAGAAAAAGGACAGGGGATGAGGAAGTCCCTGTCCTTTTGGCCGTATATGCGTATTTTCGATCTGTGATGAGGGGCAGCTGTGAGCGATTGGTGGTAGCTGCCCGTGATGGTGTGGTACTATCTGCTTTGCGGCTGGCACTTGGAGAGCTGCCAGGACATGGTTACGGGATGGTGTCCTTGCCGCGCAGGAGTTTGAGGAAACGACGGGGACAGGCGAATGAAGATGAAGTGGCGAACCTGCCCCTGTTGTCGCATATACGACCCATGACGTCATGTGAGAGGGCAGCGCTGGCGGATGCTGCCCTTCTCATACGTTATAGTACTGCATGGCGATCGAAAATTCAATACTGACGCGCATTTTTTTCGCTTTTCTCAGGCGGCTTGATCTGCACTGACAGGCGCGGTGTTGTCGGTGGTGGTGGTTTCCTGTGGGATGAGGATGACCTGGCCGGTTGTGGCGTCGTAGTCGATGCCGCAGCCGATGGCTGCACAGAGGTCGCGGATCTTCATATAATTGAGGTCGCCGATGAGGTAGCTGTCGATGGTGTATGGGGCGCTGTCGACGTAGACGGTTGGCTGATGCAGCTGACTCATGACGGTGCCGCCTGTGATCTGTCCGCCAGAGTTGGTGCCTTCATATGGGGCGCCGCTCTGCATGACGACGGCGCCGCTTGCGCTGTCATAGGTGAGGCCGAACTGGCTGCCTGTGCCGGCGAGGATGGCTGCGAAATCACGCAGGCGCACGTAGTTGTTGCCATTGGCGAGATATGCCTGCATGGAAAGCTGGCTGCCATTCATGCTGACGGTGGCTGCGTTTGGCGATGCGTAGGCATAACCGTCTTCGAGGCGTTCTTCAAGGATGTCGAAGCCGGTTTGGAGGAGCTCTCTGCTGTCGCTGTAGCGGGCGTTCACGGCGCTGGCATTCATGGTGATGGTGATGAGGCGCTGGTTATCCTTGACGGAGCTGGCTGCCATGCAGCTGCCTGCCTGTGGGGTCCAGCCGGTTTTGAGTCCGTCAACGGTGCCGATCTCCTCCTGCTCTTCCTGGTCCTGGCCGAGAAGGTTGTTGCTGGATGGATAGGTTTCGCCGCCAAATTCAAATTCCTCGAGGCTTGTGATCTCGAGGATCTCTGGGCATTCTGCGATGACCTGGCGGGAAAGGGTGGCCATGGCGCGCGCGCTCATGTAGCCTTCATCGTAGCTCTGGTCGTACCAGGCGTCGATGCCGAGCTCGAGGACTTTGGCGTTCATGGCGTCGACGAAGGCTTCTTCGGAGCCATAGAGGAGTTCGCCGAGGGCTGGTCCCGCTGCGCAAGCGGAATAGCAGAGAAAGGCTTCGAGCATGTCGCGCACGGTGTAGGTCTGATCCCATTCAAACGGGATGTTGGAATAGATGTCATCCCGGGAGAAATAATAGGTGTAGACGCTTATTGGCACGGGGGTATCCATGGTGATGCGGCCGTCGTGGATGGCTTCATAAACGAGGTAGGCGGCCATGACTTTGGTCATGCTGGCGACGGGACGGATGGTGTCGGCGTCCTGGCTCCAGAGGATCTCGCCGGTGGTGTTGTCCATGATGACGGCGCTGGTACCCTGGATGTCCGGGGTTTCTGCGGCCTGTGCGGGACTTGCGATGGTGGGAAGCAGCAATGCTGCTGACAGTACGATGCTGAGTAATTTCTTTTTCATAGAACCCTCTCTTTCCTTGCGATGATAAAGCCGGACGAGGGCTTTCGCTGTCCGGCGTAAAAAAGTGTAACAAAAAATCCCTGTATGGAACAACAACAAAGCATTTACAAATTGTTGTCCAATTCAGGGAGAAAATGTTACAGTTTGGTCAAAGGGGGCTGAGGTAGCCGTTTTCTTTGAAGCTGAGATAGACTTCGCTGCGCGGATCGGCGACGATGATGTGGTCGAGCAGACTGATGCCCAAAAGCTCTGCGGCCTGGCGCAGGCGTTTTGTGAGCTTGAGATCGCTGGTGCTTGGAGTGAGGTCGCCGGATGGGTGGTTGTGCCCGATGATGAGGGCGACGGCGTTTAAGCGCACGGCTTCGCGAAAGATGTCACGGGGATGGACGTTGGCGCTGTTGGCGGTGCCAACGAAGAGCTCTTTAGCAGCGATGAGGCTGTGCTTGGCGTCGAGATAGAGGGCGTGGAAGCTTTCCTGCTCGCTGTTTCTGATCTGGGTGCGGATGAACCAGGCGGCGCTGGCGCTGGTGGTGATGCGTCTCTTTTCCTGCTGGCTCTGCACGAGGGCGAGTCGGCGTCCGAGCTCGATGGCTGCGAGGAGCATGCAGGCTTTGCTGGGGCCGATGCCTTTGATCTCGCAGAGGGAGCGCATGTTCTGGTGCAGCAATCCTTCGAGGCCGCCTGTGTGGGTGAGGACGATCGCGGCGAGGTCGGTGACGTCATGGAGGACGGTGCCTGTCTGCAGGAGGATGGCGAGGAGCTCGGAATTGGAGAGGTCCTGCGGGGAACCCTGGATGAGGCGCTCACGTGGACGCAGCTCGAGGGGGCGGTCTTTGAAGCGTGGCTTTTCTGGTTTTTCAGGGGGCTTCACTGGTCTTCCTCCTCCCACTCTGCAAGCATCTGGCGCACGAGATCGAGCGGCAGGCCGACGACGTTGTCGTAGGGGCCCTGGAGCTTTTCCACGAATTTTCCGCCCTGGCCCTGGATGCCGTAGGCGCCGGCTTTGTCGAGGGGTTCGCGGCTTGCGATGTAGTCTTGGATCTCCTGCTCGCTCAGGGTGCGGAAGTGGACGCTGCTTTGGGCGTGGCGGGTGATGCTTTTTTGGCTTTCTGCGCAGGTGAGGGCGACGGCGGTGATGACCTGGTGCTCGGCGCCGGAAAGGGTGCGGAGCATCTGGGCGGCGTGAGCGACGTCGCGCGGTTTGCCGAGGAGTGCGTCATCTTTGCAGACGATGGTGTCGGCGCCGAGGACGAGGGCCTGGGGATTGTCCCGGGCGACGGAGCGGGCTTTTTCAAGGGCGAGGTGCTCGAGGGCTTCTGCCAGGGGCAGGGCGGGATCGAGGGTTTCCTGCTCAAGCGTGGGCGCGCTGATGGTAAAAGGGATGCCAAGCTCGGCAAGCAGGCTCTGACGCCGCGGCGAGGTGGATGCGAGGATGAGGGGTCTAAGCATAACTGTATCCTTTCTTACGTTCGTTACGCACGGCACTTTCGTTTCTCGAGCAAAGCTTTTTTTCAGGTAGGAGGTAGGAGGTAGCCGCTGCGCGGACCAGCTTGCTTCGCGCGCTGGCAGGTAGGAGGTTTTCTTTGTTGCCGTGCGCCAGGTTTGCAAATAATGCACAGCGTTTGTCACAAATAACGGTCGCTGCGCTTTCCACAACACCACCTCCTACCTCCTACCTGCCGTCAAGCGTCAGCGCGACGGCCTCGCCGCGTCCCTTAGGGACGCAAGAGCTACCTCCTACCTTTTTAATCCTCGTATTTGTTCTTAATGCGGTAGCTGAGGCCTTCGAGGCTGACGGCGAGGTCGATCTGGCGGATCTCGATGCTGTCGCAGGTGATGAGGCTTGCTGGCGAAAAGTTCATGATGCCCTTGATACGTGTTTCACAAAGCAGGTCGGCAACGTCCTGCGCGGAGGATTCTGGCACGGCGAGCACGGCGATGTCGACGCTGTTTTCGTCGATGTAGTCGATCATTTTTGTGATGGGGAGGATTGGCAGGCCGTTTAAGGTCATGCCGATCTTGTTCACGTCGTTGTCAAATACGGCAGAGATCTTGAATCCGCGCTTTTCAAAGCCGGCGTAATGGGTGAGGGCGCTGCCGAGATTGCCGGCGCCGACGAGGATCATTTTCCAGGGATGATCGACGCCTAAGATCTCTTTGATGATGTTGTTGAGCCCTGTTACGTTGTAGCCGACGCCGCGCATGCCGAAATCGCCAAAATATGCGAGGTCTTTGCGCACCTGCGCGGGTGTTCCCTGCACGCCCTGGGCGATATCGACGGAGGATACTTTCTGCACGTTCTGCTCCTCCATTTTGGTCAGGTATCGCGAATACATGGACAGGCGCGTGATGGTTGCTTCTGGGATCTTATCTGCTTTCATGGCCTGGGGTCACCTTCCTGTTTTCAAAAAATCTCCATATAATATAATGATACTTGAACGCGCTGGTTTTTCGCAAGCGGGTTTGCTAAAAAAAGCACAAAGTTAATTTATGGAAGGCGTTCGGGGATATTTTCTAATAATGCCCGCTTCTGTCATAGATATACAATTTTAATTACAATCCCGCGTCTGGCAGTTGAAATTCTCCGCATTTATGCTAGAATAAGGGGGTAAAGATCCAAACACATTTCTAATCATCATCAAAGGAGAGATCATTCCATGAAAATCGCTGACAATGTCTATTATGTCGGTGTTTCCAACCCTACGCTGCGCGTGTTCGACATCATCATGTGCACGGAATACGGCACGACATACAATTCCTACCTGGTCAAGGGCGCTGACAAAACGGCGCTGATCGACGGTGCGCACAAGGGTTTTGAAGCGAACTTCCAGGAAAATGTCGAAGCGATCACTGATTTTGCAAACATTGATTACATGGTTGTCAACCACACGGAGCCTGACCACTCTGGCGCGATCCGTCTGGTGATCGAAAAGAATCCTGACATCGTTGTCTACGGCACGGCTGCCTGCCTGAAGAATCTGGACAATATTGTGCGTCTGCCATTCAACCGTGTGGCTGTCAAGGACGGCGACACGCTGGAATTGGGCGGCAAAACGCTGACGTTCTGCGTCTCCCCTAACATCCACTGGCCTGACACGATGATGACCTATCTGGCAGAAGACAAGATCCTCTTCAGCTGCGACTTTTTGGGCGCGCATTTCGCTGAGCCTACGATGTATGTCCACAAGGCGTACAAGAAAGAGCTCTACGAAAAAGAATTCAAGGTCTACTACGACGCCATCATGGGGCCATTTGCAAAGTTTGTCATCCGCGCGCTGGATCGCATCAAGGATCTGGACATCGCGCTGGTCTGCCCAAGCCACGGGCCTATGATCATGGGCGGCGACATCCAGGTTGCGATGGATACCTACCGCAAGTGGGCAACGCCTGAGGAAAAGACGGACAAGACGGTTGCGATCTACTACGTCTCTGCTTATGGCTACACCCGCCAGATGTGCCAGTATCTGGCAGAAAAGCTCGAAGCAAAGGGCCTTGTTGTCAGCGCCTTCGACGTGATCAAGACAGACGCTGCAGACATCGCTGCGCATCTGGAAGACGACTGCCTGGTCTTTGGCTCGCCAACGCTGAACCGCGCTGCCCTCAAGCCTGTGCTTGATGTGATCAGCTCGATCGACGCTGTCGGCGCTGCTGGCCGTCCATATGCAACGCTGGGCTGCTTTGGCTGGAGCGGCGAAGCCTGCGCGCAGCTCAACGACCGCTGCAACTCGATCAAGATGAAGCAGGTCGGCGAAAGCGTACGCAGCCAGTTCACCCCAACCGACGAAGTATGGGCACAGCTCGACACGCTGGCTGACCAGATCGCTGAAACGGTGAACAAATAATTGCCTTTTCTCGCGCCTCGGAGAAAATCCGGGGCGTTTTTTGTTTGCTTTCTCTGGCGATTTTCGTTATAGTGATAGGAGCACACCCAAAACAAAAACGGAGGTATCAGAATCAATGGAACGAAACGTTTACGACGTGCTGACAGAACGTGGCTACATTGAACAGGCCACCCACGCAGATGAGATCCGCGCGCTGCTCGGAAAGGAAAAGGTCACCTTCTATATTGGCTTTGACCCAACCGCCGACAGCCTGCACGTCGGTCACTATATCATGTTTATGGTCATGCAGCACATGCAGCAGCATGGCCATCGCCCGATCTTTCTGGCCGGCGGCGGCACAGGGATGATCGGCGACCCATCGGGACGCAGCGACATGCGCCGCGTGATGACCGTCGATATGATCGACGACAATGTGGAGCATTTCAAAAAGCAAGCTGAGCGCTTCATCGATTTTGCAGACGGCAAGGCGCTGCTCCTGAACAACGCAGACTGGCTGCGTAAACTCAACTACATCGAATTCCTGCGCGATTACGGCGCCTATTTCTCCATCAACCGCATGATCAACGCCGAATGCTACAAATCCCGCATGGAACAGGGGCTGACCTTCCTGGAATTCAACTACATGGTCATGCAGAGCTACGACTTCCTCCACCTCTACCGCGAATACGGCTGCAAGCTGCAGTTCGGCGGCAACGACCAGTGGAGCAACATCATCGGCGGTGTCGAGCTCATCCGCAAGGCCGACCAGGGTGAGGCCTATGGGCTGACCTTTAAGCTCCTGACCAAAAGCGATGGCACGAAAATGGGCAAAACCGCCGGCGGCGCCGTCTGGCTCGATGCCGACAAGATGAAACCATACGATTTCTACCAGTACTGGCGCAATGTGGCCGATGCCGACGTGAAAAAATGCCTCTCCCTCCTCACCTTCCTGCCAATGGATGAGGTCAACCGCCTGGCTGCACTGGAAGGCGCCGAGATCAACAAGGCCAAGGAGATCCTCGCTTACGAGGTCACGAAAAACGTCCACGGCACCGCTGCCGCTGAAGAAGCGCAGAAGGCTGCCCGCGCCCTTTTCGCCGGCGCAGACGAAGCCGGCTCCATCCCAACCACGGAAATGGCCAGCGCCGATT
Source organism: uncultured Peptococcaceae bacterium (assembly GCA_900552455.1). Lineage (GTDB taxonomy): Bacteria > Bacillota > Peptococcia > Peptococcales > Peptococcaceae > UMGS1590. Next base: position 84,298 of record URZX01000001.1, on the reverse strand, counting down.
TTGAAGGCGAAGGCCAGGGCCTCCTCAACCTGCTCAAAGCCGTCGGCCTCACCCAGACCACCAGCGAAGGCCGCAGACTCGTTGAACAGGGCGGCGTGTCCCTGAACGACAACGCCGTGAGCGACGTGCACTACGCCGTCACCACCGCAGATTTCGCCGACGGTCAGCTGAAGATCCGCAAAGGGAAAAAGAAATATCACATCATCAAGCTCGTGTAAGCTTGTGCAAAACGCTCGCCTCGGCGGGCGTTTTTTGTGCGCTTGTAGCACCCAGATATTTATGATAGTATGGAGATATATTTGCAGCAAACGAACGCGGAGGAAACCATGGGCAAGCAAAACGAAAGAACAGATCAGGAAAAAATGCTTCGCAGCTCTGCGGCTGAATATCTCACCTATGTCGCCTCTACAGGTGATCAGAAAGATAGTGTGGAAATGCGCTATGAAGATGAGAACATATGGCTGACGCAGAAAATGATGGCTGCTTTGTATGATGTTGACGTTCGCACCATCAATGAACATATCAAAAAAATTTACGCCGACAGCGAGCTGACGCCAGAGGCAACTATCCGGAAATTCCGGATAGTTCAAACAGAAGGAGAACGCCAGGTACAACGGACGATCAACCACTACAATCTTCAGATGATCATCGCCGTTGGCTTTAAGGTAAACTCCGAACGCGCCGTGCAATTTCGCAAGTGGGTCAATCAGATCGCAAAGGACTACACCATCAAAGGCTGGGTCATGGACGACGAACGATTGAAACGCGGCACCTATCTGACCGACAAGTATTTTGAAGAGCAGCTCGAACGTGTTCGAGAAATTCGTGCCAGCGAGCGCAAATTTTATCAAAAGATCACCGACCTCTATGCCACAGCTATTGACTACGATAAAACCGCAGCTGCAACACGCCGTTTCTACGCCAGCGTGCAAAATAAGATGCACTACGCTGTACACGGTCACACCGCTGCAGAGCTGATCGTCAGTCGCGCCGACAGCCAGAAACCGCACATGGGTCTGACCACCTGGCAGGATGCGCCAGACGGCAAGATCAGAAAATCAGATGTGACCGTTGCCAAAAACTATCTCACCGCCTTCGAGCTCGGTCAGCTCAACCGCATGGTCACTGCGTATCTGGATTTTGCCGAAAATATGGCCCAACGCAAAATTCCACTGACCATGCAGGATTGGGTAGAACGATTGAACCGCTTTATCGAAATGTTCGAATACGGCATGCTGCAGGATGCTGGCAAAGTCAGCGCAGAGATCGCCCGCATACACGCGGAAACAGAGTTTGAAAAATATCGCATCATCCAGGATCAACAATTTCTGTCAGATTACGATCGCTTTGTACAGGAACTGGAAGGAGATTGATCGAAAACGTGATGCAAAACGCTCGCCTCGGCGGGCGTTTTTTTGTGTGTTCTCCTCTATTGCTTTTCCACAACGACAATGGCGTTATTCCATTTGTCCCTATAAGCAACACACTCTTTTCACTGCCATCCCTCGCAAGCGCTCACAAAAAAATAAGAGCACTTTTCCACGCGTGTTCCTGCGCGAAAAAAGTGCTCTTATCCAGTTTATGTCGCCTTATTCAGCCAAAAACCGCTCGAGGATCGCTGCGACCTGCGCACGCGTTGCGCAGCCTTGTGGCTGGAGGGTATCGGCGGTCATGCCGGTGATATAGCCTTTCCTTCCAGGACTAGCTCGGAGCAGCGTTTGGTCTTACTGCCAGCTTCCGTCACTCAGAGAGAAAGCGCTGCGAAATGGCAGCCACTTGAGCTCGCGTCGCTGCCCCCTGCGGTTGAAGGGTATCTGCGGTGACACCTGTTAGCAGTCCTTTTGCTACCGCCCATTGCATGGTGTCTGTTGCCCATGTGCTGACGTTTTCTGCGTCGCTGTAGGCATCGAGGCTTGCTCTTGCGCTCACGTCTTCGCCCTTGTAGGCGGCGTAGTTCATCAGGATGGCTGCGAGCTGTTCGCGGGTGATGGCGTCGTTTGGTCGGAAGGTGTTATCTTCGTAACCATTGACAACGCCGACGCTGGCTGCCCAGTTGGCGGCGGTGGCGTACCATTCGCCCTCCACATCAGCAAAGCCTGCGTCATTCGCACTTTCCACGCCTTCCAGACGCGCCAGCATGCTCACGATCATGCCGCGGGTGGTGGTGGCGTCTGGCGCAAATTCATTGGCGCTGACGCCCGTCATCAGACCATTGTCATACGCATACTGCACAGCATCCTTGTACCACGCATTCGGCGCCACATCGATAAAGATGTCGCTGACATCTGTCGCTGGTTCTTCTGGTTCTGTCCAGTCTGGATCTTCTGCGAAGGTGGCGCTGATTCGTACATCTGCGCTAGGCATCGTGAAGGTGTAGGTGCCATCGCCATTATCTGTGAGTTCCACTTCCTTGCCGTTCGCAGTAACAACGAGCTCATCCAGCAGATACGCTTCGTCAGGCGTGACTTCGATCGTCACCTTGTCGCCTTCCGTGGCGTAGCGGTCCACGGAGAGCGTGCCGTTATCGCCAACGCTCGTGAAGACTTCGTAGCTGTATTTGCCGGTGTATGGTGGCGTATCGTCGCGCCATTGTGCGGTGAAGGTGGTATCCTTCATAATTCCGACTGTTGTACCAGCAGCATAGGTCGTCGTGCCGTCACTCCAACCAAGGAAGGTGAAGTACTCATCGTTTTCCATTGCAGGAAGCGTGATTTCGTCACCAATGACAATTGTCTGACCTGTTACTGCGGCACCATGACCATTATTCTGATAGGTGACAGTGACTTTCAGAGTTTCAGGGACTTTGCTTTCATCGCCACCAGCGATCAGCTGGGTCAGCGCGTCGCTCAAAGAATTGATCGTTGAGCCACCTTCGCCGGTAGGCAGCGGATTATTCAATTTACCATCACTACCATACGATGAATTCTGTTTTGCAACGGCGCTATCAGCACTGGTCGAAGCATCGCCGACACCGCTGCCGGACGCACTCCCCAGGTTTTCTGACCACACGTTATTGGTGATCGTGCCACTGTCTGTGGTCATTTCACTGTTATCACCGATCAAAGCACCGGTTTTTTCAGTGCCATTGACAGATGCAGTTGGCATCAGTACATTGTTCTTGATCGACGTCGCTTCTTTGGTAGCATCTGTCGAAACACTGTTGCTGCCCAACAAACCGCCAACGTTGGATGTTCCGCTGACTTTTGCTGAAACGGTGCAGTTTTCAATCGTGTTTGGATTTCCCTGATCGTATTGAGTGCCTTGTTTAACATTACTTGTTCCTGCAATACCACCAACGTTAGATGTACCTGTTACTGAGCCACTGCTGGTCGAACCACTGACTTTACAATTTGTTGACAAACGTCCGACAATTCCACCGACGCCTGTGTTACCACTTACAGCGCCTTCGTTTATGCAGTCAGAAATGGTTACATCATGGAGTGATACATTACCAAGAATACCGCCTACATTACTTCCCGTCGAACTGGTAATTGTCCCGGTATTGACACAATCTTCGACAGAGACATTTGTACCTGACGAAACCACACCCATGATTCCACCAACAGATCCCGTCTGCGAAGTAACCGAGGCAGCGTTGGAGCAGCCACTCACAGTACTGTTCGAACCAACGATTCCGCCAATCCCATTAGTGCCAGAAACTGTGCAATCTGCAGAAACATTACAGTTGGTGATGCGCCCGCCTGTACCCACAATACCGCCGCAAGCTTGGCTAGTAGTACCACCTGTTACTGTGGTATCTTCCAGATTACAATTTTCAACAGTACCAGTCAAGCTGCCTACGAAAGCGCCAACATTTGACACCATATAATCTGTCGAGCTATTGATCACAGAATCCTTAATCGTCAAATTTTTTAGTGTGCCGGAAAATTTTCCAAAAAGACCTGTCGATGTATACATTCCAATGATAGAATGATTATTTCCATCAAACGTCCCTTTAAAACTGTAAATAGTAGTCAGATTTCCACCATTCCATTTCTCAGCATTTTCCGTCCAGTTCTCTGACGAAGTATCATTCATCACAATATCGTTGCCAAGATAAATTGTTGTATTTTCAAATGTGTTGTTACTCGAAATCAACGAAAGTAATCCGGCAAGTTGCGTGGCCGTCGTAATGGTGTAGCTTTCTTGTTGATTGTTGCTATCATACCAGGTGGTATCCGGTGTGATCTCTCGACTAGTACTGTTAGCGGCAAACGCCGAAACAGCGGAAAGCGGAATCATTAAACAAGCAATCAGCAGTGTCGATAATATTTTTTTCAATCTCAACTATCAACAACTCCTCTCAATTTTCACGCAACAACAACCAATGGAAGTTCCGTAATTCCATCTGAATAGGTGCTGGTAGGTTCTGTTACCCAAAGAAAGCGCCCAGAATTATCATCATTGGTAATGTAGTCATAGAAATTCTGTGTGAAATTAAAGTTACCAGCAACAAATGCGCAAATGAGCACATCTGTATTGTCTTTGAAAGTGACATCGCTCATAATTGCGCGGGTTACACATTCACTATCGATGCGGAACAAAAATTCTGCGGTGATTGCACCTTCTTCAATTTGCTGTTCCAGTTTATCCTCTGGAATATAGTTATCAATCGTCGAATTTGTAATCGTGAAGACACATGCATCCGCATGGAATTGATCATTATTGTCATAAATATCATCATTAACAACAATCGTTGCAAATGTGTCGGATACGCCATAGCTTGGATTAATGCCTCGCAAATGAGAATTCGTGATATTAAAATTTGTGTGAGATGACCAGACATTAAATGCTGTCCAGCCAAAAATATTAGAATTGTCAACTATAATCGTTGTTTCCTGATAGTCTGAGGTATGCGTTACCGGATCTTTTGTCCCGGTCAGATTGACTGAATAGCCGAAGCCTAAAATGTTGCTCTGATTGACAATCTGAATCACGCTCTGTTTAACGTCATATAAAGCAATACCACGCGCATCTCCAACAACCGCATTGGTTTCATAATCTGTAATGCGCGAATTTAACACATCTGTGTTATCAAGCTTTAAATTGCCACCGACACAACCGCCTTCCGGATACATATTGATCCCACGCGTGTCAGCCTTGATCACACAGTCTGTGAGCGTCAAATCTGGCTGCGAGCTGGTCAAAGAGATCGCATAAGCGCCGCTGGATGCTGCTGTAACGTCAACATCATTCAGCACAACGGCTTCCTGAGCTGTAACGCTCAGCGCACTTCAATTGCCACTATAAGTAATCGTCTTTCCATTCCCGTTGATCGTGATACCGTCGTCAATTTCTATGGTATCAGTGATCGTGTAATCTTTGTCGAGAGTGACTGTTCCTGATGTTGCATTGTTGATCAAATTTTGCAGATCTGCATTGTCATCTGCAAAAGCCGGAGCAGCAAAAGCGGCCATGGCAAGGGCCATGGTTGCTGCTAAAAATAGTTTCTTTCTCATAAACTTTCCTCCTTAGTCAAAATTTGCTAGGGGGGACTACGCTGTTTTTCTCAACGCTTTTTTAGCAGCCACCTCCTCTCCCGCGGGAACGAAAAAAGGACGCTGGCGGGACATAGTTGTCCCACAAGCGTCCTGGACGTTTCTGCGTGCGTGCGTGCGTGCGTGCGTGCGTGCGTGCGTGCGTGCGTGCGTGCGTGCGTAGCGATTATGGCACGAGTGGTCATGGGTGGTCCATCCTTTCTTGTGGGGTTTGCTGTTTTATTATACCACAGGTTGGAGGAGAATTTGTGCATGATTTTATGCCAGTTTGGTAAAAAATGCGCTACCATGGATTTTTTCGCTGTGCGCGCCGACACTGCGGCGTTCAGCCCATCGCGTAACACTCAGCCAACTTTGGTGAAGCTCATGCTGACGACGGCGAGCTGCATGAGCAGGAAGAGCCAGAAGCTTGGCACGGTCCAAAGGACGGGAATGACGCCCTGGCAGGTACGATTATCAGCGATATAGGCGGCGATGGCGCGGCGGTTTTTCAGCAGGACGAGGATGCCGAGGAGACCAAAACCGACGGTGACGACCATGTGCACAGGGTCCTGAAGGGGGTTCGGCAGGAGGCCGACGAAGCGGGCGAGCATGTCGCTGATGAGGAAGTTGTTGATGATGTGGAAGACGATGGCCCACTTGAAGCCGTATTCCATGGCGATGTAGCCGAGAAGCAAGCCGCAGCAGAAGGCGAAAAGGCCCTGGCTGATGTCGCCGTGGAAGATACCGAAGAGGGCGGCGGAGACAACGATGGCGAAAAGTTTGCCGTATTTGGCGAGGTTTTTCATAACGACGCCACGGAAGATGATCTCTTCAACGATGGGGCCGAGGAAGGCGGTGTAGAGGAACATGGTCAGGGTTGGCTGCATGTTGCTGAGGCTGTCAGTGGTGGTGCTGAGGGTGTAGCCCAGCTGGCTGGCGATCCATTTGATGGCTGGATCGGCGAGGATGAACAGGAGCTGGAAGCTGAAAAGCAATAGGACGCCGCTTGCGAAGACGCGAAGGGTCATGTGCCCGGTGGCGCCTGTCTCGAGGTCGCTGGCGAGTCTGCTGCGGCGGTTGGCAAGGATGAAGAGCACGCCGATGGCGAGGGCAACGAGGGAATGCAGGCCGGATTGCTGCATGATGAGGGACTGGACTTTTTCCAGGGAAATGTCGCCGTCAGCGCCCATTTCTGCGGCGGTGGCAATGATCATTGCGACGAAGGTCACGAGGGTGAAAATCAGCGTATAGATGAGGACGAAGCGATGGGTGCGGCCGAGGTTTCTGCGCACGTCGTGTTTTTCTTCTCTTGTCATGATGGTGAATCTCCTTCCGGTTATTGGTTGATTTGTTGAGCTGATGATAGCATAAAAAAACGCGACACACGAAAATGTGTCGCGAGATGTCACGCCAGGGGCGCGAAATGTCACTATGGGTGCGTGGGATGACGCGGAAGGAAGATGTTGAGCTGGTAGCGGTCGTCTGTCTGGTGGATGTCGATGCTGCCGCCATTTTTTTCGGCTTTGTCGCGGATGTTGTGGAGACCGAAGCCGTGGTTGCGGGTGTCGCGTTTGCGTGTGCGCAGGTGTGTCGGCAGCGGAGCGGCGAGAGGATTTTCCAGGGTGACGACGTAAAAGCTCTGGTTCTGGCGGATGATGATGGTCAGCCAGCGTGGGCTGGTTTCCGGCAGGCGGGCATTTTCTTCGAGGGCGTTGTCGATGGCGTTGGCAAAGATGGTGCAAAGGTCGAAGGGGGTGAGTGTGAGAGGACTGGTGAAGGCGCCGTCGATGGTGAGGGCAATCTGCGCTTTGCGCATCTGTCCGGCGCGTCCATTGAGGATGGCGTCGATGACGTCGTTGCCTGTCTGATACAGACGATAGGCGGTGTTCTGCCATTCCTGCTGGAAATGGGCAAGGTAGTCGGCGAGAGCGGCGGTGTCGCCGGTGTCACAAAGCTGGGCCATGTGGGCCATGTGGTGTTTCATGTCATGGCGAAAGGCGCGGATGTCTGCCTGGGCTTCCTTGTAGCTTTCAAAATACTGCAGCTCCATGCCGGTATACTGAGCCTGCAGGGCGCTCTGGGCTCTGTAATAGGTGGTGGTTTTCCGGCGCCAGACCATGACGAGGAAGAACACGTTCAGAAAGATCACGAGGGCGGTGAGCATGGTGACAAGGAAATCGCCGCTGGCGGTCGTGAGAACGTCGGGGTCGAGCTCGCCGTTTGTTGGATTCATGACCAGGCCCAGGAGGGTCGTCAGCAGAAAGAGAACGACGATCATCAGGCATTCACCGATGCTGAAACGAATCGCCAGTTGATCGCTAAATCTACGGCGCTGCCGCCAGACCCAAAAGATGACGAGGACGTTCATCAGCGCAGCAAGGGCATAGAGCGCATGGTCATGACCAAAAACGATGTCGACACCGAGGACGTTAAGCACAAAGACGATCACGTTCAGTGGAAAGCCGGCGATAAGTGTCAGAAAGGCGGTGGCAACCAGGGTGCGCAGCCGCGCCTGAGTGGTCAGGGAAAAGACGCAGACAAGAACATAGGCAGCCATCACGAGAATGTAGAGCGGGTCGCTGTCCAGGACGGTAGCGATGGCAAGCAAGAGCCAGGTTACGGCCGCGGCAAGCAGCCAGCGTTTCTGGGGAACGGCGCGGCGGTCCTGGGCATCCACGGCGAAGGTCACGAGCATGGTCAGGAGCAGCACGTCCAGCACTGCAACAAAGAGTCGAATCATCTGCGGCTACCTCGCTGTGCGGCTGACGTAAGTCTGAAAAGCGTTTTTGAACGCCTTCTTACGCAGGCGGCTTAGGGGGATCTGCTCGCCGCTGACAAGCAGGATCTCATTTTTATCCAGGCGAGCCACATAGCGGAAATTGATCAGATAGCTGCGATGCACGCGGAAGAAATCTTCGCCTGCGAGGGCGCGCTCGATTTCGTCGATGCCGCGGCGATCACTGAAGGCGGTGTCTTTAAGCACCACGCGCACGCGTTTGTCCTGGGCTTCGATGTAATAGATGTCCTTGACGCGCAGCAGCGCTTCAACGGGCCCGTCCTCCACATGCAGGGTAATGTGGTCTGACAGTTCTGCCCGCACAGCGGAAATGGCTTCGGTCAATTTTTCCGGCTGCACAGGTTTCACGAGGTAGCGAAAGGCTGCCACTTCGTAGCCGGTGAGTGCAAATTCATCGTGCGAGGTGATGAAGATGATATAGCAATCCGGCAGCAGCTTGCGCAGTCGTTTCGCGGTTTCGATGCCGTCGATGCCGCGCATTTCGATGTCCAGCAGGATGAGTTGGTAAGGCTGGCTCTGTTTCTGCACGGCAGCGAGCAGGGCCTCGCCGGATGTGAAGCCGTCGACGAGCATATCCAGGTCCTGATAGGTTTGGTCGATGAACAGGCGCAGTGTCTGCTGCATGTGCCAGTCATCGTCGCAGATCGCGGTTTTCATGAGGCTCTCCCCTTTCTGGGTAAAATCTTTCTCCTACAATTATATTTTGCTATGCGCAAAAGTACAAGAGGCGTTTGCACGCAAAAAATAAGAGCACTGCTCCTAAACAGAGGAGCGGTGCTCTTAAAACGATGATTATTCCCAGATGCCTGGTGTGGTGTTCTTGACACCGGCGTCTTTGGCGACGAATTTCGGATCTTTGCCGGCTTTCTTCTGGCGCATGTAGTCGTCGAGGGCCTTTTTCACGGTGCCATTGAGGCAGAACAAGGCGATGATGTTAACGATGGCCATGCAACCCATAGTGATGTCGGCCAGCGCCCAGGCGGCGTCCATCGAATTGATGGCGCCGACGAAAACCATGACGACGCAGGTGCAACGGAAAATGAAGAGGAAAATCTTATTATCGGAAATGAAACGCGCGTTGAATTCGGCGTAGAAATAGTTGCCGATCAGCGAAGTGAAAGCGAACAGCGCAACGGCTGCCGTCATGAAATGCACACCCATGCTGCCGAAAACGGTTTCGACGGCTGCCTGCACGAGAGGAATCCCGTCGAGGGCGCCATTTTTTTCATACACGCCGGAGAAAAGCACGAGGAAGCCAGTGGTCGAGCAGATGATGATGGTGTCGATAAAGACCGAGAGCACCTGCACGAGCCCCTGCTTGACAGGGTGGCTGACTTCGGAGGAGGCAGCGGCGTTTGGCGCCGAACCCATGCCGGCTTCGTTGGAGAAAAGCCCGCGCTTGATCCCCATGACCAGGCAGCTCCCGAGCATCCCGCCGAAGATAGCGCGGAAATCGAAGGCGTCGCGCACGATCATGCTGATGACTTCCGGGAACTTGCCGATATTGAAGGCAATGATGACGATACCCAGGAAGATGTAGAGCCCAGCCATGATTGGCACCAGAATCGACGACACCTTACTGATCTTGTCGACTCCGCCGAAGAAGAGCACCATTGAGATCACAGAGAGCACAATGCCGAGATAGATCGGCACGCTGGAATTTTCCCAGTCGCTGCTGTAATATTCGAAGGCAGAAACGATGTTAAAAGATTGCAGGCCATTGAACCCGTAGGCAAAGGTAAAGATGAGCAGCACAGCAAAGACCATCCCCAGCCAGCGCTTGCCCATGGCTTTTTCGATGTAATACGCCGGGCCACCTTTGAAAATGGCGCCATCGCGTTCTTTGTAGATCTGGGCCAGCGTGCTCTCTGCGAAAGCCGAAGCCCCGCCGATGATGGCCATGATCCACATCCACATCAGCGCACCAGGACCACCCGTCACAAGTGCGGTGGCGATACCGGCGATGTTACCAGTGCCAACACGCGAAGCCGTGGCAACCATCAGCGCCTGGAACGAGGAAATGGCCGCTTTGTTGGTCTTTTTTTCCATGACAACGCGGAAGGTTTCAGGGAAAAGTCGAATCTGCACAAAGCGCGTACGAATGGATAAAAACAAACCGATCACGATCAGCAATCCTACAAGAATGTAGAGATACATAAAATCATCAATCGCGACCAAGGTTTCTGTAAGTGTCATAAAATCAGTCCCCTTTTAAAATTTTTGTTGTATGTTCACTGCTGTGTTTTCACACTCAGCAGCTAGACAAACCACGCTAAACGCAAGGAAACCCGGCGGCCATGGCGTCGGGTTGTCCTATCCAGTTTTTCAACGGTGTCTGGGCATCAGTCTACCCATTCAGCACCGTACTTCTTCTGTTCACGTTTCTTGGCGAACATCAGCGTGCCAACGATGAGCACAGCGCCGACGATCCAGCAGATGAACATGTTGCGGGTGAAACCAGCAACAATGAAGGTCACGGCAGAGATCGCCGCAACGGTGATCGCGTATGGCAGCTGGGTGTTGACATGGTTCAGATGGAAGCACTGCGCACCGGCAGACGCCATGATCGTAGTGTCGGAAATTGGCGAGCAGTGGTCACCGCAAACAGCGCCAGCCATGCAGGCACTCATGGAAATGATCATCAGCTGTGGGTCCGTTTCCTGGAACGCAGCGACAACGATCGGAATGAGGATACCGAACGTGCCCCAGCTCGTCCCGGTGGCAAACGCCAGACCGCAGCCAATGAGGAAGATGATCATTGGCAGGAAGTTGACCAGCGCGCCGGCAGAATTTTCGATGATGCCTGCAACATAGGTGGAAGCGCCCATGCTGTCGGTCATCGCCTTGAGGCTCCAGGCAAAAGTCAGGATCAGGATTGGTGCGATCATCGCTTCAAAGCCCTTTGGCACACATTCCATGAATTCGGTGAAAGTCATAACACGGCGTGCCATGTAGAAAAGCAGCATGAAGATCAGCGCAAAGAACGAGCCAACGGCCAGACCGACAGACGCGTCAGAGTTGGAGAAGGAATCGACAAAGCCCGTGCCGGCAAAGAAACCGCCGCTCCAGATCATACCGACAACGCAGCAGACGATGAGCACAAGAACAGGCACCAGCATATCGACAAGGTGACCGCCCTCTTCCTTGACCTCACCTTCGAAGCCTTCATATGGACGCTCACTCGTCGTGTAGAGATCGCCCTTAATGGCGTTGAGCTCGTGCAGCTCCATTGGACCGTAGTCCGCATGCAGGACAGAGATCAGAATGATGAACGCGATCGTAAAGAGCGCATAGAAATTGTAAGGAATGCACTGGATGAAAAGCGCGATCCCATTTTCTTCGCCAGGCACAAAGCCCGACACCGCAGCCGCCCAGGAAGAGATTGGCGCGATGATGCAGACAGGCGCTGCCGTCGAGTCAATCAGATAAGCGAGCTTAGCGCGAGAGATCTTGAATTTGTCAGTGACAGGACGCATAACACTGCCGACGGTAAGGCAGTTGAAATAGTCGTCGATGAAGATCAGAATCCCCAGGCCGATCGTCGCCAGCTGCGCGCCGACACGATTCTTGATCTTCGTCTGTGCCCAGCGGCCAAACGCCGCCGACGCACCGGATTTGTTCATCAGCGAGACAACAATCCCCAAAATGACCAAGAAGATAATGATACCTACATTATAAGGATCCGAAAGGACCGCGACGATCCCTTCCGAATATACGTGGTTGATCGTTCCCTCAAAGCTGAAGCCGGAATACAAAAGCCCGCCAGTCAGCACCCCGATGAACAGCGAGCTGTACACTTCCTTCGTGACCAGCGCCAGAGCGATCGCCACGATCGGTGGAACCAGTGCCCAGAACGTCTCCTGCACCGACTCGGCCGTCGTCGTGAAGGCAGCAAACAGCAGAACAGCAACCAGCGCGACCAACGTCACAATCGTGCCGATGCCAAATTTTTTCTTCGATGTTGACATACCGTCTAACCCCCTAAGCCTAAGTTGTGTGAATAAATTTACAAAGATATTTCATATTGTACACGCTGCGCTCACATTTGACCAGAGGCATTGATACACATAAGAAATTACTATCAAATTCCGCTCACTGTTCTAGAACAGAAAAAGCGCAGCACAATGGCTGCGCATCAATGATCGGTGCTTATTTCTTCCTGATCGGAATCCAAACCTCGCTGTAGTAGTTCTCGTCGTGGATGCCGGCTGGATAGTTTGCGGCGTTGTCGTAGCGTTCGACGTTGATGCCTGCTGCGATCTCGTAGGTGCCGTTGGCTGGGAGCCATTCGGAAAAGATCTGTTTGTTCACGACCTGCATGGTTTCGGCCATTTTGCCGCGGCAGGGGAACACGGCCCAGGTGTGGGCAGGGATGGTGCGAGTTGTGAAGCCATCGGGAATGGCGACGGCTGGATTGTAGGGATCGGCGATGAGATAGTCGAACTGGTCTCCTTTCATCTCGGCGTCAATATTGATGCCGTAGAGGCCGCGCACGGTTTCTGCGCCGCCGGCAGCGAAATGCTCCTGCCAGAATGCCGGCACTTTCGTTGGGCCTTCCTCGTAGCTGAACGTCTCTGCACGGCAGAGCACGGTGAATGCGTCTTTCTTTTCAATGCGATATTCCATGTTTCTTCCACCTTCCAATGAGAGTTTGATCACAAGCGGCGCAAAGGAAACAACCGTGCCGCCGCTTTTGCGTAATGCGGTCGGAGTAACGCCATGGAAGCGGGTGAAGGCTTTCGTGAATCCATCCGGCGAATCGTAGCCAAAATCCAACGCGATGTCGATGATCGACCGATCGCTCGCGAGCACTGCCAATCCGGCCTGCGAAAGGCGTCGCTTGCGAATGTACTCACCAACGCTCATGCCGCAGAGCATGGCGAATCCGCGCTGGAAATAAAACGGCGAGAGCGTCGCTGCGCGGGCGATCTCTTCCACGCTGAGCGGTTCTGCGAGATGGTCTTCGATATAGCGGATGGCTGCACTGATGCTTTCACTCCAGGTCATGGCTTCTCCTCCTTCTGCTCTCATTGTAGGCAAAAGGCCGGGCGTTTGCCCGACCTTTGCTGCTTTCTTTTGTCCGAAAAGATTAAATATCTCTGTGATGGAACTGTTTTTCGCCGCTGGCGTAGTCGGCTACGATCTGGCCCTGGCCGAAAAGTTTGTATTTGTAGGTGACGAGACCCTCCAGGCCGACGGGGCCGCGGGCGTGGATCTTGCCGGTTGAAATGCCAACTTCGGCGCCGAAGCCGTAGCGGAAACCGTCGGCGAAACGTGTGGAACAATTGTGGTAGACGCCGGCGCTGTCGACCATCTGCAGGAAACGCGCAGCGGTGGCGGCGTCCTCTGTGAGGATGGCGTCGGTGTGGTGGGAGCCGTAGGTATTGATGTGGCGGATCGCTTCTTCCACGCCGTCTACGAGCTTGACGGAGCAGATGAGATCGCCGTATTCGGTGGCAAATTCGTCCTCTCCCATCACGTCCATGCTGACGATCTGTGCCGCTTCTTCTGTGCCGCGCAAGGTGACGCCGGCAACTGCGAGCGCAGCGGCAGCTTTTGTCAAGAACGCACTGGCGATGGCGCGGTCGATGAGCAGCGTTTCCATGGCGTTGCAGGCTGCAGCGTACTGGGTTTTGGCGTCGACGATGATCGGCAGCGCTTTTTCCTGGTCGCAGGCTTTGTCGGCGTACACATGGCAGATGCCTGAGGAATGGCCCATCACCGGAATCTTGGTATTTTCCATGATGTAGCGGACAAATTTGTTGGAGCCGCGCGGGATCAACAAATCCACATCCTGGTCGCAGGCGAGGAGCTCATCGATCTCGCTGTGGGCTTCGGCCTGCAGCAGGCAGCTTTCCGGCAGACCGGCGCGGATCACCGCGTCCTTGATAAGGTTGAAGAGCACGCGGTTGGTGTTTGCCGTCTCCTTGCCGCCCTTGAGGATGGCGCAGTTGCCGCTCTTCACACAAAGGGACGCGATCTGCACAAGCGCGTCCGGGCGCGCTTCAAAGATCACGCCAATGACACCGATCGGCACTGTGGCACGATAGAGCGTCAGATTTTCGTCAAGCTCGCGGGCGAGGGTGATCTTATTGAGAGGATCTGCGAGCGTTTCCAGCTGGCGCAGGCCGCTGATGCAGTCGCGCAGCTTGCCGTCGTCGAATTTCAGGCGTTTGCGCGTCGCGCCAGTGACACCATTTTCGTCAGCAGCAGCGAGATCCTGCGCATTGGCAGCGAAAATCTCCTCGCGATGCGCTTCCAGCGCGAGGGCGATCTGTTCCAGCGCTGCGTTGCGCGCTTCATTCGTCGATGCGGCCAGCGCCGGCGCAGCCAGCTTCATGCGACGGGCTTCTTCTTTGATATTCATAGGAAAACCTCCTTATGATCGATCGATGGGATTTTTCTCATAGTACCACAAAACTTGGCGCATGTCTCGCCAGGTTTATGGACTAATCTTATTTCTCGTCTGATTCACACATCAGTTGAGACAGCAGATAATCGATATTCGTGGAGTATTGAGGATGTATCCCTTGTGCATAGGCATCGAGGTACGCCTGACATTCTTTGACAATCTGATTGACATTTTGATAGATCACTCTTTGGATGAGCATTGCATATTGATTTCCTTCTGTGCGGTAGCGACGAAAATATTTCTTCTGGACCGGAAACATTTTTATATAATGCAAGCCATGCCTGCGCTGAGCACGTGTCGTCGATCTTGTCGGAAGCGGAAAATATTGTTCCTTTGGCGCTGAGGCCGAAATATTTGAACGCAGTGGAATAGCAAAATCATGCTTCATCCCTTTATAAGTCAATCTCAAAACAAGCACATATGGACGATTTGTTTTCGTCAACACTTCACCATCGGCTTCATATTTTTCAAAGAGCTTTTCGTCAATTTTCACCAGCCTCATTTGAACACCTCATTACAAAATAAGGGCTCACCATTCGGCAAGCCCTTCGCACATGTGAGCAATATTCTACATTTTAGGCACCCCGTCGCTCGCGGAGGTGAAACATACACGTTCATGATATTCTTGCCGTCATGAACGGCGAACTTTTGTTCATTATCATTATACTAGATGGCGGAATCCCACGCAACGTAAAATCATCATCACTCCACAAAAAAGCACCAACGTCGACAATGACGTTGGTGCTATGCGCTTTATTTCGTGAAAACGAACTGCTTGTCGTCATCAAGCGCGACCTTGATGGTGTCGCCAGCCTGATACTGTCCGGCGAGGAGCGCATCGGCGAGCGGATCTTCGATCTGATTCTGGATAGCGCGGCGCAGTGGACGGGCGCCGAATTCTGGATCGTAGCCAACCTTGGCGAGCTCGTCAAGCGCTTCGTCGCTGAGCGTGATGGAAAGATCGCGGTCGGCGAGACGCTTTCTGAGATCCTTCATCATGATGCCAACGATCTGCTTCAATTCGTCTGCAGTCAGTGGATGGAAGACGACGATGTCGTCGATACGGTTCAAGAATTCTGGGCGGAAGGCTTTCTTCAGATTGTCCATGACTTTTTCCTTCATGGTCTCGTAATCTGCCTCGGCCTGATTCTCATCAGCGCTGGTGAAACCGAGGGTCTTGCTGTTCATGATGGCCTGGCTGCCCAGGTTCGAGGTCATGATGATGACGGTGTTCTTGAAATCGATGACGCGGCCCTGGCTGTCGGTCAATCTGCCGTCGTCAAGCACCTGCAGCAGAATGTTGAAAACATCTGGATGCGCTTTCTCGATCTCGTCGAGGAGGATCACGCTGTATGGTTTGCGGCGCACAGCTTCTGTGAGCTGACCGCCTTCATCGTAACCGACATATCCTGGAGGTGCACCGACGAGACGGCTGACGGCGAATTTCTCCATATATTCGCTCATGTCGATACGGACCATGGCGTTCTCGTCATCGAAAAGGGCTTCGGCGAGTGCCTTTGCAAGCTCTGTTTTCCCAACACCGGTAGGCCCGAGGAAGAGGAAGCTGCCGATCGGACGCTTGGCGTCCTTGAGGCCGCTGTGCGCACGACGCACAGCCTTGCTGACGGCGGTGACTGCTTCTTCCTGGCCGATGACACGCTCGTGCAGGATCTCTTCGAGACGGAGCAGGCGCGCGCTGTCTTCTTCGGTGAGCTTGGTCACTGGCACGCCGGACCAGTTGGAAACGACCTCTGCGATATCGTCGGATGTGACGACCTGATGCGTGGTCTTGTTCTGTTTGTCCCAGGCCTCGCGCGCTGTCGTCAATTCTTCCTGGATGCGTTTTTTCTTGTCGCGAATCTCTGCAGCTTTTTCAAATTCCTGTGCCTGGATGGCAGCTTCCATTTCGCCGCCGAGGGCTTCGAGCTGGCTCTCCATCTGCTGGATGGTTTCCGGCGCAACATTGTGGCGCAATCTCACGCGCGAGCAGGCTTCGTCGACGAGGTCGATGGCCTTGTCTGGCAGCTGACGGTCGTTGATGTAACGATCCGAGAGCTTAACAGCGCTGACGATCGCATCATCCTGGATCTCAACCTTATGGAAGGCCTCGTATTTATCCTTGATGCCGCGCAGGATCTCGATCGCATCATCGACCGTAGGTTCATCGACAGTGACCGGCTGGAAACGACGTTCCAGTGCGGCGTCCTTTTCGATGTATTTGCGATACTCATCCAGCGTGGTGGCACCGATGACCTGTAGATCGCCGCGGGCAAGCTCCGGCTTGAGGATGTTGGCAGCGTCGAGAGAACCTTCAGCAGAGCCGGCACCGACAATGGTGTGCAGCTCATCGATGAAGAGGATGACATTTTTCTTGCTCTTGACCTCTTCGATGATGTTCTTCACACGCTCCTCAAAATCGCCGCGGTATTTGCTGCCGGCGACAAGACCACCCATGTCAACGTTGATGATCTCTTTATCCTTGAGCAGCTCTGGCACCTCGCCGGCGACGATGCGCTGTGCCAATCCTTCAGCGATCGCCGTTTTACCGACACCAGGCTCGCCAATAAGCACTGGATTGTTTTTCGTGCGGCGAATGAGGATCTGGATCACTCGCTCGATCTCCTTGGCACGTCCGATGACTGGGTCGATCTTTCCTTCCTTCGCCATCTGATTGAGATTGCGGCCGTATTCTTCGAGGGCGCTCTGCTTGCTGCCAGCTTCCTGCCCGCCATATTCATCCGCTGGCATGCCATTCATGCCACCGTAGTTCTGCTGACGAGGCTGACCGAAAACACCGCCGCCATAGTGGCCGTTGACTTCGCGGATCACCTGCTCCAGCGTGATGCCCTGATCAGCGAGCGCCTGAAAGGCGACGCCGTCGTTCGCCTGCAACAGCGCGATCAGCAGATGCTCTGTGGCGATGCTGTTCATGCGCAGACGCACAGCCAGATTCCAGGCGATCTCAAAGCAACGTTTTACGCGCGGCGTGTACGCCAGCTGGCTGGCGCGAACAGGTTCTCTGCCCTCACCGACCATGCTGAGAATGTCCTGGCGGGTTCTTTCAGGATCGACGTGCAGATTTTTCAGCACACTGGAGCCGATCCCGCCAGCTCGCATGATCCCCAGGAGCACATGCTCCGTACCGATCATGCGGTGTTTCATATTGATGGCCTCTTCCTGGGCATAAGCCAGCGCCATCTTTGCGTTTTCTGTAAAGTTAAAAGTTGCCATATATGGTCACTCCTTCTTGAGGATGGTTATTTTTTATTGTTTTTGCGCTCAGTCTGTTGAGCCGTCGCCATTTTCCGCCGCTTCCAGCGCACGGATCGCATCGCGCAGCTGCGCAGCTTCTTCAAAATTCTCCGCTGTAATCGCGCGCTGCAGTTCTGACTCGAGATGCGCTTTCGCACTCACTGGTGCAGCTTCTGCGGCAGATGCTTCCGCAGGGATCGTTTCCGCAGCATCACTGTGCAAACGCTGCATGAGTGGTGGCAGCGCATCCTTGAAATGATCGTAGCAGGCGTCGCAGCCAAGAAAGCCGTTGCGCTGGAAATCGTCCCAGCTCATGCCGCATTCCGGACAAACGTCGACGGCCTCCGCCATTTCCTGCGCAGGCAAGCGCTGGCTGTCCGCCTGAAAGAATGGTGCCAGCATCTGTGCCAGGGACGAACCAAAGATTCCGTCTGCAAAAAAGTCGTTATGGAAAAACGATGCGAACGGATCCCTGCCGCCACGCTCCCGCGCTGCACATTCTGCACAAAGGTGCTCGCTGTGAGAGACGCCGTTGATGATAACCTGTTTATGAACAGTCGCCTCGCGCTGTCTGCATTTTTCACATAACATAGGTCATTACTCCTTTTCATTGTTTTGTTTTCTATCGTGATCTGCATCCTCATCGGCAGACGCAGTTGAATTTCCACCATTTTGTGAGCCGATGCTCATATGCGCCAATAGCTGGACCATCAGCTGCGCACGCATCTCGCCTGTCGAAAGCGAACGCAACGGTCCAAGCACGCGCTCTTTCATGATCGCCGAGAGCAAGGTGCCGACATCTGGCGGCAGAACTTTTTCTTCCACCAGATAAGTCAGAATGCTCTCCGCCTGTTTTTCTGACAGGCTCTGACCTGCCTTTTCCATCAACGGGCGGAAATCATGGGCGCCATCGAGGTGGATCTGATGGATCCGCACATAACCACCGCCGCCGCGGCGCGTCTCTACCACATAGCCGTTGGCTGGCGTAAAACGCGTCTGCAGCACATAATTGATCTGGCTTGGCACACAGCAAAATTTTTCTGAGAGCACACTTCTCTGAACAACCAGAACACCTCCATCCGACTGGTCCAACAATGTTTTCAAATATTTTTCTATATCCTGGGACAAGCTGCCCATTTTTCTCACCTCACTTCGATCGTTTGTTCATTTGACCTTGTTTGACCTTACGTTTATTATTATAGCGTGCCGCTCGGAATTGTAAAGATCAAAGATTGGTCAAATTGTGCATGTAATCGTTTATAATCAAATTTATTCAACTTTATTTATCATTATTTACTCGCTATCGACTTTTTTGACCTTTTCTGATCTTCCTTTCGATTTTGCCAGCAGCGCGCGCTTGTGTTATCATAGAACCATCAATTTCTAACAACGGGGTGTCTCACCTATGAACGACATCATCAAGCAAAAGCTTGCAACCCTGCCGACGAATCCCGGCGTCTATCTTATGAAAGATAAAGACGGCAAGATCATCTACGTCGGCAAGGCGATCAATCTGAAAAACCGCGTGCGTTCTTATTTTCGCGCGCAGCCAAAAGAAGCAGTGAAAACAAAGGCGCTCGTGCGTCACATCGAGGATCTGGAATACATCATCGTCGACAACGAGACAGAAGCGCTGGTGCTCGAATGCAATCTGATCAAAAAATACCGCCCAAAATACAACATCAACCTCAAGGACGGAAAAACCTATCCCTACTTGCGCATCACCAAAGAGGATTATCCGCGCATCTTCGTGACGCGACAGGTCATCCGCGACGGCTCCCGCTACTTCGGCCCCTACACAAACGTCGGCGAATTGCGCGACTCCCTGGAGCTCACGCATCGCATCTTTCCTTTTCGCACATGTAGCAATGCGCAGTTCAACAAAGCCATGAGTTGTCTCAATGAACATCTCGGACTCTGCAAGGGGCCGTGCGTCGGCCATATTTCCAAAGACGACTACAACGCCATGATCGAGCAGGTCGCAGATTTTTTTAACGGCCATACAGCGCCTGTGCGCCATCGTCTCGAGCAGGAAATGCTCACCGCCTCCGACGCTCTCGATTTTGAGACAGCCGCTCAGAAGCGCGATCAGATCCGCGCCATCGACGCCATCAGCGATCGCCAGAAAGCGACCAGCCAAAGCGCTGGCAACCACGACCTCGTGGCAATGGCGCGCAACGATCTCGGCGCCATGATGCAGGTATTTTTCGTGCGCGGCGGAAAAATTCTCGGTCGCGAGTCCTACCCGCTCCATGCCAGCAAGGACGACAGCGACGAAGAAGTATTCTCCAGCTTTATGAAGCAATTCTATCTCGAGCAGGAAGCCGTGCCGCGAACGATCTACATCGACCAGCATTTTGACGACGAGGAAACCCTGCAACAGCTGCTCAGCGAAAAACACGGCGCGAAAGTGCAGTTCCACGTCCCAAAGCAAGGCCAAACCCGCGCCCTCATGGATCTCGTCCGGCGCAACGCCGAGGAAGCGCTGACCAAGCGCATCGTCGCCGGTGACGTTGCTCGTGAGCGCACAGAAGGCGCGCTCGTCGATCTCAAAGACTATCTCGGTCTCGATCATCTGCCCAACCGCATCGAGTGCTATGACATTTCCAACATCCAAGGCACCGACTCCGTCGCCTCCATGGTCGTTTTTGTCGCCGGAAAACCAGCCAAAAGCCAGTACCGTCATTTTAAGATCAAAACCGTCGAAGGACCAAACGACTTTGCCAGCATGTACGAAGTCATCACCCGCCGCTTCAGCCACGCCACCAAAGAGCTCGAAAGCGGCATGAAAATGGGCAAATTCGCCTGGCTGCCAGATCTCGTCATCATCGACGGCGGCAAAGGCCAGCTCGGCTACGCCCGCCGCGCCATGCGCGAACAGGGCTACGCACACATTCCAACCTTCGGCCTCGCCAAGCAGGAAGAACTTCTCTTCAAAGAAAACGAAGACGAACCGATCGTCCTGCCGCGCCAGTCCAACGCCCTCTATCTCATCCAGCGCGTGCGCGACGAAAGCCACCGCTTCGCCATCACCTACCACCGTTCTCTGCGCGGCAAGCGTCAGCTCGCTTCCATACTCGACGATATTCCCGGCATTGGAAAAAAACGCAAGGAGAATCTCTTGACCCACTTCGGTTCATTTAGTAAAATTCAAAGTGCAGACATCGATGCGCTCGCAGAAGTTCCCGGCATCAGCCGCGATCTCGCTGAGACCATCCACACCTACCTGAAAACCCACCAGGATCTTCAGGCGCGTCTGCGACGAAAGCAATGACCTCTTGAAAGGAGTTATTCTATGAAATCACTGATTGTTCATCTTCTGAGCTACTGTCTCGGGCTGTATCTCACCGCCCAGCTCGTGCAGGGACTCTACTTTGATACCATCGCAGCGCTTGTGCTCGGTGCCGTCGTTCTCACCATCGTCGACGCCGTCGTCAAACCGATCGTCACCGTACTCACGCTGCCGCTCAATTTTCTCACCCTCGGCCTCTTCACCTTCGTGATCAACGGCTTCATGCTCAAGATCACCAGCCTCTTCGTGCCAGGCATGGCCGTCGGCGGATTCTGGGCAGCCACCTTTGCCGCTCTCGTGCTCACCATCATCAGCGGCGTCATCAACTGGCTCGTCAGCGACTGAGCAAACTGCATACAAAAAGCGGACCGCATGTGGTCCGCTTTTTAATTTTGTTCCTCTTCAAGATGAAATACCAACGCATCAGAATTTCTCTTTCCATAAACGATGCGCAGGATCAAAATTATTTTTTCCTTGTGCTGTGGCAAATAATATAAAATATAATGGTTGACGCATTTCTTTCTAATTTCTATATCTGAAAGAAAATCATTTTTAACCAAAACGCCACTCTCTGGAAACAAACAGGCTTCCTGTATCGTTTCCTCGATGTCATCCAAAAAATCTCTGGCCGCTTTCTTATTGACAAGCTCCATTGCCATGTAACGAACGATCTCATCAAGGTCATCGCTGGCCTGTTGTGTCAACTTGAAATTATAGCTCATACTTATTCCTCAACGCTGACAGCGTCTGCGGTCCGTCCACGATCTTTCCTTCCTGCAGATCTTTCAGCCCACGGAGCACCGCCTGGGCCTCAACAATCTGCTGCATCGTGCGCTCGTAGTATTCGATATCCATCACCACAAGCCGACCATAGCCATTTTTTGTCACAAAGACTGGGCCATTTTCCTCGGCACAGCGCCGCTCGATCTCAACTGTATTTTTCAATTCTCGCATCGGAACGATCTGCATGATTATCGCCACCTTTCTTATGCCTTTATATTACACCAAATTCAGCCACAGTGCAATCACCAGTGAAAAAGCGGATTGCACAATATCATTTCTCAAAAAACGGATTTTTTCAGCGAATTGAAAGCTTTTCTGCGCGCATTCATCAAAAAATCGCCAAAATTTGAAGAATGGTCGTGTGCTTTTCCTGAAATCTGCAAAAATCCGCGATTTTTTCGTGATGACGCGCAAAAGGCCGCGGAATTGCGGCCTTTTGATTTAGCAGCGGATGAGATGCAGCGCGGCTTCGATGTCTTCTTCGCGCACGTAGAAGATGGTGGTCAAGCGTAGCGTATGATGATTGCCCACCGCGCCAATGGCAGATGCGTTCAATGCGCCTGGTCTGGAATAGTCTTCTACCTTCATTTTATATTCGATGCCGTGCTGAGCGAACGCTTCCTGGATGCGAAATTTTTCTTCTGGATTTGTCGTTGAGTAAAGCTCGACCATGCGTTTTTTCCAAAAAACCATGAGATTTCACTCCGTTACTTTCTCCACAGCGCTCCGATCCCTTCCAATATCAACGCCACAAACGCCATCATCGCCAACACGCAGAGCACCCAACCGACGATACCGAGGACTTTGCGGCTGCGTCGGTGCTGCGCACTCAGCCATTTGGATGCAAATCCTGCGGCAGCACCGCTGGCGAGCAGCACGACAGCAAGTGGCAGCAGATTGTCCTCGATCAGCCCCCAAAATGGCGGCATCTGATCACGCACATTCTCCAACGCCTGTAATCTGGATCCAGTTCGCATCTTGTCTCCCTCCATTCTCCTTTTTTACAAAAAAGCAGCTGTCAGAATTGGCAGCTGCTTTTCATTATCCTCAGGCTTCAACCCCAGGCATGCAGGCAATTTCTTCTGGGGTCAGCGCGTCGGTGTTATTGTTTTCAAGTGCTTCTTTCATGTGGACAACATCCACCGCATCCGCTTCCGGCACAGTCAGCACTTCATGACGGGTGCCATCTTTTTCGGTAGCAACGAGTACGCCGTCTTCAACGGTGAACACGCAGGCATTGACTGGAAAATCGAGTTCGAAGGTCACATAGTCCAGTGCGTCGTCACCGATCTTAAAGAAATAAAGTCTGTTTGGATCGTTCACGAACGGGCCTGTCAATCCTTGGGTGTAGTACAGATAGCCGTTGGCGATGGTATAGTCGGTCGAGAAATTAAAGCTCTTTACATAGGTCAATTCTGCTGTATTTTCTATGTTATCAAGATCCGGAACCAGGAAAAGGCCCACATCACCATTGCCCATTGCACCAGTACGACCAACAGTCACCGTATCCTGACCGTTAATTGTTTTCTGGCCGCCCAGATAATAATACATGAACCAGCTAGGATCAGATGGCCAGCCCGCACCTTCATTAATACCTGTCAGATACACAATCTTGCCGGTCTTTTCGTTGACCGCCTGAACATAAACATTGTTGACAGTTTCAATATCCCCGCCAAAACCCATTTTATACGTCCAGTCGCTGGTTTCTTCTGCCGGCTGTTCACCAGTCGTAATGGTGACGGTACGGGTGTCATTGTCCCATTTCACCACCCCGTAAAGTTCCATGAAATCACGCGCTGGCAGATAGGTGCGATCGTTCAGGAGCGTTGGGCGCGTATCGAAAGTGCCTGGCTTGCCGTTGGCGAAATAATTATCTGCGCCAACTGTCAGTGTCACATCCACTTCACCGTCACCACTGCCAATATGAATCGTACCGTTGTTCCAACTGGTTTTATACCCCAATGTCTCACTCACCAGACGCAGTGGGACCATGGTGCGTCCGTCAGAGGTGATGAATGGCTGTCCGATCTCTTCATTAGATTCGACAACTTTGTCGTTGATCACCAGCGTGAGATCGGTGGATGCAACATCCACAGCGGCAAACGCCGGCACGGCGAGACTTGCTGCCATAACGCCAGTCGTCAGCGCGGCGATGAATTTTCTATTCTTCATATGTTCGTCCTCCTTAATTGAAACTAAACTACTTACTTAAATTATACCATATTTTCCGACAATTTTCTCACTGAACCTGTAACTGTCATCTTTTGTTTGAACCAGATTTTGCACTAAAAAGCGCTGGTGACGAACAGCCGCGCCGCTCGTCGCCAGCGTATGATTCATGTTATTCTTCCCAGGCCATCAGATCGAACACATGCTCGGAGCCGTCTTTTTCAGTCGCGATCAGGCTGCCATCCTTCACGCTGAGTGCGCAGGCATTGATGGCAAAATCGACTTCCTGCGTTTTGACCGCGTCGTCGCTGCCGATCTTGGCGATGTGAAGCGCATTTGGATTGATCGTCCAAGGACCGCTCATAATGCCATCGGTGTAATAGAGATATCCGTCAGCGATGGTGAAATCGGTGCCGTTGTGAACGTAGTCAACCGCTGTCAGTTCGCCGCCCTGGCTGAGCGCGTCAATATCCGGTCCGGCAAAGATGCAGACTTCGTTCATCCCCATCGCGCCGCCGCGGCCGACGGTCACATAGAGCTTACCATCGATGACTTTGCTGGTGCCGACGTAATGAGAAACGTCATCCACCGGATCAGAAAGGATTGGGTATTCTTTCTCTGCGCCAGTGAGATAGACCGTTTCGCCGGTCTTTTCGTTGGTCGCTACAACGTACTGCTTGTCCTGAGTGTCAGCGGTGTTGCCTGCGCCAATCTTGAATGTCCAGTCGGTGGTCTCTTCGATCTGGGATTTTGGATCCAGCGTTACAGTAACAGTGCGCGTATCATTGTCCCAGACGATGTCGCCGTAGAGCTCTGTGAAATCACGCGCTGGCAGATAAGCACGGTCGTTGATCATTTCCAGCGGTCTGCTGAAATTCCCGCTCACGCCATTGGCTGTGTATGCGGTGTCGCCGATCTGCATTTCCACATTCACCAGCCCGCCGGCACCGGTGACAACGACGCTGTGATCGGTATTGTCCCACATCACGCCATAGCCCAGTTCTTCGGTGACCAGACGCAGTGGAACCATCGTACGGTTTTCAGTGGAGATAAATGGCTGGCCGATCTTTTCGTTCGTCTCAATGGTCTTGCCGTTGATGACGAGCGTCAGATCTGTCGAAGCCACTTCAAGCGCTGGATAGGATGTCGCAAAAGCTGGCACGGCAAGGCTCATCGCCATGATACTAGTCGTCAGCGCTGCGGTCAGTTTTCTACTCTTTTTCATTTTCAGTTCCTCCTTTTCAAAAACAATGTTTATTACATTTATTATACCATATTTTATGGACATTTATCCATTTCCGGAAGAACTGTCACCAATTTGTCTGGAACCGATTTACAACATTGACAAAACGCAAACAAGAAACGCGACGATTCCTCGCCGCGTTTGTCTGAGATTATTATTTGTTCGCGCGTTTTGGATTGGCTGGGAACCATCCTCGGGCGACGCGTGCTTCCTGTTCGGCCACTTCATGGATACCCCAGAGCGCGGAGAATCCGAAAAGCGCGATGGCGGTGTTGAGCATGGTATTCTTCACGCGCAGGCTCACTGCCACACACAGCGCGCCGATGGCGCCGAAAAGCGGCATGCACATTTTACGGCCGAGATGATATTCGCCCTTGATGACGATCGGATGCCAGACGCCAATGATGAGAAAGGACAAGGCGCCCAATACGATCCCTTTGAAATTCATGGTTTTCCTCCCTATCTGCAAATGATCCGCTACATACAAAACATCCCGGATCCTGCGATCCGGGATGAAAATTATCCCTTAGCGATTTCTGTTTTTCAGGAAATCTGGAATGCGCACGTCGTCATAACCGCCGCTGTGACGCTGGCTCGTGCGAGCGCTGCCGCTGTTACGGCTGGAGCCTGCGCTCTTGGATGGAGCGGTTGCACGGAAAACGGGTTCTTCCGGCTGACGTTCAAAGCCGGTGGCGATAACGGTGACTTTGATGTCGTCCTTAGCACCTGGATCATCGATAACACCGAAGATGACGTCTGGTTCGCCGCCGGTGGCATCGTTGATGAAGTCGACTGCTTCCTGGGTTTCGATCAGGGTTGGATTCTGACCGCTGATGTTGATGAGGAGCGCAGTAGCGCCTTCGATGCTGGTCTCCAGAAGTGGGGAAGAAATAGCAGCCTTGGCTGCAGCCACAGCGCGGTCTTCGCCCTTGCCGACACCAACGCCCATGAGCGCGGTACCGGTGTTCTGCATGGTGGAGCGTACGTCAGCAAAGTCAAGGTTGATCATTGCATTCTTGGTGATGGTATCGGCGATACCCTGTACGCCCTGACGCAGAATGTCGTCGGCGTATTCGAACGCTTCCTTCATGGTCATTTCCTTGCTGGCGATCTCCAGCAGGCGGTCATTTGGAATGGTGACAAGGCTGTCTACCTTATCGATCAGTTCTTCAATGCCTTCGAGGGCATTTTTCATGCGCTTGCGCCCTTCAAATTTGAATGGCTTGGTGACGACGCCGATGGTCAGCGCACCCTGGCTCTTGGCGATCTCTGCAACAACAGCTGCAGCGCCAGTGCCGGTGCCACCGCCCATACCAGCGGTGACGAATACGAGGTCTGCGCCTTCGAGTGCCTGAGCCAGCTCTTCGCGGCTTTCTTCGGCAGCCTTCTGGCCAATCTCAGGGTTCCCGCCAGCGCCAAGGCCGCGGGTCAGCTTCACACCGATCTGGATCTTGGTATCAGCATTGGACTGAGCCAGGACCTGAGCATCGGTATTTGCTACGATAAATTCTACATTGTCTACATTGGTTGCAATCATGCGCTCTACGGCGTTGCCGCCGCCGCCGCCCACGCCGATTACTTTGATCACGGCGACGTTATTGTTCTTATCATCGAGTTGGAACATCCACGATCCCTCCACACAAAATTTCTAGCCTTATTGTATAATAATAACCTATATTGCAAGTTCTTGCAAATATTTTTCTCTTATCGAGGCGTTTTTGCCTAAATTGTAGTCTTTTCTACGAATTCTCAGGTCCCTGTTCCGGACGTTGCACCATATCCGGTGTCATATCCGCTCTGATTGTAGCCGTTGGTGTAGCCGCCGGACTGGTCATAACCAGTACCGTAGCCATACGACGCATTGCCGTCCCCTGTCTGACCATAATCTGCTGTCTGGGCGCTGCCGTTATTGCTGCTGGCAGCTGCGGAATTCTGACTGCCGCTTGCTGTCGCTGCGCTGTTTGCGTGCGACTGCTGGCTGCTGCTCGTGGCAGCTGTGTTACTGTCGCTGTTCTCTGCGTCTTCGTCGTCCAGGTATTCTGAAACGTCAATGTTGTCGTAGCCTTCGAGAACGACGACCGGCGATTTCTCGTAGCGGATATCGATGGCCTCGATCGGTTCATCGATGATGCCCGAGAGGATGACCTGGTCCATGATATCGTTCAGGTTCGCCATGCGGGCATCGATATTGTCGACGCCGCCGATGCGGATCTCAATGCCCTGGCTGGTGTACGCAAGAATGTTGTTGCGATCCTTGATGTTGATCTCCTGGATCATCGAAAGCAGATCATCGGAGCAGGCGTTGACGACTTTAAGGATATCTGAAAATCGTGCGTTGTCCTTGAACGCTTCGCCTGGCGATGGCACTTCGTCCATCGAGAAGCCGGTGATGAGCGGCAGGCTCTGGTTGGTCAGCGACTTGGTGTTATCCAGGAGCACGCCGTCCTTACTGAACTGCAGATAGCTGCCGTTGTTCAAGAGCACGCCGGCTGGCTGGCGCTCTGTGATATTGATCTCTATCCAGTGTGGGAAATGGCGTTTGATCTCCACTGCCTGCACATAAGGATAGTAGCTCAGCTCCTGCTCGGCCTGCCCGGTGCGATAGAGGAAGAGATTCTGTCCGACAGGATTTCCGGCGATCTCTTCGACCTGCGCCTCGCTCATGTTCTGCAGATCGTTGACCTGAACGTCATCGATGCGCATGAGCGGCCCAAGCATCACAACAATCGTCGCTACAAGAAATGCAACGACGACGAGCAGCACCACAAAACCAGCGGGAACGTTGCTTTCCTTTTTCTTTTTCGGCGGTGCAGGCTCTTCTGCTTCAGACGCTACGGCGGATGGTTTTTCCTTCGGCGCGTGCAAGGCTTCTTTTTTTGCCCTGCGGCGTGCCTGCTTGGCAGCGCGATTGGAACGCTGCTTTTCAGCGAGGAGTGCCTCTTCGAGATCGATCTCCTCACCGGTCGGCTCCGGTTCCTCAGGCGGTTCATCCGGAAGCATTTCCTCCAGCGTTTCCACAACTTCGCCGATGGTCACATCCGGCACGGGTCGCTTTTCCTCGGCTGCTTTTTCCTGCAGGGTTTTCTTGCTGGTATTGAGCAGCTCTTCAACGCGGATCGCAATGGGATCGTCGTCAATCTCCTCCGCTTCCTGAGCAGGCGTAGCGTCAGCTTCAGCATTTTCCGCTTCCAGCCGTTTGCGTTCCTCTGCTTCGCGTTCGTACTCAAGATATTCCTCAGGGATGACGACGTCCTCGCTTTTCAGCTTAGGGCCTCTGTTTTTGTCTCTAAATAATTTCAATCGGCATCAACCTTTACTGTTTCTGGTCGAACGCTCACTCTGCGCTGCGTTCCTCCAATGCCTTGACGATCAGCGGCGCCTGCTTCCAGATGGAGCCTGCCCCCAGGACGAGCACGAGATCGCCTGGTTCAAGGGTGGAGATAAATCCGCTGGTCAGATATTCGTCGTTG
Organism: uncultured Peptococcaceae bacterium; assembly: GCA_900552455.1. Classification (GTDB taxonomy): domain Bacteria; phylum Bacillota; class Peptococcia; order Peptococcales; family Peptococcaceae; genus UMGS1590. The sequence continues at coordinate 55,400 of URZX01000001.1, read as the reverse complement.
ACAACCTGCGCATGCTTGCCAGGATCGATCTGGTCGACGATGAGCTGGCTGGAAACGCCTTCGATCGGCAGCTCGCCGGCTGGGAACACATCCAGCAGATAAACAGCATCCGCCTGCGAAAGCGCTGCCGCAAAACTCGTAGCCAAAAACTGCGTGCGCGAATAACGATGTGGCTGGAAGATCGCGATGACACGACCAGAATCGTGCATGGCGCGTGCAGCCTCCAGCGTCGCAGCGATCTCTGTTGGATGATGGGCGTAATCGTCATAAACGGCGATGTCGTTCACTGTGCCCTGAAGCTGGAAACGACGGCGTGTGCCCTTGTATTCCTTGAGCACAGACGCCACTTCCTCAAAGGTCAGCCCGACATCCATGCAGGTCACGACGGCGGCGGTGGCGTTGGCGATGTTGTGCTTGCCTGGCACCTGCAGCTCAAGATGACCGATGAAGCGGTCGCCATTGTAAATATCGGCTTCGTTTTTCATGCCGGTCTGCTGATGGTTCTTGATGCGATACTGGGAACGCTCATGGAAGCCATAGGTTTTCATCGGCACAGGACACTGCGACGCAATGCCAAACGATTCGTCGTTGTCTGCGCAGAGCAGGCAGCGTCCCTCTGGATTGGTCTTGTTAAGGAACTGCTTGAACGAATCGCGGATCTCGTCGATGTCTTTGTAATGATCCAGATGGTCTTCTTCAATGTTGGTGATCACCGCATACCAAGGCAGCAGATTGATGAAGCTGCCGTCGCTTTCGTCGGCTTCGGCGACAAACCATTCGCCCTTGCCATTCTTAGCGTTGCTGCCGATGTCGCTGATCACGCCGCCAACGACGATCGTTGGATCGAGGCCGTTTTTCTCGAGGGCGAGAGCGATCATCGAGGATGTGGTCGTTTTGCCATGGGAACCAGCCACACAGATGGCTTTCTGAGACTGCATCAGATAACCGAGCATTTCAGAACGATGCACCACTGGGATGCCCTTTTCCACGGCAGCCTGATATTCCACGTTGGTTTCGCGGATCGCTGTGGAACGCACGACGATGTCGATGTCATCGGTGATGTTTTCCGCGCGCTGTGGCACGTGGATTGTCGCGCCGCGTCCGCGCAGCATCTGCACCTGATCCGACTCGTTGAGATCGGAGCCGCTGATCACAAATCCACGCTCGAGCATGACTTCCGCCACAGCGCTCATACCGATGCCGCCAATTCCAATAAAATGAACATGCTTAAAATCTTTTGAATAATCCATGTCCGCACCTTCTCTTTTAAGTGTATTATTTTGCAAAGCTTTGCACCAGCATCATGATGTCATCCATGGCGGATGGTCTGGCGAGTCCTTGCATCGCTTCTTTTTTCGCTTGATAATAATCGTCGTTACAGAGGAAATTGTTCAGTGCCGCAGTGAGCTTTGGCACCGTCAGCTCTGCATCCAGGATCATCTCGCCGGCACCGGCATCGACAACGGCCTGGGCATTGAACTGCTGATGGTTGTCGCTGGCGTAAGGATAAGGAATGAGGATGCCCGGCAGCCCGCACATGGCGATCTCTGCCAGGAAGGTCGCTCCGGCGCGACCGATGACAACATCTGCCGCTGCCAGCGCATACGGCATGTCGTGGGTATATTCGAGGAAGCAGAGGCGTTCGTTGCGCAGCACGCTGCTGTCGCTGTCCTTGAGCAGGAGGCTGGTCTCCACATAGCCGGCCTTGCCGGTGATGAAGATCACCTGCACATCCGGATTGGCAAGAATGCCTGTGAGCGCCAGCGCGCAGACGCGGTTGATTGTGCGCGCGCCACGGCTGCCGCCAGTGATGAGCACCGTTTTCTTTGCCGGATCGAGGCCGAATTTGGCGCAACCCCCTTCCCGTGAAAGCTTCCCGATGTCGTCACGCACCGGCAAGCCGGTGAGAACGGTCTCCTTCGCTTTGACGAAGAAACGCGCCGCTTCCGGATAATTGATCATTACCTTATTGACGCGAGAAGCCAGGAGTCGGTTTGTCATGCCCGGATAGGCATTCTGCTCGTGGATCATCGCCGGCACACGATTGGCGCAGGCCATGAGCACCGTTGGCCCGCAAACGAAGCCGCCTGTGCCGATGACGAGATCCGGCTTGAATTCTTTGATGTAGCGCCGGGCCTCGACAACGCCCTTTGAATTGATGAACAGCGATTTTGCCAACGCCGGCGTCAGTTTGCGCGGCAGACCTTTCGCTGAGATGGTTTTGAACGGGATAGAGGTCGTCGGCACAATGTTGTTTTCCAACCCATTGTCGCATCCGATATAGAGCACCTCGCTGCCTGGCATATCTGCCAGAATGCGTTCAGCGATGGCCAATGCCGGATAAATGTGCCCGCCGGTCCCACCGCCGGATACTATCACTCTCATACATCTTCCCCCATTATCTGTATACTACTGTCATTCTTCCATTTTGTTCTTCGGTGTGCGCTTGTGTTTGCTCTTGTCTGCGTAGCGGGACATGTTCAGCAAGATCCCGATCGTCAGGAGCGTGACCAGAAGCGACGTTCCACCGTAGCTGATCAGCGGCAGCGTAATCCCGGTGACAGGGCAAACGCCGACGGCGACCGCCATATTGATGAGCGCCTGCACGACGATGATCGCCGTTGCGCCGAAGGCAAGATAAGATTTGAACGGATCGTCGATGCGTGTCGCGATCCAAAAGCCGCGCCACGCCAGCGCCATGAAAAGCCCCAGCACGAGAAGCGCGCCAACGATGCCAAATTCTTCGCCGATGACCGAATAGATAAAGTCGGTGTGCATCCCCGGCAGATAGAACAGTTTCTGTCCGCTGTTGCCGAGTCCGACGCCAAAGAGGCCACCGGAGCCAAATGCGTACAGGCTCTGCACCAGCTGATAAGCCGAGCCGCTGGCAGCGTCAGCATCTGTCTGATTGATAAACCCGAAGAGACGCTGGATGCGGTATGGTTCTGCAATACAGTAAGCGGCAACGACAATGAGCCCTGCCACAACCACTGCAACAATACCGCGCTTGGAAAGCCCAGCGACGATGAACATGGCAAAGCAGCCGCCGAAGATCGCCATGGCAGACCCCAGGTCTTCGACGGCGATGACGCCGAACGTCGCCAGGATCAGCCCAAAGATGATAAGATTATTGCGGTCAAAAAGCCCGTTTTCATCTTTCACAAATCCATAGGCGCCATTCCTGATCAAATCTGCGGTGCAGATGACCATGAGCGGTTTCGCCATTTCTGACGGCTGGAAACGCACGCCGGCGATCGTCACCCAACGCGTTGCGCCGAGGGATTCTTCCCCAGCGAACAGGGTGTAGACCAGAAGCGCAAAGACCAGGATCAGAAGGATCGGCGCCAAACTGCGAAATATCGACGGGTTCAGCATCATCACGAAAAAGGCCACGATGATACCGATCACTGCCGCCGCGCACTGACGGATAAAATAACTGAAGGCGCTGCCATTTTCCAGCAGAGAGCGATAGCTCGAAGCAGAAAAGACCATGATCAGGCCAATCGCGAGAAGCACCGCCACGATCTCCATCACGAGATAATCCGGCGCGCTGACGCCCGGCACCACATTGGCACGCACGAAGATCTTATCAACGAAGCCAAGCTCTTTTTTCTGCGCCTGCTGCTTCTTTTTCTTCTGCGGCTGCTGCAAACGACTCTGCGGCGCCTGTCGCTGTTCGTGCGGATGCTGCGCCGCCCGTTCCTGCTCATGCAGTTCTCGGCGATGCTTTTCGGCACGTTCTGCAAGACTTGGACCGCGGCTGTTGGCCATGGACAGCGCCTGGTCCGATGCATGATGCATGGCCTGACGCTGACCGACAGTCTGCTTGCCAGCCGGCGCCTGACGTCTGCCCGGCGCCGATTTTTTTGGATGATTTTTATCGACTAACGCTGGCCGCTTTGGGCCGTTGTTGTTATTTTGCTGCATAATCCTTCACCAATTCTTTGAAGAGATCTCCGCGCTGTTCAAAGTTGTCAAACATATCCCAGCTTGCGCAGGCAGGCGAAAGCAGCACCACATCGCCAGACTGCGCCATTTCGCGCGCTTTGGCAACAGCATCTTCAAAGGAATCGGCACAGACGTAATCGGTGTAGCCGGTGCGCTCGAAAGCATCGATGAAATCACCAGTCGCTTCACCGACCAGCACCACACCGCGGCAGTGTGCGCGCATCAGCGGCACGAGCACAGCCATGTCGCTGCCCTTGTTGCGGCCACCGGCGATGAGCACGATCGGACGTTTACCATAAGAGCCGAGGGCTTTTTCGGTGGAGTCCGGATTGGTTCCCTTGGAATCGTTGACATAGAGCACGCCATCGATGGTAGCGACAGGCTCCATACGATGGGCTACGCCCTTGAACGCGCGCAGGCGTTCAGCGATAATTTCCGGCTGCTGCCCCATGAGGAGCGCCGCCAGCGAAGCAGCCATGGCATTTTGCCAGTTGTGGCTGCCGACGATGCCGATCTCTGCAGCTGGAATGAGCACCTGTGGTGCGCCGTTTTTGTCCAGACGATAGACGAGGTTTCCGTCTTCAAGCCAGATGCCCTCGTCTAGGATCTCCTGCTGGCTGAAATAATAAACGTGAGACTTTGCGCCCGCTGCCATGGCGGCAACGATGGCGTCGTCCTTATTGAGCAGGAGGTATTCCTCCGGCCCCTGATTTTTGAAGATATTTGCTTTCGCAGCGGCGTAGGCTTCCATTGTTTTGTGACGGTCCAGATGATCTGGTGTCAGATTCATGACGACGGCCACCTTTGGGCAAAAGCTGTCCACGCTTTCAAGCTGGAAGCTGGACATTTCTGCAACGACAATGTCGTTGGCGCTCATCTGCGGACACTGGCTGATCAGCGGCAGACCGATGTTGCCGCCGGCGACGACCTTGCGCCCCTCTTTCTCAAGAAGGAAGGCGGTCAGCGTGGTGGTCGTGGTCTTGCCGTTGGTGCCGGTGATGGCGACAAATGGCACATCGCTGTAGCGGAACGCCAGCTCCGGTTCGCTGATCACCGGAATGCCGAGCTCACGCGCCTTGACAACCGGCGGAATCGACAGCGGAACGCCAGGACTCATAACAATGAGCTCCGGCTGGAGCGCTGCAACGTCAGGCTGTTTGCCCCAGACATAGGAAACAGACGCATGCCCAAGCTGCGTCTCGACGTCCTCCGCCAGTTTTGTATTCATATCGCTGATAACGATCTGTTTTCCAATGGACAGCAGATATTCTGCGCTGGCAACCCCGCTGCGCGCGGCGCCAATGATCAATATAGCATCTCCCATAGTCATTCTCCTTTATGCTCAGAGCAGCGCGGTCCAGAAAAGCGCAACACCGATGACGCAGCTCACCAGTGTGATGATGCTGAAGAGCAGGACCACCTGATTTTCGCTGCGACCGCCCAATTCGAAATGGTGGTGCAGCGGCGCCATTCTGAAAACGCGACGCTTGGTTCTTTTATATACAGCTACCTGGATGATATCCGAGCAGGCTTCGATGAGATAGGTGAAGCACATTGCCGGAATCAGAAGCTCGGTTTTCGTTACCATGGCCAGCGCAACGACCATGCCACCGATGAAGAAGCTGCCGGTGTCGCCCATGAAAACGCGCGCCGGATGATGGTTGTAGAAAAGGAACGCCAGGCAAGCGCCGATCATCACAGCGATGACGACCAGAGAATTTGGCTCGTTATAGAGCTTCACAACGGCGAAGAAAGCGAGCAGGATGATGATGCTCACAGTCGTCAGAAGACCGTCGAGGCCGTCGGTGAGATTGGCGCTGTTTGTCGTGCCAATGATGATGAACATCATCAGCGGCCAGTAGAGAACACCGACCGGCAGCACGATGTTAAACAGCGGGATCCAGAAATCGCTGACGTTCATATCGAGGCGCGACGCCCAGAAAATGATGAGGATCGCGGCAACGAACTGCAGCACGATCTTCTGCTTTGGCGTCAGGCCTTCGTTGTGGTGCATGACGATCTTGATGGCGTCGTCGGCCAGACCGATGCCGCCAAAAAGAAAGGCGCTGCCGACGACAAACCAGGTGACGCCGGAAAACTGGCCAAGGACCACAAGGGTGATGACAACGGTGATCATAAAGAGGATCCCGCCCATCGTCGGCGTTCCCTGTTTTGCCTGATGGCTCTTTGGTCCTTCTTCACGGATCGACTGACCAAATTTCAACTTATGCAGGATCGGGATCATAAAATGGCCAACGACCAGCCCGATCAGCAAACTAATGATAAAACCTAATGCCCACATGCTCGTGTTCCTCCCGCTTTTCTAATGATAAATAATTCTCCTATGCGCGTGCGATGTCCGCATGCGCCGGCGCGCCATAAGCGCTTTCCGCCGCATAAACGGCGCGACGGATGGCTTTTTCAACAACGTAAGCCGCTGCTGTGCCGACCAGATTGAGATCGCACGCCACCTCGCCGACGCTGAGCGCAAAAATCGAATCGCCGTCGGCAGTGGTATTCACCGGCCGCACCGCACGCACGAGGCCGTTCGATGCGAGCGCAGCGATCTTTGTCAGCTGTGTCTTGTCAAATTTCCCGTTCGTGATGACGGCGCCGATGGTTGTGTTCGTCGTCGCTGCACCGGCTCCGGCGAGGATCGGCGCCAGCTCTTCATAATGTTCGAACAGCACGCGGCGCGTATCAGCGAACGCTTTGCCGTCTGCTGTGCGCAATCCAGCCAGGATTTCTCCGCGTTCGTCCACAACATCGCCGAGGGCGTTCACTGCAACAACGGCGCCGACCTGCAGCTCCCCGATCTGAACGGCATAGGTGCCGAGCCCGGTCTTCATCATGCCCGCTCCGTCCAGGAGCTTGCCGACTGTGGCGCCGGTGCCGACACCATGGTTGCCCTCGCGGATCGTTTCTCCGCTTTCGGCATTGCCGCAGGCCACGTAGCCCATGGCTGCATCCGGGCGTACATTCTCTCCACACGCCAGATCGAAGATGCAGGCCGCGACAACGAGCGGCACGATCGCATTGCCTACAGGCAGCCCGACGCCACGCTCTTCCAGATAATGCATGACGCCGCCGGCAGCATCCAGTCCATAGGCACTGCCGCCGCCGAGAAGAACGGCATGGATCCGATCCGCCGCAGCCACAGGATTCAGGAGCGCATTTTCACGGCTCGCCGGTCCGCCGCCACGGATATCCACGCCGCAGGGCGCGCCCTGTGGACAGATGATGACGGTGCAGCCGGTGCCGGCTTGTTCATTTTCTGCGCTTCCAATCTGAAAGCCTGCGATGTCCTGTAAGCGGATCTCTTTCATGACCATTCCTCCACTGACTGATCGGTCAATTCATTATTATAACATTCTTTCGTCCTTTAATATAGTCTGATATACGTCGACCATTTTCATACTGTTGCTGCCTTTGACGAGGATCACCGATTCTGCCGGTGCATATTCCTCGAGCACGCGCGCCACCTGCTTGTTGGTGTCCACATAAAACACACGCGCCGGCGACATGCCGCAGGCGATGGCGTTTTCGCCGATGATCTCTGCCAGCGTGCCCAGACAGATGAGCCAGTCGATGCCGCGCTCTGCGAGATGACGGCCAACTTTGGCGTGGCCCTCCACTTCGTACTGCCCAAGCTCGTACATATTTCCCAGGCAGGCGATGGTTGGCCGTGGTTTGTAGCCGGCGAGCACATCCAGCGTCGCGATCATCGAGTCTGGATTGGCGTTGTAGCAATCGTTGATCAGGAGACGATCCTCTGCCAGCGGATGCATTTCCATGCGGCTGGACGACAGAGAAACGGCGCTCCCCAATCCATTTTGAATGTCTGATACAGAAATGTCAATAGCGCGCGCTACGGCTGTAACCAAAAGCGCATTATCGACATAATGACGACCGGCGAATGGCAGCTCGACGTGGAAGGTGGCGTCTGGCATGTGGCAATCGAAGCTGCTCTTTTCTGCAGCGAGCACAACGTTTTCACTCGTCACAGCACCGCCATCTGCAGCATCGCTGCACCAGATGACGTTCGCCTTGCACTCGTCCAGATACGGCGTGACCAGCGCGCGATCTTTTTCGCGCAGTGCCACCGCGCCGTTTTCTGGCAGATAACGGAAAAGCTCCGTCTTGGCGCGGGCAATCCCCTGCTGGCTGCCGAGATATTCTGCATGCACGAGGCCAATGCCGGTGATGATGGCGTGGGTAGGATGGGCGATCTGGCAGAGAAAATCGATCTCGCCAAATCCTGTCATGCCCATTTCAACGATGAGGATCTCTGTCTGTTCATCGAGACGCGTCAGCGTCAGCGGCATGCCCAGCTCGTTGTTCTGATTTTCTTTTGTGACGACGACCTCATGCGACTGGCGCGAGACCTGCGCGAGCAGATCCTTGGTGCTGGTCTTTCCCTGGCTGCCGGTGATGGCGATCACTGGTCCGTCAAAACGGCTGCGGCACCATTTGCCCAGCTCCTGGATAAACGCCTGACCATCTTCTGCCGTCACGCAGCCGACGCGCTCGCTTGAAAAAGCGTGAGCCGCGTCGCAGACAACGGCTGCCGCGCCAGCCTCGATGGCCTGCTCGAGAAAACGATTGCCATCGACGCGCTGGCCGCGGATGGCGACGAACAGATCTCCCTGCGCCACCTCTCTGCTGTCAAAGACGACACGCTGGACATAGACATCCGTCGGCCCCTGATAGGTGCAGCCCAATTCCTTTGCGATTTGATCGATTGGAATATGATACATGGTATTATCCCCCATTAAATCGAGTAAGCCGGAAATGCCTAAGCACTCTCCGGCTTCTCTAAGCTATGAAGTAATCAGTGATGTGTCAAAATCCACAGCGTGCAGACGCTCAGTTGTCCTCGTTGTTCTCTCGCGTAGAATCATCTGAGGTGTCATCTTTTGATGACCGCGAGGACTGCGACGACTGGCCGCTGCCGCTTGTTGATGAATCACCGTTATTTTCTGTGTTACTTTGCGAAGCACGTGCGTTCTGTTCTTTTTCCTGCAGCTCCTCTGTCGCTTTCTGGATGCTGGCGCGCTCGCTCGTTCCTGCGAACCACACCTTGACCTCGCTGCCCAGATTCACTGCCGTGCCGGCTGCCGGCTGCTGACGATACGCCAGACCGCTGCCGGAAAGATTGGACTGAAGGCCGAAGCCATTCAGAATGATGTCCACATCCTTGATGGTCTTCCCTTCAAAGGATGGCAGGACCACCGACTCGCTGCCTGACGATACGCTGTAAAATTCAACAGTAGAGCCTGCTGCAACTTTTGTGCCGCTGGCAGGCAGACAGGCGACGAGCTCATCACCGGAGGTGACATCGCTCACCTGAAGCCCTGCTTCTGCCATGATGGCACGGGCCTGTTCAGTATTCATCGGCAGGTCGATATCCGGAATGGTCACAGTTTCACCAGCTTCCGCTTCGGTGATGTTTTCATTTTCTGCGCTTGGCGCTTCGGTCTGTGGGATCTGGTAGTAGTTCATGATGTTCCCCATGATCTCGGAGAAGATCGTACTGGCGATCTCACTGTTCCCGCCGCCAGCCGGGCTGTCGACGATGGCGATGCAGGCGTACTGCGGCTCGTCAGCAGGCGCGAAGCCCATGAAGCTGAGGATGTAGTTGTCTTCTGCGTAGCTGCCGCTCTGCGCGATTTCAGCAGTACCGGTCTTGCCGCCGACGCGATAGCCTTCAACAGCCGCTGGGCTGCCGAGGCCTTCTTCGACGACGCCTTCAAGGATGTCGCGCATTTCTGCGGAGGTTTCCTCGCTGATGACCTGACGGATCACTTCCGTCTCAGTCTTTTCAACGACGTTGCCGCTGCTGTCGGTGATCTCGCTGACGATCTGCGGCTGAAGCAGATAACCGCCGTTGACGACGGCACAGAACGCGCGGATAACCTGCAGCGCGGTGTATGCATTGCCCTGGCCGATCGCAGAAGATGCCAGGTCGATATCGACGGCTGCATCCTTATCGATCAGGAGCGGGGAGGATTCAGAAGGAAGATCCACACCAGTCGCAGCTGTCATGCCGAAACCGTTGAGATAATCGTAGAAGCGATCAAAGCCGAGCTTCGACACACATTCCGCCTGCGCCACGTTGCAGGATTGTTCCACAGCGTGCTTCATCGTCTGCAGACCGTCGCCGGCAGGATAATCCCAGTCCTGGAAACGGTGGCCGTCGATCATCACATATCCTGGGCAGTAAAGCTGGGTGTCCGGCTCAACAATGTCGTCCTCGAGATACATCGAGGTGGACACGCTCTTGAACGTCGAGCCTGGCTCGTAGAGCTTGCTGATCGCCAGATTTGTCCAGGTTTCCGGCTCAAAATCGCCGTAGGTGTTTGGATCAAAATCCGGGATATTGGCCATCGCCAGGATCTCACCAGTGTTCACATCCATCACGATGGAAGTCATGGCTTTGGCGTCGTATTCTTCCTGCGCCGCAGCCAGCGCCGACTCAACATAATACTGAACCGTAGAGTCGATCGTCAGATGCACGTTCTGTCCCTGAGAAGCCGGGATGGATTCCTGGATGGACTGAGGAATGGCGTTGCCGTATTTGTCAAATTCAACGACGAGACGCCCCGGTGTGCCGGAGAGAATATCGTCGAACTGCAGCTCAGCGCCGCCGAGGCCCTGGTTGTCCAGACCACAGAAGCCGAGCACATGGCAGGCCTCCTCGTTGTTTGGATATTCACGCGCGTATTCTGTTGTAAAGCCGATGCCCAGATAATCTTTTTCCTGGAGCTTTTCGGCGTCCTCCTTTTCGCACTGGCGTTTCAGCCAGGCAAAGTCGCTGGAGCTACCATCGATGATCTTATTGACCGCAGACTTTGTCATGTGCAGGCAATCGCAGATGTCCTTCACGATCTCATCGCGGCTTTCAGATTCACGGATCACAGAAGGCGTGATATAGACCGACATTTTTTCCACGCTGATCGCCAGCGCTTCGTTGTTGCGGTCGTAAATAATCCCGCGGTTCGGCGTGACCTCGACGTTTTGCAGGCGATTGTTGATCGCATCGTCGCTGTATTTTTCACTGGCCAGAACCTGGACATAGAATAATTTCAGAGAAATAATGATCGCCAATAAAGATACGGCGAAAACAATGATAAATGGTATACGGGTTTTATGGGGCTCCAAGGGTCATTCAACTCCTTATTGCGCGTTGGCAGACTGGGTAGCCTGTGGATTTGTCGGCGTGTAAACGATGACATTTTCTGCTTCCTGCATGCCAAGCTGCTCCTGCGCTTTTTCCCGCACAACGTTGCGGTTGCCCAGCGCAGCGCTCTGCTGCTTGAGTGCTTCATTCGTCGCATTGATGTCATCGAGCGTCTGCTGGCTTTCGTTGATCTTCAGGCCCATATCCTGAATGATGCCATACTGCCCAACGCAGAGAATTCCTAAGATAAATGCGATCACAAGCGCACGAAATAGCGTCAGGCGCGGTTTTTTCTTTTCAAATTTTCTGCGTAGAACGCGCTCATTTTGTTTTTTCGCGACCATCCGCTTCGAGTTCGTGCTCAACATGATATTCGCCGCCCTGTTTTTATGTTCATCCGAGTCCGGATAGGTATCATATGATACGTGTTTTTTTGCTGCTCCCATGGTTATCATCCCCAGAAATCTGCTAGTATTTTCTTCGTTTTGTCGCAGGGATTTTTTCTACGATGCGAAGCTTGGCGCTCCCTGCGCGAGAGTTTTGCGCCAGCTCCTCTTTGGATGCAACGATCGGTTTGCGGGTGATGATCTTCACCGTCGCCATCTTGTCGCACTGACAGATTGGCAGCTCCGGTGGACAAACACAATCGCTCGCCAGATATTTGAAATGCTGCTTTACGATGCGGTCTTCCAGGGAATGAAAGGTGATGACAGCCATTCGGCCACCGATCTTGAGTCTTTCAACAGCCTGATCGAGGACATTTTCCAGCACATCGAGCTCATGATTGACTTCGATACGGATCGCCTGAAAACTGCGTTTTGCTACATGGGAGCCTTTTTCGCGCGCGCCCTTTGGGATGGCGCGTTCAATACAATCCACGAGCTGAAAAGTCGTGGCGATCGGCGCGATCTGCCGGCGTTCTACGATGATCCTGGCGATGCGGCGAGACCATTTTTCTTCGCCAAATTCGCGCAGGACGCGTTCCAGAGCGTCCTCATCGTAGGAATTAACGAGATCATACGCAGAAAAATCCGCTTCCGTATTCATTCTCATATCAAGAGGCGCGTCATGCATATAGCTGAAGCCGCGCTGTGCGTTGTCAATCTGTGGGGAAGATACGCCAATATCAATGAGGATACCATCCACGCCCTCTGGCGCGTATGCGTCAATGATGGATGGCATCTCCACAAAATTCGCGTGAAAGAATGTGACTTGTCCGTCATAAGGTGCGAGCCGCTCCTTCGCAGCCGCCAGGGCGCCCGTGTCCTGGTCGATGGCGAGTAATCGGCCATTTGCACCGATGGCACTGAGAATCCCGCTGGCATGGCCACCACCGCCGACCGTCCCGTCGACATAGGTGCCGCCCTCCTTGAGAGCGAGGCCATGGAGCACTTCTTCATACAGCACCGGTATGTGTTGAAATTCCATCTGTGAGCCCTCCTTAAATGCCAAGGAATCCTGCAAGCTCTTCGAAGGACTCTCCATCATCCACAGCTTGCTGGTCGATCCAACGTTCGGCACTCCAGAGCTCGAACGTATTGGATTCGCCAACGATGTAAACGTCCTTCACGATCGCTGCATGGTCCATGAGCGTCGGCGGGATCGACAGACGACCTTGCTTGTCGAGGTCCTCGACGCTGGCACTGGCGTAAAACAGGCGCTTAAATCTGCGCACCTTCGGGTCACTGGATGGTTTTGCGTCGATTTTTTCACATACGAGCGCCCATTCATCCAATGGGTATACGGTGAGACATCCGTCAAGCCCCTTTGCGATAACGCATCGGTTATCGAGCTCTTCACGGAATTTGGCAGGGATCGTGAGTCGGCATTTATTGTCAATTGAATGTTTATATTCTCCTAAAAACATAGCAGACTCACTCCTTTCTACCAAATCGTCCCATTTTGTCCCTTACTCCTCCACTTTACACTAAAATCCAAGGAAATTCTACCCCAACTTAGGCCCGGCGCGGCTTAACCAGCGCTTAAAAATGGCGCTGTTTCCCCAATTAAGCACAAAAAACGGCCCTCCCTTTCAGGAGGACCGTTTTATCAGTATTTTTTATTGATCTTTCAAGAGAAATTTATCATCTATCCGTTTGTATTAGCCAACAACGTTCGTTGGAGCGCCGGACAAGAAGGCGGCGATGTTGTCGGTGACGATGTGTGCGCGCTTCACAAATGCTTCATCGGTCGCAAATGCGACGTGTGGGGTGAGCAGGGTGTGTGGCGTGGTGAAAAGTGGGTGACCAGCCTCGAGTGGTGGCTCGGTGTAGAACACATCGATGCCTGCGCCGCCAAGACGTCCTTCATTGAGTGCTGCTGCGAGGGCGTCGATATCGACGATTGGACCGCGGGCACAGTTGATGAGGATGGCAGTTGGTTTCATTTCGTCGATCTGTTTTTTGCCGACGAAGCCGCGGGTCTGGTCGTTCATGGCGAGATGAACACTGACGACGTCGCAGGTGGACATCAGCGTGTCGAGATCAACAAAGGTGACGCCTTCCACTTCCTTTGGCGTGCGGTTGTAAGCGTAGCAGTCGCAACCGAAAGCCTGCGCAACCTTGAGCACCTGCTGTGCGATGTGGCCGCAGCCAACGACGCCAAATTTGAGGGCGGAAAGCTCCTGACCGACGAGACCGGCCATGGTGCCGCCTTCACGCACAACCTTGTCGCACTCGCGGATATTGCGCAGGAGGGTGATGGTCATGCCGAAAACGAGATCGGTGACGGCTTCGTTGGAATAACCGCTGGCGTTGCAAACGGTGACGCCTTTGGCCTTGCAGACATCCATTGGGATGTGGTCAAAGCCGGTGAAGGCGACGGCGAGGCATTCGATCTTGTCGAGATGCTCCATGACATTGGCGCTCATTGGCTGGTTGGCGATGACAACGATCTCTGCGTCCTTGGCGCGTTCGATCATTTCTTCGTCAGAGGTGGCGCGCTTGTCGTAAAGGGTCCATTCGACCTGGCCGCCGAGTTTTTCCTGGAACATGCCTTCGAGCACGTCATCTGGTACGCTGAGTGGTTCCAAAACAACGAGTTTTTTCATTGATTCATTTCTCCTTTAATGATTTTCGTTATGATGCTGGCGGACGAGATCCGCCTTGACACGCTTGAGCAAACGGGCTTCGTATTTCACTTCGGCAAGCTGATGCAGCTGAGAAACGATGACGGGATTGTAAAGCCCGCCAGCGACGCCGACGACTGGCAGCCCCATGACAAAACGGCTGAAGAGCAGCGTCATGGAAAGGCGTTCAGAGGTCAGCCGCATTTCTTCCTCGAGATCAAAATGGGCTTCAATCCCTGCATCGATGGCTTCTCCCAGCGCATCGAGCTGGCGATTGGCGGCGCGGCGTTCGTCGGTCGGCATGGCTGCAAGACGGATGAGCCGCAGCATGTACACCTGCTCGTCTGTGCGATCGGTGTTGAGGCCGTGGCTCTGCGCGGAGACGGTGCAGGTGCGGATCATGTTGCCGATGAGGATGGGGATATCCGGCAGACCGATGCCGAGGAGTCCCAGGCCGATGCCTTCTGTGGTCGCAACGCCGAGGGATTTGAGATAGCGCTTTTCGCTCGGCTTGCGCAGCCGTTTGATCAGCGAACGATCGCCCTGGGTCTGCACGCCGACACGCTTTTGCGCGTATTCGCTCTTGAGCGCGTCGGCGTCATAGGTTTTTTTGATGAGGATCTTTCCTTCCTGAAAAACCATTTTGAAGGCGGCGTTGAACGCGGTGTTCAGAGTTTCTTCAAGCTTTTCTGGGATCTTCTCCTCGATCTTCGCGCGCAGATTGCCGGTGCGCGCAGCCATGGCTTTTTTCCAGAAGGGATCCTCAAAAAGCAGACGCTCTTCTTTTTCTCTGCAGTCGCGCAGCTCGTAATTAATGGTGACGAGCCGGTCTTTATAATCCGCCATGGCGCTCACCACTGCGGCGCTTTGTCGCGGTCGACGATCTGCGCCTGCAGGAAATAGCGCTCAGCGATGGCGAGCAGCTCGTGCATTCTTTCCAGACTTGGTTCGGTGTCGGCGTCTTCCTCCTGACGTGGGACAACGGCGAGAAGATTGACCGGCGCTTCCGGCGCTGCTTCCTTGAGCGCCTGCATGCCTGCTTCAAACTGAGCAGGATCGTCGTTGACGCCGGCGACGATCAGGCAGGTGACTTCGTAATACACGCCGCTCTTGGCGAGGATGGCGATATTTTCGAGGACGTTTTCATAATCTCCGTGGAGATACTCTCTGTAGGTGTCGGCATCGAAGGCTTTGAAATCGATGTTGACCATGTCCATGGTCTCGAGCAAGGTCGCAAAGGCTTCGGAATTGATCATGCCGTTGGTCTCCAGCGCGTTCTTAAATCCGGCATCGTGCACATATCTGGAATAATCACGCACGTGCTCAAACCAGATCAGCGGTTCGTTGAAGGTGTAGCACACACCCTCGACGCCGCGGGAACGATGCAGGTTCTGCAAGCGCTGCACGAGCTCTTCCGGATCGAGATGCTCGGTGTGGATGCGGCCCTGAGAGATGTGGTGGTTGATGCAATACGGGCAATTCATGTTGCAGCCGTACGCAGAGATCGAGAGCAGGCGGAGCTCCTTGTCAGGATAGAAATAAAAACCCATCTCGATCAGATCTTCGGTGGTCATACCGCTGATCTCGCCATAGGTTTTGGCGATCAAGGTGCCGTTATCGTTGACACGGCATCTGCAAATTCC
This sequence comes from uncultured Peptococcaceae bacterium, assembly GCA_900552455.1. Taxonomy (GTDB): domain Bacteria; phylum Bacillota; class Peptococcia; order Peptococcales; family Peptococcaceae; genus UMGS1590. The sequence continues at coordinate 39,562 of URZX01000001.1, read as the reverse complement.
CATTTCGCCAGGCTGGATCACGCACTGGTGTGCGCACAGCTGGCATTCTACTGCGCCATCTTCAAGCTTTCTGTAATAAGAAGCTTCCATGACAGCACCTCCTCTAACTTCCATACTTCATTTACTACAATCTGTTCTGTGTCATAAAACCGTCAGCAACTCCTGCGGACGGTCGATGAGCGTTGTTGCACCGGCCTGACGCAGCGCTTCGGCTGTGCGAAATCCCCAGGTCACGGCGACGAGGGACATCCCACACGCCGCTGCAGTCTGCACGTCGACCTCGGAATCACCGATGTAGACCGCCTCGCTGATGGCAATCCCCATCGCCTGGCAGATCGCCTCAAGGGCGTCCGGCGCTGGTTTTGGACGAATGCCGTCGCGCATGCCCTGGGTCCAGGAAAAAAGCCCCGGAAAATATTGTGCACAGAGCGCCCGCACAGCGGCGTCGTCCTTGTTGGAAAGCACCGCGCACTGAATGCCGCGCGCTCTCAGCGCCTGCACAGTCTCGGCGATGCCGTCGTAGGGCCTGGTGTGATGCGCTTTCTCGCGATCGTAGATCGGCAGAAACGCGGCGTAGGCAGCGTCGATCGTCGCCTGGTCACTTGCCGGCGGCACGGCACGCGTCATCAGCTTGCGCACACCGTTGCCGACAAAGGCGCGCACCTCGTCCAGGCTGCGCTCTGGCAGACCGACGGCGCGCAAGGCGGCGTTACAGCTGTTCGCCAGATCCTCGAGGGTGTCCAGCAGGGTCCCGTCGAGATCAAAGATGCAGGCTTTTACGCTCATCACAAACCCTCCAATTTTATCATTCACGTACCCATTATAGCGTAAAACGCGCGCCAAAGAAAGACCCTTCCGAATGTAGGCGGTGATGACAAAAAAAGCGCAGCGACCGTCGCAAGCGACAGTGGCTACGCAAAAAATCGAAAACGCTGGGCCGTGCACCAGGAAACCTCCTACCTACGGATGAGTTTACGAGTCCGTCCGCGCAGCGGCTACCTCCTACCTTCTACCTTACTTCTCCGGTTTCTGCAGCTTCAACATAAACGCCGGGATCAGCCCCAAAAGCAGCAGGATCGCTGAGCTGATGAAGACGATGTCGACGCCCTTAACCATTGCGAGCATCTCGCCAACTTCCGCAGCTGCGTCGGCTTCCACGACGGTGTAGACCATCGTGAACACGCTGAGAGCAAAGCTGTTACCCATGAGCTTGGCCCAGTTGATGAGCGTGGAGCCATCGTCCTGCAGCTCTGGCGGCAGCGCGCGCATGCCGTGGTCGTTGACAGGCATCCCCATGAGCCCAATGCCGAAATAGCGCAGGCAGAGGAAGGCAATGAAGAGCACGATCGAGGTGTCGATGGTGGAAAATCCGAGCAGGAGATTGCCCACCGACAGACAGAGCAGACCGACGATGATGAGCGCTTTGGAGCTCACGCGGTCGTAAAGCTTCTGGCTCACCGGCGCCCCGCCGACAGAAAAGATCGCCGGAATGAGCAGAAGCAGCCCATAGACGAACGCCGAATAGCCGCGCACCGTCTGCAGATAGATCGCAAGCACGAACGGCGCCAGCGTCAGCGCCATCGACCAGAGCACGTTCACGATGAATGCCAGGCGATATTCGCGATAGCGACAGGATGTGAAGGTGAGGATCGGCGAAGCGATCTTGCCCTGGCGCACAACGAACCAGACGCAGAGAATCAGACCAACAACGATCATGGCGATGAGCCCCGGCGACGCCAGACCGCTGTCGCTGTTTGACGCGAGACTGAACGCCATCAGCACCAGCATGCTGCCGATGACAATGGTCACAAGCGAAAGGGCGTCAATCGACTCGGCGCTTTCGGCCTCTTCCTTCGGGAACACGCGCATCCCCAGCCAGCCAGCCAAAATGGACAGCGGCACGCTGAACCAGAACAGCCAGCGCCAGCTGAGCACCATCAGCATCAGCCCGGCAAGCACAGGACCGATCGCCGGCCCCAGCGACAGGCTCATGCTCTGGATCGTCAGAAATAGCGGCTGACGATGGCGCGGCACGAAGCGATAGATCGCGATCATCGTCACAGGGATCAGCGCCGCGCCGGCAATGCCCTGAAAAGCACGCAGCACGATGATGAAGTACACATTCGCAAACAAGCCGCTCGCAAGGGAGAGCGCTGCATAGGCGAACATGCTGTAAACAAAATAATTGCGCAATGTAAAACGGCGCACAAACCACGCCGCCAACGGGCTGACAACGCCCATGATTACCGTGTAACCGATCATGATCCACTGCACCTCGGTGACCGAAGCGTCGAAGATTTCCATAAAAAGCGGCAGGCCTGCATTCAGCGCCGTTGAGTTGAACAACGCCAGAAAACAGGCGATGACGATGACAGCAATGAGGCTGCCATCATTTTTTCTTGAATACGTGCTCATTCAATGTGTCCGCACACGACGCGGTCATGCCCCTGGCCGTCGGGCAGACACGACACCTCCTTAAATCCATGTTTTTCAAATAATTCCACAACTGCCGGTCCCTGCTGCCAGCCGATCTCCACAGCCAGCCAGCCGCCCGGCGCAAGATAATGCGGCGCTTCCGCCGCAAGCCGTTCGTAAAAATCCAGCCCGTCGTGTTCCGCCAAAAGCGCCAGCGCAGGCTCGCGGTGCACCTCTGGCGCCAGCGTCTGATATTCCTCGGCGCTGATGTACGGCGGATTGCTGGCGATGCAGTCAAACTGCTCTCCCTGCCAGGGCGCGAAAAGATCGCCCTCGCGCCATTCCACCGTCGCACCCAGCCGCGCAGCGTTGCGCCCGGCGACAGCCAGCGCATCCGGCGAAATGTCCGACGCCGCCACGTGCCAGTCGGCATGCGCACGCGCCAGCGCGATCGCGATGATGCCGCTGCCTGTGCAGAGATCGAGCACGCGCGCATTTTCCGCATCCACACGTTCCAGCACCGCCTGCACAAGATATTCCGTGTCAAAGCGCGGGATCAGCACATGGGCGTTGACCTCGTAGAGCGCGTCCATAAACCACGCCTCCTCCAGCACATACTGCAGCGGTTCGTGTGCAGAAAGTCGCGCAATGTCCTTCTCCAGCTGCGTCTGCAGCGCTTCCGGCAGCGCCTCGTCCAGATGCGCCAAAAGATGCGCGCGCCCCCTGTCCAGCCGCCGTGCCAGCAGATGCTCCAGATCGAAGCGCTCCAGATGGGGACAGGCCGCCTGCGCCGCGCGCAGCCATTCGCGCAGCGTCATGCTTCAACCTCTTCCGCCGCCTGTTTGAGCTTGCGCGCCTGATCCGTGCTCACGAGCGCTTCGATGAGCTCGTCGAGATCGCCTGCCAGCGTCTGCTCCAGACGGTGCGTGGTCAGATTGATGCGATGGTCCGTGATGCGCCCCTGTGGGAAATTGTACGTGCGAATGCGCTCGCTGCGGTCCCCCGAGCCGATCATCGAACGGCGCAGCGCCGCTTCCTCGCCGTGCTGCTCTTCCATCATCTTTTCGTAGAGACGGCTCTTTAAGACCTTGATCGCCTTTTCCTTGTTCATCTGCTGGGATTTTTCATCCTGGCAGCTCACGACCAGCCCCGTTGGGATGTGTGTCACGCGCGCAGCCGATTTTGTCGTGTTGACCGACTGTCCCCCCGGGCCACTCGAGCAGAACACATCGATGCGCAGATCCTTCGGCTCGATATGCACCTCCACATCGTCCGCTTCCGGCAGCACAGCCACCGTCGCCGCCGACGTGTGGATGCGGCCGCTCGCTTCCGTCTGCGGCACACGCTGCACACGATGCACGCCGCTTTCAAATTTCAGCTTGCTGTACGCGCCCTTGCCGATGATCATGAACGTTACTTCCTTGTAGCCGCCGCCGTCTGTTTCGTTGGAGTTCATCACGTCGACCTTCCAGCCCTGTTTTTCCGCGTAGCGCACATACATCTTGTAGAGATCCGCCGCAAACAGCGCCGCTTCGTCGCCGCCAGTGCCAGCGCGCACCTCCACAATGACATTACGCGCGTCGTTGGGATCCTTCGGCAGGAGCAGAATGTTGATCTCGTGCTCCAGCGCTTCCACCTGGGCGCTCAGCGTCTTGATCTCTTCCTTCACCATCTGCGCCATGTCGTCGTCCAGATCGTCCGCCAGCATCACCTTCGCGTCCGCCAGCTCCTCATCCGCTTTGCGGTATTCGCGCCAGGCCATGACCACATCCTCAAGATCCGCACGCGCCTTCGCCGTTTTGCGCAGCTCCTCAGGATTCGCCAGCACCTCCGGATCCGCCAGCATGCGCCCCAGCTCTTCGTATTTATCGTCTAAGTTTTGCAGCTTGTCGAGCATCTCAGGTTCTCCTCTCGTTCACTTAAAAAAGGCCGGGCCACGCCCGGTTCTTTCATTAGTGTAACGTATAAATGAGGAACTTTCAAGAGGTTGAATAAGACACCTGCCAGCGAAAAATCGCCGTAAAAAACGGGGCTTGAGATCGCTCCCAAGCCCCACGCTCATACAGATTTTTTCGGAACAAATTCCAACCGCAGCGTCATATCCATGCCCTCAGCCAGGCGTTTGAGCATTTTCAACGACGGATTGCGTGTGCCGTTTTCCAGCTTGCTGATATCCGCCTGATTGATGCCTGTGCGCTCCGCCAGCTCCTTCTGCGTCAGATTTTTCGCATGGCGTGCGTCGATCATCGCGCGGATAATATCCATCTCCGGCTGGATCGCTTCATACTCTCTGGCAAATTCCGGATCTTTCATCAACTCTTGCGTAACATCTTCAAGCGTTCTCATGATTCCCCATCCTCTCTATGTAATCGTCGCGATATTTCTTCGCGAGATTGATCTCCGACTTTGGCGTCTTTTGTGTTTTTTTGACAAATCCATTCGTCATAACGATCTTTTTGCCAACATAAAAGAAATACATTACACGTGAAATATCACTTCCAACTTTGCAGCGCAATTCAAAGATTCCGTCATCAATGTATTTGCTATAGGGCTCTCTGACTAAATTTCCGTTTTCCTCTAAAACATGCATCATCCCGATGATTTTCGCCTGCATCTTTGGCTGAAGGCTGAAGATAAAATCCTCGGCTGGTCGCTCGCCTTTTTTCGTCTCGTAAAAGATGATCTCAAACACGCACACGCCCTCCTTTTATCCATTATATGGCATTTATGCCATATCGTCAACAAAAACCAAGCCCCATCTGTGTTGGATGAGGCCTGGTTCTGTTATGCAGCTTTATTTTTCCAGATAGCGCTGGAAGATCGCTGCCCAGTTCTCAACCGTCGGACGCAATTTTTCAGTGTGTATTAATTCGTTGACGGAAGCGATATGATTTACAGATTTATCACCAACTGTTGCGGTGAACACCAAAGAGCCGTTTTCCGAAAACATCCAGTTTTCGAAAAATTCCCAGTAATAGTAGAGGGAGAAATCATCGCCGGCTGGAAAACGCACCTCAGAGAAATAATCTTGGAACATAAGAGCGGCATGCGGTAGCCGGATTCATAAAAAACTTCTATTAAAAATCACATGTTTTTGTGAAAAAAGTTCTTGCACTGGCGGATTTTCACGTCTTCAAGCAGAGAGCGTCAACTAACTTGCTACATTTTAGAAAAAATTTTGTTTGTGTCATGATAAAATAATAGTAGCAAATTTGCATGATAAACAATCAACGATAATCAAAATCAATCGTCGAAATCGGCCGATATCTTTTATCGCTACTAATATTATATAACCATTTCGAAAGGAGGCCTTTTATGGCTAAAAATGAACAAAAAAGTTTTATCTTATTTCTCGATTTCTATGACGATATCTCTCTGCTGAATCAGGAACAGAAGGGCGATCTGCTGGACGGGATCTATGCCTTCCATGGGGCCTGTGAGTGTCCTGAGCTGGATCAGGCGACGGAAATCGTGTTGAGACGAATCCTTCGCTATCTCGAGGAAAATCGCGAAAAATGGCTGGCGGAGCGCGACCGCTGGGAAGAGGGCCAGGAGGAACGCTCGCAGCGCGCACGCAAGGCAGCGAACGCCCGCTGGAACGCTGAAAAAGCGCAGACGCAAAATACTTCTGAGCGTTCGGCAGGCGCTGTGGCGAAAACTTCTGAGTGTTCAGCGGCGCAGCCAGCGAATGCTTATGAAGGATCGATTATTCCTTTTGAATGCTCACAGCAATCTTCTGAGTGTTATTCTGTGGATACAGAGGAATGCACAACGATGCCGGACGATGCCTATGTAAACTGTAATATGTTATCTGTCAATTGTAAGGGATCTAATAATAATATTGTGCAGTTTCCGGCTGCGCAGAACTCGCCGACGGCGCAGGAGACTTCCTGTTCAGCTGACGCTGAACGATATTCTCCTGATTCCTCCACATCGAAAAAAGGAAAAAGCGCTGCGGATGCAGCGGTGAACGCGCATTTTGAAAAGCTCTGGGCGCTGATGCCGCGCAAAGAAGGCAAATCCCAGGTGAGCATGAGCAAGCGCCGGGCGCTGATGGATGTGACGGTAGAGGAAATGGCGCAGTATGTGGCGCGCTACAAGGCGCAGGTAGAAGCAGAGCGCGCAAACGGCTTCGACCGCGACTGGATGATGGGCTCGACATGGTTCAACAAGGAGCGCTGGAAAGATTTCACGAACGACAATCTCAGCGCGCAGGAGCCGTTGCCTGCGCTGCAGACGCCGGTGAAGCCGAGCGCCCGCAGCCAACACACGCATGGCCGTTCACCGGAGGAAGAAGCGCACAACACGGCGTACTACGCATCGCGGGAGGAGTGAAGAATGAGCCAGCTCTGCACAAGCCTAGGGATCCCGACAATCGCGGACAAAAAAAAGACCACGCGCCGGCTGGGCCGGTGGTGGTCGATCGGGTCAATGATTTTCTGCGGTGGCTTGATGCTGCTCGTCAGGATCAGGAACGCCTTCTTCCTCGCGGCAGCGCACTTTTTGCAGGGAATGGATGGCGACTTCGAGCATTTCGCGGTCGGGCTCGGCGGTGGTCAGGCGCTGCAGCTGCATGCCTGGCCAGGCGACGGCGCGCACCCAGCGTTTGTCCATGTGCTTGCCGCAGTAGCGCAACACTTCGTAGCTGACGCCGGCGATGACAGGCAGCAGGATGACACGGCTGACGAGTCGCCAGGCAAAATTTTCGACGCCGACGAGGGCGAAAACGAAGATGGAAATGATCATGACGATGAAGAGAAAGCTGGTGCCGCAGCGCGGATGCAGGCGTGTGTGCCGCGCGGCGTTTTCAGGGGTGAGCGCTTCTCCTGCTTCGTAGCAGTGGATGGTTTTGTGCTCGGCGCCGTGGTACTGAAAAACGCGGCGGATCTCCTTCATCCTGGTGATGAGCACGAGATAGAGCAGAAAGACGCCGACGCGCACGATGCCCTCGAAAAGATTCTGCCAAAAATTGCCGGGAATGAGCGGCTGCAGAAAATGGGCGATAACGACGGGCAGCAGGAAAAACAGCAGCACGCCGAGGCCGATGGAAATGATGAGAGTGATGGCGATCTCCATGGGGGTGAGCTCTTCTTCCTCTTCATCCTCGGCGAGGGAAACATTGGTGGACCAGACGATGGCCTGCATGCCGCTGACGAGGGAATCGATCATGCTGCAGACGCCGCGCACGAGGGGCAGCGCGAAAAATTTGTTGCGCTGGGCCAGGAGGGTAAATTCCTCCACTTCCGAGACGATGCGTCCGTCTTCGAGGCGGGCGCACATGGCCTGGGTGTGCTTGCCGCGCATCATGACGCCTTCGATGAGGGCTTGTCCGCCGTAAGAATTTGCCATGGCGTTCTCCTTTCTGGGGGATTAGTTGTTGTTCGCTGCGATCCACTCTGGCACGGAGACGACGGTGTTGTCGTCACTCGTGAGATCGATGCATTCTGCTGCGGAGAGGGACTGGGCGCCGTCGAGGGTGAGCAGATAGCTGTAGAAGCGCGCGGTGAGCAGGGTAACGGCGCCGGCGTTTGGCGCTGCTTCCATGTCGGTGAAATACTCGGCAAGCTCGTCGGTCATGATGCCGCGCTCTTTGAGGGCGTTCATGTAGACATCGTTGTCGTCGGCGAGCTTGTCTGCGCCTTCAAGCTCGATCACGGCACGGGCCATGGTGCCGATGATCTGGCGCGCTGGGATTTCCTCGTTGACGTAGATCTTTTCAGAGAGTTCGAAGCCGGCTTTCTTGACGGCGTTGTTGACCATGTTCTGGTAGCGGTTCATGGTGATGGTGTCGTCGAGGTAGTAGTTGTTGTCGTAGCCACCGTCGAGCACGCCAAGGCTGCGCAGCACTTTCACACCGGGATAGGCCCAGTGATCCATGACTTCTTCGTGGGTCTGGGTGTGGTCAAGCTTGGCGCCCTGAGCGGTGAGTTTTTCCTGGATCTCTGCGATGGCGACGTCGTCATCCACGAGATCGCGCGGCGTTGCGCTCTGCGCTTTTGCGACGGCAACAGCGACACCGGCTGCTTCGCCGCAGGCCATGCCTGTCGGCACGATGCGTGCGGAACCGGCAGCGAGAGAGGTGTATCCGGCTGCACGGCCGACGACGAGGAGTCCGTCAACATCCTGCGGCACGAGGCTCTTGTAGCCGACGGCGTACTGGTCAGGATAGCCGACAACGGTGCCGTAGGTCTGGGTCTTGGTCGGCTGCACATCGACTGGGTAGGAGGTGACGGCGATGCGGTCATCCTGATCGCGGTTTTCCAGCACGTCGTCGATGGTCAGATTGTATTCGCAGGTGATGTGGCGGCTTTCGCGCACATAAAGATCTTCCGCTGTGCCGGCGAGTTCGCAGTCGCCGAAGCCCCAGAATTCGTCCTGCAGATATGGGATGATGTTTTCAAGCTCAGCCTTTGCGCGCGCGATGCCTTCCTCGCGGCTGGCTTCGTCGAGCGGATCGACGTCAAAGATGAGCAGCGCGTTGACGAGCACGTCGCCGTTGTCCTGCTTGGCCATGTTGAATCCGCGCAGGCGCATGGCTTCGTCGGATGGTTCATAGGCATAGCCTTCATCGCTGAAGCCCCAGGCTGTGTTGCCGCTGACGCCCATGCTGGTGGATTTGTTGAAGATCTCGCCGATGCCACGCTTGATGGTCAGATAGCGGCACATGCTGTCCCAGTTCACGCCAGAGACGCGGAAGACGAGCGTCACGCCCATTTCGCGATCGCGCTCGCCGATGTCTTCGCCGGCGTAGGTGTATGGCGCGCCAGCCGCTGCGGCGACGTCGCCATCCTGGGTGGCGTCGATGATGTATGGCGCGTTATAGGTGACGAGCATGTCGCCTTCTTCGAGCACTGTCACGCCGGTGATGGTGTTGCCGTTCATCACTGGCTCCTGGAACTTGGCGCCATAGCGCACGGTGAGATTGTCCTCGGCAGTGAGCATGTCGTTGAACACATTTGCAGCGTTGACGATGTCAAATCCGCTGCCGCCGACGGCGTTCACAAATTCCTCGTAGATGCCGCCAACGAGCAGCGTGCCATCGCGCGTTTCCGGCACGTCGATGAAGTTCAGCGCGCCCAACGTGTAGAGCCCGCCAGGGGTGCTGTCTTTGGAGAGCAGCAGGGTTTTCATGCCGTTGCGCGCTGCCGAAAGCGCTGCAGCGATCCCTTCCGGATCGCTGCCGACAACGATCACGTCGTAGTCGCTGTCTGCCGTGCCTTCGTTGGTGAAGGTCGGTAGCGACTCTGGCTCAGCGGTCGTCGTATCGCCGCCGCTACAGCCTGAGAAAAGCATCGTCACAATGAGGAGCATCGCGACGAGTGCAGAGAATTTTTTCTTCATAGATAACTCCTTTAACATAACAAACATTCGTCAGTAAACGGTTTTCCGCTGCGTCGCACCGTTTCCGATGCGAGCACATCAATGGAATCGAGCACATCGGGGTCGTTGATCGGCAGATCGCGCTTCAGCACCGAGAGCTCCGTGCAGCCGAGGATCAGACACTGCGCACCCTTGGCGCGGAGGTGGTTGGCCACGCGGTCAAAATCCGCGCGCGGCACCGGCTTGCCAGCCTTCACACCATCGTAGATGATCTGCATCAGCAGATTCTGCTCGTTCTCATCCGGCACAGCAAACGACAGCCCAGCGCGCTCAGCGTATTTCTGATACGTGCCGGTGACGATCGTTCCCGTCGTCGCCATAATGCCCACGCAGGAAAGATCCTGCACGCGCGCTTTTGCGTAGCGGATCGTTTCCTCGACGATGTTGACCACAGGGATCTCCACCGCCTGCTCGAGCTCGTCGTAAAAATAATGCGCCGTGTTGCACGGGATCACGACAAATTCGCAGCCTGCCGCTTCCAGGCGCTTGGCATCTTCCACCATGCCCGGCAGCGGATTGTCCGGAGATTTTTCCGTGATGAACGCCGTGCGATCTGGAATGTCGCAATCGTTGAACACGAGCATGTTGATGTGCTCCTGATCGCAGCCTGCCTTCGTCATCTCGATCACGCGCTGCATATAATAAACCGTCGCCATCGGACCTACACCGCCGATGACCCCTACTGCCTGTTTCATGGGGCGTCAACTCCTTTGATTGATGTGCACACTTGCAGATATGTTTGCATGCGTTTTTTTATTATACCCTAACTGCGCCGTCAAACACAAGTCGCCCCACAGGCAAACACAGTATAGGACAGCAGTCTTAATCAATTCTTAAAAGAAAACCATTTTCAGGCGGGAGATTTACAAGCGCTCGCGTTTTTTAGCGGCGTAAAAAAACTGCTCCGTTCCATCAGATTTTTATTCCCATCTGATGAAACGAAGCAGAAAGGTTTCTGCCAACATAAATAACTCCTCACTGAAAACGAGTGGAACGAGTTTTTCCGCGAAGCGGCTCACTCCTCACTCCTCACTGCGAGCGAAGCGAAGCTATTCGATGATTTCTTCGAGCAGGATCATCTTCGTAAAACCGCCGCGCGTCTCACGCTTGTGCAGACGGATCTGGTCCAGCTCCTCGAACGTGATGCCGTTGGCCTCCGCGATCGCGTGGATCACCTCCAGCACATCCGCGAGCTCTGCCATTTCCTTCGTCACCTGATAATCGCAGACCTCCTCGTCCAGCTTTTCGTCCAGGGCGAAGAGAATCTCTTCCTTATCTTCAAGCACCGATGTGATCGCTTCGTCGCCACCCTGCACGATCGCAGTCGGCACCTTGTCACGCACCAGCTTGTTATAAGAACGTCGAGCCATGAAAACACCTCCTCGGGTTTGAATTTTCTGATATCATTCTATCACAAACCGACAATCCTATCAATTATTGACAGAGATATTTCTGGGTGTTACCCTAAAGCCAAGGAGATGAGAACATGAAAATTGGTTTCATTGGCGACCTGCATATGGACTACAACACCCACCACGATTTTCTCGCCGAATTCACTCGCGTCTGCGAAGACGAGGCCCTCGACACCATCGTTTTCTGCGGCGACACCACCACCGGCGCCTTCGGGTCGCTCGATTTCTATAACGATCTTTCTCAGCGCGTCTCCACACAGATCCTCGAAATTCCCGGCAACCACGAGCTCTACTGCACAGCCGGGCGCAAAAAGCGCCGCGAAAACGAGGACCTCTGCTTCGACGCTGACGAATACCTCGAGCTCATGCTCGGCCATCCGCTCTACAGCCTCTGCCTGCATCCCATTGTGTGCGGTGAGTGGGTCATCATCGGCAGCCCAAGCTGGTACGATTTTTCCCTGCACCGCAAGTTTCATCATATGAGCGCCGCCACCAAACGCCGCTTTCTGCGCCGCTGTCCCGAATACAAATATGTCCTCACTGACGAAAACAACCCCTACATCAATGAAAAAATCACCGCCCAGAGCCTGCAATTTATGGAGCGCCAGCTCCAGATCATCCGCAACCGCCCTGGCGGCGACCGCTACCGCATCTGTTCCGTCATCCACATGCTGCCTCGGCCCGAGCTCTACAAACAGAGCCACATCTGGAGCACCACCATCGCCTTCATGGGCAGCAAATACTATGCAGAGCTTTATGAAAAATACAACGTCGACCTCTGCATCTGCGCCCACTCCCACATCCGCATGGAAATGGAAGCCGGCGGCGTCCGCTACGTCAACGTCTCCCTCGGCCACAATTTCAAATGGAAAAACAAAACCTCTCTCTATCAGGAAATCCTCGACACCATGTACGTCATGGACATCTGAACAAAAAACGGCGAGCACCGCACAATTCTGCGCGATGCCCGCCGTTATTTTATTCTGCGCAGAGCGCCGGGTACAATTCTTTCGCTTCTCGCCACGCGCCCTCGCCAAAGAGGCAGAGCGTCACATCCATCTCCTGCTCAGCGAGCGCCGTCTGGATCGTTTCCACCGCAATGCGCAGCGCTTCCGCGAAGGGATAGCCGTAGACGCCGGAAGAGATCAGCGGAAACGCCAGACTTTTGCAGCCACGCTCTGCCGCAAGCGCGAACGACCGACGATAGCAGCTCGCCAGAAGCGCCGGCTCACCGTGATCGCCGCCCTGCCAGATCGGCCCAACCGTGTGGATCACATAGCGCGCCGGCAGATCGTAGCCGCCAGTGAGCTTCGCCTCGCCCGTCGCGCAGCCACCGAGCGTGCGGCATTCTGCCAAGAGTTTTGGCCCAGCTGCGCGATGGATCGCCCCGTCCACACCACCGCCGCCAAGCAGCGAATTTTTCGCCGCGTTCACGATCGCATCCACAGCAAGTCGCGTGATATCCGCCTGCTTCAACTGTAATGCCATAAAAATCATCCTTTCAATCAACATTCAACACAGCAGGATCCATTTGTTCCGTGAGAAGACTGTCCTCATCAAATTCGTCCAGCGAAAGCGTCATCTGGCAGGAAACCGGTTCGCCCGTCGGCGCCGAAAGAGAGAACACATTGTCGCCAGCGCGCAGCGTGATCTGCCCCACCTGCCAATTCGTTTCATAGCTTTCGTCCGTCGCCGCCGCCAGCTCGTCCATCAAAAGCGTCTCGCCATCGTTTTCCAGCCAGAGCACCGCACCGTCAGCATCCCCCGTCGTGTAGGTGTAGTGCAGCATCGCCTTGCAATCCACCTCCACCGGCACCCGCAAGATCTCCTGCCGCTCGCCATCGAGCAAGCACGGCTCCGCCATTTCGTACGTCACCTCCGGCCCATTCTCCAGCGTTCCATCACCACTGCAGCCAGCGAGCCCAAGAACCAGCGTCAGCAGCAACATACATTTAATGAAGCGTTTCATCACACCGCCCCCTTTCTGCTCTCATCTTACCAAACCCGCCACCTCACCGCCACAAAAAATCGGAAAAATAAGTGCCTGCCCGACAAAAACGAGCAGGCTACAAAAGCCATCAACCAACTTGCCCAGAGGGCTACAAAGGCCATCGGCCAACTTGCCCAGAGCTCCCCAGCGAAGGCACTTCGCTTATTCGCTCATGCGCAGCCGTTCGATGAGGGTGTCTCCGTCACCAAGCCGATGATGACAGACCAGCGGCACGCACGCACAGAGCAACACCATTAAAAGTGTGGCACCGAGCACTGGCAAAAGCGGCACAACAAATGGCACATCCATGTGATTCATGGCCTGAAAACTGAGGAACGTCAGCCCCAGCCCGAAACTCGCTGTAAGAATGAGTACACCGAAGGCGATCAGCAGCCCTTCGCAGACAAGCTGACGATGAATCTGCCGCGGCGTCATGCCCAGACTTTCCATGATCGATAAAGACAACCGCCGGTTCTGAATGCTTGCAGCCATTGTATTCACATAGTTGAGCATGCCGACAACGAGCAGGAGCAGCGCAATCGCCGCGCCGGTTTCATTGAGATCACCTTCGGTCGCCTGAATAGCCACCTGATTGGCGAGCAGGGATTCATTGTAAATATCCGCCAAACCTGGCCGCGCGTTCACGAGGGCCATCACCCGTTCCTCGGTAATCGCGTCATAAGGCGTGTCGTAGCGCACGAGCATGCTGAGAGTGAGCGGCGTCGCTTCAAGGGTGTCAAGCCAGTCCTTGCTGACGATGAGCGTCGGCCCAATGTTCTGCGAAGCGGCGTAGTAGCCCTCATTGCTCACTGTCGCTGGCCGCACATTGATGGTTTCGTTCCCCACGCGAATGGCCAGAGACGTATTCAGTCGTTCCTCCGGCACCTCAATACCAGAGTATGCGAGCACACAAACCTCGCCTCTCAAAAAAGCGTCCCGCTCCAATGGCGTCGACAGTTGAGCGTTCAGCGCATCAAAAGCCTGCGCATCGATACCCTTGAGCATGCCGTAGTAGCGCGAAGGGTCACTTTGAAATGCGCTCAGCACCTCTGCCTGATCGAGATAGGGGCGGGTGGCGCTGTAGGCCGTCAGCCAGTCTTCGGCAAAGGCTTCGTCAGCCAGCGTAAAGGGCACGCCCGTCACTGTTTCCACTGCCGCTACACCGTCTACAGCGGCAATCTCCTCAGCCAGTCCTTCGAGAATCGACTGCCAGGAGCGCATGTCCTCGGAAGTTTCGCTGTCGTTACGAATGAGGAGGTCGGCGTTATCGTAGAGGGGGGCCACAGTGCGCTCGCTCTGACTGGAGATGAGCGTTGTCAGGCAGAGAAAAACAGACAGGCTGAGGGCAAGGGATACCAGCACAATGGCAGTTTTCCTGCGATCGCGGCCAAGTTCTGCCAGCGCCAGACGCCAGGACAGACAGCGTCCACGGCCCAATGCCGCGCGGTGTGCCGTCTGAGGACGGGCTTTCAACGCGTCCAGTGGTGTACCCTTGTGGGCCATTCTCAGCGGTGTGCGCAGTCCCGCGAAAACTGCAGCGCTGACAGCCACCAGTGTCAGCACAAGCACGAGCGGGTGAAAATGCACAGTAATCAGCGTTTCAGTAATGCCGAGCGCATTCATCAAACGTGGCACCAGCACCAGACTGCTCAACGCACCAAGCACCGTCCCGAAAAGCACAGCAACAAAAGCCAGCCCCAGCATCTGCCGCCGTACAAGCTGCGCCACCTGCAGTGGCGTCATGCCGAGAATCTGCAGCAGACCATAGTATCGGCTCTTTTTCGCAGCAGAAATATAGAGAATGTTGTAAACGAGCAAGTAGGCACTTAAAACGATCACCGCGCTCAAACCGATGAGCCCCAGCAAAATCTTCCAGGACTGATCGATGTAGCTGGACGATTGAAAAACCTGCTGCCCGCTTAGCGCAAGTCCGGCTTCAATGTCGTCAATCGTCGTTGGCAGCACATAATCGCGCACCAGTTTAATACTGAGAATGCCGCTCTCTTCGAGCGCATAGCCAGAACGCGCCAGAAACGCCCGGGATACATAGAGCGGCGACGTGTCGCCATATCCTTCCCAGAGTCCGCTGATGACGAAATCCAACGTCTGCACGCCTGCATTTGTCTCCACCGTCGCGGTAAAATGGTCGCCAACACCGAGCGACGCCAAACCACAGGCAGCCAGCGCATCGCGGTGCGCCATAACCTCATTCGCCGCTTCGGGATACCGCCCTTCCTGAGCGGTAATAACCGCAGCGCGCTGTACATTCCAGAGAACTTCATCATCCCATACCAGGCCCACACTTACCGTATCGTCAGCCTCGGTGCTCTGAACGAAACCAGCGTATGCCTGCTGCCCCACGCTCTCAACACGCGCATCCGTGACAAGCTGCTGATACTGTTCGTCCGTAAAACCATTCGCGACGGAGATATCATCCTCGCCGCCATAGAGACGCGTGTCCTGCAGACGTGCCAGTGAAAGATAACTCACGCCCGTCGTCAACACGCCAAAAAGCAGCACCGTCGCCACCACGATCGCCATAAAAAGCACCGCCGTCCGCTTCCATTCGCGGCGCAGTTCGTTGCGCGCCAGTCGTCGCAGGATCGCACGATTGTTATTCGCAAGCATTGGGGCCGCCTCCTTTCACAATGCGGCCATCACGCATCTCGACAATACGATCAGCGAGCTGGGCGATATCGATGTCGTGGGTGACGACGATGAGCGTCTGACCGAGCTTGGCAGCAAGCGTCCGCATCAGGCCCATAACCTCGTGGCTCGTAGTCGTGTCGAGATTGCCCGTCGGCTCATCTGCCAGTATCAGCGCCGGACGCATCGCCAGCGCGCGCGCAATCGCCACACGCTGCTGCTCACCGCCGGAAAGCTGCGACGGCATACGGTCACGCTTGTCGGCAATATGCAGTGCTGTGAGCAGTTCATTAATGAACTCGGTATCGATGGCCACGCCATCCAATGCGAGCGGAAAGATGATATTGTCCCAGACATCGAGATCGGGGATGAGGTTGTATTGCTGAAAGATGAAGCCGACGCGACGACGACGAAACAGCGCCAGTTGGGTACGGTCCAACGTGGTAAGGTCGTTGCCGTCGACAACCACGCTGCCGCTTGTAGGGACATCCAGACCGCCAAGCATATGCAGGAGCGTCGATTTGCCACTGCCCGATTTACCGATAATAGCAACAAATTCGCTTTCTGAGACAGAAAAATCAACACCGTCGAGAGCCTGAACCTGCATCTCACCCATGGCGTATGTTTTTGTGAGGTTTTTAGTCTGTACAACTGTGGTCATAATAATCCTCTCCTTTCTGTCTCCATCTTAGCAGCGGAAAATCTCAAAGCGATCACAATACAAAAAAATTCTGCCAGATCCTTGCAACATCCAAACAGACATTGTCAGACTGGCAGATTGATCGTGAAGGTGCTGCCGGCACCCGGAGCCGAAACAACATCAATAAAGCCGCCCTGGCGTTCTACAATCATCCGAGCCAGGTACAACCCCAGCCCGGCCCCCTCTGTATCATGCACCTCCGGCTCTCGATAGAAACGGGTGAAGATCGTTCCCTGGCGCTCGCGGGCGATGCCTTTGCCGCTGTCGTGCACCGCGATTTGCACAAACACTGGCTGCAATCCCACACGCACCCCGACACTGCCGCCCGCCGGAGTGTACTTGACAGCATTATCCAAAAGATTGGCCAGCGCTTCCGCTGTCCAGCGGCGGTCATGATTGAGCGTCATCATCTCGTCATAATCGACGCTAAGACGAATTTGCTTGGCGTCCGCCTTCGGCACAATCACACCCAACGCATCCGCCAGCGTGTCAGCCAAAAGTGCCTGCTGCTTTTGAATGCGCACAGCGCCAGTCTCGAGCCGCGAAATTTTGACCATATTGGCAAGTAGAAAGTCCAGTTTTTCCACCTGTGCGCCCAGTTTCGCTACCAGCGACGCATCCTCAGCGCCATGTTCCAGACGTTCCAAATAGAGCTGAATATTTGCCAGTGGCGTTTTTGTCTGGTGCGAAATATCAGCCACAAGCCCCTGCAGCGAACGCTGTTCACGTTGCAAAGCCTCTGTACGCCGCATTTGCGCCTGTGACAGTCGCAGCAGGCGTTCATTTGTATGGCCCCAGAGATCATCAGTGGCCGCGATGCGAGCGTCCAGCGGCCGTTCCGCCAGAAGATCGCCAAGGGCGCGATCAATATGTTCGGCGTATGCCTCCACGTCCGCCCGCTGACGCCGAAGACGCAGACATAACCCGAGCACAGCAACAGCCAACGCAAGCACCAGCACAACCAATGCCATCATTTCCATAAATACCCCATCCCATACACATTCGCAATGTAACTGTGCGCATCGTCTTCGATTTTTTTACGCAGGCGATTCACATTCACCGCCAGAGCATGCTTGTCGACGAGCTCCACGCCAACGTTCCAGAGTGCATCCAAAAGCACACCATAGGTCAGCAGCTGACCGCGATGATCCACAAGAACGCGCAGCAGCTTCAGCTCCGTCGGCGAAAGCCGCACCGCTTCACCGGCACGCATGACGCTGCCAAGGTCAAAATCAATGCGCAGCCAGCCGTCGTCGAGCACAGCCGCCTGCGCATCGTTGCGCCCGAGGAGCACAGCGAGCTTCGCCAGCAGCACCTTCATCGAAAACGGCTTCGTCACATAATCGTCGGCGCCCAGTGTATAACCAGTGAGCACATCCTCTTCGAGATCACGCGCCGACAGGAAGAAAACCGCGACATGCCGCCGCGCTGTGAGCCAGCGGCAAAAGCTGAAACCGTCGCTGTTTCCCTGCGGGGACACGCTGTCACTGTCGGAGACCCCAAGGGGTACGCTGTCGCTGTCGGCTGCCCTAAAGGACACGCTGTCACTGTCAGATGCCGGTACATTCACATCAAGCAGCGCTAGCTCAAAGCTATGCTGGCGTACAAGCGATTCCGCTTCGGCCAGTGACCGCGCCGCCAACACACCATATCCAGCCTCAGCAAGCGCCGACGCAACACTTTCGCGCAAATCCGGATCATCCTCCAAAAGCAAAATCGTTGCCATGCGTCACTCACCATCCTCCAGATTATAGAGCGCCTTCTCATAATCCTGCACATAGTAGCGCAGATTTTTGCGCCCGCGCTCCACGATCGTGTGGCCTTCGGCTTCGAGCTTTTCCCGCTGCGCGGCGACGCCGCCGGGATATTTCGGATTGAGCTCGCCCTTGGCCTTGAGCGTGCGCCAGTATGGCGTTTCGTCGTGATCGCGCTGGTGACTGGCCCAGGCGGCGATGGAAACGAAAATTCCCGCGGTGATCGGCTCGGTAAAATCGGCATCATTGTGCTGCGCAAAATGTTCGCGGATGGCGCCGACGGTGGTGATCTTTCCTGGCGGGATCCGCTTCATCACGCGGTCATAATCGAGCGGCGGCGCGAAATACATGCGGTCGCCACCGTATTTGGCAATGGTTTTCTCGTCGGTGACGATCTGCAGCTTTGGCATGTCTTTGCTGTCGTGGAGCATGGCGTTAAAATCCTTGCGTTCTTCGTTGGCCATTGTGACCACCTCCTTGATCAAATTCCTGCGTCAAATTTTTTGTAGAGCGCATCGTCGCTGATCTTTTCCAGCAGCTGCTCCGTGTCGTCAAAACCTAGCAGAAAAATCTGCTCGCCTTTCTGCACCACATACCCCACCTTGCCACCTGCATCATCCACGAGGGCATATACATCCTCATCCTGCGCCACCGCTTCACAGTGGCCGCTCGCGCGCACGGCGTTCTGATCGTAGATCGTAAAGCGGTCGTCAGCATCGAGCACCGCATAGATGCTGCGCGCATCCGGCGTTCCGCTGCCGTACGTCCCCGTCAGGCTGTGATGAATCGTCGTGAAATGGCCCAACAGAAAAAACGCAATCCCCACCAGCAAGAACGCAGTGAACTTCACAATATTTTTCACTTTACGCGTCATAATGCACACCTCCTTATTTCGTTCATCATCACTCATTATTCGCCACCCGTCAATGAGGCTGTTGTCTGGGAATTGTTACAACGCTCTTCCCACTCCCTCAGAGAATAAATGCAACCACAATAATGCTGGCGATAGATGTCCCATTCGCGACAGAGCACGATCGAGCGTTGGTAGCCGCCGCGTTTTTTGAAATCGTTCGGCAGATGGCGAACGCCAACCGTTTCCGCGATCTCTTCACCGATGGCGTTGATCTGTACAGCATTCTTGTAGGGACTGATGGAGAGCGTCGTCGTGAAATAATCACAACCGAGATCTCGCGCCAATTCTGCTGCTGCCTGCATGCGAAAACGATAGCAGGCGAAGCAGCGTGCACTGCCCTCTGGCAAATGGGTCAACCCGCGCACAGCCTTCGCATACCGCGCAGGATCGTAATCGCCTTCCACCAGATCAAGGCCGTGGGGCGCGTCGATGTGTGCGATTACGCGGCGCTGCTCTGCCAAACGATGCGCATATTCCTCGCGCGGTTGGATGTTGGGATTGTCATAAAAGAGCGTGATCTTGAAATATGGCGACAGATATTCGAGCACATAGCTCGAGCACGGTCCGCAGCAACTGTGCAGAAGCAGATGCGGCACACGCCCTTCGCGTTCGAGCACACGCAGAATGCGATCCAATTCACGTCCATAGTTACGTGGGTTCATAGTCATCTTCCTTTCTTTCTTTAATTATACACGGTAGCACACAGCTGTGCTATACTGGAGAAAACACTGAGAAAGAAGGATGCATTATGGGAAAATCCCTCGTACTCGCAGAAAAACCATCCGTTGGCCGCGAACTCGCCCGTGTGCTGGGCGCTGGCGGTAAACACAACGGTTATTTTGAAAACAGCAAATACATCGTCACCTGGGCGCTGGGCCATCTCGTCACGCTGGCTGATCCCGAACACTATGGCGACGAATACAAAACCTGGCGCATGGACACGCTGCCAATCCTGCCAAAGCATATGGATCTCGTCGTGATTCCTCAGTCCGGCAAACAATTCCGCACCGTATCAAGCCTGATGAAACGCGCCGACGTGGACGAGATCATCATTGCCACCGACGCCGGCCGCGAAGGCGAGCTCGTCGCCCGCTGGATCATCGAGAAAGCCCACGTCAAAAAGCCAATGCGTCGACTCTGGATCTCCAGCCAGACAGACCAGGCCATCCGCCAGGGCTTCGCTCATCTCGAGCCGTCGGCAAAATACGACAACCTCTATCGCTCCGCCGTGGCGCGTAGCGAAGCCGACTGGGTCGTCGGCTTCAACGTCACCCGCGCCCTCACCTGCCGCTACAACGCGCAGCTTTCCGCTGGCCGTGTGCAGACACCGACGCTGGCAATGATCGTGCAGCGCGAACGCGCCATCCGCGATTTCAAGAGCCAGCCATTCTACGAAGTACAGGCGAATGTGTCCGGTATGCGTCTGCTCTGGCAAAATAAAAATAAGAGCACTCGCTTCAGCGATAAGAGCATTTGCGAGCGCATCGTGCGCACATGTAACAAACAGAACGCCATCGTCTCTGATCTCAATGCCCCAAAAAAACGCACCGCGCCACCGGCCCTTTATGATCTTACCACCCTGCAGCGCGACGCCAACGCCCGCTACGGCTTCAGCGCCAAACAAACACTTTCGCTGATGCAGCGCCTCTATGAAGAACACAAGCTGCTCACCTACCCGCGCACCGACTCCCGCTATCTGACGAAAGACATCGTCGCCACCTTCCCTGAGCGCCTCGCCGCCCTCACCTCCAACGGATATGCCGACGTCACTCGCCAGATTCGCGCCGAAAAGCGCAGCATCGCACCAGGTTGCATCAACGATGCCAAAGTCAGCGACCACCACGCCATCATCCCAACCGAAGAACGACTGAGCAAGCACAGCCTCACCAGCGACGAGCGCCGCATCTACGAACTCGTCGTCAAGCGCTTCCTCGCCAATTTCCTCGGCCCTTACGAATACGAACAGACACGCGTCACCCTGGATGTAAATGGCGAGCGCTTCATCTGTCATGGCAATGTCACCACCAGCCTCGGCTGGAAAGGGCTCGATCTTATCGGCGAAGAAGGCGAGCCAGAAGAAGACGCCAGCAAGAATCGCTCCCTGCCAAAACTCCAGCAGGGCCAAACCTTGAAAGGCGTCTCCGTCAGCATCCGCGAAGGCCAGACCAAACCGCCAGCCCGCTTCACCGAAGGCACGCTCTTGGCCGCCATGGAAAATCCCCAGGCTTTTGTCAGCGACAAGCACGCCCAGTCCGTTCTCCACAAAGCCGGCGGCATCGGCACCCCAGCCACCCGCGCCGACATCATCGAGAAACTGTTCAAAAGCTTCTATATTGAAAAGCAGGGCCAATCCCTCGTGCCAACCTCCAAGGGCATCCAGCTCATCGACATCGTTCCCGACGATCTCACCTCGCCGCTCCTCACTGCCGAGTGGGAGGAACGCCTCGAGCGCATCGCCCGCGGCCAGGAAAAATCCGCTGCCTTCACCAGCGACATGCGCACCTTCGCCACCGAGCTCGTGAAAGCCGTCAAAAATTCGGACAAACAGTACCGCCACGACAACATGACCCGCACCCCATGCCCAAATTGCGGCAAATTCCTCCTCGAAGTCAAGACCAAAAAAGGCAAAATGCTCGTCTGCCAGGACCGCGAATGTGGCTACCGCCGCAACCTCGAACAAACCTCCAACGCCCGCTGTCCAAAATGCCACAAACGCCTCACCGTCGTCGGCGACGGCGACAAACGCATCTACACCTGCAGCTGCGGCTTCCGCGAAAAATTCGACCGCTTCAACCAGGAGCTACGAAAAAAACGCAACACCTCCTCCAAACGCGACGTCCAAAACTACATGCGCAAACAAAAACAGCAGGAAAGCATCGGCGCAAACGCCTTCGCCGACGCCTGGGCCAAAGCGCTGGAGAAAGATGAGTGAAAAATACACTATTAATTAGTGGCAAAATTCCACGGCTGTCAATTTAAATCTGCGCATAATAAAAACTCCTCATGGTATAGTCTCGATTTTCGTTATTTCGAGCATATACTCTATGGGGAGTTTATTACTTTTCAATAGTTTGATATTTTAACTATTGAGCAATTTATTTGCGAAGTAGACACATAAACCATTTACTAAAATGCTTCCAACAAGATATACACCCAGAAAATGCCAAATATTTTCAGAGAATGTTTCCGGTGAGATTAAAGCGCATGTAAAGTAAGCAAAACTACAATTATTAAATAAAATTGGCGCGACAGGATTACATAATATGATTATTGAAAGTACAAGGGCCAAAGGAATCATGATACTACAAATTTGTCCAACTATAGGTTGAAGCGCCTCTATGCTTAGAATTGTGATGCAGGCGCATAATAAGCCAACGAAACCACCAATCTCAACACTGAGTAAATTTTTATACAGATCACCATTCATAGTAAATAATAAGATATTACTGATGAAAATTATCCAGCTACATTCAATATGCAGTAATTGCAGAATTAAATTAGCTAAGATAATCCAAGTCAAGAGTATAATCCGAAAGCAAAATAACTTATTAAAATTCATGGAAATCACCCTTATAAAGAATTCAGATTATGCTATAGAGTTTCCCATAGCAACGTAATATCTTGAGATTGTCGCTGGAGCAATTCAATTATTAATTATTGAATTGCTCTTTTTTACCACCTATTTTGCATCCCCTCTCTATTCTTAAACTGTAACATTTGAGAAATAACTGCAAGGGCTACAACCCAAGAGATATCTCTCACCCAGGTGAATACTTCGTTCAGTCGTGTGTCGTAACTTCGATATAAAAAATCCCCCTAATGTAGACTTTCTTCAGCAATCTACTTTAGGGGGATCATATCAATAACGTAAGAACAGAGATTATTCTTTCATTTCTAAATTAATCCAAGTAACGACCAGAATGGGAGCATGATCACAGCAAAGAAAGCTACAAATACTAAATTCTTGATCGTATGATATTTTACAAACTGCCCCGTTGTCATCATACCAAAAGCAAAGAAAATCAGGAAGGTAACATATTCATATGGCAAGAAGACCATATCCGTAGATGCCATAAAAGTGAAAATCGGAGCCAATGGATTAATGTTTGCTCCTGCACAAAGTGCTACCATTGGACCAGAGAATGTTGCAACCATCGCCATTGGAGTCATCAGCAGATTGATAACGATACCAAAAATAAGTATACCAAACAACAGCACTCTAGTATCCAAAGAATTCAAGATTGGGGTAGCTGCAGTACTGATAAGCTCAGTTAACCCTGTCGCTGTGCAACCTGCACCAATAGCCATACAAGCAGAGATAAAGAAAATAATCCCGATTGGCAAACTCTTAATGTCGCTATCTTTTGCAACATTGATACCAGGGCAATATGCCAAGCATGCTACGATAATAAAGATTGCCATACCGTCGATATGATGGATCGAATTTGTTAAAATCCCGATCATGAGAACAGCCAGCAGAATAATACCTTTCTTCTCGTCCTTGCTAAGTTTCCCTTTTTTCCTTAAAGCTTCCTCAAAATATTCTTTTGTGCCATTAATTGAAGAATTCTTTGTTTTTGCAATCGTGAGGAACACAAAAATTGTCAGGAAACTATAGAGAATGACTGGCCAGTTGTAATACAAAACCTGCCAAAATGTCATCGTAAAAGTTGGATCGATCGGATGGACAGACCCCATAATCAATCCCTGTGTAAGAGGCTGGAAGATAAACATTCTAACTGTGGAGCCACCGATCATACCAACCATCATTGTAATTGCCGCTTCTTCTTTATGTTCCATATGAAGCGATCTGCACATGCCATAACATAAGCCAGCAATGATAATTGATGCCCCAGCAAATGTGATAAAGGACATGATCAGACAAGCGAAATACAGTGCATACATTGAGCGGTTAAAACTACCACCACATTTTGCCATAATCCAATAACTCAGCCTTTCCAAAAGGCCAACGCGTTGCAACATATTTGAAAGGACCATTGCAGCCATGCAACATGGAATTGTATATGATAGCCAAGAAGAATAAATTGATTCTGTCGGTACAATCCCTAACAAAGTTAATACCACTGGCCATATTAGAGAAGGAACAAGTAAATCCGTGATCTCAAACGCTGCCCACAGCAACAACCATGCAGTAATTGCAAGGAAGATTTTCATCTGTGATGTAAAAGTTTCCGATGTAGGGATCAACATTAAAAGAATCGGTATAATAAAACATATTGCTATTTTTACGTTTTTATTAACGCGTTTTACTTGAATAGTCATGATTTTTACACCCCTTTATTTTAGTTTTGTGCTTCTCTATTTAATAGAGAAGCACAAAACAAGTACGTGCATTAGTCAAGAATCTGGTGAACAATAGATCCTTCGTTTTGCGCTGGAACTCGAACACCACCGAGAACTGCGAGCGTTGGTGCCACATCGATCGTATGGATATGTCGTTCAGTTGTGAATCCTTCTTTAAACCCTTTACCAGCTGCAACAAAGATAGGGGCTACCGATGTATCAAAATAACCCATATATGTAGGAAGCGAATCCATATGGATTAAGTTAAATCCTTCATCCATGAAGAAAATAATATCCCCAAAATCTTCATTGCCACCCATCCCAAGAATGACAGCATCTTTATTTCTCATTGCCAAAGAAATAACACGTTTTCCAGTACGAGGATCTCTGTAGTTGTACAGATCAGAAATAATCTGCGCCTCCAATTCATACTTATCTTCAGGCTCAACGATACCGTGTGTCTGACGGCCTTTCAGGTTCAAATACACGTTACCTGCTCGAATAGCAATGGCGCGTGTTTTATCCCAATCGATTTCACGGATCTTATTGCCATTCTCATCGCGTTTCAGAACTGTATATCCCAGTTCTTCCATAACTGGTACGCTGACACATCCTTCCGACAAAACAGGAAGATGATGTTCTTCGCAAATTAACCCATGGTCAGATGTAATAATGACGCTCCAATCCTGATCCAGATATGGTAGGAAATCACCAAGATAGCGGTCTGTTTCTTCATAAATTTTTAGAATTGCATCTTGATAGAACGCTTCATCATTTCCCCAGTCATCAAAATGTTTCGCAAAATGCCAGAACATATGGCCAACATTATCGACATTATGAAGGTGTGAGAAAATAACATCATACTTCCCTTCATCCATGAGATAGCAAAGACATCTCGCCTGCCATTCGCAATAATAATCCAGCGCTGGAAGAATAATTTCTTGAACGTTCTCAGGTTTCTTCCCTGTGATATTGCTAATCTGCGGTGGCATTCCAACATGCTCAGCAATATCTTTGTACAAGGATTTTGGATGCCAAACCTGATCACCGTCCACTCTATAAGCACTGCTCATCCAATAGCGAAGGTAACTTCCATCTTCGGCCAATTCAATCAAATTCATACTTCTATAAGCATCAATCTTTTCTTCATCTTTCAGGATTTCATCATGAATATACGGAGTATATGCTTCTGGCTTCAGTTCTACAATCGGCTCTGCATCTTTCTTGCTCTTATAAATACGAACACGATCATAAACGCCGTTTTCATTTTTCACGATCAGACATGGACGATGAACAAAACCTGCGGAGGTGAGAATTGTAAATTCCTTTGCCCCCTCCGGAGCATTTGCCCAGCCAGATGCCTCTTTGATTGGTGAATTACAAACGTTAACTGTGATATTCCCCAGCGTATGAATTTCGTTTTCTTCCTCGCTAAGTACCAAGGTCGTAAATTGTTTGCCGTTCAAAATAGCCTGGAGGCTTTCACCACCATTACCTTCACGGCTGTAATTTGCACTTTCGTCAGCAACGGAATCTTCCAAACCTGTGATCACACAGCCATTAACATTCCCCTGGGGAGCGTTGTAAGCATTAAACACGACACGTGGAACATTTTCTCCAGCCATTCCAATCGTTTCCCAGTCAACAATAGCTGTCCCCATGTTAATTGCTGTTGGCTGTGTGCCATCAACAACGCTGAGATTCTCACTATCAGAAGTTGGAGGCCAACTGGATCCCGGCCAATGCCATACCAGCGTAGATTTTCCTGCTTCTGCAAAAACATTCCACAATGGCTCAGCTTTACATTCTCGAGAATCCAATGCGTATACAGCCGTATCAAGTTTGTCTGGATCCGGATGCTGATTAAAAAATGCTGTAATCCCATGAGTATTTGGGTTTGCCCCTGTTGCTAACGATGTCCACATTGGCGGCGTTACTGTAGGAACTCCGCCCAAGAGAACCAAATCTTCACGACAAGCGCCGCGCTCTACAAATTTTTTCAAATTAGGCATCTTTCCCTGATCCATAAATTTTTTCGCTAGGCTAGGCTCAAAACCATCGACCCCTAAAACAATGATCTTATCCGATTTTGCATCTTTGATTTTTGTCATTTTGAACACCTCTCGATTTTTATGTGTTGAATAATCTTTACTTATATGATAATTGTAAACTCCCCACCTGAATAGAATCGAAGATTTATCGCTCAGGGAGACGTAAAAACGAAAGGTTATCAATACGAGCAACAAAAGAAGCTGAACATATTGATTTCTATCAATATGTTCAGCTTCTTTACTTCATGCTATTTTTGATATCTTTCTCGCACAGTTGCCATCAGTTCATCAATGAACGCTCGAATCAACGGCATCTTTTCACTATTATTTCGATAAATCGAAATAAATCGACTTGGCATAGAGTTTGATACTGGGACAAATATTGCTCCTGACAAAAAATATTTTTGATATTCTTTTTCTAAAATATAGGATACATGCGCCAATGCTATTGAATCTGTACTTAAAACAAATTCTCTAAGAAGTGCTACATTATTTGTACGCAACGCAATATGTGGAATAGATTCACCATCATCAATCATTTGTTCCACAGTAGTAAAATCATCTTGGCTAAAGGACATAATTGCCAAAGAACATTTTTTCAATGTCTCTAAGCTAATTGATTTTTTCCTTGCCAACTCATTATCCTTTCTCATAAATGCAAACAATTGTTCTTCCCAGAGTAATTCAGATGTAAATTCTTCTGGAAAAGGCGCATCATCAAAAACAACTAAAACACCTAGATCACTTTGCTTTTTATAAAGTTGTTCCAATCCTAATTCCGTATTTGTTTCTAAAATAGTCAGACGAATTTTTGGATATTTTTTCCCAAACGCTTGAATTGTTTCCGGCAAAATACCCGTACCTATCGTCGGAACAGTCACAATGTCCAATACACCAGAAAGCTCCGAATTAGGTTCTGAGTAGAAGTCCTGCTTTATTTTATTACATCGTTCTAATTGAAAGAGAATCTCTTGTGCAATGGGCACGGTTTTCTCACCGAGCTCTGTCAAGCGCATCCCCGAACTTGTACGATTAAACAACGGATAACCAAGCTCTCTTTCAAGCGATGCGATCGCTTTACCAAGTGCAGGCTGTGAAATGTAAAATTTTTCTGCAGAAAGATGAAGTGAACCAGATTTTGCAATATCAAGAAAATAATTCAACCATTCAGTACGCATACGTTCTCCTCCCACAATATTATTTTACAAAAAAAGCGTGGCCCTTTTCAGAACCACGCGTGAAAAACATACATGCTCTGACGTAAGGGTTGCTACACACCTATACTCACACAGTCTCTTCAGCGTAAAGATCCTATGGCATCAGAGAGTACGCTCTCACCAATAACGTACCCTTCACGCTGAAAAGTGGTCAGTAGATAGAGTTATTCCATTTTGAGTATGGTGTGTAGCATAATTATTATACCATAATCCGGTTTCCACGCCAAATAAAATAAGAACGCTGCACCCTCGCGAACTTCGTGAGGACGCAGCGCTTTAGTTTTATTCTACGTTTTCGAGGAGCTGCTCATAGATTGCGCATGTGGCGCTTTCATCAGCGCCGTTCAGGACGATGGTTCCGTCGTTTGCTTCGAGGACGATGACGGCGTCACAGCTGGCGTGGGTGTAACGGGTATAGCTGCCGTAGAGATCGTTTTGAAATTTGCCCATGGAAAATCGAAGATTTCCGAAGCCGTTGGTGCGAACGTCGCCGCTATTCGCTGAGGGGTCGTGGTCATAATAGGTAAGGCTATCGATCTCGCTATAGGGAATGGTGAGATCTTTCCACTGCTTGGTTTCGATGGTCAGGGCATTGTCGTCAACATTCACGTTCATGCTACCACTGAAAAGCGTCCAACCGGTGAATGCGCAGAGGGCGATGATGAAAAGAACGACGAACGCTGCGCCTTTGCGAGAAACAGGGCTTGGCGCGATGCTGCCGCTGGCAAGCTGGCGGCGATAGTAGCGATAGGAATAGCCCATTGGCAAGATGGCGAAGGCGAGCACGCAGACAAAAAATACAACCATGGCGATTGCGCTCTCGGCGACCAGCGCGCAGGCCATGCATAGGATTCCGCCGATAACCCAAAGCCTGCCGCTGAAACGATGGGTGGCGTTCCAATTTTGCTCATTTTCCAACGTCCACTTGATCTTGATTCCAATGGTATTGTTCTGCCGCACTTTTGGCAGAATATTGCCGAGAACAAGGAACATCAGTCCAAACGACAAGTAAAAAATTGTCACGATCAACGCATAGGCGTCAAACCCGCTACGCAAAAGCGCCAGCACGGCGCCACCGATGAGCGCGGTCACCGGCAACAGCCAAAAGATCAGTCGCAAAATGCGCGGGCTCTGCGCGGCGTTGGCGTGGTCGCGCAGGATGAAGAAGAGCACCAGCCAATGTGTCGCGAGCAGCCCCAGCGGGAACCAGACAAATTCACGCCAACACAGCGCGCCCACAAGCGTCGGCAGCAAAATCACGAGTGAGGTGAGCACGAAAAGCTCCCTATACGCCATCGTCCACTTTGTCATGAACTTCGCCTCCCTTCAGATCTGCCAGCCAGAGCATGACTTCCTCAAGCACGGAAGCGTTGAGTTCGTAGTAAATATATTTTCCCTCGCGTGTGTCGCGGATGAGATACGCTTCTTTCAGCACGGCGAGATGCCGCGAGATCGACGCCGCGGTCACAGGAAAATGCGCACCGATCTCTCCGGCAGACAGCCGTCCTTCTTTGAGCAGATTCAAAATGTCGCGGCGAATCGGATCCGCCAGCGCTTTCAGCGTTGATTGCAGGCTCATGTGATCACTCCTCATCATTTAACATTTAGGCTAATTGTTAAATATAGGGTAGCACGCCTACCTTTGGCTGTCAAGATGCACACGTAAAAATCCGCGCCTCGTATGCCTTCTAAAGAAGCTCACACAGTGCGCGGATTCACGATTTCAATATTCTATTATTTTTCTGCCAAACGCTCCCGTCCCAGCGCATCCGCAGCTACAATGGCTGCATACAGCTGATCAACGGTAACATCGGCGACCATATTATGAATAGATTCTCCTTCGACGCAAGATTTCTCTGCAATGATACGAATCTCTTCATCTGTGTTTACACCAATCTCTGCCAACGTTACAGGCAACCCAACCTCCATACAAAAATCCTGCACTTCACGGAATTCTTCTTTGGAAGCGCCTTCGATCACCAGCTGCACAAGCGTACCAAAAGCGACACAATTTCCGTGTGGCGCGCTGTGACCTCCCAGTGCTGTCAATCCATTGTAGAAAGAATGAGCAACAGCCAGTCCACCATTGTCAGCGCCCACGCCAGAAAGGTACACGTTGGCTTCAATAATTGCATCGAGAGCTGGCGTTACCACCTGACATTCACAGGCTTTTTTCGCTGCAGCACCATATTCACGCAGGGTTTCATAGCACAACTTGCATAAAGCCATTGCAGAACGTGTAATGCCGCCATTCTCAAGGCTTGGCGCATCTGTCCGTTCACAGGCACGCGCTTCAAAATATGTGCCCAATGCGTCACCCATACCAGCGACAAGGAATTTCACTGGTGCATGAGCGATTACTGAGCTATCGACCAGCACTGCTTCTGGATTTTTCGGATAAAACAAATAGCTGTTGAAAGTTTGATCATCATTATAAATGACTGAAAGGCCAGTGCAAGGTGCATCAGTGGCTACAACGGTAGGGATGATAACTACAGGCAGCTTTTCATAATATGCTGTTGCCTTGGCAGTATCAATAGCTGAACCCCCACCAACGCCAACCACAACATTCAGCCCGTTCTCACGAACAATCTGACGCATACGCTCAATCTCACCAACACTTGAAACACCGCCAAAGATTTCATATCTACGCACATCGTCAGTACCTGCAAAGCTCTTCTCAATCTTATCATGGCATGCGTTGTAGCCACTATGTGAACAAATGAACAACCATTTATCACCCAGACTGGTCATTTCATCATGAAATTGCAACAATGCATCTTTTCCTTGAACATATTTTTGTGGAGCGCGCATTAATCTGAGTCTTGCCATAAAATTTTCCTCCTTTTGTAAAGATTCCAGCCTTTACAATTATCATTAATTTTCGTTTGCCTGTATTATAGTCCTTATATTTGTAAATTACAAGACTTCAGCGCAAAAAACATAATCATATTTTATGATTTTCATTAATCATTCTTTTGCAATTCTTCAGAAAATATGTGAAATTAATCACATAAACACGGTGTACCCACAAACACCAGCAGCAAAAATACAGCGAGATGCGCACGAAAAAGTTCCTTATACGCTGTCGTCTACTTTGTCATGAACCTCGCACCTTGTCAGATCTGCCAGCGCTTTTATCTTCTCAAGCACACAAAACCTTGACCCTGCTCCTGGGCTCAGCTATAATAAATTTGCACAAAGGTGTCGACAGTTCATTTGTACCATCCTGTCGTTAAACAAAACTAGGGCTGTTTTTTCATGCGCTTTTTTCAATGCAATGGCTCCGCGGTACGATCTGCGGAGCCATTTTTTATGGAGGAGATCATGTATTACTTAGAAACGGAAGAACATTTTGACGCGGCGCACTTTCTCAAAGGCTACGCCGGAAAATGCAGCAATCTGCACGGGCATCGCTGGCGTGTGGTGGCGCAGGTATGCGCAGATGCGCTTGCGACAGACGCACAGACCCGCGGCATGGTGATGGATTTCGGTGACCTCAAGAAATCGCTAAAAGAAATCTGCGACCAACTGGATCATTGTCTTATCTATGAAGAGGATTCTCTCTTGCCGCAAACAGTGGCGGCTTTGGAATGTGAGGGATTTCGTCTGGTCATGCTGCCATTCCGACCAACCGCCGAAGAGCTGGCACGCTACATTTTCATGCAGCTGCAGGCGAAGGCTCTACCGATCGCTCGGGTGACGGTCTACGAAACGCCAACGAACTGCGCGATTTACGAGGAGGCAACGCGATGAAGGTTGTTGAAATGTTTGCAAGCATCAACGGGGAAGGGCCCTGTGCCGGCGAGCTGGCGTTTTTCGTACGCTTTCAGGGCTGCAATCTGCGCTGCAGCTATTGCGATACGATGTGGGCAAACGCGCCCGATTGTCCCTACACAGAACAGTCGCCAGAAGACATTGTCGCAAAGATTCTCCAGAGCGGCATTCGCAATGTCACGCTGACTGGCGGTGAACCGCTTCTGCAGCCGGAAATGCCGGCGCTGTTGATGCTTTTGGCGGATCATCCAGAATTGCGGGTTGAGGTCGAAACCAACGGAGCGGTGGATTTGGCGCCATTCTGCAAAACATCGCGCCCTGTCTTCACGATGGATTACAAGCTGCCATCCAGTGGTTGGGAGCGCGCCATGCGTGTTGAAAATTTTGCATTGCTGCAGCAAGAAGATACGGTGAAATTTGTCTGCGGCAGCGCGGAGGATTTGGAACGCGCGGCACAAGTCATCGCTGAGCAGGAGCTGACAAAACGTTGTCACGTGTATCTGAGCCCGGTTTTCTGCGCCATTAAGCCAGCGGAAATGGTTGAATACATGCTGGCGCAACGTCTCAACGGTGTGCGTCTGCAGCTGCAGTTGCACAAATTTATCTGGGCGCCTGACAGACGAGGTGTCTGACTGATCTTTAAGGAGGAACATCAATGAAAAATGCACTTGTACTGACCAGCGGCGGTGTGGATTCGAGCACGGCCCTGGCACTCGCGGTCGAAAAATACGGCAGCGCGCGTGTTATCGCGCTCTCAATCTCCTACGGACAAAAGCACGACAAGGAACTGCAGGCAGCCAAAGCTGTGGCTGCGCACTATGGTGTGGAGCAGCTCTTTCTCGATCTGGGATTGATCTTCCGCTACAGCGATTGTGCGCTTCTGAAACAATCCAGCGAAGAAATTCCAGAAGAAAGCTATGCCGATCAGCTCGCTGAAACAAATGGCGAATCGCCAGTCGCGACTTATGTCCCTTTCCGTAACGGACTCTTTCTCTCAGCAGCAGCAAGCATCGCGCTAAGCCGCGATTGCGAAGTCATCTACTACGGTGCCCATGCTGATGACGCCGCCGGATTTGCCTATCCAGATTGTTCGCCGATTTTCAACAACGCTATGAACACAGCCATCTACGAAGGCTCCGGCCATCAGCTGCGCATCGAAGCGCCATTTGTCAACCAAACCAAGTCTGACATCGTCGCTACCGGCCTCAAGCTCGATGTACCATACGCGCTGACCTGGTCCTGTTACGAAGGCGGCGATCATCCATGTGGAAAATGCGGCACCTGCATTGATCGCGCAGCAGCCTTCGCTGCCAACGGTGTCGCTGATCCAGCCCTCGCCAACGATTGAAAGGAGCCATCCATGCCTAGAGAAAACCTGACCCTGCTCGGCGATCACAATGTCGCCTATACCACAGACTACACGCCGGAGCTTCTCGAAAGCTTTGATAACAAGCATCCGGAAAACGATTACTTTGTCAAGTTCAACTGCCCAGAATTCACCAGCCTCTGCCCCATCACCGGCCAACCGGATTTTGCCACGATCACCATTTCTTATGTGCCTGATGCGCGTCTCGTGGAAAGCAAAAGTCTCAAGCTCTATCTCTTCTCCTTCCGCAATCACGGCGATTTCCACGAGGATTGCGTCAACATCATCATGAACGATCTCGTGCGCCTGCTCGATCCAAAATACATCGAGGTCTGGGGAAAATTTCTGCCACGCGGCGGCATTTCCATCGATCCTTATGTGAATCACGGCAAGCCAGGCACAAAGTGGGAACGCGTCGCTGAGCAACGTCTCAGCTGGCACGATATGATGCCGGAAAAAATCGACAACCGCTGACATCAAATAAGAGCACAGTGCTCGTATCCGATCAGGATGCAAGCGCTGTGCTCTTATTTTTGAACGCTCAGTTTTCCAATTCTTTCGCGACGTCTTCGAGATGGTCGCGGATGGTGAGATGCTGCGGGCAGCGTGTTTCACAAACGCCGCAGCGGATGCAGTCGGATGGCTTACCATTCTTTTCGGCAAGCTTGCCGAGGCGATGGCGGGCGTTGCCGAGCTGCGATGGACCGAAGCGTTTGACGTCGTTATAGAGGCCAAAATAATCCGGGATGGCGATGTGCTGTGGGCAGCCGTCGACGCAATAGCGGCAGGCTGTACACGGAATGGCGATGGTCTGCTGGATGATCGTCTTTGCTTCGTCGATGACAGCCTGTTCTTCTGCGGAGATCGGCTGAAAATCCTGCATGTAGCTGAGGTTGT
Organism: uncultured Peptococcaceae bacterium; assembly: GCA_900552455.1. Lineage (GTDB taxonomy): Bacteria > Bacillota > Peptococcia > Peptococcales > Peptococcaceae > UMGS1590. The sequence goes on along the minus strand of URZX01000001.1, from coordinate 5,740 downwards.
CGGCCATCTGCGCTTCGCTCGACATTCCGGAGAGCACGACCATGATGTTTTCCGGCGTTGCCGCAAATCGCACAGCCCAGGAGGCTGTGGACGCGTCAGGATTGCACGCTTTCAGCAGCTTCTCTGCTGGTTCGGGGATCGTCGCGAGCGCGCCGCCTTTGACAGGCTCCATGACAACGACCGGCTTGCCGTGGCGCGTCGCCACTTCGTAGCAAAGCCGCGACTGCACCTGCGCATCGTCCCAGTCTAGGTAATTGAGCTGCAGCTGCACGATCTCCATCTCCGGATGCTTCGTGAGGATCGTCTCGAGAAGCGCTGCATCGCCATGGAAGGAAAATCCCAGATGATGCACCTTGCCCTCAGCCTTGAGCTTATGCACAAATTCAAATGCGCCGAAGGCCTCTGCTTTTTCGTAGGACGATGGATCCAGCCCGTGCAGCCAGTAGTAATCGATGTAGTCCACGCCGAGCCGCTCCAGCTGACCAGCGAAAAATCCTGGCATTTCCTCCGGCTTTTCCAGCATGAACATGGTCAGCTTATCAGTGATCGTAAAATTTTCGCGCGGATACCGCTTCACGACTGCTTCGCGAAATGCGATCTCACTCTGCCCGTCATGGTAGCAGGCTGCTGTGTCGAAATACGAAAAACCAGCAGCGAAAAATGCATCCACCATCTTTTTCACAGTTTCAATATCTACGCTCTTTGTGTCCGCCAGATCCAACAGAGGCAGACGCATGAGTCCAAAGCCAAATTTTTTCATGGTATTTCTACTCCTCTCGTCATAGTTTCAACGCTTTAGCATACACGCAATCCTTCTGTAATTTGATTAAAAAAATCCGCAGACCAAAGTTCCAACATCGATGAGTTTGAGATAAATGGTTCCACATCTCGTTTCGCCTTTTCATAATCAATCTGCGCAAAACGTTCGTTCAACAGCGCTCGGAGATTTTCTGACGAGCAAGAAAAATCCTCCGGCACGCAATTCGACTGAAGCAGCCGCGCCTGCAAATGCTGTCGATTCACAGTGGCGCCTTTAGAAAGATAGAACACATAATCATAGAGATCACGCCCCTTCACGCGACTTTTCCAGCCACGACAAAGTACGGCATGAATTTTTCCCGCAAAAAGCGAAGGCAGATCATATATCTTTACCTCATACGGAACAGGCAGCAGGCGGTATTTGTGCTCAAAGCTCGCGTACGCCGGCGGATTAATATCCACTTCAAACTTTATCTTAATCGTTTCGTTCGCTGCAACATGTCCTGCTGCCGCCTCGTCTGCGTAGAACAGCAGCAAATGCTCGCGCGTATTTCCCTTCAGAAAGGCAGACTGGATCGCACTTTCTTGGTGCTTTTCTCTCTCCTGAATATCCACACGAATACCAAACGCTGCCACTTCTTTTTCCAATATTGGAAAATAGTCTTTCAGCGAAAATCCAGGGTCCGGCTGTATCAGCGAAAAATCCAGATCCTCTGAAAAGCGATCCAGGTCATAAAAAATGCGCAATGCCGTGCCACCATAAAATGCAGCTTTTTTGAAAAATCCAGCACGTGATAATCCGCAAAGCACAATCTCCTGCATGATCTCTTTCATCGCATTTTTCTGATCATAGATCGTCTCGACCTCGTAGCTTTCAAGCATCCGTTCGATCGCTGTGCTCATTTTTTCACCTTCCTCAAAAAAGCCGCCAACCGCCTGACGTTTGTCGAATGATAATGCGGTGCAAGCCTGGCAATTTTTTCCACATCGAGCGCGGCCAGCTGTTTTTCTTCAATACGCAGATCATCCAAAAGCAGCGCTGCCATTTCTTTATTATTTGCCACCGGTGATTGAATATAAATCTCATCACATAAAGCCTTCTCCGGTTCAGCGATCCGGTAAAAATACTCCCCCTCCTGCACCAATCTCAACGCCAATGGAAAAGCCGCAGCTGGAACGTCACGATAGGAGAACGTGCCAAACAGTGTTTCATATCGCTTTTTCTTTTTCTTCTCAAACGTCGCACACGTCACGACAACCACCCGTTCTGGAATCAATCCATAATGACCCAACGCATATTCAAAAGAAATATACGACGGCCCATAAATGCTTCCAGCTAAAAGATGCGCTGGTACGTTTCGCTCCGTTTCGTACAATCCCTTCACAATCGGAAAGCATTCTCTATTTTTCACCATCCGCGCCAACTTGGCCTTAGGATTGGCATATTCCTTCAGCGATTCCAGCATCATGTTCGTCGTTTTTATCATATTTTCACCTCATAGTCTCATTTTATGAGACTATCCGGTGAAAATCAAGCAATTTTTCCGTTCCTACGCTCAAAGATTCAACCGTACATCCATCTCGATCCATTGCTCGTCGCCCCAGGTGGAGTCGGAATCGCCGATCGTGCGAAAGCCGAAGCCTTCGTACATTGCCACGCGATGCGCCAGGCAGGTGAGAATGACGCGCTCGGTGCCACGACTCTGCTCACGGCACAGAAATTGCGCGACCATCTCCCGCGCCAGTCCCTGGCGGCGATAGGCAGGCAGCACATTGACGCCGAGGATCATGACATTGCGCCCGGCGGGATCGTGCAGCGAGGGATCGGTGTAGATCGCATCGCGCAGATGCGCGTCATTTGTCGCCAGCCCGTCGATGAAGCCGGCGATTCGCCCACTTTCGCGGTCGACGGCGACGAGAAAGCGTTCCGGCGCAATGGCGACGCGCGCTCGCATGATCTCTGGCTTGCAGGCTTCATGCGGTGGGAAACACTCTGTCTCGATGGCGACTGCCTGCTCTGCTTCCTCCGGCAAAATGCTACGAAAAACAAAGCGCTTCGCCAGAGACGTATCAGGAGGCAGTGCCTGGTAAATCTTTGTATCGGTCATATCTCTTCCTCCATTGCAAAAACAGGCGCCCGCAAAGGACGCCTGCTGATCATTGATTATTCCCATTCGATGGTGCCGGTTGGTTTTGGTGTAAGATCGTAGAGCACACGGTTGACGCCCTTCACTTCGCTGGTGATACGGGCGGTGATGTGCTGGAGCAATTCAAACGGCACGTTTTCAACGGTTGCGGTCATGGCGTCAATGGTGTTGACGGCGCGGATGATCACGCACCATTCGTCGGCACGCTTGTTATCACGAACACCGACGCTCTTGAGATCTGGAATGGCTGTGAAATACTGCCAAACTTTTCCAGCGAGGCCGTTTTTCTCAAATTCTTCGCGCAGGATCGCATCGGACTCACGCACGGCTTCCAGACGATCGCGGGTGATAGCGCCAAGGCAGCGCACGCCGAGACCAGGACCAGGGAATGGCTGACGATAAACCATGCTGTCCGGCAGACCGAGGGCTTTGCCGCAGGCGCGGACTTCGTCCTTGAAGAGCATTTTCAGCGGTTCAACGAGCTCGAATTTGAGATCCTCTGGCAGACCGCCAACGTTGTGGTGACTCTTGACGGCTTTCGCGGTCTTTGTACCGCTTTCGATGATATCCGGATAGATCGTGCCCTGGCCGAGGAATTCGATGCCCTCGAGCTTGCGCGCTTCTTCCTCGAACACGCGGATAAATTCTGCGCCGATGATCTTGCGCTTCTGCTCAGGATCGGCGACGCCGGCGAGCTTATCAAGGAAGCGATCCACGGCATCGACGTAGATCAGATTGGCCTTCATTTCATTGCGGAAAACCTGCACAACCTGCTCTGGTTCCCCTTTGCGCAAAAGGCCATGGTTGACGTGGACACATGTGAGCTGGTCACCGATCGCACGGATCAACAGCGCTGCCACGACGGACGAATCAACGCCGCCGGAAAGCGCCAGCAGCACTTTCTTATCGCCAACCTGACGACGGATCAGTTCGATCTGATCGGCGATGAAATTTTCCATGTTCCAGTTTGCTTCTGCGCCGCAAATATCAAAGACAAATGCGCGCAGTGCCAGACGACGACCAGCTTCTTCTGTTGGCCAGGCTGCTGCGCCCTTGTGGTCGACAGCAAACACCGGCAGCCCGCAATCGCGCACTTCGTCGCTCACATCGATCTCCACGCCGTCAACAATGCGGTTTGGCCCACCGTTTAAGATGATGCCCTTGACATTCGGCAGCGCCAAAAGCGCTTCCTTGGTGATGTCGTGTGGATGGATCTCGCTGTATACGCCAAGCGCACGGATCTCTCGCGCCAGACGCGCATTTTCCTCACTACCCAGATCAAGGATGACGATCATATCCTGCTTCATAGATGGATTCCTCCTTAGGTTACAACAGCCGCTGTTCGACGAAAACGCGCGGCAAACGATTCTCTAGTCATTATGTTACCACGCCAGCGCCCATTCTCACAAGTTCTTTTCGTAAAATCGCCATAGAAAAACGAACCAGGCATTGTAGCCTGGTTCGCGTCCGTTCATATGTATTGCTGGAAGATCGAGCTGAAGCTGTCGATGAGACGACGCTGCTGCTGGTTGGCGTCCTTGTTGTGGACCATATAAAGCTCGAAGAAAATATTTTTCGTGTGTAGCGGAATGTGCACACATTCTGGAAAGGCGCCGCGAGTGACATACGGCGGATAGGAATACATGAGTGCGTTGCCTTCGTTCAAAAGCTCCTTGGTCATGTTGGTGTTGTTCGTGGAAAGCAGAATGTGCATATCCACTTCGCTCTGCAGCGCATGCTCACCCTGGATACCGCCTGCTTCGTAGATGATGAGCGGATAATCCTTGATAGACTGGAGCGACAGCGTGTGCTGGCGCGCCAGCGGATGGCGTGGGGACATGGCCATGTAGATCGGATAGGTGTTGAGGAGCGAGAGCTCGACGTTGCTCGGTATCTTATCAAAGAAATGATGGAGCGTGTTGGCAACGAGTACATAGCCCACATCACCGGGATGCTCGCTCACTTCCTTGACGATGTCATCCTGGTAACGCTCCTGGCAGAAGAGCTGCACCTTTGGGAAATTGTGCTTGTAATCGACGTAGACAACCGGCAGAATACAAACACTGATCATCGGCGAAGTATGCACGTTCATCTTGCCGCTGATGACCTCGGTGGAATCTTCTTTGAGCGCGGAAATCTGACGCAGCATCTGATCATAACGCGCAACGATGGCCTGCGCTGCGCTGAACACTTCACGGCCACGTTCGGTCAGTGTGACACCTTTCTTGGTACGATTGAGCAGAGGAAAGCCGATCTCGTCTTCCAAATTACGTAGGGACTGGTTTAAACTTTGCTGCGAGATAAAGATCTTTTTGCTAGCTGCGTTAATAGAACCTGCTTTGACAACTTCGATCAGGAATTCTAACTGTTCTATTTTCATTCTGACACCTCAATTCTAGCAATAATGGAGCGCTTCCCGTTTCTCATTTTCTTGTACAGTATTTCTATTTTACCATATTTTTGAGAATTTATCCATATAGAAAAGCAGTTAAATTGTATTAAGATTCAATGTTTCTGTGCACATCCGCCAGGCTCGAATCTTAAGCCAACCTGAAGACACAAAACTGATCTGGTTTTCGTTAGCTTGATAAAATAATATTCAATCGTATGTGTGCGCGTATCGCAAGCACAGCGGAAAGCGCTCTACGAGGCGTAAAAAAGCTCAAGGCGCGAACGTCTTGAGCTTTTGTGTACGGTTTTCGCTTCGAATTATTCGAAGATCTTTGCAACGGTACCTGCACCTACGGTGTGGCCACCTTCACGGATTGCGAACTGAAGCCCTTCTTCCATTGCGATTGGGTGGATCAGTTCTACGGTCATGGTGACGTGGTCAC